>NZ_LJJB01000010.1:1132630-1830130 GCF_001420695.1 Brevibacillus choshinensis | reverse complement strand
AATGTGTTTTAACGACACACTTCACTTTTTTGGGGGGATAAATACTGGTGAGCCATGAAGGACTCGAACCTTCGACCCTCTGATTAAAAGTCAGATGCTCTACCAACTGAGCTAATGGCTCGTGCAAATGGCTGGGGTACTAGGATTTGAACCTAGGAATGACGGAGTCAAAGTCCGTTGCCTTACCGCTTGGCTATACCCCAACAGCCAAGAATAAATGGTGGGGAGAGACGGATTCGAACCGCCGAACCCAGAGGGAGCAGATTTACAGTCTGCCGCGTTTAGCCACTTCGCTATCTCCCCAGCTTGTCCTTGTTTTCCCTTACTCATACACCGTAAATACCATGGTTTTGTAAGGTGGTGCCGGCAATAGGACTTGAACCCACAACCCCCTGATTACAAGTCAGGTGCTCTACCAATTGAGCTATACCGGCGTGATTAATATGAATGGTGGCTCGGGACGGAATCGAACCGCCGACACGAGGATTTTCAGTCCTCTGCTCTACCGACTGAGCTACCGAGCCTCAAGCATTTCGTTACTTACCATTGCTTGAGTAAGAATGGCCTTCGCCATTTTAGAAATGGCGGAGCTGACGGGACTCGAACCCGCGACCTCCGGTGTGACAGACCGGCGTGAACTCCAACTTCACCACAGCTCCATGATTGATTATTTCGTTTTAATAGTGGTGGAGGCTGACGGGATCGAACCGCCGACCCTCTGCTTGTAAGGCAGATGCTCTCCCAGCTGAGCTAAGCCTCCAGATCCCCAACTCGTTGTCGGGGTCCCCTCAAAGTACTCGGTGTTGCTTTGAATCATCCGCTTCACTTTGTGGGGAAATTAGGTGACCCGTAGGGGATTCGAACCCCTGTATGACAGCGTGAAAGGCTGCTGTGTTAAACCGCTTCACCAACGGGCCATATGTAAAAATTTCGAGGTGCTCCCGACAGGAATCGAACCTGCGACCTCTTCCTTACCATGGAAACGCTCTACCGACTGAGCTACAGGAGCGTAGATGGCTCCTCGGGACGGACTCGAACCGCCGACCGATCGGTTAACAGCCGATTGCTCTACCAACTGAGCTACCGAGGAATAATTCGATTTCCGGACTGAAGCCGATTGAGATACATGGTGGAGCTGAACGGGATCGAACCGATGACCTCCTGCTTGCAAGGCAGGCGCTCTCCCAACTGAGCTACAGCCCCATGTAAAAACTCTATTGTAAATTGTGTGTATAAATGGTGGGCCTAGGCTGACTCGAACAGCCGACCTCACGCTTATCAGGCGTGCGCTCTAACCAACTGAGCTATAGGCCCGTGTTCCTTCTGGACTTTTAATCTAGCATATATTTTTAATCATTGCAATAGAAAATCTGATTTTTTTCTCTCTGTCTAAAATTTTTTAAAAAAATGCACCGAAAACCTTCTTCGGAAGCACAAGAAAAAGGGCTCAGCGATCCGCAAATGTATAAGAATACACCGCTAGAATAGCTGAGCCCCTTACCATATGACCGGTCAAATCTTTAATTTAGATATCGAGATCACGTACAGTCGCAGCGAATTGTTCGATAAACTCCCTGCGCGGTTCTACTTCATCGCCCATCAACGTCTCAAACACGCTGTCAGACTCCATGATGTCTTCCAGATTTACTTGCAGGAGCGTACGCATTTCAGGATCCATCGTTGTTTCCCACAATTGATCGGCGTTCATCTCTCCCAAGCCTTTATAACGTTGAATATTTGGTTTAGGAGTCGTTTTTAACGTGGCGAGAATTTCATCCCGTTGTTGGTCGGTATAAGCATAATGCAGCTGCTTTCCTTGCTTGATGCTGAAAAGAGGTGGCTGCGCAATATAAATATAGCCAGCTTCAATCAACTGTCTCATGTAGCGATAGAAGAACGTCAGCAAAAGGGTACGGATGTGAGATCCGTCCACGTCGGCATCCGTCATGATAACTACTTTGTGGTAACGCGCTTTGGCAATGTCAAAGTCTTCACCTACACCAGTACCAAGCGCCGTGATGATCGCACGAATCTCGTTATTGGCCAAGATTTTGTCCAGACGAGCCTTCTCTACGTTCAATACTTTTCCGCGCAAAGGCAGGATCGCCTGGAAATGACGATCGCGACCCATTTTCGCAGAACCACCCGCAGAGTCACCCTCTACGATGAACAATTCAGACTCAGACGCGTCCTTGGACGAGCAGTCAGCCAATTTACCCGGCAATGCACTGACTTCCAGAGCACTTTTGCGTCGTGTCATCTCACGTGCTTTACGAGCTGCTTCACGGGCACGAGACGCCATCAGGGCTTTCTCAACGACTTTCTTGGCTACGCCCGGATTCTCCTCCATGAAGGAGTTGAAACGATCACCAAAAACAGATTCGGTAATACTCCGTGCTTCAGAGTTGCCGAGCTTGGTTTTGGTTTGACCCTCGAACTGAGGCTCCTGAATCTTTACGGAAATGATCGCAGTAATCCCTTCGCGCACATCATCGCCGGACAGATTTGGATCCTTTTCCTTCAGGAAGTTAAATTTGCGGCTGTAGTCGTTAATCACACGAGTCAGTGCTGTCTTAAACCCTGTCTCGTGAGTTCCGCCTTCGTGTGTATTAATGTTATTGGCGAAGGAATAAATATTGCTAAGGTAGCTGTCGTTGTACTGCAGGGCAACCTCCACCAGCAATCCTTCTTTTTCGCCTTCGCAATAGATGACATCTTCATGCAGAGCTTCCCTGTTTTTGTTCAGGTATTCCACGAATTGTACGATACCGCCCTCGTAGTGGAAAGATTCTTCCCTCTCCTGACCTGGACGAGCATCTCGGAGCGTGATCCGCAATCCTTTGTTGAGGAAAGCAAGCTCACGAATGCGTTTTTGCAAAATATCGTATTCAAACACGGTCGTTTCGGTAAAGATAGTCGGGTCAGGCTTGAAGGTGACCTTCGTTCCGGTCTCTTCTGTTTCGCCTACCACTGCCAGATCCGCATCGGGTGCTCCCGTCGAAAAACGCATGTGGTACACGTTACCGTTTTGCTTGACTTCTACGTCCATCCATTCGGACAGCGCGTTAACTACCGAACTACCTACACCATGCAAACCGCCAGAGACTTTATATCCGCCACCGCCAAATTTACCGCCAGCATGCAAGACGGTCAATACAGTCTCAACTGTTGATTTTCCGGTCTTTTCATGAATACCGGTAGGAATCCCCCGGCCATTATCGGTTACAGCGATGGAGTTGTCCGGCTGAATGACTACCAAAATATTGTCACAATAACCGGCAAGCGCTTCGTCAATAGCGTTGTCGACAATCTCCCATACCAGGTGATGCAAACCGCGGCTACTGGTAGACCCGATATACATGCCGGGACGTTTCCGAACTGCCTCTAACCCTTCCAGTACCTGAATCTGACTAGCATCGTAGTTTGTATCTTTTGTCGCTTGATCCACTACTCTGTCAACTCCTCCACTTCAGCTTGTGCAAAGGGAACCTGATCCAAGCTGTCCACGAACTGAGCGCGTCGCTTCAGCGTCAGAGAAGAAATAGGTGAACAGTATATGGCGTCCTGGGTGATCACGTAGGACTTCGTTTCTTCCTCGCTATGATCCACAATCGTTTTCCGTTTCTCATGCAAGAAAGCTTTATTGATTTTTGAGGACTTCATCGTCTGATGATCAAGAATGGAAATAACTTCCTTCGTGCTCACCACAGTATCCCCACCAATGTGTATAAACATTCCTGTTTTCCCTACCTTTCCCCCGATATGCTCCCTTCCCTCACGTAGAAACGAGAGGCTTGCTGGAGAACCTGATGCTTTAAGCCTTCCACACCCGTGGTGCTTACAAACGTCTGTACACGATCCTGAATCGTCTCGAGCAATAAGGTTTGCCGATGTTCATCCAGCTCTGACAAGACATCATCCAACAAAAGAACGGGGTACTCGCCCACTTCTTCTTTAATCAGCTCGATTTCAGCCAATTTGATGGACAGCGCGCTGGTGCGTTGCTGCCCCTGCGAACCATACGTTTGCACATCCATGCCGTTCACTTTGAGTGAAAAGTCATCACGATGTGGCCCGATCAGTGTGCTCCCGCGCATGATTTCCCGGTCGCGCACTTCTTCATAGGCAGCCAGGAGTACATCCACTGCCTGCTCTGCCGCCAGCTCTTCTGTAACTGTTGAAGAATTTTCATAATGCAAAGAGAGCGTTTCCCTGCCGTCGGTAATGCCGGTGTGGATTTCCTTCGCCCACGTCTCCAGCTTCCGAATGAACTCAAAACGCTTCCGTAACAATTTTACCGCTAAATCGGCTAATTGGGTATTCCAAATTGACAGCATTTCCAAAGAGTGGCTTTTTTTCATAGCCAAATCTTTTAAAAGCTGATTCCTCTGCTGCAATACCTTGTTGTAATTGCTCAAATAATACAGATAGGTCGGTGACACCTGGCCAATTTCCATGTCGATAAAGCGTCTGCGTTGAGCGGGCGCTCCCTTCACGATGGACAGGTCTTCCGGAGCAAACATCACCACATTCAGAGCCCCTACATAAGCACTGAGTTTCTGTTGCTCCATTCCGTTGATTTTGGCCCGCTTTCCCTTGGCTGTCAACTGCAGCTCCAAACGAACAGATCCGTAGCGACGAAGAACATCACTACGGATGGCTGCATAGTCGGCCTCCCATGCAATCAGCTCCTTATCCCGGGGCGTGCGATGGGATTTGGCCAGGGCAAGTACGTATATAGACTCCAACACGTTGGTTTTCCCTTGCGCATTGTTGCCAATAAACAGTTGGATCGGACCATCAAACGATAAGGAAAGCGACTCGTAATTGCGATAGTTGGTTAGCGAAAGGTTCTTGAGAAACAAGAATCGCGCGCTCCTCTCAGCGGCTGACCACCTGATAGCGGCCAAAGCCTTCAATCGCCACTTCATCGCCTGGATACAGCTTGCGGCCACGCCGATTATCCACTTCACCATTAATGTGAATGGGCACTTCGGCGAGAAATGCTTTGGCCATGCCTCCTGTATCGATGACTTCAGCCAGCTTTAAAAATTGCCCAAGGGCGATATATTCGGTCTTGATGGAAACCTCACGCATGGTAGGGCCCCTTTCTTTTACGTAAAAACATCCTTTTACGAAAAAACGCCTAGTAAGTACGGACTGGCAGAATCAAATGGAGCATCCAGTCGTGGTCAGTCGGACGAATGACGAACGGGCTCATTGGACCAGTGAAGCTTGCTTTGATCTCACTGCTGTCAATGGCACGAAGCGCGTCAATCATGTATTTGGCGTTGAAGGAGATCTTCAGCTCTTCTCCGTTCATCACTTTCGGCATCAAAATGTCTGTTACTTTCCCGATTTCAGGAGCATTAGACGTAATTTCTACACTTCCATCAGGGAGCGTAACCAGCTTTACCACGTTGGATTTGCCTTCGCGAGAGAGCAAGGAAGCGCGCTCGATCGACTGCAAAAACTCTTTGGTACTGACAGTAATCTCCGTTTTGCTGCCTTGAGGAATGATCCGGGTCGTGTCCGGGTACGTACCTTCCAGCAGGCGGGAGTAGAACAGAATATGCTTGGACTTCACCAGGATTTGGTTGTCCGCTACGACGATATCCGCCGGATTTTGTTCGTCATCCAATATCTTTACCAATTCGTTACAGCTTTTACCCGGTACGACTACATTGTGAAACGAAAGATCTTCTCGGCATTCGACCATTGCTGTACGGCTTGCCAAGCGATGGCTATCTGTCGCGACAAAACGCAATTGACCTTTTTCCAAAGACCACATCAATCCAGTCAAAATTGGACGCATTTCCGAAGTGGATACGCCGAAAACGGTTTGACGAATCATGGATTTCAGCAAATCACAAGGAACGCTGAAGACTTTATCCTCTTCCAAATGCGGCAATTGAGGATATTCGCTAGCGTCCATCCCATTGATGGTGAATTCAGCTTGGCCCGAACGAATTTGGGTCACCAAACGATCATCCACTTGAATGTGAATTTCGTTGCTAGGCAGTTTTCGTACGATTTCACTGAAAATACGAGCCGTCAAAACGATGCTGCCTGGCTGATGGACCGTTACTCCCCATTCGCCTGCTTCTTCCAAAGGAATCTGAACCTCGATAGAAATATCGGAATCACTAGCAGTTAGGGTCAGACCTTCGTCATCTGTTTTTATCTTAATTCCCGTCAAAATTGGAATCGTGGTTCGGCTGGAAACTGCTTTACTTACATGTGAAACAGCGTTAGATAGCTTGTCTCGTTGAACGGTGATATGCATCAACGTAGCCTCCCTCTCTCTAGCCATTATTTTTTGGAGCCACGCATAATGGCTTCGCTTTTATCATATCTTATTAGGATATATCTTTTTAACAGAAGTAGTAATAGGGCCTGTGGATTTGTGGATATGTGGACTGAATACGTAAAAGAGAGCCTATACACATGTGGGTAAGTTGTGTATAGGCTTTTTGCGTTATGCACAGATTTAATGATTTGCTTTGAGCTTTTCAATGAGCGATTGAATCGTCGTCTGCATTTGCGGATCATTCGCCAGAGCACGAGAGATTTTCTCATGCGCATGGATGACGGTGGTATGGTCACGTCCACCGAACTCATCACCAATTTTGGGCAACGAGGCATCGGTCAGCTCTCGAGACAGATACATGGCAATTTGGCGTGGAAAAGCTACCGATTTCGTCCGCTTTTTAGCCTTGAAATCTTCTAGTTTGAGACTGTATGCCTCTCCGACTGCTCGCTGAATATCGATGATGGTAATCACGCGAGGGCGAGATGACGGAATGATATCCTTGAGTGCTTCTGCAGCCAGCTGCGTATCAATATCGCGATTAATGAGGGACGAATAAGCTACGACACGGATCAGAGCGCCTTCCAGCTCGCGAATATTGCTGTCGATCTGATTGGCGATATACGCCATGACTTCATTAGGAATATCCAGGTTCTCCGCTTTCGCCTTTTTTCGCAGAATCGCAATCCGCGTCTCGAGATCCGGCGGTTGGATATCCGTAATCAGGCCCCATTCAAAGCGAGAGCGAAGCCGATCCTCCAATGTCGGGATCTCCTTGGGAGGTCGATCAGAGGAAATAATGATCTGCTTGCTTTCTTCGTGCAATGCATTAAATGTATGGAAAAATTCTTCCTGGGTCGATTCTTTGCCAGCCAGAAACTGAATGTCGTCAATCAAAAGAACATCTACGCTCCGGTATTTGTTGCGGAATTCAACCGCCTTGTTGTCCCGGATCGAGTTGATGAATTCATTTGTAAATTTTTCAGACGACAAATAGACCACTTTAGCCGATGGATTGTGCTGGATGACATAATGGCCAATGGCGTGCATCAAGTGAGTCTTTCCAAGTCCAACGCCCCCATAGATAAAGAGGGGATTGTACGCTTTGGCGGGAGCTTCTGCAACTGCTAGAGATGCGGCATGAGCAAAACGGTTTCCCGAGCCAATGACGAACGTGTCGAATGTGTACTTGGGATTCAAAATACTGGGTGGTTGATCATCCGCAGCCATGGGCGGAGCTGGAGCTTTCGCACGTGGAACAGGCTGTTCATCGGCAAAAGCGGCATCCGGATTTTGCAGGACGACGAATTTTACCTTCATATTGATTCCAGTCACTTCATATAGTGTATCGGTAATCAATTGAGAGTACCTGGTTTCGAGCCAATCCCTGGCAAAGTCGTTTGGCGCCACGACAATCAGCGCATCTTCTTCCAAAGTGGTTGCCTTGGTCGCCTTTAGCCAGGTATCAAAACTGGGTTTGCTTAGCGATTTTTCTATCTTGGCTAGGACCTTGCGCCATAGCTCGCTAATCGCTGCATCCAACCAGAATCCCTCCTTTTGGGCAATCCGAAAAATGAAAATACAAGTTAGGAAATGACGTAGAAAATTGCAATTATCCGCGTATGTTTGACCCGGTTGTCAACACGGTCATAGGTAGTCGACTGTGGATAAAAAAAGTCGAAAAAAAGGGATTCCACTCGGAGAAGAGAAAAAAAGCAGACGGTTATCCGCACCCTTGTGAGTAACAACATACACACAGGTGGGAATCTGTCCACAAACTTATCCACATGCTGTGGAAAAACCGATTGACCTATCGGAGTTATTCACGCTTCAAAACAAAAACATAATAACAGATATAAGGCTTGGCATCAATGGTTTTTTCATACTTATCCACAAACACAACCACTGGTGCTGGTCACATATTCACACGTCTATATTTTGTGTACAAGCTGTAGATAATCTTGTCGAATTTTGTTTTTGTGGATAAAACGATATCCACAGGCTAGTATAACCTTTGGGAAATAGTTTTGTGGGGATATTTGCCTTGGTAATGAAATTCCACTGTCACTTGACTTTTTAGGCATATCTTTTTATAATGCGAAAGAATGTCTGTAAAGGCGGAGGTGTATACGTAATGAAACCATCTTTCAATCCTAACAATCGCAAGCGCAAAAAGGATCACGGATTCCGTAAGCGCATGAGCACAAAGAATGGCCGTAAGATCTTGGCTGCTCGTCGTCAAAGAGGAAGAAAAGTTCTTTCCGCTTAGGCCACACTTTTAGTGGCCTTTTTTGTTTACTTTCAAAGTCGGAAAATTCTTTGTTCGTCTAAAAGAGGAAGTCCTGCAATGATGTTGAACCTTTTGGAAGGAAAATGATTACCTAGCTACCGAAAGGATGAGGCATTACGAGAGGGTAGGAGGGCCTTTTTGAAAACAGGACAAGGAATTTACCGGCTTTTTTCATTTAAAGGACGGGTCGAGCATTCTTTTTTTTAGATTTCTTGTATCCTATTTCCCCTTGAGGGAAAAAAGTGAACGAAACAAGGATATACTGGTAGATGCTGTTTGCGTTTTCTACTATAATTGTGATGTTAGGGGTTGTTCACCTTGCATCGTTCACACCGGCTCAAAAAGAATGAGCAGTTTCAAGAAGTGTTTCAACGAGGAAGTTCGGCTGCCAATAAGCAGTTTGTCCTGTATACAGCCAAGCAGGAGGGACGAGCTGCGTTTCGCGCTGGAATTTCCGTAAGTAAAAAGATTGGCAATGCCGTTATTCGTAATAGGGTCAAGCGTCTGATCCGCGAAGCAGTCGCGCGTTTGGAAAATGTGATTCCACTTGGTTTAGATCTGGTCATCATTGCACGGCCAGGTGTGGAGTCCATGTCGCTTGAAGCCATTGAGCAGTCACTTTTGCACGTCATGAAGAGGGCGAAAGTGATCAAACAGGCACCCGTACATAATGGAAAAAGAGGGTGAAGCGATGATTGCGAAAATCATGATGGGGCTTATTCGTGGGTATCAGCTGTTCATTTCCCCACTAAAACCGCCTTCATGCAGGTTCGCGCCTACATGCTCTCACTACGCGATCGAATCTATTCGAAGATTTGGGGCGTGGAAGGGAGGGTGGCTGGCTCTTCGTCGCATCCTTAAATGCCATCCGTTCCACCCGGGCGGATTTGATCCGGTCCCGGATCAACGCAAATAATCAATAACCTCATTGAAGCGGGGAAAAGGAGGATCATCCCTTGAGCAGACGTACCCTCAGCATGCTTATGCTGACTTTGCTGGTTCTCATTTTGTCGGGCTGTAACCCTCAGACAGCTGCACCAATCGGCCCTGACGCAACCGGCATTTGGGACAAGTATTTGGTTTATCCCTTGTCCTGGTTGATTAAAGAGAGTGCTTTGATACTCGGTAACAACTATGGTCTGGGTATTCTGGTAGCCACGATCATTATTCGTCTGATTGTGCTTCCTTTGATGGTCAAGCAGATCAAGAGCTCCAAGAAAATGCAGGAACTTCAACCGGAAATGCAAAAAATCCGCGAGAAGCACAAGAATGATCCGCAAAAAGCTCAGCAAGAGACCATGGCCATCTTCCAAAAGAATGGGGTCAATCCTCTGGCTGGATGCTTGCCAATGCTGGTACAAATGCCGATTCTGATCGCATTCTACCACGCTATCATCCGGACGTCGGAAATCAAGTCTCAGACTTTCTTGTGGCTGACTCTGGGCGATAAAGACCCATACTATATCTTGCCGGTTGTGGCAGCTGCTACGACCTATCTGCAGTCCAAAATGATGGGCCAGGCGACTCAAGGAAATCCGCAGATGAAAATGATGCTGGTCATGATGCCTCTGATGATCTTGGCTATCGCTGTGTCGTTGCCATCGGCGCTCTCGCTGTACTGGGTGTACGGTAACCTGTTCACTATCGTCCAAACCTATTTCCTGTACCGCGATAAAGGCAATAAGCTTACTCCTAAGGAGGGAGCCTCCAAGTGAAAAAGGTGGTAGCTACGGCAAAAACGATAGACGATGCTGTGCAGAAGGCTTTACTGGAGTTGGGTGTGCCTCGTGAAAAGGCTAGTGTCCGCGTTTTGGAGGAGCCGAGCAGAGGACTGTTTGGGCTAATTGGAACCAAGGACGCCAAAGTGGAAGTAGAGTTTCATTTTGACCCAGTTGCACAGGGACGTGATTTTCTTCAAGACGTTTTATCCAACATGAAGGTAGATGCCAAGGTGGAGCAACGTTCAAATGAAGAAGGCGTGCTGTTTGACATCCAGGGGACAAATCTGGGAATCATTATTGGCCGTAGGGGACAAACTCTTGATTCACTGCAGTATCTCGTAAACGTCGTAGCAAACCGTCATGCGGACAAGCACGTACGCATCACGTTGGACGCTGAAAACTACCGGCTGCGCCGCAAGGAAACATTGGAGCAGCTGGCGGATCGGGTCGCAAAAAAAGCTCTTTCGACCAAGCGAGATGTACGCTTGGAGCCTATGTCGGCGGCAGAGCGAAAAGTCATTCATGCCTTTTTGCAAAAACGTTCCGATGTGGTTACGTTTAGCGAGGGCGACGAACCGAATCGTTATATCGTTATCGCACCAAAGGAAGCCTCTAAGTAGGCTTCCTTTTTTTGGCGTTTCGGCGTAGTTAGGGACGCACTATTTTTTATGGATAGACCTTTGTATGTTATCCACTGTGGATAACCCTTGGCAGGGTTGGGGTTCGAGGAAAAAGATCATACTGTGGATAAGAAATGCGGCGAGCAACCTTGAAGCGCAGGGTTGCTTTTTCCTATTGGATAGGGAGGTCGCCCATGGACTGCACTTTCTTTTGGTATTTTTCGAGGCGATCTGTTAAGCTAGTATGTTAGTAGCTGACTTGTTTTGATTGG
The DNA here is from genome assembly GCF_001420695.1 of Brevibacillus choshinensis. Classification (NCBI taxonomy): domain Bacteria; kingdom Bacillati; phylum Bacillota; class Bacilli; order Caryophanales; family Paenibacillaceae; genus Brevibacillus; species Brevibacillus choshinensis. Next base: position 1,818,917 of record NZ_LJJB01000010.1, on the reverse strand, counting down.
AAAGCTTGAGGTGAGCATCATGAAATTCGATACGATAGCGGCGGTCGCGACACCGATGGGTGAGGGCGGTATTGCCGTGATCCGGGTGAGTGGCCCGGAAGCGATCGAAGTTGTGGATAAGATATACAAAGGAAAGAACGAGTTGTCCACTGTGGACACTCATACGATTCATTACGGACATTTGCATGATCCACAGACAGGTGGCCTCGTTGAAGAGGTGCTGGTTTCGGTCATGAGGGAACCACGTACGTTTACGCGGGAGGATGTCGTGGAGGTCAATTGCCACGGAGGAATCGTTTCTGTCGAGCGTGTGCTGGAGCTAATATTGGAGAACGGCGCCAGATTGGCAGAGCCAGGTGAGTTTACCAAACGGGCGTTTCTCAATGGACGAGTGGATTTGTCTCAGGCAGAGGCCGTCATCGATTTGATCCGGGCGAAAACCGACCGAGCGATGAAGGTGGCATTGAATCAGGTAGAGGGGAAGCTTTCCCGGCTGATTCGGCAGCTGCGTCAAAATCTGATCGAAGCGATGGCACATATAGAGGTGACGCTGGACTATCCTGAGCACGACGTCGAGGAATTTACTCAAAATTTCTTGCGTGGGAAGTGTGAAGAGGTCAAGGTGGAAATCAAGCGGCTGTTGCAAACGGCTAAGCAAGGGAAGATCCTACGTGAAGGATTGTCGACTGCGATTATTGGGCGGCCGAATGTAGGGAAATCCTCTTTGCTGAATAGCTTGGTACAAGAGGAAAAGGCGATTGTGACGGATGTTGCAGGGACAACGCGTGATGTGATTGAAGAGTATGTCAATGTGCGCGGTGTTCCTTTGCGTCTGATTGATACAGCGGGGATTCGCGATACCGAAGATATTGTAGAAAAAATTGGCGTGGAGAAATCTAGGCAGTTGTTGCAAAAAGCTGACCTCGTGCTGCTCGTGCTCAATTATAATGAACCTCTGAGCCCGGATGATTACGCAATCTTTGAGGCAGCAATAGGTTTTTCCGTCATCGTGATCGTCAATAAGTTTGACTTGCCGCAAAAGATTGATTTGGAAGAGATCAAACGTCATTTCCCGCAGCAGCCGCTCATTATGACTTCGGCTAGGGAAGAGACCGGCATAGAGCTGTTGGAGCAAGCGATCAGCGAGATTTTCTTCAGCGGACGCGTTCAGCAGGATGATCTGACTTATGTGAGCAATGCGCGCCATATCCATCTGCTGAGACAGGCTGAGCTGGCCATGGACGAAGCTCTGGGTGGCATTGATGGGCAGATGCCAGTCGATATGATCCAGATCGATATCAAGAAAGCGTGGGAACTGTTAGGAGAAGTCATCGGGGAAAGTGTCGGTGAGGATTTGATCGACCAGATCTTCTCCCAGTTTTGTCTAGGCAAGTAAAAGTACGAATGAGGAGGAGGAAAACAAAGTGAACGCTGTACCTATGTATGAAGCTGGCTCGTTTGACGTCATCGTGATTGGGGCTGGGCATGCGGGGTGTGAAGCGGCATTGGCAGCTGCCCGGATGGGATGCAGTACTTTGCTGTTAACCATTAATTTGGATGCTGTAGCTTTTATGCCATGTAACCCATCTGTCGGTGGCCCTGCCAAAGGGCACGTCGTGCGTGAAATTGACGCACTGGGCGGAGAAATGGGTCGAAATACAGATAAAACGCATATTCAAATGCGCATGCTGAATACAGGAAAAGGACCTGCTGTACATGCGCTGCGCGCGCAAGCGGATAAATTTGCTTACCAGCATGAAATGAAACGCACGATCGAAAATACGCCGAATCTGTTGCTGCGTCAGGCGATGGTAGAAGAGCTGATCGTCAACGATGGAGTCTGTGAAGGAGTTCTGACCCAGACAGGCGCTCGTTACAAAGCAAAGTCTGTCGTACTGACGACTGGTACGTACCTGCGCGGAAAGATCATTTTGGGTGACTTGCAGTATGAAAGCGGCCCGAACAACATGCGTCCTTCTATCCGTCTCGCGCACCACTTAAAAGAGCTCGGATTTGAAATGACTCGTTTTAAAACAGGTACACCACCACGCGTTCATAAAAATAGTATCGATTTTTCCAAAATGGAGATCCAGCCGGGAGACGAGGAACCACGTGCGTTTTCCTATGAAACAACGGAGTTTATCACCGACCAGCTGCCTTGCTGGCTGACCTATACAAACGAAGAAACGCATGAGCTGATCAATGGCAATTTGCACCGTGCACCGATGTACTCGGGGATGATCGAAGGGACAGGACCACGTTACTGCCCGTCTATTGAGGATAAAGTCGTCCGTTTCAACGATAAGCCGCGTCATCAGATCTTCCTGGAGCCAGAAGGACGCCATACCGAAGAAATGTACGTGCAAGGTTTGTCCACTAGCTTGCCAGAAGACGTGCAGCTCTCTATGCTTCGCTCGATGTCGGGCATGGAAGAGGTCAAAATGATGCGACCTGGCTATGCGATTGAGTATGACGCAGTCGTGCCTACGCAGCTGTGGCCTTCTTTGGAAACCAAAGTTCTGCCAGGTCTCTTTACTGCAGGGCAAATTAACGGAACATCCGGATATGAGGAAGCGGCTGGCCAAGGATTGATGGCTGGAATTAACGCAGCTCGTCGTGTCCAAGACAAACCGCCTGTTGTTTTGGGCCGTGAAGAAGCCTACATCGGCGTGCTGATTGATGATTTGGTCACGAAAGGAACACATGAGCCTTACCGTTTGCTTACTTCTCGGGCCGAATATCGACTACTTTTGCGTCATGATAATGCGGATCTGCGTTTGACGGATATCGGGTATGACATTGGTTTGATCAGCGAAGATCGTCATGATCGTTTTCATGCGAAACGTCAATTGATTGAACAAGAGAAAGAGCGGGTCAACAATACGCGTGTACGTCCGGATATGGAGCACGTCCAAGAGGTATTGCGTGCTGCTGGTTCTCCTGAATTGACTGAGGTGATCGAGCTGGCGCAGCTGCTGCGTCGTCCGGAATTGAACTACAGTCATATCATTCAAATGATGCCTCCTGCAGAGCCATTGCCAGCAGACGTAGCCGAACAGGTAGAGATTCAGATCAAGTACGATGGCTACATCCGAAAATCGCTCCAGCAAGTAGAGCGGATGAAAAAGATGGAGGAACGCCGAATTCCGGAAAACCTGGACTACCATCAAATTTCGGGGATGTCCAAAGAAGCGCGTGAAAACATGTCCCGAATTCGTCCATTGAATATCGGTCAGGGTGCGCGTATCGCTGGGGTTACTCCTGCTGATATTTCCGTATTGATGGTATATTTGGAGCAGTATAATCGCGTAGGAGCGGCAGAGTAAGGAGAATAGCAGATGACGAAAGAGCAATTTGCTGAGGCGTTGGGTGCCAAAGGCATTGTGTTGACAGAGCGTCAGATGGAACAATTCGATCAGTTTTTTCATTTGCTGGTCGAATGGAACGAAAAAATGAATCTGACGGGAATTACCGAAGAGGGCCAGGTGTATAACAAGCATTTTTACGATTCTATTACACCTGCTTTCTTTTTCCCTTTTGACAAGGTAGAATCCGTAGTCGATATCGGAGGAGGAGCGGGCTTTCCCAGCATCCCTCTGAAAATCTGCTTTCCGCATCTGAAGATGACCATTATTGATTCGCTGAACAAACGAATGAATTTTTTACAGCACGTAGCGAGTGAATTGGGACTGGAAAATCTCAATCCTGTACATGGTCGTGCGGAAGAACGCGGTCAGGAACCGGTTCATCGGGAAAAATATCAGCTGGTCGTCGCTCGTGCGGTGGCGAGAATGAATTTGCTGTCCGAGTTTTGTCTGCCATTTGCCAAAGTCGGTGGGCACTTCATCGCTCTAAAAGGCGCTGAAATGACTCTTGAGCTGGGCGAGGCGAAAAAGGCGATCAAAACATTGGGTGGCAAGACGCGAAAAGTGGAAACCTTCCACCTGATGGAGGAAGCAGGAGAGCGCAACATCGTGATCGTGGAAAAAGTGGAAGCGACACCGAAAAGCTATCCGCGAAAAGCTGGGATACCGGCCAAGAAACCACTGATCTAGTGGGGAATAGCTGTTAGGTGTATGGGAAGGTCGTGGCACAAAAGCTGCGACCTTTTTTGTATGGTTGGTAAAGGGCATGTCTATCCTCCTCACGGCATATACATACAAGTAACTTTTTCTTAAGATTGACGCCTTGTGAGAGGATGAAACATACATGCAGACTGCGCTAGCCATCTTTTTTCCACCAGAGCTCCCTACGATCTTATTGCGATTGTTTCTGGCGTTTCTGGCAGGTGCCATCATGGGTTGGGAGAGGGAGCGTTTTATTAAAGATGTCTACCGCGGTAGAGGGGCTGGGTTTCGTACGTACAGCCTCGTTTGTTTTGGATCCTGTTTGTTTGGACTTGCCTCCATATACGGGTTCTCTTCCAGTGGTGTAAACAATGATCCAGGACGTGTCGCGGCTCAAGTTGTAACAGGGATGGGTTTTTTGGGAGCAGGGGCGATTATCAAGTTTAACGGCTCGGTAAAAGGATTAACGACTGCGGCCGGGATGTGGGTCGCTTCGGCAATTGGTCTGATGTTTAGTGCAGGGATGTATGTAACAGCTATTATTGCGGCTTTTTTTGCCTATTTGACGCTAGACTTCCATCGCTTATTTCCGAGATTGTTTCGTGCCACCAAAATTTCACATTTATCTGATGAGCGTTTAGAGGAAGAAGATTCGCAGAAAGGACGCGGTAGGCCCGTCTGCTACGATGACGACCACGACTGATGTTTCACGTGAAACGTTTTTTATTAGCAGGAATTGGGCGAATCTTGCAGAATTACAATTAGAAAAGAATCGTAAATAAAAGTACGAGCAGAACGTGTGTAGGCCAAAAGGATTTTTACTATCGCTGAGAAAGGGCTTGGAGCGTCTTTTTCTATAGGACACAAGCACCTTTTCGTTCAGCTAAGGGTGAGTAAGCTTCTCTCAACAAGTTACAAGGTCATACGAACGCTTTTTCCACGCTTGGAAAAGGAAGGAAGCAGTATAGGCCCCATTATTTTTTCAAAGCACGAATCTAGCGCTATTCATCTTTCTTTCGGAGAAGCTAGCGATATTTCGTGTCTTTTGAGTGGAAAACGAGAGGGCACGTCCCAGGTAAGCTGAAACGACCGCACCTAATGAAAAGGATAAGCAGCTCATGTTGTCACAGTTGTGTTTATGGGTGCCTGTTCTGTTATCCGCAGCAATTGGCAAGAGGTTTGGTATGTGTATGAAAACGATCAAGAATACGCCCAAGTTTTCCGAAAAATTTAATAGTGTTTGAAATAGCAAGGATGGAACGGGTAGAAGTGGGGGATTTTCTATGGCAGTGAAGGATTCATTTTCTCGCATATTCGGGTTGACCGACAAAACAGACAACGAAGAAATCAGACAAATACCGGTAGAGGAGATCGTGCCAAATCCATACCAACCTCGCACGGTGTTTGATGACGAGAAAATTGAAGAGTTGTGTCAAACCATTCGGACTCATGGATTGATTCAGCCGATCGTAGTTCGCGTTAGAGACGGTCATTATGAATTGATTGCAGGAGAACGTCGTTTGCGTGCAACGAAAAAATTGGGCATGGAGCGGATACCTGCGATTGTTAAAGAGTTTAACGATGCGCAGACCGCCTCGATCGCGTTGATTGAGAACTTGCAACGAGAAGGATTGACGGCAATTGAAGAGGCTGTGGCTTATCAAAAGCTGATTGATCTGCACAATTTGACGCAGGAGAGTCTGGCACAGCGCCTTGGCAAAGGACAGTCCACGATTGCTAACAAGCTGCGATTGCTTCATCTGCCTCAGGAAATCCAGGATGCGCTGCTGGCCCGACTGGTGACCGAGCGTCATGCTCGTGCGTTGATTCCATTGAAACAAAAGGAACTGCAGGTAAAAGTCCTGCAAGAGATTCTCGAGCGGGAATGGAACGTGAAGCAGACAGAAGTAAGAGTAAAGCAGCTTCTGGAGGCAGAAGAGAATCCAAAACAGGAAAAGGAACCGAAGCCGAGATGGAAGGCTTTTTCTCGGGATGCAAGGATTGCGATTAATACGGTTCGCCAATCCATCGATATGGTCATGCAGACAGGACTGCCTGTTGAAACAAATGAAGAAGACCATGACGAGTTTTACCAATTTACGATCCGAATTCCAAAAAATAAGGATACAAACAAGTAAATTCTAATCGAATATGTATCGGTTCAAGTTCCCGAAGAGGGAAGAGAACGGTGGCGATCGGGCCGCCGTTCTTTTTGGTCAAATTCTGTTTTCTTTCAAAGACTGCTAGGGTAAGTAGTGGAGAAAAACAGATCAAAAAGGTTCCCTTTTGAGTAAAAGGAAAGAACAGCCCTGATCGAGGTGCTTTTGCACGTTCGCCGGCTCTTTTTCGAGGTATTTCAGTGGAAGTTTGGAAGCGAAAAACCGCGTATTGCAAGTGAATCATACCAAAAAACAGGAACTCCCACATTTGTTTGAACAAAAATACAGACAAATTGACCCAATATGAAAAAAACAGCGTACGGCAAGGTGCCAAATCTGGTAACATGGTTATACCAAAAGGAATTGTCGTGTATCTAATTTTATTGAAGTTCTCTCAAGCAGAGGACAAGCCCGAGTGATGTTAGATGGCTCGGCTATGCGTTTCCGGAAAGTTTTGTAAGCGAATCACCAGATTTTTGTGGCGATCTCACACTTTCCTACACGAAAAAAATGAGGTGGAGAAGTTGGGTAAAATCATTGCGGTTGCGAACCAGAAAGGCGGCGTCGGGAAAACAACTACGTCCGTCAATCTAAGCGCTTGTCTGGCCGCATTGGGGAAAAAGGTGCTACTGGTGGACATTGACCCACAGGGGAACGCGACCAGCGGGATCGGAGTCAACAAGGCCGATGTGCGATACTGTATCTATGATGTATTGATCAACGACATAAGCCCGGTCGATGCCACTTTGCCAACGGACATTGAAGGATTGATGATTATTCCGGCCACCATTCAATTGGCAGGAGCGGAAATTGAGCTAGTCCCAACGATCTCTCGTGAAGTTCGTTTGAAAAAAGCTCTGGAAGTAGTAAAAGACAAATATGACTACGTGATCATTGATTGCCCGCCATCTTTGGGCATTTTGACAGTGAATTCTTTGACTGCGGCTGATTCGGTACTCATTCCCATTCAGTGTGAGTATTACGCTTTGGAAGGGTTAAGCCAGCTTCTGAATACGATTCGTCTCGTACAAAAGCACCTCAATTCACAGCTTGCCATTGAAGGTGTCGTCTTAACGATGCTGGATGCTCGAACCAATCTGGGTATTCAAGTCATAGAAGAAGTGAAAAAGTACTTTCAAGAAAAAGTGTACAAAACGATTATTCCCCGAAATGTCCGCTTAAGTGAAGCTCCTTCACACGGACAAGCCATCATTACGTACGATCCACGCTCCAGGGGGGCGGAAGTCTATACCGATTTGGCGAAGGAAGTGGTAGGGGTATGAGTAGAGGTTTGGGAAAAGGGCTGAATGCACTTATAACGTCCAATCTCATTGAGGAAGGGGAACAGGTCAAAGAGGTTTCCGTCAGTGAGATTCGTCCCAATCCATATCAGCCCCGTAAAGAATTCGAACAATCGGCTATTGACGAATTGGCACAATCGATCAAAGAGCATGGCATTATACAGCCGTTGATCGTTCGGAAAAGTATAAAGGGTTATGAATTGGTTGCGGGTGAGAGAAGACTTCGTGCTGCCAAGCTGTGTGGATTGAAACAGGTGCCTGTCGTAGTGAAAGCCTATACAGACCAGCAGCTGATGGAGATTGCATTGATAGAAAACCTCCAACGGGAAAACCTAAATCCGTTGGAAGAGGCGGAAGCATACGAAAAGCTGATTGCTCATCACGAGTACACGCAAGAACAGCTGGCACAGCGGGTTGGAAAAAGCAGACCACACGTCGCTAACATGATGCGACTGCTGCAATTACCGGAAAAAATTCGCAAAATGGTATCAACAGCAGTGCTTTCAATGGGACATGCCCGTGCACTATTGACGGTAAATAAGGAGCAGGTTCAGCTCCAGATGGCGAAAGACGTTGTCGAAAAAGGATTGAGTGTTCGTCAATTAGAAGAGCTAGTGAAACAATTGAATGTTTCACGTGAAACAAAAAAGAAAAAACCAGCGAAACATGAGCCTGTTTTGGTGGAAATAGAAGAACGCTTGCGGAGCAGATTTGGTACCTCAGTCAAGATCAAGAAGGGGACCAAGCGAGGGAAGATCGAAATTGATTTCTACTCGCAGGAAGATCTGCAACGAATTATTGATCTATTACAAGCGGAAAAGTGAGCGTAGGAGGTAGTCATGGCGATCATCTATTTGGATAACGCAGCTTCTACCTGGCCAAAGCCTCCGGCAGTAAAGGAAATGATGGCAGAGGTTATCGAGGATTTTGCTGCAAACCCTGGCAGAGGCGGACACACTTTGGCGATGAAAGCTAGCAAGACCGTGTTTCGTACACGAGTGCAATTATCGCGGTTGTTTGGGATTCAAAACCCGAATAACCTCTTTTTTTATCTAAATGCGACTCAGGCTCTGAATCAAGCTATTAAAGGCTTTTTAAAGCCAGGTGATCACGTTATTTCCTCATCGGTGGAACATAACTCTGTGAGACGCCCTTTGGAGTATATGCGTAAAACCAGTGATGTCGAAGTGACGTATGTAGAACCAAGAGGCGATCATCTGTTTCATCTGGAGGATTTCAAACAGGCGATCCAGCCCCATACGCGCCTTATGGTCGTCAGTCATGCGTCCAATTTGACAGGAGTGATCCTGCCGATTGCTGAATTGGGGGCATTGGCCAAGCAGCACGGGATTACTTTTTTGGTCGACGCGTCACAGTCCGCTGGGGTATTGCCGATTCATGTGGAAGAGATGCACATCGATATGCTTGCCTTTCCAGGACACAAAGGGTTGTACGGCCCTCAAGGAACCGGAGCTCTGTACGTACATAACGACATTGATCTAGAACCGTTGATTCACGGTGGAACAGGCAGTCAGTCTGAAGCGATCGATCAGCCTACTACCAGACCGGATCGTTACGAGAGTGGGACTGTGAATACAGTTGGACTTGCTGGATTGTTAGCGGGTGTGACGTATGTGATGGACAAAGGTGTAGAGCATATACGCCAGCATGAGTGGGAACTGGTCGAAAAAACGATACTTGCACTAGGAGAAATCCCTGGGGTAGAAGTATATGGACCGGGTGTAGAAACGGAGAGGGTCGGAGTTGTCTCGTTTAATATTAATGGAGTCGACGCATCCGAAGTTTCCTTTATCCTCGACCAACAATACGGAATTGCTACGAGATCGGGATACCATTGTACTCCGCTAGGTCATCAAACGGCAGGAACAGAACAACGAGGCGCTGTTCGGGCAAGCTATGGCATTTTTAATACAGAAAAAGACGCAGAAGCGCTTATTCAAGCAGTGCGGGAGATCGCATCTGCCTTCGTGTAACGTATCTGTAGGGGGAGACAAAACGTGATCTTGTTGGGAACCCTGGTAAATGCGGCTGCTATTATCGTTGGAGCCTTGTTAGGTCGACTGCTGAGCCGAATCCCCGATTCGATTCGCCAGACAGTCATGCAAGGGATCGGATTAGCAGTCATTCTGCTGGGAATCAAGATGAGTCTTGGAACGGAAAACTTTTTGCTGATGATTGTCAGCGTCGTGCTGGGAGCTATCATCGGTGAATTGATTGGCATTGAAAAAGGATTGAATCGTCTTGGTCAGTGGTTGGAAAGGAAGCTCGGGGGGAATAAACAAGGCAGCGTTGCTACGGGGTTTGTTACTGCGACATTGGTCTATTGCATCGGAGCGATGGGTGTTTTAGGAGCAATGGATAGTGGGCTTCGCGATAACCATGATATTTTGTACACGAAGGCTTTAATAGACGGGTTTTCAGCTATTATTTTTAGCTCGACGTTAGGAATTGGCGTGCTATTTTCAGCTGTTCCCGTGTTTGTGTATCAAGGGTTAATTGCTTTATTATCGACCCAGATCTACAATGTTGTAAGTCAGACTACGCTCGATGCGATGCTTGTCGAACTAACAGCAGTAGGCGGGTTGATGATCATCGCGATCGGGATTAACATTCTGGAGATCAGAAAGATCAACGTCGCAAATATGCTGCCAGCCTTGGTCATTGCTGCACTTGGCGTGCCGATTGTAGGATGGCTTTCTAAGCTGTTTTTATAAGGAAAAAGGCAATAATGAGACTTTTCTCAAATGAGAAGGGTCTTTTTTTTTGTCGAATCATAAAAAGTGGTATCAAATAACAAGGGACTACTGTATTCAGAGCCAAAATCATGATCAAGGATGGTAGAATAAGCGCATAAGATCAACAGAAAAGCAATAAAACGTCATGCAGTACGGAGCTTGGAACAGAAGCGAGAGAATGGTCGAGAATCATCAAAAAATTAAAAAGGGCCGCAGATCAACTAATAGACGTTTTGGGAGAGAAAAAAGCGATGATAGGATTTATCGTGAATCCGGTGGCGGGCAATGGAAAAGGAAAAGAAATATGGGACCATCTAGAACAAAATCTAAGGCAGCAGGGAGCCGTTTATCACGTGAGGAAGACATCGAGAGAGGGGGAGGCAGAGAACCTAGCTGTTGAACTGATCGAAAAAGAGGGAGTAAATAAAATCATTGCTGTCGGAGGGGACGGAACGGTCCATGAAGTAGTAAATGGCATGTATCAAACGGGAAAAGGTTGCTTACTTGGACACGTGGCTGCTGGGTCCGGAAACGATTTTTCGCGAGGGCATAGTTTGTCAAATGATCCTATTCAGGCAATAGAGCGAATCATGTCGGATAAAAGAGAAAAAGTGATTGATCTGTTGAAAATCAATGGTCGTCTCGCTGTGAATTCAGTCGGAGCGGGATTTGACGGGGAGGTCGCGAAAACGACCAACGAAGCGAGCTACAAAAAGTGGTTGAACCGCTTCAAGCTGGGGAAGGTAGCGTATATATGGTCGGTCATTCGGGTTTTGTGTACGTATCGGCCATGTCCGGTGACGTTGACGGTGGACGGGAAAGTCATCCCATTCGAACGCGCTTGGCTCATAACGATTGCCAATATCCCCAATTACGGTGGCGGTATGTTGATTTGCCCAGGGGCCGTGTCAGATGATGGATTCGCGGAGATTTGCGTGGTGAGTAACGTGGGACGGTTGGGGCTATTACGTGCATTCCCGCAAATATTTACAGGTGCGCACGTCAATCATCCCAAGATCCGTTTCTTTCGAGGAAGACAGATCTTGGTGGAGACACAGAGGCCATTGTTTGTGCATGCAGATGGTGAGATCGTGGCACAAACACCGATTTGCGTAGAAATTTTGCCGAAAAGCTTGCGTATTTGTGGGTAAAAAAAAGAGACTTGTTTACCCAGAGGGGGAGGAAAACAAGTCTTGTCACCTATTTGAACGAGGGTAAGCACGTGCTAGGGTAAATGATGTTAAATACTGCCCAAGCGGCTTTCCTCAGAGGCTAACGAAACAGCCTTCGATAATCCGGATGCAATGATTTCAGCCATATTCATGACAACAGCCAATCGGGTATTCTGGAGCACAAAATACTCCATGAAGCCTCCGACATTGACGATTCCTGTAATGTGAAAAGTACCGACGGCTGGAAGCTCTTTTTTGACGCCTGCTCCTGGTTTTAGCGGTCCATTGATCACATTGATATTTCCGACGTGGCTGAATTGGCCTAGACACGCATCAACAGCAATAACTGTCGCCTTTGGATGCTTGGTTTGGATGAATTCCAGCTTATCCGTGAGATTCATCGCGTGGACAGGATCATCTAAAGTCCCGTACACTTGTAGCAATCGGGATGAGTGCGTTTGCAGTTTGCTCCCTACGAGAGGTCCGAGCGCATCACCAGTAGAACGGTCTGTCCCAATGCAAACCAAGATAATTTCTTCTTCAAAAGGCTTCAAGCGAAAGCGTTGAGCAAGGTGTAGAGCCAGGTGTTCATCTGCGTTTTCACTGCGATATTCCACTTTAAAAGGTGGTAAAAAATTATCCTTGCGATTCTCAAATGTATTCATGGCTACCCCCACTCTTGCGATCGTCAATGATTAGATTTGAAGAGTATTCACAGTATAGTACCGAAAAGGCATTTTTATACCAGCTAATGGGAAGGTTACGTAGGTTTTGAAAAATCAGCGAAACTGGCAAGAGCAAGGGCGAACAGGTACAATAGGAGAAGCTTGCCTGATACTGACTGCAAAAAAAAGATTGGTCGTCAGGACGTAGGGAGGGAGAAAAGTGGGAGGAGAGACGGTACTGATCGCATTTGATTCCACACAGCAAGCTTTGCGAGCAGAGATGCTGCTGGAGTATGCGGATATAGAGATTGACACAAGACCGACCCCAAAAGAGATAACGGCAGGCTGTGCCCTCTCCATAGAGTTTCCACTGCCAGATTACTCACAGGCGAAGACGATAATGGATGAACAACAAGTGATCATTCGAGGCTATTTTCGGCAGTTTTCTGATCGCTATCAGGAAATCGACGAGAAAGGAAACAGAAGGGAGCAGGAAGAATGAGAGATGGAAAATTGTTTACGTCACTTTATAATCAAATTTACGATTATATAACGAATGCCGACATGTGGATGAACCTCGGGACGATTGTGTTGAAAATTGTAGCGATTATCGTGATTTCACGAATTGTCGTATCTGTCGTTCAGGCAGCGGTTAATCGGGTATTTCAGCATCGAAAAGGCAGCAAAATCCAGATGGATCAGCGACGCGTCGATACTATGAGGGTACTCGTTAACAACGTCGTAAGGTACACCTTGTACTTTTTAGCGATTCTCATGATTCTGCAGTTGCTGGGGATTGATTTAAAGCCTGTTCTGGTGAGTGCAGGGGTATTGGGATTGGCAGTTGGTTTTGGCGCTCAGAGTCTGGTGCGTGATATTATTACCGGATTTTTCATTATCTTTGAGGATCAGTTTGCGGTCGGGGATGTCGTGACCATTAATAATATGACAGGAACTGTACAGGAAATCGGTCTTCGAATCACGCGCGTTCGCAGCTGGACAGGGGAAGTGCATATTTTCCCTAATGGAACGATCACCCAGGTAACAAATTTCTCGTTGCAAAATACATTGTCTGTCGTGGATGTATCTGTAGCGTATGAAGAAGACTTGAACCAAGTGGAGCAAGTCTTGAAGGAAGTGCTGCAGCTCGCTCAAACCGAGCTAACAGACATTGTGGCAGAGCCTCAAATTCTCGGCGTGCACGCTCTTGGCCCATCGGAAGTGATTATGAGGGTGACAGCAGAATGTAAACCAAATACACACCACGGAGTAAACCGTAACCTGCGGGCTATGATCCGGACAGAATTCACAAAACGCGGCATTCAGATTCCGTATCCGAAAATTGTCGCGATGCAAGGCAAAGGTCAAGGCTTGGGGCAAGCGTAGAGAGAAAGGAGCAAGACAAAAATGGAACGGAAGCAATTTGAACTGGGGGATGTCGTTCAAATGAAAAAACCGCATCCGTGCGGGACGAATGCGTGGAAAGTCATCCGAATGGGGATGGATGTACGCATAAAATGCACGGGTTGTGAACACAGTGTGATGATTCCACGACTAGAGTTTGAACGAAAGCTAAAAAAGATCTTGAGTCATGCAGAAGACGAGACTCAGTCTTGAGATAGAAATTTGTTTGTATGACCGCGTTGTCTTTTTTTACAATGCCCGTAAACGGTGAGAGGGAGCAGTCGTGTGTGGATAGCTCCCTGCCGTTCTAAACGGGGGGATACGATGAAAAAAGGGACAGGCAAATGGCTACAGGTACTGGGTATGGTGATGTTTTTGTTACTGGCAGCTCAACCGGCGATGGGAGCGGATGGATCATCCTGGGGGATGAAGATGGCGCCAACTGACAAATCCGCGGACGTCTCTGTTGAATCACTGATTACGATTACGTTTGCACAGCCCATTCGTCTGATGAACAACAAAGAGCTGACGAATCAATCGTGGTTGTCTATCGTTCAGCTGACAGATAGCAAAAAGAAGAGAATACCTTTTGCAGTAAATTGGAGCAAGTCACAGCGAACGGTCACGATCGACCCTGTGGGTAACCTGGAGGCAGGGCAATCTTTTCACGTAATGATCCCTGCGAAAAAAATCAAAAACGAACGTGGACAAGTAAATCCGGAAGCGAGCATCACGTTTTCCACAAAAAAAGCAGTGGATACAATCGCACCACGAGCTACTATTTTACCTGGACATGGGGCAAAGCAGGTCAAGCTGCAGGAAAAGGTGACCATGCAGTTCGCAGAGGATGTCTTTTTGGTCGATGGCAGTATTCTTGCGAGTAAGACGTCAGGGGCGCTCGTGCGTCTGACTGATGATACGGGTGCCAATGTCGCACATACGATTACCTGGAACAAGAGCAAGAGGATGCTGACTGTCAAACCAAGAGGGAAGTGGCAGCCGTACAAGAATTATCAGATTGAACTAGTACCTGGCTTGTTGCGTGACGCCGCGGGCAATGTCAATCCTGCTCAGCGATCCAGTTTTACCACGGGAGCCAAATAAATGCATAATAAAAAGGGATGCTCTTTACTAGCAGCATCCCTTTTTCATTTGTACTATCGTGATTTGGCCCCCGGAGGATAGTACATACGTTATGACAGTTCATGGCGAGTCGACAACGATCGCCAAATATGACGGACCTTTGTGTGAAGGTAATGATGCGCATATGAGCAAGGATTACCTTCAGATAGGTTGGATCGCAGCGGGAATATTAGTTGCACTCACAAGCAATGATCACGAGAAGGATGAAGAGAACCAAGATCAGCGCGAAGTCGTCAAAGCCATTGAAGATACCCACTTGCTAACACCTCCTACCCTAGTTTCAATACTCATGCTATGTCAAAAGCGGAAAAGAGGTATGGGCGAATGTCTCGGGTGTTAGGAAAATAAGTTATACACAATCTATCCACAGAAAATGTGGACAACTTTACGTGTTGGGACAGATGTGGAGTGAGGGTAAAGGGGGAAACCACCTGTGCGTTAGGGGTTATCCACAGATTTATCCACAAAAATGAATTTTCTCTGGATAAATTGACAGTTGTTAATAAATATTTAAAAATTTTTGACTAATTAAGAAGGAATTACAGGTAAAAAAAGATAATTACAGTAACTAGTATTTGGGAAAGCTATATAGACGTAGAAAAGGGGCGATTGAGATTTGAAGAAGCGTGCGTTTGCATCCATCACGGCTTTGGCCATTACTTTGACCACCGTAGCAGTGCCCTTCATTCCGTACAGTTCTCCAGCCATTGCGGTTGCTGCGGAAAAGGCGCCTGTTTATCAGACACGTGCGGAAATTCCTGATCAGTACAAATGGAAGCTCGATCATATTTATCCGACCGTCAAGGATTGGGAAAAAGATGTCGCCAAAGTAGAAGAGATGGCCAAGGCTTTTACCAAGTATCAAGGCAAGCTTGGCAGTTCCTCTGCTTCTATATTGAAGGCGTTTGAAGACTACATGAGTATGATGCGCCTCAATGACAAGGCTTACGTGTATGCGAATATGTCACTCGATGTGAACTCCGCCAATTCCGATCTGCAAAAGCTGGCTGACCGTGCTGAGAAAATGTACACACTAGTCTCCGAAAAAACAGCATGGGTACAACCTGAAATCGTAGCGATTCCCGATAATAAAATGAAGCAATTGCTGGCTGACAAGGATCTGGCACCGTACAAGCTGTTCATCGAGGACATGCTGCGTACCAAACCGCATTCGCTCTCAAAAGAAATGGAGGAGCTGCTGGCAAAATCAGCGCCACTCAGCAACTCGCCAACGAGTATATACAGCATGCTGTCCAAAGACGTAAAATTCCCGAAAATCAAGGATGAGAGCGGGAAAGAAGTACAACTCAACCGCGCTAACTTCGTTTCTTATTTAGAAAGCAAAGATCAACGTGTGCGAAAGGATGCGTTTAAAGCGTATTACAGCTCGTTGATCGATTTTCAGGACAGCTTTGCCCAGACATTGGCGGCAAAAGTAAAAGGAGATAACTTTTACGCAGATGCTCGTCATTATAAGACTGCTTTGGAGTCGAGCCTGAATCCAAACAACATTCCTACAAAGGTGTACGATGAGCTGATTGATACGGTAAATGACAATCTGCCACTGTTGCACCGTTACATTTCCTTGAAGAAGAAAATGCTCGGAGTGAATGAGTTACACATGTACGATATTTACGTACCGATCGTGCCATCCGACGATAAGTACATTTCGTTTGAAGAAGGCAAAAAGATGGTAGTAAACGGATTGCAGGCGATGGGCGACGACTATGTGAAAGTCTTGGCCGACGGTTTGGAAGGCGGCTGGGTAGATGTGTATTCTACCGATGACAAACGTACAGGTGCTTACCAATGGGGAGCGTACGACACTCATCCATACGTGTTGTTGAACCATCAAGGAACGTTGGACGATGTTTTCACGATCGCACATGAGATGGGCCATGCCATGCAGTCGTATTACACCAATAAGACGCAGCCATACGTTTCGTCCAATTACCCAACCTTCACGGCAGAAGTGGCGTCTACGATGAACGAGACATTGCTGTTCAAGAGCATGTATGCGCAGGCGAAGACGAAAGCCGAGAAAATGTATCTGCTCAATCATTACCTGGAGAATTTCCGTTCGACACTGTTCCGTCAGACTCAGTTCGCCGAGTTTGAGAAAGCGATCCACGACAAGGAGCAGGCAGGAGAGTCGTTGAACGCCGAAGCTATCAAAAAGATTTACCTCGATATCAACAAGAAATATTACGGCAAAGATATGGTTTCAGATGATGAAATCGCGATGGAGTGGGCACGTGTTTCCCATTTCTACAACTATAAATACTATGTGTACCAATACTCGACGAGCTTTGCTGCGTCCCAGGCATTGGCGAAGCAAATCATGGATGAAGGGAAGCCGGCGGTCGACCGCATCCGCACCAACTTCCTCGAGGCAGGCAATTCCGCACCAGCTATCGAGGTGTTGAAAGCAGCAGGAGTGGATATGTCTACTTCCAAGCCAATCGAGCAAGCGATGCAAATTTTTGAAGAAACGCTGACAGAGCTGGAGAAGCTGGTCAACGAGAAGTAAAGCTTGGCGAAACGAGAAAAAGGCTCCCTTTCACTTGAGAGGGAGCCTTTGTATTGCGAGAGATGCCTACTATTCAATAGGCGATGCCAACTCGCGAACGTACATAGTCGCCACTGTCAATCAGGCTGTACGTGAATGCCGCCGTGTCCGGGACAGAGATTTCAGAGCCATTTTCCGGCAAAAAATCAGCTTCCACACGGTAGGAACCGATCAGCTCGCCATCTGGCAAATAGGTCGGGCAGACGATTGTCCAATCGAGAGAGGATTGTTCCAGCAGGGCAAATGCCTTGTGATGCTCTTCCGCGGCGCGGGTCAGCTTGCGTTTGGACTCGCTGGATTGGTAACGGAGCAATTCAGGGGACGTTCTGCTTTGCAGGATACCGGCTGTTCCAATAGTAATGATACGTTTGATGCCTGCTTGCTTCATGGCAAAGATGATGTGAGGGAAGCCCTCTGACAAAGTAGTGGAGCCGTCGGTACCGAGCGTGCAGATGACGGTATCTGCGCCACTCACCGTGCGTACGACGTCGGAAACTTCCAAAACATTGCCTGAGATGATACGAAGGTTGTCCGCTTGGTGATGGGCTAGTTTCTCCGGGGAACGGGCCAACGCGGTGACATGATGCCCATCCTGGAGTGCGCGTGTAAGAATGTGACTGCCCACGCGTCCGGAGGCACCGAGTAGGAGCAAATTCAAGAAAACACCTCATTTCTATAGACCGAAAGCTCATCTATTCCTGCCATCCAGTCTAGCATTTCTTTTTTTGTCCCACCAGTTTGGTGTAGGATACAGCAAGGAAGTTCCCACAAGGATGCAATTGTATTCTTATATCCAAATCTATATACTTAAAAGGATGTCAGGACGATGATAAGGAGTGTATATAGATGGGTGCATCTTGCGGGATTGTAGGTCTTCCCAACGTAGGGAAGTCGACCTTGTTTAACGCCATTACCCAAGCAGGTGCAGAATCGGCTAACTACCCGTTCTGTACGATTGATCCCAATGTAGGTATCGTGGAGGTTCCAGATCCACGTTTGGCTAAATTGACAGAGATCGTTGTTCCAAACAAAGTGGTCCCAACCGCTTTTGAATTTGTGGACATTGCTGGTCTGGTTAAAGGTGCGAGTAAGGGTGAGGGCCTGGGGAACCAGTTTTTGGGCCATATTCGTGAAGTTGATGCGATCGCTCACGTTGTTCGTTGTTTTGAAGATGAGAACATTACGCACGTATCTGGACGTGTCGATCCGCTGAGCGATATTGAGACGATTAACCTGGAGCTGATCTTTGCTGACCTCGACTCCGTAGACCGTCGGATTGACCGTATCGTTCGTAAAGTGAAAGCCGGAGACAAAGAAGCCAAGCAAGAGCTGGATGTGCTGGAGAAATTGAAGGCTGCTTTTGAAGAAGGAAATTCAGCACGCAGTGTAGAGCTGGATGACGAGGAGCGCAAATGGGTTCGCGATTTGCACCTGTTGACTATTAAGCCGATGCTGTACGTGTGCAACGTGGCGGAAGACGGCATTTTGGATGCTGACACCAACCCGCATGTGCAAACGGTACGGGAACACGCGGCTAGCGAGGGTGCACAAGTCGTCGTAATCAGTGCCAAGGTAGAAGCGGAAATTGCGGAGCTGGAAGGCGAAGATAAAGACATGTTCCTTGAGGAGCTGGGTCTTTCTGAATCCGGACTGGATCGCTTGATTCGCGCTGCGTACGAGCTTTTGGGACTGGTTACTTACTTTACAGCAGGCGTGCAAGAAGTTCGCGCTTGGACGATTCGTCGTGGTACCAAAGCTCCCGGAGCAGCGGGCGTCATCCATACCGATTTCGAACGCGGCTTTATCCGTGCGGAAGTCATCGCCTACAATGATCTGGTAGATGCTGGTTCCGTTGCTGCAGCACGTGAGCGCGGCAAGTACCGTCTTGAAGGGAAAGAGTACGTGGTAGCGGATGGAGATGTTATGCATTTCCGTTTCAACGTCTAGAACCGGGCCTTGCAGCGCGAGATTTGCTTTGCTATAATACGATAATGCGAGTATTTGTGGAGTGCATGTTTTATGCGTTTCGTTTTAGCACTCGCTCCTTGCCCTATAAGGGCCGCTAAAGTCCATAAGGAGGTGAAAAGGTATGCGTCAATACGAAGTTATGTATGTATTGCGTCCAGACCTTGAAGAAGAGAAAGTGAAATCCAATGTAGCCCGTTACAGCGAGATCGTAACCAACTACGGCGGCGAAATTTCCAAACTTCAAGAAATGGGCAAGCGTCGTCTTGCTTATGAAATTAACAAGTTCCGTGAAGGTTACTACGTTTTGATGAACTTCAAAGCGAATTCCGATGCTGTTGCGGAAGCAGAGCGTCTGATGAAAATTAACGACGACGTAATTCGCTTCATGTTCGTTCGTGATGAGAAGTAATCACTGTCGCGGTCAGAGGGGGAACCAAGATGAATAAAGTCATTCTCATCGGCAACCTGACAAAAGATCCTGAACTTCGTTATACGCCAAATGGCGTTGCCGTTGCTACGTTTACTGTGGCGATCAATCGTCCTCGCACCAATCAAGCAGGCGAGAGAGAAGCCGATTTCATTAATATTGTCGCTTGGCAAAAGCTGGCCGACCTGTGTGCAAGTTATTTGCGCAAGGGTAGACAAGCCGCCATCGAGGGACGCCTTCAAACGCGCTCCTACGACAATAAAGAAGGAAAACGAGTATACGTAACAGAGGTTGTTGCGGAGAACGTTCAATTTTTGGGCGGTCGAGGCAATGAGGGCGGAGAAAATGCAGGATATGATCCGGGTCCAGGCTTCGGCGGTGGCAACAAGCCATCCGGCGGCGGTCAGAGAAACGACTTTGATCCGTTTGGGGATCCCTTCGCGAGTGCTGGCAAGCCTATCAACATTTCAGATGATGACTTGCCGTTCTAAAGAATCGTATAACTTTCACATTTCCTTAAGAAGGAGGAACTATAATGGCACGCAAAGGACGTCCTAATAAGCGTCGTAAAGTATGCTTTTTTAAAGTGAACAAAATCAAACACATCGATTATAAAGATGTTGATTTGCTCAAAAAGTTCATCAGCGAGCGCGGTAAAATCTTGCCTCGTCGTGTAACTGGTACTTCCGCTAAGTACCAACGTGCACTGACGATCGCAATCAAGCGCTCTCGTCAAGTGGCACTTCTGCCTTATACGGCTGAATAATTTACCACAAGCTATAAAAAGGGGGACACAATTGCGTGGCCCTCTTTTTTCCATATCTTCTTGTATTCTCAAATGAGGTGCTGACATGCCTTCGAAAACCAAGCAATTGGCCGAAAATGCCTTAATGCTGGGTATCGCGCTGGTGCTATTGTTTCTCAGTACATACACGGTGCTAGGTGCGTTAGTCAGTATTTTGGTCCCACTGCCTTTTTTAATCTTGGGAATGAGTAGAACCGTGCCAAACATGGTTTGGATCTCACTTGCGTTTACCTTTTTAGGGTGGATTATGACGGGACCGGTCACCGCTTTTGTAGCTCTGGAGTTTGCTGTCTGGGGAGCGTTGATGGGGATCTTCTACACCAAAAGGGGGACAGCACTCTCTGGGATTACAGCAGGAGCAGTCGCAGTCTTCTTTGGTTTTGTGTTCATGCTAGCCTTTATGATTTTCGGAATGAAAACGAGCTTTGATTCAATTTTGCAGCAGGCTGCTGTTTTGAGGCCGTCGTTTATGCCAAAGGAGCAGTACGATCAGTACATCCAATTAGGCAAGATGCTTCTTCCGGTGAGTCTGGTCATGTTCAGCTTTGGTTCCAGTGCGATTGTTCACTGGCTGGCTCGATTGATCGGTAAACGATTGCGCAGACCTGTCCCGGCACTGAAGCCGATTCGGGAGTGGACCTTCCCGAGATCGTTGCTCTACTATTACTTTATTGCAATGATCGGCATGCTGGTTTTTGGGTCAAGCATTCAAGGGACGTTCTGGGAAAGCGCAATTTTCAACGTAAAAGTGATGCTCGATGCCGTATTTACTTTGCAAGGTCTAAGTTTTTGTCTGTTCGCTGCCTATTTGTATGGCTGGAAGAGATTGACTCCAGTGCTTATTGTCTGTCTATTTATTTTTCCCTTTCTAACCACTATACTGAGTCTAGTAGGTATCTTTGATTTGGGAATTCGGTTACGTGAAAAACTGGAAACAAGAGTGAAGAGGGGCTGAGGAAATGCCCAAATTCCTGTTAAAGCGTTGGTACGGGATGCATATGGTCCTGGCACTCAGCTTTAGCTTGCTGTTGTTGGGGATTTTGACCCTGCACCATTGGATGTACGGGGCGATCGGCATGATCTGCTTGATTGGCCTGGTTCTTTATGCCCTCCAGGCTGAGAAGGGGTTCCAACGCGATTTACGCCTTTATCTGGCTACTGTCACACACCGTGTGAAGAAGGCTGGCGAAGGTGTTATTCAGGAGCTGCCGATCGGAATCCTTTTATACAACGAGGAAAAGGCAATTGAGTGGGTAAACCCGTTCATGACACATATGTCCGGGGATGAGTTGCTGATCGGTAAAAACCTGCAGGAAGTTTTTCCTGGGCTGAATGGAAAGCTGGAGCAAAAACGGCTGGAATTTACCTACAATGAACGGGTGTATGAGGTGCTGGTTCGATCCGAAGAGCGTCTGTTGTACTTTACAGATATCACGGATTTCAAAGAACTGACGGCTCGTTACCATCGTGAAAAGGCTGCGCTCGCCATCATCCATCTCGACAATTTGGACGAGATCGGGCAAGTGATGGATGACCAGAGTCGGACACTGCTTTCAACGAGTGTCGCGGGTGTGATCACTGAGTGGGCTACCAAACATGGCATATATCTTCGCCGAATCACGGCTGACAAATTTTTGGCGCTGATGGAACGGGAAGCACTTGATAAATTAGAAGAAACGCGTTTTGACATTTTGGATGTGGTACGGGAGATGACAGCCGACAACAAGATTCCGATTACACTCAGTATCGGGGTTGGAGCCGCTGCCAGTACCTACATCGAATTAGGTCAAATGGCGCAGTCCAGCTTGGACATTGCACTCGGACGCGGTGGCGACCAGAGTGCGGTAAAGGTTGGGAACAAGCTCACATTCTACGGTGGCAAATCAAATGCCGTAGAGAAGCGTACTCGTGTACGTGCCCGTGTCATTGCACATGCCTTGCGTGACCTCATTCATGAGGCAGAACACGTCATCGTCATGGGACACAAGCAGCCGGATATGGACTCCATCGGAGCTTCACTCGGGGTACTTAAGGCAGTCCAGGTGCACAAAAAAGCGGCTTACATCGTCATGGACGAAGGGAACAATTCGGTAGAACGACTGATGCGGGAAATTTACGCCAACGAAGAATTGGCTGAGACATTTGTTACGCCTGAACAAGCGATCCGTTTGGTTACAGGTCGGACACTGCTCGTTGTCGTAGATACACATCGTCCTTCGCTGGTCATTGAGCCCAAGCTTCTGGGTGAAACGAGTCGGGTGGTAGTGATTGACCACCATCGTCGCTCAGAAGAATTTATTGAACCAGTCCTGTTGTATTTGGAGCCTTATGCTTCTTCTACATCCGAGCTGGTCACAGAGCTGTTGCAGTACCAAAGCGAGCGATTGAATATCGACAGCCTGATTGCGACAGCACTTCTTGCCGGGATTGTCGTCGATACCAAGAGCTTTGCGTTCCGCACAGGTTCGCGTACCTTTGAGGCGGCATCATTCTTGCGTCGCAATGGTGCTGATACAGCAGCGGTCCAACGTTTGCTGAAGGAAGATGTGAACCAGTACGTCAAACGGGCTCGAATCATCATGAACACCGAAACGTACCGAGACAATATGGCGATCGCCACGGGTGATCCGACAGAGGATTATACGCAAGTCCAGGTAGCGCAGGCAGCAGAGCAGCTCCTGACCCTGTCTGGTATCCAGGCATCGTTTGTAGCAGCACAGCGGGCAGACGGTGCGATCTTGATTAGTGGACGCTCTCTGGGCGATATTAACGTCCAATCCGTTATGGAGCTTTTGGGTGGCGGCGGACACTTGACTGGGGCAGCGACACAAATCGAGGGTATTACCATGAAAGAAGCAGTGAAACGCTTGAAAGAAGCGATTGATTCGGTCATATAGGCCAATAGAAGAAGGGGGAAACGATGATGAAAGTCATTTTTCTTCAAGATGTAAAAGGCCAAGGAAAAAAAGGCGAAGTAAAAGATCTCTCTGAAGGTTATGTACGCAACTTCCTGCTGCCGCGTGGATTGGCAAAGGAAGCTACAGATAGCAACGTCAAAACGCTGGATGCTCAAAAGAAAAGCGAAGAGAAACGCAAAGAGCAGGAAAAACAGGAAGCACAAGAGCTGGGAGAAAAACTGAGCGAGCTGACTGTGAAAGTGAAAGGAAAAGCAGGCGAAGGTGGTCGTCTGTTTGGAGCCATTTCCAGCAAGCAAGTCGCACAGGCTTTGGAAGAACAGTTCAAAGTCAAAGTGGACAAGCGCAAGCTCGAGATGGATGCGATCCGCGCACTCGGTGTCACACAAATCAAAGTAAAATTGCACAACGAAGTAACCACAACGCTCAAAGTTCACGTGGTGGAAGAATAATGACTGACATGTGGAGGGTGTGACGTGAGCGACCTGTTTTTGGATCGTGTGCCGCCGCAGAACAAGGAAGCAGAACAGTCGGTGCTGGGTGCCGTGTTCTTGTCCAAGGATGCTCTTATCACGGCCATAGAACTTCTTCGACCGGAGGATTTCTATAAGACAGCGCATCAGCGCATCTTTCAAACGATGGTGGACCTGTACGAAAAAGGAGAGCCTGTCGACTTGGTTACAGTGACGGCTGAATTGCAGGACCACAAGCTGTTGGACGAGATCGGCGGCGTTACCTACCTGACGGAGATCGCGAGCTCTGTTCCGACCGCAGCGAACATCGAATACTATGCGAAGATTGTGGAAGAAAAATCGCTGCTACGGCGATTAATTCATACAGCAACCAAGATTGCCAATGACGGTTATTCACGCGAGGATGAGGTCACTGCCATCATCGCCGATGCGGAAAAGTACATCATGGAGATCGGACAGAATCGCAACAGCGGGGGATTCACTCCTATCCGTGATGCGCTGATGGAGACCTATGAACGCATCGAGTTTTTGAGTCAGCGTAAAGGAGATATCACGGGGATTTCTACGGGATATACCGATCTGGACAAGATGACGGCTGGCTTGCAGCGAAGCGACTTGATTATCCTCGCTGCCCGTCCTTCGGTAGGGAAAACGGCGTTTGCTCTGAATCTGGCACAGAATGTAGCGGCACGAGCCGGAGAAACCGTCGCTATTTTTTCTCTCGAGATGGGTGCCACTCAGCTCGTTCAGCGTATGATCTGTGCCGAAGGGAATCTGGATGCCTCTCGGATGCGTTCAGGGGCTCTGGAGGAAGACGACTGGCAAAAGCTCACGATGGCGATCGGGACATTGGCGAAAGCGCCGATCTACATTGATGACTCGCCTGGGGTAACAGTCATGGATATCCGGGCCAAATGTCGCAGGCTTCAAGCGGAAAAAGGCTTAGGATTGATTTTGATCGATTACTTGCAACTGATTCACGGTCGAGGAAAAGGGGATAACCGTCAGCAGGAAGTTTCGGAAATCTCCCGTACCTTAAAAGGGATCGCCCGGGAATTGAATGTACCGGTAATCGCCCTGTCGCAGTTGAGCCGTGGCGTAGAGCAACGGCAGGACAAGCGCCCGATGATGTCAGATATTCGTGAATCCGGTTCGATCGAGCAGGACGCGGACATCGTAGCCTTCCTCTATCGGGATGACTACTACGATAAAGAGACCGAGAACAAAAACGTCATTGAGGTTATTATCGCCAAACAGCGTAATGGCCCTACAGGAACGGTAGAACTCGCGTTTTTGAAGGAATACAACAAGTTCGTCAGCTTGGATAATCGCTTTCGAAATCAGGCAGGATAATAGAGTCAGAAGAAGAAAAGTCGGAAATGCTTCCGGCTTTTTTCTATGGGGAAAAAAGGGCCCCAAATGTAAAAAGGAAAGGGACAACAGGGGACATTCAAGCGTATGTTAATTACCGAACATATAATCTTTCCACTATTCTAATGTTCGTATTTTCGTTGACATACAGGAAATGGTTTAGTACACTTAGATTGTTTCAGGCCCAAAAGGACATGATGATATCAGGAGGTGTTTTTCGATGTCAACAGTCGTTGTCGTCGGAACCCAGTGGGGCGATGAAGGTAAAGGTAAAATTACAGACTATCTGGCAGAAAGCGCAGAGGTAGTGGCTCGTTACCAAGGTGGTAACAACGCAGGCCATACCATTATTTTTGATGGTAACAAATATAAGCTTCATTTGATTCCATCTGGAATTTTTTATACAGATAAGACCTGCGTTATCGGAAACGGCATGGTAGTCGATCCGAGAGCGTTGATTAAAGAGCTGGAGTACATTCACAGCTTTGGTTTCACCACAAACAACTTGAAAATCAGTGATCGCGCGCACGTGATTCTGCCATACCACATCAAGCTGGATGGCGTAGAAGAAGATAGCCGCGGAGCAAACAAGATCGGTACGACCCGTAAAGGTATCGGTCCTGCTTACATGGACAAAGCAGCTCGTATCGGTATCCGTATCGCCGATCTGTTGGATGCAGAAGAATTCAAACGCAAGCTCGAACGCAACCTGGCTGAGAAAAACATGTTGCTGGAAAAAGTGTACAACACGACTGGATTTGAGCTACAAGAAGTATTGGACGAATACCTGGCTGTTGCAGAAATCATTCGCCCATATGTAACGGACACATCCGTAGTACTGAATGACGCAATCGATCGCGGTAACCGTGTCCTGTTTGAAGGCGCTCAAGGCGTACTGCTGGACATTGACCAAGGTACTTATCCTTACGTTACTTCTTCCAACCCGATTGCTGGTGGGGTTACCATCGGTTCTGGTGTAGGTCCGACCAAAATCAATCAAGTCATTGGTGTTGCGAAAGCGTACACCACTCGCGTAGGGGACGGTCCGTTCCTGACTGAGCTTTCTGATGCGATTGGCGATCAGATCCGTGAAGTTGGTGCCGAGTATGGTACGACAACTGGCCGTGCACGCCGTGTAGGCTGGTTTGACAGCGTAGTCGTGCGTCACGCTCGTCGTGTGAGCGGTATCACTGGCTTGGCGATCACCAAGCTGGACACATTGTCTGGAATTGACACCCTGCGTATTTGCACCGCGTACAAATACAATGGTGAAATTATTGAATCGTTCCCTGCGAACCTCAACCTGCTCGCAAAATGCGAACCGGTATACGAGGAGATGCCAGGCTGGACAGAAGATATTACAGGTGTTCGCAACCTGAACGACTTGCCTGAAAACGCACGTCACTATATTGAGCGCATCACGCAATTGACAGGCATCCCAATGTCGATCTTCTCTGTAGGACCAGATCGTGAGCAGACTGTAGTCGTTCGCGGCATTTACGGATAAGCAGTAGTACCATTGTCATAGTGAAAGCTGTCGATTCTTCGACAGCTTTTTTCATTGAACAAACAAATTTATTTCATGAGGACAGACACGAAACGACACCATCTGGGCATAAAGTAGAGCATAGAAAGGAAATGGAGAGGTGATCGTGATGATGGGTTTTGATCAAAAAGCTATGAAGCTGCTCGGGAAAAATGTACAGGTGAAGATGTTCAATGGCGTCGTCATCAAGGGAACCATGACTCATTTCGATAACGGCTACCTGTGCTTCATCACCACATATAAGCAACAGGATGCGGAGAAAACGACGATCCGCCGATTGGCACTAAAAGATGTAACTTCCATGCTCGAGGTGTGATAATCGAATGAGCAAAAAGCAATGAGCCACCTTTCCCTTCTGGAATAGGTGGCTATTATTTGCTAGGACTTATGTTGTGATCAAACCATCCCACCGAGCGATGTGATGATTTGGGTAGCCTCGTCACCCCGTTCTTCCGGTACGACTGCAGTCAACAGGACACTTCGGTTCAGGTTGTCATCTCCGCGGTCGGCCATCCCACTCGCGTCAGGACTCGCAGCAGCCAAAATGCTCGCATCACGCCCATTTGGAAAGTCTCCAGCGAGTGTCATGATGCCCAGGCTAGGGATTTCTCCAGAGATAGGATTCATAATCGATTCGTTCCCATCCCCAGGAAATTGTCCGACTCTGTCGATCTGTACGATGGAGAAACCAGCTTGCCGTAGAGCATCTGCGGCCTTGGATGCATCTTCTTCCGTGTGAAATCCTGACAGAATGTTTCGCTCTTTCACATAAATCACGCTCCTGATCGTCTAAAATATTCCAGTTCTATGTACATATAATGACTCTTCATCAACTTTTTTATTCGACAGCAATTTACACTTGATGTTGTCGCTAAATATGTGGTAAAGTCGACATAGTTGGTTTCTTTAGGCAATTTGGCAGATTACTGGAAACAAAATTTTGGGCTATATGTCCTAGTCGGTATATTTAAACAATTCAGGAAATACCGAAAGTAAGGCGAGCTTCTTATGTTTTCAGGAGGGACAAGTTATGCAATGGTCAGAATGGAAGGCCAAGCTGCAGGAACGGTCAGAGAGAATCGTTCAGAATTGCAGAGAATTGGCGAAACGCACGATCGAACAAACAAGCGCATACGTTCAAACTCATAAAAAACAAACGATTTCCGTCGCAGCTGGATTGGTGTTCACTGTGGCAGCGGGAGCATCCGCGCAATATTACTACTCAAGCAACATTTTGTCGGTATATCACGTGCTTGTGAATGGTCAAGAAATTGGCGTAGTGGACAACCCTTCTGTGGTTAAAAACTGGACAAGCGCCAAGTTGGAAGAGGAAAAGGCCAAGAATGGCTTATCTTTGACTCTCGCCGACTACATAACCTACAAGGAAGAGCGTACGTACAAGGCGCCTTTTGACAATGAGGCAGCGCTCAGTGCACTTTCAGACATCGCTGACATCAAAGTCGAGGCGGTCAAACTGGTCGTAGATGGAAAAGTAATCGGATATGCGGCAGATCAGAATACTGCCGAGCAAGTGCTTGCACATGTCAAAGAAAAGTATTCGGGCGTTCCACAGGCTGACAAGAAAGTGGCGGTTGCTGCTGCGTCGTTGTCTGCACCTGCCAAGAGCAGTCCGATCAAGGAAGTTACCTTCAAGGAAGAAGTACAGACAGAGAGTGACTCCGTAACTGCCGCGCAAGTATTGCCTGCGGAAAAGCTAGAGGAACTGCTGGAGAAAGGCACCTTCAAGCAGATGACACATACCGTCGTCGAAGGTGATTGTATTGGTTGTATCGCCAAAAAGTACGATATTACCTCGAATGACATTTATGCCAACAACCCTGGAGTAACAGAAAATACTGTGCTTCAGCTGGGACAACAAATCAATGTTACCGCGGTCCGTCCTTTGGTGACCGTGCAGGTCAAAGAGGAACTCTCGCAAAAAGAAACCATTGCGTTTTCCACGCAAATCAACAATAATGATAAGCTGCCAAAGGGAGAAACCAAAACTGTCCAGGAAGGCCGGGACGGTAGCAAGATGGTTCAATACGAAGTGACCAAGGAAAATGGACAAGTCGTTGATCGCACGATCGTCAAGCAGGACGTAATTGCCCAACCAGTTGCCAAAATCGTGGAGCGGGGAACCAAGGTGATCCCATCTCGTGGGACAGGCCGTCTGAGCTGGCCAGCGGGTGGTTATATCAGCAGTGGATTTGGAACACGCTGGGGCCGGATGCATAAAGGAATCGATATCGCCGGATCCGGTTCTGTTTTGGCTGCCGATAATGGGCGTGTCAAATTTGCCGGATGGGATGGCGACTACGGAAAAGCCGTCATTATCGATCATGGAAATGGCATGGAGACCCTGTATGGTCACATGAGCACCATTAGCGTCAATGTCGGCGACGTGGTTGCTCAAGGCAAGAAAATTGGAAACAAAGGATCCACTGGGGACTCTACTGGCGTTCACCTTCACTTTGAGGTTCATCAAAATGGACGAATCCAGAACCCAATGCGTTTCTTAAAATAGACAAGTAATTTTTGGCAATAGAGAAAAGGGTGTCTCCACGCGAGATTACCCTTTTTTTGTTCCCGTGAATCAACTAGAAGAAGGTAGTGATTTCCAGAGGACTTCTTTACACGCAGGACATGGTGTATTGTAGAGGAATAGAAGCTCCACGAGTGGAATCCTTAATGAGAAAAGGAGGGAGCGAGATGGCAAAACTCCTGGTTGTAGATGATGAAAAACCAATCGCAGATATTTTGAAGTTTACCTTTGAAAAGGAAGGCTATCAGGTCGTGTGTGCCTATGATGGCGAGGAAGCACTGGTCGTCGTTCAAAATGAGAGGCCTGACCTGATTTTACTGGATGTGATGCTGCCAGGGCGCGACGGGATGGAAGTGTGCCGGGCCGTTCGTCAATCACATGATGTACCGATTATCATGCTGACAGCCAAAGACTCCGAACTGGACAAAGTGCTGGGGCTGGAATTGGGCGCGGACGATTACGTCACCAAACCATTTAGCACCCGGGAGCTGGTCGCAC
Source organism: Brevibacillus choshinensis (assembly GCF_001420695.1). NCBI lineage: Bacteria > Bacillati > Bacillota > Bacilli > Caryophanales > Paenibacillaceae > Brevibacillus > Brevibacillus choshinensis. The sequence continues at coordinate 1,789,133 of NZ_LJJB01000010.1, read as the reverse complement.
GGGTCAAAGCACATTTGCGCAGACACCAGCCAAAGACCGAAGAAAAAGATCAACAGCATCTGGTGCGAGTCCACGAGCTGGAGATTGACCTCCATTCGTACACGGTGGAGAAAATGGGAGAACCGTTGGACCTGACTCATCGGGAGTTTGAACTCTTGGTCTATTTAGCTCGTCACCAGGGTCAAGTATTGACTCGCGAGCATTTGCTCCAATCGGTGTGGGGATTTGACTACTTTGGCGACGTGCGTACAGTAGATGTGACGATTCGCCGATTGCGGGAAAAGATCGAGGACGACCCGAGCCAACCGAAATACATCATCACGCGCCGTGGCTTGGGCTATACGCTGCGTAACCCTGGCATGGGAGGAACGCCTGGATGAGGCGGCTGTTCAAAACGATTCAATGGAAAATGGTCGTTATTTACATGCTACTCATCTTGCTGGCGATGCAATTCATTGGAGCTTACTTTGCCCGGGAAGTAGAGAGTTATTACATCAACAACTTCTCGGAGGCATTGAATGGTCAGGCGAGCTTGCTTGCGAGCCTCTTGGAGAGTGATCTTCGTCCCAAAGATGGCAAGGAACAGAACCCTGAGCAGTACCGCCAGGACATCGATAATCTGATCAACAATCTGGTCAAGATCAATGGGGCAAACGTGCAGGTCATCGATCAGACGGGTACGGTCGTCAGCACTACCGAGGACAAAAGCCGAATTGGCCAACGGACGTCGCAGCCGGAAGTCACGATAGCTCTACTGGGGACGCGAAGTGAATCGATGCGGATTGACCCGCGTACGGGCGCTCGCGTGAAAGTATTAGTGCTGCCGGTCAAGGGAGATCAGATCGTGTACGGAGCCGTCTACATGGTGGCTTCGATGGAAGCGACGTATACGACCATCCGAAAAATGAACGGGATATTGGCGACTGGAACGATGTTCGCGCTGGTGATTACAGCTGGGCTGGGAGTCGTACTCGCCCGGACGATCACCAAGCCAGTCAAGGAAATGACTCGTCAAGCGCGAGCGGTAGCCGATGGAGACTTCAACAGCAATGTGAAAGTGTATAGCGGCGATGAAATCGGACAGCTGGGGATGGCTTTTAACCATATGACCTTACGCTTGCAGGAAGCGATTCTGCAGCAGGAGGAAGAACGGGAAAAGCTCGCAGGTATTTTGAGCAACATGACAGACGGAGTGATTGCTGCCGATCGAAAGGGCAAGATCATTTTGTTTAACCGTGCTGCCGAAGAAATGCTGCAGGTAACCATGACCGATGTCTTGATTAAAGCACGAACGCTATACGATCTTTTGAGTCTGCCTCCCGAGGAAGAAATGCCGCTATATGAGCAGGTCGAGCCGCTATTCATTGAAATGATGCTTCCGAATCGGGATGAAGTCATTTTGCGCGTGACCTTTACGCCCTTGCAGCATGACAGTGGAAAGAAGGGCGGTATCATTGCCGTGTTGGCAGATGTTACGGAGCAGCAGCGTCTGGAGCATCAACGACGGGAATTTGTGGCGAACGTTTCCCATGAGCTGAGAACACCGCTGACAACCATCAAAAGCTATGTGGAAGCTTTGTTAGACGGAGCGGTAGAAGAACCGGAGCTGTCTAACCGCTTTTTGCGCGTAACGATGTCAGAAACCGAGCGTATGATCCGGTTGGTCAATGACTTACTGCAGCTGTCCCGATTTGATTCACAAGGGGTGCGCCTGCATTGCAAGGAAGCCGATCTTCATCGATTGCTGCATTACGCTGCTGATCGCTTTTCCATGTTTGGAGAGCAGCAGGATGTTCAACTCAGTCTGGAAGTACCAGACAAGCTGCCGCCTGTCTACATTGATCTGGACGCGATCAATCAGGTGTTGGACAATTTGCTGTCCAATGCGATCAAATACACGCCCCAAGGGGGGAAGGTTGTATTGCGTGCAAAAATCAATAACCATCAAAAGCGGGTTCTGATCTCGATTGAAGATACAGGGATCGGAATTCCTAGCCGAGATTTGAAGCGGATCTTTGAACGATTTTATCGGGTAGACAAAGCGCGCTCTCGCGGACAAGGTGGGACTGGCTTGGGATTGGCTATTGCCCGGGAATTAGTGCAAGCGCACGGGGCAGATATCGAGATCACCAGCGAGTGGAACGTAGGAACAACCGTGACGTTCTGGGTTCCATTTGCCCAAGGGGGTAAGACGGGATGAAGCGGTGGCTGGAACCTACCAAGACCGTATTACTCAATCTGCTGGTGCTGGCGAGCTTTTGTTTGACCGCGATGTTATGGAGCAACCAGCCGAAATTTCAGTTTATCGAGCCAGCTCAATATACGGAATCAAAGCCTGTGCAGGAAAAGCAGCTGGTGCAGCTCGTGAAACCGGAATCTGTCGTGTTTCACTATGGAGAGGATCGACATACCCAAGCGGTGGCGACAGACGGGCCCTATAGCATGATCGTGAAGGAAATGTCCAAATGGATTTTCCTCGATTTTACCCCGTATATGCTCTCGAATGATAAGTGGGGGGAAATTGCCCGGGAAAAGATGGGACTGGAGGTCCGCTTCAGAAGCACGGTACCCCTGTCCATCGTAGGACGTCTGGTCACCTTTCGGGATGAATACGATAGCCGGATCAAAGGAATCGATCGCCTGTGGCTGTACTACGAAAAAGATGAGGATCTCGTCTATGCTCTCTTCCTTTCTTCAGAAGAAGGCCAGATGATGCGCTCACGTACTTCTATTAGCTTGAAGGATTTGCGAGATTCGTATTTGGCAACCGGTAATCAAATGCCGGAGCAAATCATGAAGATCGTGAAGCCGGAGCGGACCTACTCTGCGATCGAAGGCGCCATTCCGGTATGGAGCATGTTCTATCTCCCGAAAAACCAGATGCGCATGCAGCAGTTCCGGTATGGTTATGAAACCATCAGTAATGAAAGATTGATCGAAGCGTACTTCCTTGATCCGTCATTGGTGAGACAGATCATGGAGCGGGACAAGACGGTCATTTTTACGGATGGGAGTCGTTCGATCCAGCTGAAGTCAGAGCAGCAGGCGTTTACCTTTACCGATCCGGCTTATCAACAGCGCGCTCAGGAGCAATCGGATGAAGAGAAGGTCCAGGGAGCCGTGAGCTTTATCAACAAGCATTTGGGATGGCTGGATGACTACCATTTTGAGCGAATGAAGAAAAGCTATAATGAAAAAGATTTAATTACGTTCCGACAGTATGTAGGTTCCTATCCTCTGATGAGTCAGGGGGATAAGCCAATCGATACGATCCAGATCACCTCAGAGGCTGGTCAAGTGGTGACACTGAGTCGTTCGTTGTTGAGCCTGGACAAGTATATCTCCAACAAAGAGTGGTATGTCATGTCAGGTCCAGAGCTTTATCAGCTCATTCGTGATAAAAAGCTCGGGAATACGGAGCAAATTACGAATGCATTTCTGGCCTACCATACCAACGTAGGGGAAGGGTACGTAGACCTGATGCCGATTTGGGTAGTGGAAATGGCGAACCAGGCCAACCTGTACATTTCCGCACAAGCCAATCAGGGAGGAGGAAAGGTGCATGGATTGGAGTAGAACCAAGACGATTCTGATCTGGGCCTTTCTTCTCCTCGATTTGTTCCTCGGCTACCAGGTGTATGTGACGCGAATTAGTTTTTGGAACAATCAAGATGTGGCACAGGGCGACAAATGGGACATGGAGCTGTATTTGAAGCAGCAAAATATCGCTTTGGTGACCGAGGTGCCTCAAGATACGCCGGAAATGTCTTACTTGAATGCGGAGTATGTGGGGATCAATCCGCTTTCTTTGCAAGAGATGTCTGGTCTGACAGCGACGATGGAGAAAATGTCGCTGGCGGCCAAGCTGAACCCACCTTTACCAATTCGAGGACAAATTACGCCTAACGAGCTGTTGCGCCAAATCGGTCCGCGCTTGATGTACGCAGATCAATACACGGCAGATATGTATCAGTCCAATCAAGGGCGTCTGTTGTACTGGCAGGTGTATCAAAAAATGCCTGTGTTCGTAGCTCCTCTGGAGGTATATCTGGAGAACGGCTCGATCTTGGGATACCGACAGACATTTTTCCATATGCGCAAGCAAGAGAATGGGCGACAGGTGATCTCTGGCTATACAGCCCTGCGTTCGTTGGTGGACAAGCAGATTATACAGCCGGGGGAACGGATCGAAAGTGTGAGTCTGGGCTACTACGGATCGTATGATGCAGATATTCAGGCATTGGCTCCAGTGTGGCGGGTCATTCACGAGGGCAAGCAGCATTTTATTAATGCTTTTACAGGTGCCTTGGAACGACCGATGGTGACACAGCGTTAGAGTGGGTGGAATCGGAATCGAGAGACAGACAGCGAGGGAACGTTACGGGAAGAGGGATGTTTGGTGAGATTTAGTGTATTGGCAAGCGGAAGCACGGGCAATGCCATCTATGTGGCGACTGACCGTGTCTCTGTGTTGATTGACGTAGGGATAACGGGGAAGCAGGCAGAAGCGGCGTTGCAGACCATCGGAGTCAACCCGGCTGATCTCAGCGCGATTCTCGTCACGCACGAGCATGTCGATCATATCAAAGGGGTCGGTGTCATGGCACGTCGCTATGGACTGCCGATCTACGCGAATGAAAAGACTTGGGGAGAGCTGGACGGACAGATTGGAACCATCAAAGAAGAGCAACGTCGTTTTTTTGCAGTAGGAGAAAAGCAAGAATTGGAAGATTTAGGAATCGAGTCCTTTGGAATCTCCCACGATGCGGCAGAGCCGATGGGTTTTTGCTTTTACCAAGGCTCGAAAAAGCTCAGTGTCGCAACTGATCTAGGCTATGTCAGCGACAAGATCAAAGAAACGATCCGCGGGGCAGATGCGTACGTGTTTGAATCCAATCACGACGTGGAGCTTTTGCGCATGTCTCAATACCCGTGGAGCATCAAGAAACGGATTTTGAGTGACGTGGGACACTTGTCCAACGAGACTGCAGGAGAGGCTCTGCTCGATTGTCTGGGCGGGGGAGCAGAACGCGTGTATTTGGCCCACTTGAGTAAGGAAAACAATATGATCGATTTGGCGAGACTGACCGTGAAAGGTATTTTAGAAGAGAAGGGTCTAGTCGTGGGCGACGATGTCCATTTGCGCGACACGTACCCGGATCGGCCGACGAAGCTGGAAGAGCTATAGGACTGGTTTGATCTGAATCTGACGACTGTTGGCAGCATCGGTCAGTTTGGCGTACGTGTCGATGTGGAAGGATAGCTGCGTGTCCAATTCGCTCATTTTGCTGGTGAGCTCGTCCCGGGTAAAGAGACCTTTTGCAACCATCAGTTCGATCATGGCATGTAGGACAAGCGTATTCTGGTAGTCTACTTCTTGCAGGTCGGCTAGTTTGGCGATCAGATTCACTTCTTTCACGTTCTATCAATCCTTTCGAAAGCTTTTAATCTATCATATCCGCGCCCTCGGTGAAATATTCCGAGGGCTTTACACATTCCACAACCTTTCCTTATTTCTCACGCTATTTTGCCAAAAACGATTCGTATACTAAGGATGTCAAAAGGAAGCCCAAACTTGAACTCATGAAAGTAAGTTGTCCAAATTGTTTAATCAAAGTATAGGAGTGCAAAAAAACTGCTACCCTAGTAATAAGTAAGGAAGGAGAGTGTGAATCATGGGATTTTATGATGATTTGACTCACGTGGAACGGAAGAATCGACGTGGGGCGGGTGTAGGACGTACAATCATGACGTCTGTGACTTCTGCGGTGATTGGGGGAATGGTCGTACTACTTACGCTGCCGACTCTCTCCAACGCCGGATACATTAATATGGTGAAGCCGGGCGCATCGAACGTCATGAGCAATCCAACAGCTAATCTGTTTGCGAAACCGGTCTCCGTCAGGGTAGATACAGGAACCGTAGACGCCGTGAAAAAGGTAGAAAATGCAGTAGTCGGCGTCATTAACATCGGTCGCTCCAGAACGAACTGGATGAATAGCAATACACAAGATGTCGAGCAAGGCGAAGGTTCTGGCGTCATCTTTGAGAAAAAGAATGGAAAAGCCCATATCATTACCAACTATCACGTTATCGATCAGGCACAAAAGCTGGAGATCGCCCTACCTACCGGTGAAAAAGTAGAAGCGAAAATCCTGGGTGCCGATATGTACGCCGATCTGGCTGTACTGGAGATCGATGGAGCTAAAGTGAGTACTGTGGCTGAACTGGGTGATTCTTCGACCTTGCAGGTGGGCGAACCGGCGATTGCCATCGGGAACCCGTTGGGTATGAAGTTCTCCCGCACGGTAACACAAGGTATCATCAGTTCGTTGGAACGCTCAATGCCAATGGACTTTAATGAAGATGGTCAAGATGACTGGGAATTGGATGTTCTGCAAACAGATGCCGCGATCAACCCTGGTAACAGTGGTGGAGCGTTGGTGAACATCCAAGGACAGGTCATCGGGATCAATACACTGAAAATCTCCAAAGAAGGCGTCGAAGGACTGGGCTTTGCCCTCCCGATCAACGATGTGAAAGCCATCGTCAGCGAGCTGATGGATAAAGGTAAACTGGAGCGCTCATATCTGGGTGTCCAACCGTTCGACTTGACGAATGTGCCGCGCTACAACTGGAAGGAAACGCTGAATCTGCCTGATGAAGTCCAAGCGGGTGTCGTGATACAGAACGAAATAGGCAAATTCTCGCCAGCGGGCGAAGCGGGTCTGAAACAGTACGACGTCATCGTCAAATTGGATGGCAAGGAAATCAATACAGGTGCACAGCTGCGCAAATTCCTGACCTTGAACAAAAAGCCGGGCGATTCGGTAGAAGTCACTTACTACCGCGATGGCTTCAAGAAGACAGCGAATGTGAAACTGACGAAGACGCCTGAGCAGTAAAGAAATCTGCTCGCTATTGTAGCAATCCCTACCCTTTTCGGGCAATTCCGGGATGAAGTTTGTCCCGTTTGCATATATGTAGTTCCTAGTTCCCCTCTATCTATTTTTACAATAGATCCCTTCTTGAAAGCGCCGAGAAAATCGGCGCTCTTTTTTTTGCCTGCATAAGGCATGCCGATTCTTGAGTAGCAATTTGTTTTCTCACCGATCTGGGGTAGAATATAGAGCGATATCATTAACAGGACGGAAAAGAGGAAACGAGATGGACAGAAAGCTGGAAAGTGTGAAAATCGAGGGTAAAGACGTAGCGCTCCTCTCCGAATTTCATGTGCGTTTTGCGTGCATGGAGCATTTCGACGAGGAGCTGGACGACTACGTGAATGATTTCGAGGCGGCGCCGGATACACACCAGGCTGAATTGCTAGAGGACGAGAGCTTGGACAAGCGGTGTCGAGCATGTGGTGCTCCAGCCAAGATTGCGCTTTTGAAAGAGAAAGGATTGTAGACACGTGCAGATTTCGATTATTACCGTAGGGAAGCTAAAGGAAAAGTATTTGCGCGAGGGGATCGATGAGTACAGCAAACGACTTTCTGCTTACTGCAAGCTGCAAGTCGTGGAGGTCAGCGACGAAAAAGCGCCGGAAGAGATGAGCGCAGCTGAAATGGAGCAAGTGAAGCGCAAGGAAGGTGAGCGTATTCTTGCACAGATCAAGCAGGATCAGTATGTCATCGCGCTGGCGATCGACGGGCAGATGTGGTCATCGGAAAAGCTGTCTGCGGAAATGGACAAGCTGGCGTTACACGGACGGAGCCAGGTGGCATTTGTGATCGGTGGGTCGCTGGGGCTGGCAGATGCGGTGCTGAAGCGGGCGGATGCTTTGTTGTCGTTTTCCAAGATGACGTTTCCTCATCAGTTGGTTAGGTTGGTGCTGCTGGAGCAGGTGTATCGGGCGTTTCGGATTAGTCGGGGGGAACCGTACCACAAGTAACAATTGGGGGAAATTGAGGGGAATGTTAAAGCCACTGTTGGAATAATTGATTACAATTCGTGAAAGTTTTTCTTGATAAGATGAAGGGTTTTATGCAAAGCTTCTGTTGTCGCATCGATTAAAAAGCGGGAAGAGAGGAAGAGGTGAACCACTCTGAAAGCAAATCGGATGGAAGCGTTCAGCGATGGCGTGCTGGCGATTATCATTACGATCATGGTGTTAGAATTTAAAGTGCCGGAATGTCATGACTGGTATGCTCTGAGCAAACTTGGCCCGAAAATTCTAAGCTACATCTTCAGTTTCGTTTATGTCGGCATCTATTGGAACAATCATCATCATCTGCTGCACATGGTACGAACGATGAACGGGCGGTTGATGTGGCTCAACTTGCTGCTTCTCTTCTGGTTATCCCTTGTGCCGTTCACGACAGCTTGGATGGGGGAAAGCCGTTTTGCAGCCACTCCAACAGCGCTGTACGGTATTATTCTACTACTAGCGGCATTCTCGTACCGGCTGCTTCAGCGGGCGATTATTAAGCAGCATTCCGGCGATTCCTCGTTCGTCGTGGCGATGGGAAAAGACCTGAAGGGGAAATTATCTCCCTTGCTCTACTTGATCGCGGTCTTAACCGCATATGTGAGTCCTTGGATATCCGGCTTCTTTTTCGTACTTGTTGCCATAATCTGGTTCGTTCCGGATAAGCGAATCGAGCACGTCCTGAAAGGCCACTAAGAAATGCTCTTTGATTCTCGCATGCAAGCGGAATTCAAAGAGTTTTTTTACTGACAAAGGCGCCTTGAAATGAATGGAACACCCGTTTAGTTTCCATGCGCCAGGTCTAACTCAGCGGCTTTAGCTGGAAAGCTTCCAGCGCGTGGACAGTGTAGCAGGCCACACCTAACATGAAGTTAGAGGTGAGAGCCGTGGTCGATTACCTAACAGGTGGACATTCGGTGCATGACATCAAGTACCATTTCGTATGGGTGACGAAAGTACAGACATCATGTACTCGTTGGAAATGTAGTGTCAAGAGCATGCGAGCTTATCCGGCAATACTGCTACAGCAGAGGGATCACGATCGTGTAGGGTAGCGTTGAAAAGGACCACATCCATCTTCTCGTATCGTGTCCGTCGACGATGGCCCTAGCCCGTAAGAAGGTCGAATTTCAGTCGCAACTTTGTGTTGAATGAGCTACAAAAAGCAAAAGCCCCTCCACCGTTTTGGGGAAGAGGGCTAACTCAAAAATATGTCTTGTAACGCCGAGTCAAACATAAGCCCGATACTCCCGACTTTTCGCCTGTCCCGTACGCCGATTCATTGCCATTCATCTATTCATTCCATTTAGCTTGTATAATTATCAAAATACCCCTGAATAAAGATAATAGGCGTCCCTTTATCTCCACTTCCAGAAGTTAAATCAGACAGAGAGCCGATCAGATCCGTTAATCTTCTAGGTGTCGTACCTTGTGCTTCCATGGCTCCTACCAGATTCGTATCTTTCTGGCCAATATATTGAGAGATAGCCTGCTTCAGCTCTTCCCCTCTCAAGTCCGCGAAGTTATTATCAGCAAGATATTTCAGCTTTACTTCATTCGGTGTGCCATCAAGTCCTGCTGTGTAAGCTGGCGATACTACGGGATCAGCAAGCTCCCATATTTTTCCGACCGGGTCTTTGAATGCACCATCTCCATAAATCATCACTTCAACATGCTTGCCCGTTTTTTCTTTGAGCATTTGCTGGATGTTGTCCACGATAGGCTGGCAATTACGTGGGAATAGTTTCACGCTAGTCTCCGTCGATTTATTGGACCCGAGCAGACCGTATGCTTCATTACATCCGCTGCCATCGATTGACGTCATCAAGATGTTATCCAGGCTATAAATTTTGTCTCCGCCATTCGCCTTTAAAATCTTCTTCGTTCTGAATCTCGTATGAATATCACAAGTCAGTACATTTTTGGTGTACTCTAGGATGGTCTTTGGATTATTGGAGAAAATGACTTCGCACTCCACGCCATATTCTTCGATCAACGATTTATAGTAATCGATATAATCAATGCCGGTAAAGGTATGTTTCTCATAGCCAAAATGCTCACGGAATTGTTGCTCCGTCAGAACATCTGTCCAGGGATTAATTCCTTTTTCATCGAGCATGTCGAGATCCACTAAGTGATTTCCGACTTCATCAGATGGATAGCTAAGCATGAGAATGATCTTTTTAGCCCCTTTTGCAATACCGCGAAGACAGATGGCAAAACGATTGCGACTCAAGATCGGAAAAATGACCCCAACCGTTTCATCGCCAAATTTGGATCTAACATCTTTCGCAATGTGATCAATCGTAGCATAGTTACCTTGAGCACGAGCAATGATGGATTCTGTGACCGTAACGATATCTTTATCTTGAATGCGGAAGCCTTCTACTTCGGCAGCTTTTAACACACTATCTACGACGATTTCCTCTATGCGGTCCCCTTGATTGATGATGGGGCAACGGAGGCCTCTAACTACTGTTCCAACCACTCTTTCCAATATAATCGCTCCCTCGGACTATTATGGTGAATTCATGATTTGGCGTATCTATTTGTAATATACACGCACAAATGCTATAAGTTAAATTAATATATTGAATACTTGATATAAGTGGTGGTTATGACATGAGCAAATTAGATCTCTATAAAGTATTTTGTACGGTGGCCAAAAGGAAAAACTTCTCCAAAGCGGCTCATGATCTTTATATGACGCAACCAGCCGTTAGCCAAGCGATCATGCAATTAGAAAGGGAGTTAGATACTCGTCTGTTCACAAGAACATCGAAAGGAGTATTTTTAACGAACGAAGGCAGTCTTTTATTTGCATATGCGAATTCGGCGATTAATTTCATTCGCGTCGGAGAAGAAAAGATACTGGAATTGAAGAATTTAACCACAGGGGAATTAAAAATAGGTGTTGGCGATACGATATCCCGGTATTTTTTACTTCCCTATCTAGAGGAATTTCATAATAGATACCCCAATATTACGTTCAAGATTGTAAATGGTACGACATTGGAGATTTGCGCCCTGATCAAATCCGGTGAAGTGGATATCGGCATTTGTAATTTTCCGATTGACGATCTTGGGCTAGAATTACGACCATGTATGGATGTTCAAGATGTTTTTGTATGCGGGGATAAATTTAAGAGCATCTTATCCGGACCTGTCAGCCTTGATCAGGTAACACAACTGCCATTAATCTTCCTAGAATCAAAAGCGAACTCCAGAAAGTATGTAGAGGACTACATCTTGTCTAAAGGGATACAGATTTCGCCCGATTTTGAATTAGGGTCACATCATTTATTATTGGAGTTTGCAAAAATCAATTTAGGCGTGGCTTGTGTGACGAAAGAGTTTTCCCGAGAGTATTTGGATAAAGGATTATTGCATGAGGTTCAATTACTGGAGGAAATACCTAAGAGAAGTATCGGCGTATGTTTTTTAAAAAGTGTATCGCTATCGGCAGCATCGACGAAATTTGTTGAGCTAATAGAAAATAAGCTATTTTAAAATCCGAGATCAAAGGAGAGACAAATGAAAAGCATATTGTTCAAGTATATGACTTCATTTACATCTCTTACTGATGAGGGACAACAGGCTATCGTTAAAGCCACCCTGATTGAGGAATACAAAAAGGGAACAGTGCTCCTTCGACAAGGAGATGTCCCCGCAAAATGTTATTTCGTGTTGAAGGGATGTGTAAGGCAGTACTCGATCGATGAGACGGGTAAAGAAGTCACATCCAATTTCTACACAGAAGAGCAAGCGGTCTCGATTTTCAATCGGCATCAACAAAAACACCTTAGCTTGTCTCGAAGACAGTGTATTGATTGTGGGTGACTTTGATGCCGAAAAGAGCATGTTTCACAAACACCCACAATTGGAAACCATGATACGTAAGATGGTAGAAGAAAACTTGGGCGAGGTGCAAGATGAATGGACTGGATTTATCGCATACACCGGAAGATCGCTACAAAGCGCTATTACGAAAAAGACCTCATCTAGTCAATCGTGTGCCTCAACATCAATTGGCGAGTTATCTGGGCATTACTCAAGAGTCATTAAGCAGAATCAAGAAGCGGATCAATATCAGTGGTTTTTAGGAAAGTGGTTATGCGCGTTTGGGGAGTTTACCTCCTCTCAGCAGCAGCCATATCCCAAAGCCAAGCTCTCCCACAATCATCATTGGCATACTAAATATAAGATTAAGTATTGCGATTACCCTATCATATTGTGAAAGAAACGTTTTGCTTAGGTGAATGACCATATAGCCTATTGAAGCAAGTAACAATAAAATGCCGATAACATTAGGAATGCTGTCCGATTTTAAAGCCACATACCCCACGATCAACAGATGCCCACCAAAAATGATCAAACCAAAAGACCAAATAGATTCGAATGCTTCAAGAAATAGCATCATAAGGGATTGAGTCTGTTCGATTTTAAATGAGGATAACTCGTTTGTATGTCCCGAGAGTAGCAGCACAACGATCAAGCTTAGTATGGCCATACCCAATATAGCCGAATAGAAAATCCGAGAAGCTGCTGACCCAAGCCCTGTCCACATTACTCTTTCGTGAAGCACGAACGTCGTAACCACAAAAATAGTCCCTGACTTTAAAGTTAGGGACTATTATGTATAATCGGTTATTCCTTTACAACATCCACATCGGCCACTTTCACAAAAGCTAGACGATGATTGAAATTGATTTGATAAAATTGCTCTTTCCCGATAACCACAATGTTTTCTTTCGGATCTAGTACATAAACAGGGGCGAGAAAAACACTGCTTTTCACTTTCTCAGCGGCGACGTAGACCTGTCCTTTTTCAATCGTGTATTGCAGAGGGGTAACGGTCTGCGGTTCTTCGCCTTTCGGGTAATCCTCTGGATTCGGGTAGGCTTGTCCGTAGACAGGGATCGAATCTTTGCCTTTTTTCGGTGTTACGAGAATTCCTTTGCCAGCCACGGTGTTTTTCCCGCTTGGATTGTAGAACCAAGCCTTTTGTCCACCGAACCAGATCGCATCCCAATCGTCTTCGTGGTCTGCGAGATAGAACGTACGTCCAGTTACTGCTTTGTTTGCCCAGTTTAAGGGGTCTGTCTCATCTCGATCTGGTTTTACTGCAGCGTCGATAATGAGTGGAGCATCGTTATCGGGAGCTGTCCGCAGATACAGGAAATTGGATGGCTGCGCTTTTAGATCAGTCATTTCAGGACGGTTATGCTTAAAGTCAGGCTTGATCGTGATGATTTTTTTGGATTTCTTCTTGTCTTTGATAGGGGCGTTCATGAGCTCCATGTAGTGATCCCAGTCCCAGAACGGTCCTGGATCTTCGTGCATCTTGGATTGGTTCGCAGGCTTCATACCAGGGACTTCGTCGTGTCCAATAATGTGATTGCGATCGAGTGGAATATCGTACTCACGGGCTAAATAGCGAACGAGCTTGGCGGAGCTGCGGTACATATTTTCGGTGTACCAATTGGCGCCTTCAATCGCATAGCCTTCATGCTCAATGCCGATGGAGGTACTGTTAAAATACCAGTTGCCCGCATGCCAGCCCACGTCTTTGTTCTTGAGCATTTGGGTGACATGTCCGTCTTTTGAACGAATCACGTAATGAGCGGAAACATAGCGGAGGGGATCTGTAAAAATCTTAATGGTATCGTCGTACGTTTCCTCTGTATTGTGAATGACAATGTAATTGATAGCAGGGCCTTTTCTTGGACGATTGGAAATGTCGTGATTCGAATAGTCGCTACCCTCTAATTGGACATAAGGGGCTTCAATAAAGTCACAATCCAATCCCTTTGGGCATTCGGGCTTTGGTGTCGATTGCTTTTCAGAGGTGGTTTTTGCAAAGGTTACCTTCTCTGCCGTATCCGTGTTGGGCTCCACGTCCTTTGCCACCAGCTGCAGGATTTGTCCTTCAGACGTTTCGCGTTCGACACCTTCGTTGATGGTTTGGTATACCTGATCGGCAAACTCAAGCGCGGAAGCCTTGCGATCGGTCGCACTATACTTGGCGACAGCACCATACCAATCTTCTTCGTTCTTTGGAACATGGCCCGTTGTGTCCTGAGCGTACTGGGCAAGTACAGCTGCAGCACCTCGAATATTTTGAACAGGGTCCTTTTTCAGTTCATCTGCCTTTCGATCGAGTAAAGCAGCAGCAGACTTTAAAGTGTTCGTGGAGAGATGCATGATCCCGTATCCGCCAGAAAAGCTCGGGCTTCCACTATGATTCTCCCAATTGGTGATGTTATAAGAAACGGATAGAAGAATGCCCAACGGAACATCAAATTCTTCAGAAGCTTGTTCAAAAGCTTGTTGAAGGGAAGTGGACGATTCTTCCTCTGCATGGGCAACCGAAATCGAGAATACTGGCGCTTGGCTTGGCAGTGGAGATAGATACCCTCCCACCAACAAGCTGGATATCGTAAGTGGAAGCAAAACTTTACCCCAAGATTTCAATAGAAACACTCCTTTTCTCGAGCATTTGGAAATGGAACAGGTGTATCAAAGGCACGGGATGTCAAAAGCGCATGGGATACCCAATCCCCCCTTTCAAAGAAGCGCACTTCCTGACATTAACGCGGTAGTAAGAGAGGGTGCTTGAAGAAAAAAATCCAGCACCAAAGAACAGGAAAGCAAATGCGCTCCTACTCTGGTTACTGGATTTTACTTACGGTGTATGCTCACCTAAGAGAAAAAGCATACAAGAAAATAAAGCAGCAAACATGTGTATTCAGTTGGAATAGATGTGGTCTTGTAGCTATTTCAGAATTATATACTGAATTTTTAAACATTTCAATAATATGGGTATCGAACCAAAAAATTAGAACTTTTAGCACAATACCAACGCACCAGCGGTGAACTTAAAAACAGGGATGCGTAAACCTCTTGGATCCATATTGATCGTCTAAAAGCCGCGTTAGTCGAGTAGAGATGACACGTGCCGTTACGGGATCCGGCCGAGTCGGCGCAAAAACCGATAAATACTTGTAATTTGAGATAAAATGTCTCAAAATAGAGATATTATCTTTTGATAAATGTTTTCCAAAGCAGAAATAATGAGATCGAGGTAGACAAAGGGGGACTTCCCAGTGGAAATAGGGTTGAGCACATTTGTAGAAACCACACCGGACGTTAAGACAGGCGAGGTGATCAGTCACGCACAGCGTATACGTGAAGTGGTCGAGGAAATTGTACTGGCTGATCAAGTAGGCTTGGATGTCTTTGGGGTGGGCGAGCACCATCGGAAAGATTATGCGGCCTCTTCTCCTGCCATTGTACTGGCTGCAGCAGCCTCGCAAACAAAACGGATTCGACTGACGAGTGCCGTCACGGTGCTTTCGTCCGCTGATCCCGTTCGCGTATTCCAGGACTTTGCGACACTAGACGCGATATCAAACGGACGTGCGGAGATTATGGCGGGTAGAGGTTCCTTTATTGAATCATTTCCGTTGTTTGGCTATGACTTGCAAGATTACGATGAGCTGTTCGATGAGAAGCTGGAGCTGCTCCTGAAAATACGTGCTTCTGAAAAAGTAACCTGGAGAGGCGGACATCGGCCAGCTATCAACAATCTGGGTGTATATCCTCGTCCGGTCCAGGATCCTTTGCCCGTGTGGATTGGTAGTGGTGGTAATGCGCAATCTGCTATTCGTGCGGGTCTTTTGGGACTACCACTCGTTCTGGCGATAATTGGAGGTCGTCCGGTCCAGTTTGCGCCGATTGTCGATCTGTATAAGAGAGCGGCGATTCAGGCAGGCCATGATCCATCCAAGCTAACGGTTGCTTCGCATTCTCACGGTTTTGTCGCGGAGGACACCGAGACAGCCGCTGATAAATTCTTCCCTTCCACGCAGCAAGCCATGAATGTGCTGGGACGTGTGCGTGGGTGGGGGCATTACGATCGTTCGAGCTTTGATGCGGCGCGAAGCTTTGAAGGAGCACTGTATGTAGGCGATCCGGAAACGGTAGCTCAGAAAATCATTCACTTGCGCAAAAATGTAGGAGTCACACGCTTTATGCTGCACGTACCCGTCGGCACCATGCCGCATGAAGATGTCATGAATGCGATTCGTCTGCTGGGGACAGAGGTGGCACCGCGAGTTCGGGAGGAAGTCGCAAACTGGGAAGCATCGCGGTAAGCTTGCAAAAAAAATGAAATAAAGATGCTGTGACCCGTAAGAATGATCTTATTCAAAAGAGACGTTCTTGCGGGTCATCTGTATTTTCGAAGCCAGTATGGATTACGATCCATGCCTTTTTTACTGGAAAAATTCATCATGTTTCGGCGATAGGTCGATAGGGCCTATTCCATTAAAGATGGCAGGATAACGAAAGTTTTCAATAGAATAGGATCAAACAACAGTGGTATCTAAGAGTAAGTAATATTATGTTTTGCTATATACCACGTGGCATTACTAGGTAATGGTAATTCAGCATAACGTCCAATGAAAAATACCCAAGAGGAGGAATTACGTATGCAATTTCACTTTTTTGTGGGAAATGACAATGGTAATAGCGAGCATGATATTTTCGTTGACGGAAGGCTTATCCAGCAACCTAATGTGAATTGTGCGGTAGATGGACTACCTTGGAGTGAAGAGCAATCTCCGGAAAGCATTATTAAAAACCTCCAGGATCAACTAATTGTCACGATCGATTCTCCTTCTGCACGACCAGGAATGTATTTCATTGGAAAGTTCGCATTAGACAGCGGTGAATTATTGGATACCATGCAAGTTGGGATTGACTACAAATATGATGTGGATTTGCCAATCGTGAATACATTGGGACAAATCGCGTCAGTAGCTGTTCAAAAAGTATTTGAAGAGGAAAAAGGCATTCCTGAAAATATCGAAGTACAAGTGGATATGGCAACAGTACTCCCTATTACCCAGCATACTGACGAGGCATCAGCAAAATTTGAAAGAAGGTTTATGGCTGGTCCCCATAATGTTACCGTTCACCTTGGAAAAATGCGGGTAACCGTTAAAGTGATATTTGATTTTACCAAAGTAGTGCCTGAAGCTACTCCCGTCACCTTTGCCCTTCAGAAAGACGAGGAAGGGAATTGGAGGGAAGGCGATATTTTTAACGAGTTTGCACAAAACTATTCTTTGCAAGAGAATTTCAACGGCAGTTATTTTAAAGACAAACGTATTTTGCATACGGATATTGGAGATGGATCGACGGAATATCCGATTACGGAAGGCAACAAGCTCTTGCGTCAATTTGTGCATGGAAGCAATCACGGAGCTGGTTATGCCATTGAAGAAGCCCTGGATGAATTTAATCGATTGATTCATTTGCCGGACAGTCCTAGACAATTTTTTAGTGATGTAATGAAAAATCCGAACCATAAATATCATTCCAAGGCAATAAAAACGCTGCGAAGACCGCTCGAAGGGCAAGCCAAACAGATCATTACCAACATTAGAAAGCAACTTACAAAAGCGAGAAACGAAATCGACGTGATATGTGTGTATGGTGGGGGAAGTATACTAATGCGTTCCATCCTGCATCCAATGCTGAAGGATTTATGTGAAGAGAGGGAAATCAAGCTTTTATATATCCCACCTCAATACGCTGTTACGATGAATGCCAAAGGATTGGATGCCTTTGTGCGGGGGAAGATTTACGAGGCCCTAAAGGAAAGAGCCAAACAAGCCGTTTAGTATAATTCCCCTCATTCACCATCGTGTTTATCAGTCAAGACGAGGCATGGAGGGGTGGGAGCGTAATGAAAAAGCCTAAAAAACCAGGGGATAATATCAGCATTAAAACCAAAAAGAATGAATCTCCTCTCATTGTAGATTGGATAAATTGTCAAACCAATTTAATGGATTCGATTCGCTACCTGATTGAAAATGAAGTGGCGGCTAATGGCATTAGAAATTTGCAAAACCACATTCCGGCAGAAAGAGCATTTTCTACCAATGGGGATTCTCTTATTGCAAATAATAATGGGCTAATTGCTAATTTCCGAAATGCGGAACTACCAGCAACTAAAGTGGAATCACTTACACCCAATGAAGATGATGACATTGATGATGAAGATATTGACTCTTGGATTTGAATCACTCTAAAGTAGTACAAAATAATACGATAGAACATTAAGTAATACTTTGTGATACTAAGCAATTCTTTAGAAGAAAAGTAATACCACGAAGGGGATTAACGACTTGTAGCGAGGTTACAAGCAGTTAGTCCCCTGACTATTTTGGTTCGCGGTTAAGTATGATTTGATCAGAGGCAAGTCAATGTAGTCTGGTTTCATGTTCTGTTAAACTGTTAACAGGCACACTTTGTTCGTTTTCCCGTTGGTCGAGCGGATAGATTCTAGCCATTTCAGCTTCTTCATCTACATGTTGGATATAGATTGGAATTCCGTTACAGGTAACATTGGCCATAACAGGTGAAGCGGCAATCTCTTTAGCACGTTGTTTGTTCATACGAATGCCCCCCTCGTAATTTGTAACAGAAATAATATTTCCTTTACGTTACTTTCAAATTCTACAATTACAAATGAATAAATCTGAAAAATAACCGGCTGAAGCGTTATTGGAAATGACCACTAAAATGATTGCATTCAGTTTTAACCGTATTCGTAAATACTCTTACTTTTTCATCTTTTAAGGATTGAAAGTTTAACCTATTATCAAATCCATGTTCAGTCCAGGAATAAGGGTGAAATAAAAAATGTATTTTTGAATTAGCTTTTATCGTCTTTTCATCGGGATATCCATAATTCCATGCATGCCTTGAGTCTGAAATATACTTAATTTGAAGGTTCTCAAATCCGTCCTCTTCCTCGCGAAATTCAAAAAAGCGATCTTCGTAAGTGTTAATCAAGCCTTCAAGCTTTACATTCATTTTTAATGCTTCTTTTGGTGGACGGTGAAAGGAAAATCGATTAATCGGTATTTGCAAAAAACTCTCCATTATTTTACTGTCATGCAATATATACTTGCTAATTTCCGCGAAACTACTCAACCCACCTAAATGAACATGAAGACCTATTTTATGCCCCATAGCATTGATTTCCCTAACCATTTTAATATTTTCATTCGAAAATAGATTATATGCGTTATTTCGAATTTGAAACATGTAACTTGTATTGATTTCGAGGGTTTTCTCTAATTTTGCGAAATCATACGCCCTCTCAACAGAAAATTCCACGTCATGACGAATTACTGCGAATTGTTTCGTATCCTTATTTACTTGTGAATAATCAATGATTTCGTGGTGCTTTTTTATACAATGAAGGATTTGTGAGTATTCGTTATACGAAAAAGGATTAACCACGTATTTCACTACCAGTATCTCGAGCGGAAATGGCAGCATTGTGACCGAAGCTCATCATGGCGATTCGGCTTGGTTTCATAAGGAACACCCCTTAATACGGAGATTTATAAATGGAACGACAACGCTACTTATCTTATGTCGGCTGGATTAAGAGGTGCAGACCTGTATGGGTATATTCCGCTTGCATCTATTTTTAAAAGGGTAGGGAACTCACCTATTCCGTAAACAGGCAATCTTCATAAACTATACGACTGGACGTAACAAAGACAACGGATATGCCCTTAGTCATCCATATCATGTAAAGGAGATTTCCGTGGAAAATAATGAAAATAAACATGCTGATTCATTTCATTATAAAGAAAAAATCATCGTACTTATCTATCATGATATCTCCCCTAATCCTTTCATAAAGCCTCATTACACAGTTTCTCCTGAACAGTTCAAGAACCATTTAGATGCTCTGATAGAGTATGGTTACCAAATCATAAGTGTGGAAGATTTGTTAAAGTTCAGCCTTTATAACCATAATGCTCCATTAAACAGTGTTGTCATTACGTTTGACGATGGAAATGAGAGTTTTTATACGTATGCCTATCCTCTTTTAAAGCAATATGGATTCCCTGCTACGAATTTTATTAAAGTTGGTTTTGTTGGTAGACGGAATAAATTTACTTGGGATCAGATGAGAGAAATGAAGGCAAGCAAAATGAGCTTTTTTAGTCATACCTACAATCAACATCGTCTAAGTGAAGATGGAACACCTATATTAAAATGTCCTCTTTTTCTTGAAAAACAAAAACGTTTTGAAACCCAAAACGAATACCATAGTCGTATTAAAGCAGACCTTCAATTAGCCGAAAAGCGAATTCATGAAGAGTTAGGAGAGCAACCCAAACTTCTCGCATTTCCTTTTAACGGATATAACGAAACTGTATTAGAAATCGGAAAAGAAATTGGTATCGAATTATTTTTTACTTCTAAAAAGGGTACCAACAAAAGAAATCAACCAATTATTAATCGTCTCATTGTTGGAAGTGCTAATCATTCTGCTGAAAATTTGATTGAGCAAATCAAACAATATCACACAAAATAATCGTGCATAGGGATCTCCGCTAACAACTATTTTTCGTTTATGTAGGGAATTCAACCATTCCGCATGATAGCAAATTCCATAAATTATAAAATTCCACCTAAATAATAAGGGGGAGAAAGGAATGGGATTAGAAGAGAAATCAAATGCAGCAAGTAAAAAAGAAATAGTAGCCGTAATCGGATTAGGATATGTTGGCCTCCCTCTGGCTCTTAGTTTTGTCAAGAAAGGTTTCGAAGTGATTGGAATTGATCTGGACCAACAAAAAATAAAACAACTCCAGCAGGGGTTAAGCTATTTTCCTGATATACACGATTCTGTTGTTCGATCGGCTGTTACTTCCCAACGATTAATCGTAACCGATAATTACAACGGGTTAAAGTCTGCAGAAACCATCATCCTTTGTATTCCTACTCCTTTAACTCCATATGATACTCCCGATTTAAGTTGTTTAACGCAAGCTGCCCAAGAGATGAGCCGCAGAATCATGACAGGGCAGTTGATCATATTGGAAAGCTCAACTTATCCCGGTACCACCAAGGAAGTATTGCTACCGATACTGGAGAAATCCGGTCTAAAAGTAGGAAAAGATATTTACCTCGGATATTCTCCCGAACGAATTGATCCAGGAAATAGTCAATATTCGATTGAAGAAATAAACAAGGTAGTTAGCGGCGTAACAGAGACATGTTCCCGTAAGGTTTATGATTTATATTCCCAGGTTTTTAGCCAAGTGATCACAGTATCCTCCACGGAAGCAGCAGAGCTGACAAAGCTTGTTGAAAATTCATACCGGTTTATCAATATTTCTTTTGTGAATGAATTAGCGATTATATGTGACTCGCTGAATATTAATGTGTGGGAAATTATCGATGCGGCCAGTACGAAACCTTTTGGATTTTCGGCATTTTATCCTGGGCCGGGAATTGGTGGACACTGCATACCGGTCGACCCGTTGTATTTGAATTGGAAAATAAAGAAATACGGTCTGGATAGTTATTTTATTGATATATCCAACAAGATAAATCATAAAATCCCGAAGTATATCGTAGAGCAAATTAAATATCGTCTGGCTCCGCACCGGCCAATTAAGCACTCAGATATTTTGCTATATGGGGTAGCTTACAAACAGAATGTCGGAGATGTGAGAGGATCAAGTGCGCTGGAAATTATGAAACTGCTGCAATATGAAGGGGCTAATGTTTCTTATCACGATCCTTTCGTTCCTTACGTCCAGATAGACGAATTGAAACTGAGCAGTGTGGAACTGACCGATGAACTACTGCAAAAATCCGATTGTATTGTCATCATTACAGATCATGCGAATATTCCATTGCAACGTATTTTGGAGCATGCATCGCTTGTTTTTGATACCCGCAATGCTACGAAAGGAATGGAGGGAAAAGCAAGCGTTTATCGCCTTGGGGGTGGACAATAAAGTGAGAAAAAATATAAAAGTGATGGTAACCGGGGCAGGATCCCCAGGAGCACCCGGGGTTATTAAATCATTGAGAAAGGTATCCCAAATGCACATTGAAATTATCGGGGTGGATACTTCTGCTCATGCGACGGGCTTCCCGTTGTCTGATGAATTCTACACGATTCCAAAAGCTAGTGATAATCATTTTATCAGCGATGTGTTGAATATTTGTAGAAGCGAAAAAATAGATACGATTCTTCCTATGGTAACAAAGGAGCTGCTTGAATTTTCAAAGAATAAGCAGCTTTTTTTAGATAGTGGAACAGTCGTATCCGTGTCGGACTATGACAATTTGGTGATAGCAAACGATAAAGGGAAATTACTGCATAAGTTAGCCCTGATTGGGATCCCTACTCCTGCATTCGAAATTGTACAAACGGCCGAAACATTAAAAGAAGCGATTTCTCGCCTCGGCTATCCCCAGCATCCCGTATGTTTTAAACCAACCATCTCTAATGGAAGCAGAGGATTTCGAATTTTAGATCCCAACATAAATAGGGCGACTATGATGTTCAAAGAAAAGCCCAACTCAACTTACACTAGCATGAATGATTTATTTGATATTTTGGAGCACGTCGATGAAATACCGGAAATCATCGTGATGGAGTACCTGCCGGGCAAGGAGTACAGTGTGGATGTATTAGCTAATAACGGGAAAGTAGTAACAGCTATTCCCCGACTTCGCGAAGCAACGGTTGGAGGAATAACAACAAGCGGCATTGTAGTTAAAGAAACTGACATCATTGAGTATGCGTCTAAAGTTGTTGTTGAACTTGGATTGCATGGAAATATTGGTGTTCAAATCCGTCGCGACAGTAATCATGATCCAAAAATATTAGAGATCAATCCCAGGATGCAAGGGACCATCGTCCATTGTCTGGGGGCGGGAGTAAACTTGCCTTATTTGGCCATTAAGCTCGCGTTAGGCTTGCGAATCGAACCTCATGAACTTTTGGTTAAATGGGGAACCCGAATGAACAGGTATTGGGAGGAGATATATTTTGATACTTATGGATCTCCATTCTCACTCTAATTATTCGGACGGGAAAAACAGTATCGAACAGATGGTTGGCGTTGCAGTCGAATTGGGGTATGCAGCAATAGCAATCACCGATCATGTCTGGAAGACCAGTGATTGGATTGAGGATTTTTCGAAACATATGAGAAAAGTAAAAAAAATATTTGCTAAAGATATTTATGTATTTAGCGGTTTGGAGGCAAAAGTAATCAATTTGGAAGGCGATATAGACGCTGCTCCCGATGTTGAATCGAAGGTTGATTTTCTGTTGGGTTCCATTCATCGAATCCCCTTTTCAGGAGGGTATTACAGTACTTCAAAAGGCATTTTAGATTCAGAACAGGAAATTTACAATAATTGGATCACTTCCTTTGAAAATTTGTTAAAAAACCCAAGGGTTGATATTATAGCCCATCCATTAGCTGAACTTAAGCGTTTTCATATTGAACTTAGTCAAAAACAAAAGATAGAAATTGCCGAGTTATTGGATGGGAGTGGAAAATTCGTGGAAATTAACGTCAGGCACAATGCACCAGATCAAGATATGATAGAACTTCTTCGAATACACAAGACCAAAGTAGTTGTTTCCTCAGACAGCCATTCAATGGAGGACTTAAAAAGGTATTATCCTGCATTGAAAAACATATATAGCCTACCTTTGAATTTTGTTACGCTGACTGATCTAACGAAATAAACGGGCTTTAGACTCTAGATATATACCGTTTCATTGAACCGGCTAACGAATATGCTGTAAAGAATAACCGAAAATGAGGTGATCATCATGACATTTCAAATGCCGGACTTTAGCCATGCATTTGCGCAACGCAGTCGTGACCTCTACCATATTCGTTTCTTGGATGACGGATATCCAGGAAAAGTGATAGAGAACGAAATCGTACCTCATCCGCTTTTCGGAACGTTTGTTATACGAGATTACGTAACACAGTTTGAAGAAACAGGCGCCCCCCAATTGAAGGAAGCGATCATGCGAGTTGCCGATGCAGCGATTTCAAGAATGGAGAAATTCCATGATGCAATCGTATTTTGGTATCCGCTTGAAAGTTCGTACAATTATTCAAATCAACTCTACTACTCCGGTCTCACTCAGTCTCACTACATGCAGTTGTTTTCAAAGGTATATGAATTGACAGGGGAAACGAGATATAAAATCGCCGCAGAAAAAATGTTCGCAAGCCTTAAAATTCCTGTGGATAGCGGCGGTGTGTACCATTTGAGCTCGTATGGCCCTACGGTTCAGGAGACTCCCATGAGCCCTATCAGCCATATACTTAATGGGTGGCTCTCAGCGATTACCAATATCAAAAGGTTCGCGGACACATTTAAGCATAAAGAGGCGCATCAATTTTGGGAAGAGAACATGTCGACTCTAATGAAAATGCTTCCTCTCTTCGATATACCTAAGTTGGCTAACACCCGATATCTCTTGAATGGTCCCGTAGCATTTAAGCTTGTTACGACAATCCAGAACGTAGAGATTCATAAGGTTAAGCTAAAAGTACCAGATGAAGGTATTTATGACATCACCCTACCGGAAATAAAGAAATCTTGGTCTAATTTTATTGAGCCTCGTTCTGTGAGAGTCGAAGGACCAAAGATCTTGTTCAACAATAAGAAAGCGAAAATAACTGCATTGGTAAGCAGGTATCCATATCCCAGCGAAAATAAATTGATTCTAACACTCGCGAGTCCTGAAAATACTACATTATCTGTTGAAATGCAGCATGGTGAATTTCTGCCCACGAAAAATAGACAGCAAAATTGCCAGTTTACACAAATTGCTCATGTACCTTTAGCCAAAGGTTTTAATCAGCTAGAGATTTCCATTCCTCGGGATTTATCTGAATTGGTAGGCTATCCTACTATATTTAAACAAATTGGAACTCGTTATTATAATAACTACCATTTTATTCATATCGTAAAAATGGAGGATTTTTATCAGGATACCGGAGAAAACATTTTTAAACATTATGCTGAAAAATGGAATGAATACGTGAAAATGTGGCCAACCATGGAGCTGTATAATGGAATGGAGGCAAGAACCTATGAATTCATCAGGTTACGTTAACGGAGGTTTACTATGACGGATAAAGTAAAGATTCTCATTCTAATCAGACCATTTGGGATCGTGTATCCGAAACATAGAATTAAGTTCGATATGATTGAGGCCATAGGAGAATATGCTGAGGTACAATATTGGTTTGAAGACGGCGATATTCGCGATATCTTAAAAAAAACGAAGTTCCAACCAGATTTTATTTTCCATTATGATTCTGCATGGCGTTATAAATTGGCACCGCGAATAACTGGTCTTGATCAGATAGATATACCAAAAGGATGTTTTGTTTCTGATTTGCATTATCACCCCTCAGAAGAAAATAAGGAAAAACATCATGAACAATCGAGAATCGATTATATAACTAAGAATCATATAGATCTCGTATTTTCAGTATCGAATCATCCATTTTTACAAGTGTATCCTCAATTTAAGGATAAACACAGGTGGTTGCCATGGTCGATGAATCCTAACGTAATAAAGGATTGGGGATGTAGGAAAGAAATAAAGTTTCTGCTGATGGGTCAATTATATGTAAATGATCTCCAAACCCCCCCTAAAAGGATTCCACCCAAGGGAGATTACAAATTCAGAGAGGCTGTATTGGCAAAAATGAACGGGGTTGAAGGCTTTGTGTTTCACCCCCATCCCGGACATCTAGTATCTGCTTCGGAAAATGCTTATGTAAACGAAAAATACGCGAAGGAAATCAATCGCTCCAACATATTTTTTACGTGCGGAGGACAATTTGATTTTGCAGTATTGAAGTTTTTTGAAGCCCCCGGATGCCATACATTATTGTTGGCAGAGCCCAATAAAGATATGGTGGACTTAGGCTTTGAAGATGGGGTTAATTTTGTGGCTTGCACGGAGGATAATTTATATGAAAAAGCTATGTACTACGACAAGAACATGGAGGAGAGAAAGCGTATCACGGATAATGGATATGCTTTTATTCATAAATATCATATAAACAGTGTTCGAGCACAACAATTTTTAACGTACGTAAAGAACTTTATTCATAATAGACCTAGTTCGGAAAATCCAATCTTTGGAGGGTAACCTTTTACTTAAGCAAGGATTTACATGTATCGTCGGATTGTCTCCGGTAGAATATGTCTGGAAAAACGCGAAGGTCGACCCTGCTTGATACGAGTCGACCTTTTGCTATTTTATGGCCGGTATAAAGCGAAGCAGGACCCCTTACCTGTAATATCACTCCTCACAGCCGGTGCCACCTCCGTTCCGTTCAGTCAACGGATTTGCCCCAAACGGATGATCCACAATGTATAACCATCGTCCGTCAGGCTGCCTTCTTACGATTTCTGAGGTGTGCCCTTTTACTTGCATGTCATTTCCAGAAGCATCGAAGCCGTTCAGGGTGAAATTGGCACGCAAGAGAGCGATATTTTCAAAAGGAATGCAGTAGACGTTGTTGGAATTCATGGTGCCTCGTAGATTGAGCAAATCGTTCAGCGTTTTACGGATGTTTTGTATCCCTTCATCCGGGGAACCTTGTGGAGACATCAAAATGCCGTTTGGCTCATACAAAGCGAGCAGATTGTCGATGTCGCCGGAATTATAGGCGCGGGCAAAGGCGGTATTCATATCTTCGGGATTCATTACCAGATGTTGATGGATAAGATCTGTCATAAGCTCGCCTCTTTCGTTATGATGAATACAATCCCAGCTTAAACGAATTACCGGGCGGACATAAGTACGCAGAAAAAGATGACCTAGTCATCAATACTTAACCAGATGGAGGTCAACATGCCATACCAGGATTCTGAGTTCGGTTGCCCTGTTGACGTAGGGCTGAATATGATCAGCAGCAAGTGGAAGCCGCGGATTATCTATGAATTGCTTCAGCAAACAAGACGGTTTGGTGAACTCCATCGAGCGATTCCCGGTATTTCCAGGCATGTGCTGACTGTACAATTGCGTGAATTGGAGGAAACCGGCATTGTGCAACGAACGGTGTTTCCCTCTGTTCCACTCAAGGTGGAGTATGCGTTAACCGAGTTTGGAAAAAGTCTGGAGCCTGTACTTGCGCAGATGATCGTTTTGGGAGAACATTATATTGCGTTACGCAAGGAAGAGATGAAGAATGGAGCGGACAGTATTGCTTGCAGTCAGCCAGATGCATGATGGGGGAAGAGACTAAACGAAGGGAGAACATGAAATCATGTCTAATTTGCCAAACTGCCCAAAATGTAAATCCGAATATACGTACGAAGATGGAAATCATTTGGTCTGCCCGGAATGCAGTCACGAATGGTCACCAGAAGCAGGTGCCGACAGTGGAGATGATACAAAGATCGTCAAAGATGCCAATGGAAATGTTTTGAACGATGGGGACACGGTGACGGTCATCAAAGACCTGAAGGTGAAGGGAAGTTCCTCTGTATTAAAAATAGGAACACGCGTGAAAAATATCCGTCTGGTGGATGGCGATCATGATATTGATTGCAAAATCGATGGATTTGGCGCGATGAAGCTGAAATCCGAGTTTGTGAAAAAGGTATAGTTGAAGCACAAAAAAGAAGGCCACTCCTATCGTTGGAGTGGTTTTTTTGCAGGTTGGTATTGTTATCTGAGAGCTGTTCCCGATATACTAATTGTAATATTTGGAAAGTGGGGGATAGCGATGCCAGTTTCCAACACTAGTCTACCACAAGCATAACAACCACAGACTAGGAGGATTACTTATATGAATACAGCCTTATCCATGATGCGCTTGGAAACAGAACGCCTCATCATCCGCCCTTACATTGAAAGTGATTTGATGGAGTCTTTTAAACTGATGCAAGATCCGGAGCTGTTCACCTACTTGCATTTTGGTGTCATGACGCTGGAAGACTATCAAAAGCTGTTCAAGTGGTTGATAGACAGCTACCAAACACCTTTTGATCAAGCTTTCAAATATTCATTCGCGATTCATAGCAAGGCGACTGTGCGGAGTCGGCGTACTTGATTTTATCGCACCGGACAAAGAGTTGTATTATTTAATAGGTCGAGATTATTGGGGAAATGGCTACGCGAATGAAGCAGCAGCAGCGTTGACAGCCTATACATTTGACATGATCGGACTGGACCGGCTGTACGCTAAGGCTGACCCACGTAACGTAGCATCGTTGAAAATCTTTAAAAAGCTAGGTTTTACCTTTGACCGCGAGCTCCAAGGATTGACCGGCGATGATGAAGAATGCAATGGCGAGCTGATGTATGTGCTGACGAAAGAACAATATAACAATCGATAGAAAAACGGAAAAGAGGTAGCCTGCATCAAGCCGGGCTACCTCTTTTGCATTCTTATAGCCGCATCTCTTTGGCCATCTCCACAAGCTTGTTCATCGTGTTCCAGTTTCGAACGGTCACCTGTACACCGAGCTTTTGCAGATTCGTGGATAGCTTGGCATCACGAACACTGTGGCGGAACAACAGGTACACATCGCGTCCTGAAATGTGATACTCATCATTTCCGTTATTGGCAGCTGCCAGCTTCTCTATACCAGAGGAGGGCGGCGATTCGGGCAGGAGAGCAACATAGAGGCTCTCTCCCACGCATGAAGCGGCCGCATCAGCAATGAGCTCTGCTGAGAACGGGCAATGGCTGACAATATGCTCCATTTCTTCAGCTGTTCTCATGACGACCGTGAGCGTGATCCCAAAGACGGACGCAATCTCTCGTTCGATCTGCTGACGTACTGAGGCCTCGTCTTCTTGTGACTCAAAGAGGACATTTCCGCTCTGGATGTATGTCTTCACACGACTAAGCCCGATATTCTCTAGCGCCGTACGTAACTCGGCCATCTTGATTTTATTCTTGCCGCCTACGTTTATTCCCCGCAAGAGTGCGACGTAGATGGTCTTTCCACTTTCCACAAATAATCACCAACCAAAATCTAAAGTTTTTCCTGTTTCTACGTACGTTTTTATACTGCTGATCACGTAATGCCAGTTATCCTTCGTCCGTTCATAGGAAGGGTGATTAGCTGGCCACTGATCGTTCACCAGTGTGAGCCTTGTGCAGCTACCTACCGTTTCCAGCGTGACCGTCACCCGTGTTTCCAGATCGGCATGATTTTCATTGTAAGAGGGGCCTGGATGCTCCGTATAGCTCATGCGTTGGAAAGGTTCAAACGCGAGAATATTGCCATAGACGTGAACCGTCTCTTCTCCATCATTCCCAGGACCAACATATTCATAAGGCGCACCGACTTCAAATGTCGATTTCAGGACAGACCCGAAAAAGATAGCTTTCGTCCCTTCTGGTGAAATGAGAGCATTCCACACTTCCTCCGGCTTTGCCCCAATATAAGTCACATACGTGAGTTCCATAGGTAATCCTCCTTATCCTCGATAACATCATTTTTGTAACCTTTTTCCATCATAGAGGAAAAGAAAGAGTGAGTCTTGTAAAAACGCGACAATAGACGGTGACCGTTAGGAAAAAGGGCGTTCTTCATAGGCATGTACGGTTACAAACATTCTCAATAAATAATAGGATAAATCAAATCAGGAAGTTGTAACAGAAAGAGGTAGGTGCAGCATGACTAATCCCCGGAAGAAGGCTCAAATTCGACTATCTCCTCCAGAAGCCACATATTTTAACGAAATCAAATTCTCAATAGGTAATGACCCGTTGGTTCGTGTAGAGCCTTTGAGTGAAATGCCGGGTGGTAACTTCCGAATCACCCTTCATGTTCAAGGCACGCAAAAAGCGCGGGCTCTTGCTACTCTGCTAGTACGGACAAAACAAATCGGGAATCTACGCATACATGTGAGGGTCAAAACCACCGAAGGGAACGTGGTTCAACCCATTTCGCGGGCCCTTTCTCCTCGTGAAATCGCAAACTTCTATCGAGTAGCATTCCGTACCAATCGATTGTTCAATTTTGCCGTGGTCAGGGCGTCTATCAGTTTTACCGCGGTGTACCCCGTGTTTAAGGCCCAGGTGATTCAATTCTTTAATGATGATCTGTCCGACCTGTTCAACAATTTCAATAGGGTAGCCGCATTTGTGTTCCGTGATGTACTCCGAAACACCATCAACCGTACACCGATCCTATTCTCAACAGCACGCAAGAAAATAGGTAGCACGAGCTATCGAAAGTAGAAGGTAAAACGTAGTCTCGTAGGGGACTGCGTTTTTTTCTTGCCTATTTATAACCCCCATCGATCATTTTTTGTTTAGAATGGAAATATTGATTGTTAGTTGGTTTGAAAGGGTGTCGCACATGAGGAAAACACTTGTACTGGCTGAAAAGCCTTCCGTTGGACGAGATATCGCGCGAGTATTGCAGTGTCAGAAAAAAGGAAACGGTTATTTTGAAGGAGATACATATATCGTTACGTGGGCCTTGGGACATCTCGTCACATTGGCTGATCCAGAGGTGTACGGGCAGCAATTCAGTTCGTGGAAAATCGAGGATCTCCCCATTATGCCGTCTCCGCTGAAGCTGGTAGTCATCAAGGAAAGCAACAAGCAGTTCCATACCGTGAAACAACAAATGAAGCGAAACGATGTAAAGGATATCGTGATTGCGACAGATGCTGGACGTGAAGGCGAGCTTGTCGCCCGTTGGATCATTGAAATGGCGCATGTGAGCAAGCCGATCAAGCGACTCTGGATATCTTCAGTGACGGATAAGGCTATTCGGGATGGGTTTCGCAATCTGAAGGATGGCAAAGCGTATGATAATCTGTTTGCCTCCGCTGCTGCTCGTGCAGAGGCAGACTGGCTGGTAGGGATCAATGCCACTCGTGCGTTGACCTGCAAACACAATGCGCAGCTATCCTGCGGTCGTGTACAGACTCCGACACTGGCGATTGTGGCGAAGCGAGAAGAAGAGATTCGTCAATTTACACCGAAGCCATTTTACGGATTGACCGCTGTGGCAGAGGGGCCGATCCAGCTTCAATGGCAGGATCAGCAGACCAAGGATATCCGAACGTTTTCCAAGGAAAAGGCTGATCAGCTATTGGCGGCTCTGAAAAAAGAGAGTATCGCTGAGGTAGTCGAGGTGACCAAGGCCCACAAAAAAACGTTTGCTCCCCAGCTGTATGATCTTACGGAACTGCAACGGGACGCCAACAAGATATTTGGCTATTCGGCAAAGGAAACGCTCTCGATCATGCAAGGCCTCTATGAACATCACAAGGTGGTTACGTATCCGCGGACGGACTCACGCTATCTCTCAGCCGATATCGTAGAGACGCTTCCAGATCGGGTCAAAGCCGTACAAATGAAGCCGTATGCTCCTTTTGCCGCCAAGCTGCTGCGTGCACCGATTAAAGGGAACAAAGCCTTCGTGGATGACAGTAAAGTATCCGATCACCATGCGATTATCCCGACGGAGCAATCGGTCCTTTTGGCGAATTTGAGTGACAAGGAACGCAAGATTTTTGACCTTGTGGTGAAGCGATTCCTGGCAGTCTTGTTCCCTGCTTTTGAATACGAGCAAACCACGATCCAGGCGAAACTGGCCAAGGAGCTATTCATCGCCAGAGGAAAAACGGTACTCGCCAAAGGCTGGAAAGAAGTATACGACCACGATGTGGAGGACGAGGATACCAAGGATGGCGTCGCAGAACAGCTCTTGCCATCGATCACAAAGGGCGATCGACTGCGCATCAGTAACGTTGCCCAGACCAAGGGTGAGACGAAGCCACCGGAGGCTTTTACCGAAGCAGCTCTACTGAGCGCGATGGAAAATCCCGCGAAATATATGGCGAACGAAAGCAAAGAACTGATCAAAACGATCGGGGAAACGGGCGGGCTTGGTACCGTTGCGACTCGCGCTGATGTGATCGAGAAGTTATTTAACAGCTTCCTGTTCGAGAAGCGGGGGAAACACATTTTCGTTACAGCAAAAGGAAAACAGCTGCTGGAGCTCGTCCCGGATGAAATGCAGTCGCCTACACTGACCGCTCAGTGGGAGCAAAAGCTGGGGGCAATCGCCAAAGGTAGCTTGAGCAAGCAGGCTTTTATCGGGGAAATGAAGACCTACGCGAAAGCAGTCGTTCATGAGATCAAAAACAGTGAGCAGACCTTCCGACACGATAACCTGACGAGAACCAGATGTCCGGAATGCAACAAGTTTCTGTTGGAGGTAAACGGGAAGCGGGGCAAAATGCTGGTGTGTCAGGATCGGGAATGTGGGTACCGCAAAGGCATTTCCAAGCAGACAAACGCCAGATGTCCACAATGTCATAAGCGACTGGAATTGCGCGGGGAAGGCGAAAAGCAGACATTTGTGTGCGTCTGCGGGCATCGGGAAAAGCTGACGACCTTCCAAGAACGCCGGGACAAGGAAAAGGGCAGCAAGGTTTCCAAGAAAGAAGTAGCCAATTATCTCAAGGGGCAGGATAAGGATACGGACGAGGGAATGAACTCGGCTCTGAAGGATGCGTTGGCTAAATTCAAGTTTGAGGAGTAGGGGCTAATCTATCGATGCTCATCACTACCCATTTACCACAATACAAGCAAGCCATCTTGTCATTGCCAAAGGATAGGATGCTGACGAAGGCAGACTTGCTGGTCGATGATTTTCTGATGGATAGCGACGGGAAGCTGAGGACGTACTATGCGCCACACAATGAGTATGTCAATCGATCCGCCAAGGTCATCATTTTGGGGATCACGCCCGGCTGGAATCAAATGAAGATTGCGATGCAAGAAGCAAGGCGATGTCTGGAAGCAGGCCTGCCCGACGAGGAAGTATGCCAAAACGCGAAACAAGCAGCGAGCTTTGTGGGTAGTATGAGAACCAACCTGGTCGCCTTTCTGGATGCACTTGATCTACATCAGCATCTGGGTGTAACGTCCTGCGAAGACTTGTTTTACGAGCGTCGATCGCTACTTCATACGACCTCTTTGCTTCGATATCCGGTGTTTGTTGAGCAGCAAAATTATAATGGTAGTGATCCCCATCTAGTAGCTACACCCTTTCTTACAAACGCTGTAATGGGATTCGTGCAGGAAGAACTCCCAGCATGGAAGCAGACTCTCTTGATCCCTCTCGGAAAAGGAGTGGAGAGTGTGCTCCAGCTTTTGGAGGGGGAAGGAAAGCTGGATGCGCTACAATGTCTGTGGGGATTCCCTCATCCATCAGGGGCTAATGGACATCGACACAAGCAGTTTGCGGCCCACCAAGCAAGGATGAAAGTGGCGATCCAGAATTACTTTGGGTAGGATGAATCAAAACGAAAAAGACCCGGTGCCGATGATGTTTTGCAATCAGGCATTCGGGTCTGTTTGTTGTCACGCAATCGTCAGGTAAAAGTGCTGAATCTCTTCTAATGTTTTTTGCGAAGGCTGGATGAATTCGCGATCCCAATCCTCTGGAGGAGAATCGACCGAGATCCCCTTCTCTTTGAGCAATTGATATAATTGTTGGTCCGCTTGAGTAGGGATCCACCAGGTGTAGATGGAGTTGGTTCTGCGGTTAAACAGAGTATCAAAGAAAAACTTCAAGTAGGATGCGATCGATAAGGTGCCAAAGTTGACATCGTGCTCGGGCGCAGGAATCGGATACTGCTTGGGATAACTCAGAGGGCCGTGGTTGATGGAGATTCCGACGAAGCCAACAGGTGGGATGTTATTTCCATAACCGGGGATCGTGAAGGGCAAATCTGCTGCGAAATGAACGCGGATAATCACGGAGTTGATAAATTGTTGTTCCAGCACATTTTCTTTTTCCCAAAGCCCTAGTTCACGCGCTTTTTTATCCCAATAGATGATCGAAGTATTGTGGGCCAACCAGAAGGTCGGGGCCATTTGTTCGAACGTTCTTTCGAATTCCTCGCCTTCCTTGTTGAACGGGTTGAGCAGATCATACCATTTGAAGTATCCATGGGTTTGGCGCCAGTTTTGTCCGATGTTGAGAAAATCAATCATGCGTTGAATGCGAGGCTCCGAACTGCTCTGTTTGTTGGTGAATAGCTGTGCCGCCTCGACGAGATCACTCGTGAAATTGCCATTGACGAAATCCCAGTAGTTGATGTGCCCGGCATCAAATCGTTCGGAACTGACACGGAGGCTGTCCATTTCCCAGTCAGCGAAAGAGGTGACGTCGTTGCCAAAGTAGAGCTCAAAGGGTATGAGTTCCTCGAGGAAGCTGAAGTGATAAGGACTGGCCTGCTTAAACCACGTTTTGATGTATTCGAGTCGAGCTGCGGGAGGAATGATGGCTGCCCGTCTGTAATGGGAAGCTTCTTCGATGGTGGCGGTAAACTCTTCGAATGTCGATGCTGTAGCAACAAACGGGGTAGGAAACGAAAGAAAGTCAATTCCGTTCTCGTCGTTATCGTATTGGATGACAAGATGCTGGGTGAGAGTCTCTGCCTGCGGGGATTTGAAGAGCTGGTTCCATTGGTGTTTGGTAGGATCACCGATTGCCCCGATAATAGTGATGTGGTTGGTACTTTCGCCGCAAAGATAGAGGGCTCCAGAATCTTGGACCACGATCTTGTTTGGGCCACGAACATTGAGCGTTGCTCCTGCTTCTACCGTTACACTACTTCCAGCGGGGATGATCAGGTCTCTGGGTCCGATTAGATAAGGCCCTTCTTCCGCGGTAAGCCTGATCGAGCCGATGATCGTACCGGAAAGGGGAGTGTACCTGTCAACGAAGAGCTGGTAGAGATGATCGGGATTAGGGTCAGGTCCAATAGTTAGCCGAATGAAATAGAGGCCCTCTTTCTCAGGAAAGAAGTGATGAATAATAGGTGAATCGGGTGTAAAGGAAGAATGCTCTAGCCTGGTACCGAATTTGTCATAGATTTCGATGCAGGAGTCGGGGTGTGTCAGATTGTTGATGTGAATTTCGAGTGCATCAGTGGAAGTCAGGGTGATTTCGTACCATTCTTCGTGAGGGTCTATGTTGGGTGAGGTTTTGGCGATTCGCCTTTCTGTCAGAAGAGGGGTAGCAGGTGGGAGTTTCGATGAGATAGTCATATGAATCTCCTATCAAAATCATATTTTTCTAGAAGTATGTATATTCAAAATATAGCTGAGCCGAAGAGGATTAGACAAGAGCTGATTTTGTTCGACATAGAATCAAAGTGTGCATCTGACAGCTTTTATCATTTGACGCGGCAGAACAGGTGCTCAGGCGTTTTTGACCATTTAAGATCCATGTCGATACAAGAAAAAGGGAATTGCATTCGTGCAGTTCCCTTTGCTGTTTTTACACTATGGTCGGACTGCGAGTATATGTTTCTTGGCTTCCAGCATGACTGCGTGAAACTTCTCCCGTTCTTCAAAATGGGGAAAGTGCCGTTTTCGTCTCTGATTTCAGGGGTCCACGATGGAAAAATGAACAGGAGCAGGACGAGGGCGAGGATACTGAGCAATAACACAGGGCGTTTATTTGGAGAGCGCCCATCATGACTCTGTATAAAACACTTTCGCCTGCAGCACGTCCAAGGCTTGTTCAATCATTTTCAGATCTTCTTCGGCAGCACCTTGTAGACGCTGGAGGAAACGCTCCTCGATCCGGGAAAATGCTTCGTCCATCATGTCTTGCCCTTTTTGGGTCAGGCGGATCGATTGCTTGCGCTGATCTTCGGCAACGGTCGATTTTTCACACAGGTTTTTCTCCGTCAGTTTCCTGATCTCCCGACTCGTGTTGGGCATGGACATATGCTGACAGTCACTGATTTCACTGAGGGTGACAGGCTGCTGTACGGCTACATATTCCAGAATGCTGTATTGAACGGGAGTGATATCATCGGGTTTTAGATCTTTGGTCATCTCGTGCTTCACTTGATGTACGGCACTCGTGAAGGTCACGAACTTTTGGAAAAAGGCTGTTTTGTCCATAGTGATCACCTCTTACAGTTACGATAACAAACTAGTTGTCAATAAACAATTATCATTTGACAACTATAATAAGTGCGTGCTACCATTTTGTTATCAAATGATAAGTAATGGGAGTGGTACGATGAATCTGCTCGTGATTTATACACATCCGAATCATCGGAGTCTTAGCTTTTCGTTTTTGCAAAAGGTCATCCAAGGGAGTGGGGAAAATCCTCTGATACAAGAAGTACAGGTACTGGATCTCTATGAGGAAGGATTTGATCCGGTCCTGGTTTTTAATGAGCAAAAGCGCAGAAGGGATATGCACATCGATCCACGACTGGAGAAATATCGGAATCAGATTACTTGGGCAGATAAAATCGTTTTCGTATATCCGATCTGGTGGGGACGACCGCCTGCCATGCTCTTGGGATATATTGACCAGATGTTTGCTTCTGATTTTGCTTACAGAGACAAGAAGGGGCTACTGCCGGAAGGGTTGCTTGCGGGGAAGTCGGTCGTGTGCATTTCCTCGATGAAAGGGCCCACGCATTATCCGTTGTTTTGGCTGAATAACGCTCACAAAATACTGATGAAGAGAGCCTTGTTTCAATTTGTGGGGATGAAAAAGGTGAAGTTCTTTGAATTTGGGAACATGGAGAGTCCGAAGGGGAGGCATGAAGAGAAATTGGAGAAGGTCTATCGTTATTTCAGAGGAATGGCTCAGTAAAAAGGAAAAGACCCCCTTCACCAATAGGGGATCTTTCCGACCCGTGAATCAGGAGCGATCCGATTCGTACAGGGAAGCGGTGTCAGTAGCCTCAAACAACAACGCTGCATGGCTGTCTAAATAAGCGACCATTTTGTCGTACATGGCATTGCCAAAGCTGAGGCGCTTTACTCCCCACTTGCGGAGCAGCTTGCCATCTGTAAGACCAGGCAGTGGCAGAACATTCAGAGGTGCGTTTACTTGGGCAACGATTGCTCGGATGTCCGCTTCGTCCTTTACCCCAGGGACAAAGATTCCGCTGGCTCCGCTCTCCACATAGCATTTGGCTCGATCGATCGTTTCTGCTAGCGGATCTTCTTTTTGAAAATACGTATCGATTCGGGCGTTGATATAAAAATCGTGAAAGCCGCTGTTATCGAGAGCGGTTCTGATTTTGTGGAGAAGGTCTCCATGCTGGGTGATGTCTCGCAAGCCTGCTTGGTGCTTGAGCGAATCCTCCAAATTGATGCCCGCGACTCCCACATTTGCCGTCCGCAACACATTCTCGATGATGGCAGGAGCATTTTCCCCATAGCCTGCCTCGATATCGGCAGACACCGGAATCTGCACGTGCTCGACAATCCCTTTGATAACGGCGAGATGCAGGTCAAAATCTATCTTTTCTCCGTCTGTAAAGCCGAGTGAATGTGCGATTCCCCAGCTGGTCGTACCGATTGCTTTAAAACCGCCTTTTTCGAGAGCGCGTGCAGAGGGGATGTCCCAGGCATTGCCCATAAACAGTAAGTCATCCGTATGATGAAGAGCGTGGAATTGCTGAAAGGTTGTCATGAAAAACACTCCTTGGTTATGGGGATGATTTAGCTTTTGGTTAATTCCATGCCTTGGCACCCCTCGTTTGTGCCGGTGTGCCCGAGACGCAATTCCCACAGCTGTTGCCCGCGGTGGAAAAACGGATAGGCGATAAAGGTCAGCAGCATGAGGATGGCAAAGATGAGAGGACCTTGTCCGAAGCCCAGCAGGTTGAGTAAAATCCCCCCGAACCACGCGCAAGCGCTCTGGCCAATAAAGGCGAAGCCACTCGCACCATAGTAAGCTCCTCGCAAATGGCTGGGGGCAATTTCCCCGATCAGTACATCCCCAATGACAAAGCTCAAAATCTCACCCGCCGTAAAGATAACCATCGATAGGGCCAGCAATGCCAGATTGTCAAAGAGTCCGAATCCGAACAGACCGAGTCCAAATAAAAGGCAGCCAGCCTTCAAGGCCGTCAGGGAAGAAAACCGCTTCATCAGCTTTGCCAGCGGGTATTGCAGGATCAAGACAGAGAGCGTGTTGATAATAAACAGAAACGAGTAGGCTTCGATCCGATCGTGACCAATAAACTGCGACAAAGTCGTATCGAGGTGCGAATAGGCTCCTGCCAGAAAGACGTTGCCCAAGAGAAAATAGAGAAACACCTTATCCGTAAAAACAATGCGGATCATTTGCTTCATCGGGGTCCCAGACGACTTTTCCTGGAGCTCGTGCCGAAAGGAGAGCATGAAAACGACCAGGACGATCGCGTAGATGGCAAAGATGACGGCACTGACGTAAAACGGCAAGAGCGAGGAAGTACTGCCTGCTCCCAGCTTCAGCCCCACTAATGGACCAATCGCTCCGCCGATATTGATGGCGAAATATCTGGCATGAAAGGCATCGGTGCGGCGTTCAGGAGGAGTCACATCTGCCAGCAAGGCACGGGCAGTCGGCTCAAAGATGCTCCGGCAGAGGCCATTCAAGCAGCTCATGAGGAAGAATTGCCAGATCTCATCAGCGAATGCGAACCCCAGCAGCGTGAGGCTCCATGCAGCCATCGCCGCAATCATGACCGGGTATCGCCCCAGTCGATCGGATAACGCTCCTCCGACAAAGCTGCAGAGGGTCCCGACCAAAAAGCTGGCGGCTAAAATCGCGCCAACCGTGGCAGGATCGATGCCTTTTCCTTTCCCCAGATAAATCCCTAAAAACGGAATGGTCATGAAAAAACCTGTACGTGACAGGAAGGTTCCGATAATGACACCCCAGGCGACGGGATGGAAGTCTGCCATCGCGCGGAGCTTTTGTATAAAGCCATTCATTTGGTTCTCCCCCTCTGGAATTGTCTCTTTACCATTGAGTATATCTATCTAGAAAGGGATAAAAAGGGTATGATTTGAGTGAGTTCGTTCACCTTTTCTATTAAAGGAATGAGGTTTTGTATGCTGACCGTTCTTCATTTTTTAGAGCTCCGGTCGTATTTTAGCGATCGGGAAACCCGTGTTGCTTTCCCTGTGACAGTAGAAAAGCTCACGGGCATTTGGCATTGCACCCCTCGTTATACAAAAATCATCATTCGCAAGCTTTGCGAGCTCGGCTGGATTGATTGGCAGGCTGGTCGCGGGCGTGGTCATACTTCAGTGCTGACCCTACTGGCGGATTCCGAGGAAATTCTCCTCCATGAAGTAAAGGACAAGATGGAACGGGGAGAAGTCAATGAGGCGATGGAGCTGATGAACCGATTTGGCGGCAACTCAGCGAAGAATCGCTTGATGGATTGGCTGTCAGACGGAATGGGCTTCACGACTCAGATGGTTTCAGACAAGTTAGAGGATACGTTGCGTTTTCCTGTTTACCGCAATATTGTGACGTTGGACCCAGCGTTGTCCTATTACACGTTTGATGCCCATATTGGTGGACAGCTGTTCAATACATTGGTCGAATATGATCCAGAAAGACGTACGATAAAGCCTAGCATCGCACATTCTTGGGAAACCAGTGAGGACGGGCGAGCATGGACGTTTCATTTGAAAAAGAGCATTCTGTTTCATCATGGTCGGGAGCTTACGGCCCACGATGTTGTGTTTTCCCTTGATCGCGTTCGATTGCGTCCGGAGCGCTTTGAATCGAGCTGGATGTTTCAAGACATCGCACAGGTAGAGGCACTCGATCATAAAACGGTACACATTCAATTGAAGCAAGCAAATTCATTGTTTCTGCGTTTTTTATCAACGGTTCCAGCAAGTATCCTTCCAGAGGATGTCGTTGTGCGGAGGGGGGAATCGGAGTTTTCTCGGAATCCCGTCGGCACCGGTCCGTTTCAAGTCACGCGCATGCAGGACGGGATCTGTGTACTAGAGGCATTTCCCGCTCATTTTCGCGGCAGGCCACAGCTGGATCGGGTCGAGGTACTGATCTTGCCCGATATGGAACCGGGTCGGCTAAAAGAACCGGACTGGACATCTGTTTTCACGTCCTACGGGGATCCGTCTCATGGAGAACTGGAGGCGCAGCTGAGTGAGAGCTGTGGGTGGATCGATGCAGAAATACTATTTGCCTGCTGCACGCTGCTGGTCTTTCATCAATGGAAAGTTGGACCACAGAATCACCCTGCATTTCGGCGAGCTCTTCACCACATCATCGATCGACAACAGATGATTGCGGATTTGGGAGGAGATCTCGTTTTTCCAGCCAGAGGGTTCCGTCCGCACCATGCGAATACGGGCAGGGCTGAGGAAGAGGCGTTGAGTCGTGCAGAGATTCAAGCGTTATTACAGGAAAGTGGCTATCGGGGGGAAGTGTTCAGAATCGCTTCCAATCCGTATCACGAGGAAGACGCTATCTGGATTCGGGACCGTTTGGAGTCATTCGGTATCCATATTGAGATGCACGTGAAGCCCGTTGAAGAATTGATGGATTATGAGGATTGGGAGCAATACGACGGTCGGTTGTTTGGAAACGTATTTACCGGAGACGAGATCTGCGAGCTAGAGATGTATTTGCAAAAGAATTATTTCCTGGCTGCCTTTGATCCGCAGACAGTGGAACAGGTCAAACAACGGACAGAAGCCATTTTCCGTGAAAGGGACGCCTCCAGACGACAGGAGCTGCTGGATGAGCTCGAATCTTTGATGAAGCAAACGCATTCGATCCTCTACCTCGTCTATAAAAAGAGCAATACGTCCTTTCACCAGTCGGTGCGCGGGGTCTCGATTAACACATCAGGCTGGCTGGACTTCGATAAAATCTGGTTCCATCCCCAAGCAATCAGACCTTAGTACGGAAAGGGAAAAGTAGTCTCGACAAAGGAGGCTGCTTTTTTTTGCATATACTAGGATAAGGTTCTCGTTCCTTTCCTTTTATGGTAATCTTTCTTGGAAGAATCAGGATTACTCATTCTACTACTAGGTGGTACCTCTATGCGTTCGATTTGGCAGATTTATAAAACGGATTGGCTCAACATTTTCAAGGTGCCGACAGGCGTTTTTCTCATCGTGGCGATTGCTCTGCTCCCATGCTTGTATGATTGGGTCAATATCAAATCGGTCTGGGACCCTTATGCCAATACCCAAGGCGTCAAGGTAGCGGTCACGAGTCAGGATACGGGAGCAACGGTTGCCGGACAGCACATCAATATCGGAGACGAGCTGCTGAATAGCCTACAGCAGAATCAAAAGCTAGGCTGGACCTTCGTCGATGAGGCAGAGGCCCAGAGAGGTGTGGACAAAGGCGAGTATTACGCCAGCATTCTCATTCCACCCGACTTTTCCTCGAAAATTACCGGCATTGTGGATGGAAAGCTGGATCGACCCACCGTTATTTACAGTGTGAACGAGAAGGTGAATGCGATCGCGCCTAAGATTACATCGTCGGGCGTGTCCGCGATCGCCAAGGAAATCAATGAAAATTTCACCGGAGCCGTGAGCGAAGCATTGCTCAAAAAGCTGAAGGAAATCGGCATCGAGATCGAAGCACAGCTACCGACAATCCGTAAGATTGAAAATGGCATTTTCGACCTTGAAAGGAATCTTCCCCAAATCCAGGCTGCGGGACAGAAGGTATTGGAGCTGGAAAAGAAGCTGCCAGAAATTCATGAAAAAGCGCAGATCATTCCCGCATTGGAAGAGAAAATTCCTGAGATCAACCAGGCGGCTGAGTATTTGCTGAAAATCCAACAAAACTGGCCGAAAATCAGCGATACGATCTCACAGATTCTCATCATTCAAGATAAGCTGCCACAGATTCACCAGGCGGTAGATCGCGTCCAGGAGCTGGATCAGCACTTCAATCAGGTAGAGGACACGGTCAATCTCGCTCTGAGCAAAACGAACAAAGCGATCGAGGTCGTGACGGCGGCGCAGGACGCATTGCCACGGATTGCAGACATCGCGGAAAAGGGAGCTGCCTTTGCTGATCAGCTCCATGATTTTTTGGTAGCGAATGAAGGGGCACTGGATACGATCGCTCCCTTGATAAAGCAGAATCTCGCGTTGGCTCAACAAGCCGCAGATACCGTAGCCTTGCTGGCGGAGCGGCTGCTGGATACCAATCCAGATCGTTGGCCAACAGCGGATGAGGTCAAAGCCGTTCAGGGACGATTGGCGACCGTCGAGCGCGTGCTGGAGCATACGTCCTCTTTGCTCGATCGCATCAATTCATACATCCCAGGCAAACCGCTGCAAGGACAGGTGGATCGCCTGCATTCGATCGAGGACAAGATGAAGAGACAGATTGAGCTGCTGGGGATTGCGGCTCTCGCGCTGGAAAACGGGAAGGCTCCCCTCAAGGAGACAATCGAGAGCTTGCGGCAGGGTGCGAAAGAAACGAGTGCTGCATTGGGATCGATTCTCTCGCGGTACGACAGTGAAATCGTTCCGCGTATCGCTGCTGGCATCGATGCACTGAAAACATTGGCCCGCACGTCTTCTGACCATTTGCAGACAGCTAAAGACAAGATACCGGATATCGCAGCCATTCTAGAAGATGCCAAGGCAGGTCTGGAATTTGGCCAAGCTGAGCTAAAACGCATCCAGGATCAAATGCCACAGATTCGGGCAAAGGTGCATGAGCTGGCGCAAGGTCTGCAAGCAAAGGTCGATGCTTTTGACAAAGCGATCACCGTAGCTGCGCCACTATTGAAGAATAGCCTCCCGGAGATCGGGAAAAAGCTGGACGCAGCGGCAGCCTTCATCACGAACGATTTGCCTGCGGCGGAAAAAGAGCTCGTGAAGCTGTCGGATTTCGTCCGCAATCAGCTCCCTCAGCTAGAGGAGGGGGTTCATAAAGTCGCTGGATTGGTTCGCAACGATCTACCCCAGCTGCAGCACGCTGTCCGAGAAGCCGCAGACAAGCTGAGGGAATTTGAAGCGAATAATCAATTCGCAGCTCTCGCCAAGCTATTGCGCGGAGATATCCAAAAGGAAAGTGAGTTTTTGGCCAGTCCTGTCCAGATTCAAGAGAATCGGAAATACCCGATTCCGAATTACGGCTCA
This sequence comes from Brevibacillus choshinensis, assembly GCF_001420695.1. Lineage (NCBI taxonomy): Bacteria > Bacillati > Bacillota > Bacilli > Caryophanales > Paenibacillaceae > Brevibacillus > Brevibacillus choshinensis. The sequence goes on along the minus strand of NZ_LJJB01000010.1, from coordinate 1,746,398 downwards.
GCGATGTCTCCGTTTTATGGCGTCCTGTCGTTGTGGGTGGGAGCGACGTTGCTGATTTCCTTGTTGAAAGCCGAAGCCGAAAATCCGGATGGGCGGTACAAGCCGTACCAGCTGTACTTGGGACGACTGGGCACATTCTTGACGATCGGCATGTTTCAAGCGCTGTTCATTACACTCGGTGATATTTACCTACTCGATGCCTATGTGGCTGACAAATTACCGTTTGTCCTTTTTGCGATGCTGGTCAGCGCCGTGTTTGTCACCATCACGTACACGCTGCTGTCTGTATTCGGCAATGTGGGCAAGGGACTCGCGATCATCTTTATGGTGTTCCAGTTCTCGAGCTCTGGCGGCACGTTTCCGATCAGCATGACACCGTACTTTTTCCAGGTATTGAATCCATTTATGCCCTTCACCTATGCCATTAGCCTTTTGCGAGAAGGCGTGGGTGGGATTCTGTGGGAGACGGTGATTCGGGATATTCTCTGCCTGCTTGGGTTCATCGGACTGAGCCTGTTCGTGGCACTCGTCCTGAAACGTCCACTCAGTGGCCTGATCAAGAAGTCGACCGAGAATGCCAAGAAGACGAAGATTATTGCATAATGAAGGTTCGAAGAATATGGTAAAATATAGAAAAAAACAAAGAAGACAGCCTTGGAAACAGGGCTGTTTTATATCGCGTACCTCTTGAAAAAGGAACAACCACGAATTATCGAGGATCGACTGAGAAAGCATTTTCTGCATATCCAAAAGAGCATACAAGCCAACGAAATCGATGAAACGGGGCAGGAAAAAGAAACAAGGACAGCTGATTTGTAGCTGTCCTTTCATTTATTTACGCCCGGTGGCATGGGGACGGAGGGGGTGTTGCCTTAAATCACGCCCTGCACCATCATAGCATCGGCCACTTTAATGAATCCGGCGATATTCGCACCGACGACGAGATTGCCTGGATGTCCGTACTCTTCGGCGGCCTTCATGCTGGTTTGATAAATCCTAGCCATGATTTCGTGCAGCTTGGCATCCACTTCTTCAAAGGTCCATGCGAGGCGCATGCTGTTTTGGGCCATTTCCAGTGCGGAAACGGAGACTCCACCTGCATTCGCGGCTTTTGCTGGTCCAAAGAGAATGCCATGGCTCAAGAATACTTCGATCGCATCTAGAGTGGACGGCATGTTTGCTCCTTCAGCGATTGCTTTCACGCCATTTTCGACGAGGATTTTCGCAGATGCGGCGTCGATCTCATTTTGAGTGGCGCACGGCAGAGCGATGTCACAGGGAATGGTCCAAATGCCTGTGCAGCCTTCCCGGTACTCGGCGTGCGGATGTTCTTTTACATACTCGTGGAGTCTTTTTCGTTCCACTTCTTTTAGGCGTTTCACGGTTTCTAAGTTAATGCCGCGCTTGTCGTAAATGTAGCCGTTCGAATCGCTGCATGCCACTACACTGGCTCCCATGTGGAGCGCTTTTTCCATGGCGTAGATCGAAACATTGCCTGATCCGGAAACAACGACGGTGCGGCCTTTCATGCTCTGGCCTTTATCTTTCAGCATTTCCTCGACAAAGTAAACGACTCCGTAGCCAGTCGCCTCTGTACGAGCCAAGCTTCCGCCGTAGCCCACACCTTTTCCGGTGAGGACGCCTGCTTCATATCCGCCGCGAATGCGTTTGTACTGACCGAACATGTAGCCGATTTCCCGTGCACCGACCCCGATATCTCCAGCAGGTACATCCGTATCTGGACCGATGTATTTGCAGAGCTCTGTCATAAAGCTCTGAGTGAATCGCATGACTTCGCCGTCGGATTTGCCTTTTGGATCGAAGTCCGATCCGCCTTTACCGCCGCCGATGGGTTGGCTGGTCAGTGCGTTTTTAAAGATTTGTTCAAAGCCTAGAAACTTGATGATGCTGGCATTGACGGATGGATGGAACCGGATACCGCCCTTGTATGGACCGATCGCGCTGCTGTACTGTACGCGAAATCCGCGATTTACCCGTACTTTTCCGTGATCATCGACCCAAGGTACGCGGAACGTAATGATTCTCTCTGGTTCACTGATCCGTTCGAGGATACCGTTGTTCATGTATTTCGGGTGCTTTGCGAATACGGGTACCAGAGAATCGAAAATCTCTTTTACGGCTTGATGAAATTCATGCTCCCCAGGGTTGCGTGCTTGAATCGTTTCGTACACTTCATTGACGTACGATTGTGCAATCTGCATGTCATCCAGTTCACTTTCTTGTAGAGCAGCCATCTCTCTCATCTTCTTCCTAATGATTTTTCCTTCGTTCTCTCTCTATATTCTCGGGTGCCTCACGTGTTTGGTTTGCTTTGGTGTATTGTATAATTGAAAATCAATCGAAACAATATGAATATTGGTTAAAATTGATGCCATTTTGAGATGGGTTGCTTTGCGTGAGGTGTCTTTTTGCTTGGAGGGAGAAAAAGGGGATGGAATATCTGTGTTTGTCGAAAATAAGGTGGGGCCTTTCCAGAAACATGTGAGATGGAGGAGATCTACCATGAAAAGAAAGCTTCACAGGATCATCGCGTTCTTACTCAGTGCGGCTCTGTTCCTTCCCGCAACCGCTACGAAAGGACAAGAAGTAGCGGAGGAGGTAGAGCAAACAGAAGGGATAAGCTCGGCCGCCGTAAAGCTACGAGAAGAGATGAGAAAGCTCTGGACTGATCAAACACTCTGGACTCGAAATTACGTCGTCAGTGCTACAGCAGGGCTGGAGGACCAGAGTCAGGTGCTGGCCAAGCTGTTGAAAAATCAGGAAGACATCGGAAATGCCTTTAAGCCATATTACGGAGAGGCGGTCGGCGATCAGCTGACAGAGCTGTTAAAGCAACATATTTTTATCGCGGAAAAGATCGTGGAGGCAGCGAAAAACCAGCAGCAGTTAGATTTAAAAACGCTCTATACAAACTGGTACCTAAATGCGGATGACATCGCCAATCTCCTCAGTGGCCTCAACATGAATTGGACCTTGAACGAATTGAGAGATTTGCTCCATACGCAGCTGCAGCAGGTCACCGATGTGGTGGAAGCCAGGCTGAACAAGGATGGAAATGCAGACATACTTGCATTTGATCAGGGGGAAGAGAATAGTTTAGTCGTGGCAGACACCCTATCGGAAGGGATCATCAAGCAATTTCCCAATCTATTTTCCTGACAAACAAAACGGTCTTGACCGTTTTGTTTGACCGCAAGCGGTCACATCCGCGTTTATGAAAAAGGCATGAGACATGGAACGATTCCATGTCTTTTTTTCATGAGCAGGCTTAGATAAAAGTTTTCTTAACGTATAAGAAATGGATAAGCGTATCGCTTATCATTTCTGGAGCGCATGGAAACTTTCCGCTACAACGCGGTCGTTCATCCTTGAGCAGGCTTCGATAAAAGTTTTCTTACAAAAAAGTAAGCTAACTGTTAGGTAGATCAATGGCACCCCCGCTGGAAAATCGGTACAGTTAGAAACGTTGAAAAAAGCAAGATCGGTATTTGCTCAATTGGGAGAAGGGGGAACACGACATGAAAACATCTGTCCTAGAAGTCAAAAAGGTACAAAAAATATACGGGACAAAGGGAGAAAGCCAATCCCATGCATTAAAAGGCGTTTCGTTGAACATACAGGAGGGAGAGTTCGTCGGGATCATGGGACCTTCCGGATCGGGTAAAACAACGCTTTTAAACGTCATTTCGACACTCGATCGGCCGAGCGAAGGGTTGATTGAGATCGCCGGGACGGATATTACCAAAATGAATCAGAATCAGCTGGCCGATTTCCGTTCCCAGCGGCTCGGATTTATCTTTCAGGACTTCAACCTGTTGGAGAACTTGTCGTTGTACGAAAACATCGCGTTGCCTCTATCTCTGCAAGGGGTGTCTTCCCAAGAGATCGGGAAAAAAGTGAAAAAGGTAGCTGAAACGGTAGGGATCGCGGAACTGCTGCAAAAATACCCGGTACAAGTCTCCGGCGGACAAAAGCAAAGGGCGGCAGCGGCACGAGCTCTGGTCCATGAGCCTGCTATTTTGTTAGCAGACGAGCCGACTGGTGCACTCGATTCAAAAAATGCAAAGAGCCTGCTGGAAACCATGAGCGATTTGAATGAAAACCAGAAGGTCTCGATCTTGATGGTCACGCATGACGCATTCAGCGCAAGCTATTGCAAGCGCATCTTGTTCATTCAGGACGGAAGCCTGTACAAAGAAATTCATCGCACGGAAGACCGACAATCTTTTTTCAAACAAATTCTGGATGTACTTGCCGAGCTTGGTGCATCACATGATCTGCACTAGGAGGGGATAAGAATGTTACTGAAGCTATCGTTATCGAGCATGCGAAAAATGATGAAGGACTATCTGATCCTGCTCGTGGGGCTGGTCATCTCCATCTCAATTTTCTATATGTTTCAGACGCTCGCACTCAACAGCGAGTATACCCGGGAGAATTCGCTGATCAGTTCCATACAGCTGGTTTTTAATGTGGGCGCATTTCTTCTGGCGTTTATTACGATCTTCTATATTTTTTACGCCAACTCATTCCTGCTTTCCCTCCGGCGCAAAGAGCTGGGGATGTACAGGGTATTGGGAGCAAAGAAAGGTAAGATCAGCCAGATTCTGTTCCTGGAAACACTGACAATGGGCATCCTGTCCATTATCGTTGGAAGCATCGTAGGGATCGGACTCGCCAGTGGAATCGGCAGGATGCTGATGAGCCAATTGGACATTTCGGCAGAGGGATATCAGCCCTTTTATGTGCCTGCTCTGCTCATGACGAGTGGATTCTTTTTAGTGCTGTTCTTCCTGACATCTACGGTAAACGCTATTCGTCTGGCGCGTGCGACCGAGCTGGATCTCATCCGTGCCGAACAGCAGCATGACCGGGTAAAAGCGACAGGGGTTCGAACCGTGCTGGTTGCTTTGCTGGGGCTAGTCCTTGTGACAGTAGGATACGTTTCCCTCTATCACCTGAGGGAGCTGGTAGCGTTTGGCTTTATCATTGGAGCAGTAGCAACGACTATCGGGACGTATATGGTTTTTATTTCTTTGTTGCCCATGTTTATGCAGCTACTGAAAAAGAATCAAAAGTGGAATGACCAAAAGTTGAATGCCTTTACGTTTGCTCAGCTTCGTTTTCGCGTGAACAATCTGACCAAGGTGCTGGCGACTGTTGCGATGCTGATCGCGCTAGGGGTGGGAGCGATGGCAGGCGGACTTGCCTTCCAGCAAAACGTCTCTCTGATTGCGGGTGTCGCGCATGTCTATGACATCACACTTCAGGACCCGACACCGGCTGATTTCGAGTCGATCAAGAGCATGACGGTAGAAGAGCAGCTCACGTATCGATACAAAGTGGATGGCGATGTGATCTATTACGCCAAAGACGATTTGCTCGCACATCCGCCTCTGATCTCCTCGAACAGTATGGGAGCCTACGATCCTGACATTCAACCAAAACGGGTATCGACGCAGCTGCCGGCCTCCGCATACAGCATGAACGAAAAATCGGAGCAAGCAGGCACAGCTGCGATGGAGCAGATTCCCGAAGAATGGGAGAAAACGATCCGCAACGAGTTTGTTTCGAGCTACTCGATGCTGGATGACAAAAGCATTCGCATCGTAGATGGTCCTACTTACGATGGCATTACAGGCGAGGAACACACACTGCTTTTGGTGAGAGTCGATGACTTTGGGAAGTACAAGGCCGAGCTGAAAGCCATGGATCAACGACAAATGGAACGAATCGCGCCTTTCGCGACCGACAACGACAGCGAGATGCTGTCGACCAAATACAGCATGTACGAAAGCCTGTATGCATTTACGAGCGGAACGATGTTTATGGGCTTCTTCCTGGGAATTGCCTTTCTGGCGATGATGGCAAGCTGCCTGATGTTCAAAATTCTCTCGGGAGCCAGCAGGGACCGCGAACGCTACAAGATGCTGCGAAAGATTGGTGTGCGCAAAGCATGGCTGGTAGGGTCGATCTACAAAGAGCTGTTCCTCGTGTTCATTTTCCCTGCATTGATGGGCTTGCTGCATGTCCTGGTAGGAATGGAAATGTTCTCGGTCATCTTGCTTGACCCATACGCAAACATTTGGGCGCCAACCTTGATTTTTGTTGGGATTTACGCCATTTACTATTGGATTACGGTACAGCTCTACCGGGGAATTGTCCTGCCGAAAGAAGCCTAAAGGAGAAAAGCATGGGTGAGATCAACAGATCTTGCTCGTGCTTTTTTTATTGCGAGTATATTTGCAAGAAAAATACATTTTCTGCACAAAAGAAAACGTTCGTTTTATAACTGTATATATTGAACGTTAATAGAGCTGCGATGAGATGAAACGACAAAAACACGAAAGTTAGATTATTAAACAATTGATATAGATCGGATTTTATGATAATTTAACCTTTGTGAAATTTAACGGACATTATTATTTATTAGAGAAGGAGAGAGAAAGATGGAATGGAAGGACATTATCGCGGCACTTAGCGTGGTCTTGAACGGTTTGCCGCAAGGTTTGTTGGCCTTATCTCTCGGTTTTGCATCCGTTCCGACTGCGCTTGCTTTTCTCGTAGGGGCAGCCGGAAACGCGGTCACGGGTTCAGTAGCAGTCGTTTCGTATCAAGCAGAGACGATTACGCTGGCGGGAACAATCGGAAAAAGCATGAAAGAGCGGCTATCGATGATTTTTGTCGGGGGAATCATCATGACCATCATCGGTCTGTTTGGTTTTCTGGAGAAGATCGTGGACTTTATTGGCCCGGTTATTACGAATGGCATGATGGCCGGTGTGGGGATCATGCTGGCTCGCGTATCGTGGGACATGGCACGCAACAACATGGCAGTCGGGATCAGCTCCATGGCATCCGGTCTTCTTACTTACTTCTTGACGAAAGACCTGGTTTATACGGTAACCGTCTCTGTCATCCTGTCCAGTGCGGTATCTTATTTTCTGAAGCAGGGAAGCCCTATTCAGCCAGTAGCGAATGATCGTCTCGTCTTGCAGAAATTGACGTTCTCACCTGCGATCCTGCGCGGGGCGATGGCGATGGTATGTCTCAACATCGGAGCCAATATCGCGTTTGGTCAAATTAACGGTGAAATTGCGAAAGCGGATGTAAACATCGATACGCTCTCCGTCATTAGTAGCGTTGCTGATATGGTTTCTGCTTTGTTCGGTGGTGCGCCAGTTGAGGCGATTATCTCCGCTACTTCTGGGGCACCTCACCCGGTTGCGTCTGGTGTGCTGATGATGGTGCTGATGGCTGCGATCCTGTTTGCAGGCTTGCTGCCGAAAATCGGTCGCTTCATTCCGAGCGAATCGATCTCTGGCTTCTTGTTTGTACTGGGTGCCATCGTTACGGTTCCTGGTAATGCAACAGCTGCTTTGACTGGTGGCGACGCGTCTTCTGGTCTGGTAGGCGGTATGACAATGGTTGTTACAGCGATTTCCGATCCATTCTTTGGAATGCTGGCAGGTTTGTTGATGAGAGCGTTGATTAGTCTATTTGGAATGTAGGAGGGAGCAACATGGAAAAGACGTATACACTCGAAGTAGCAGGAGTCACCCGTGAGCTGCCAATCATGCCGATCGCGGAAGATCTGAGCATTGCTAGCTTTGTCATTCTCGGTGATGCAGAGCTGGTTGCGGCAGCGGCACCTCTTCTCGTAGAGAAGCTTCCTGAAGTGGACGTGCTGATTACTGCGGAGGCAAAAGGAATTCCCCTCGTCTATGAGGTAGCCCGTCTGCTGAAATTGAAAAAGTACTATGTAGCACGAAAAAGCATCAAGCCTTACATGGAATCCCCGTTGGTGAACGAAGTGGTTTCTATCACGACACAAAAAGCACAGGTCTTGTGCCTCGATGGGGCCGATGCCAAGGAAATCGCGGGAAAACGTGTCGCGATTATCGATGATGTAATCAGTACCGGTAAATCGTTGCAGGCCATCGAAGATTTGGTCGTTCAAGCGGGTGGCAACGTCGTGGCGAGAGCAGCGATCCTCGCAGAAGGAAATGCCGCTGAGCGCACAGATATCCTGTTTCTGCAGGAGCTACCACTGTTTCCACACAAGTAAAATCGAAAACGAGGTCCGTCCCCTTGCAAGAGAGAGGACATCTGATCAGGCAGCCCAGTGAGATTGTTCACTCGGCTGTTTTTTTTCAAGCAAGGTTTGGGTCTAGGCTATTTCCTTGTCTGTATGATCTTTGTACCCGAATTCTTCCAAAAGTGATACGATCTTTTCGAAGACGGAGAAAAATAGCTTGTGAGTAATTTGTGAGGATAAGGTGGTAGCATGATGAATGCCAGATGTCGGTGGAGGGGGAAGCGACAGTGAACAGGGCGAATTACCTCAAAACCATCGGGATCCTCTTCATTTTTTTTCTGTCCGTTGTGACGTTCTTCGTCATTTACGTGAAAACAGTGCCCGTTCAGAACTCCCCGCATGCAAAGAATGGTGTGCTGGATTTATCAGAGTGGAACTTCCATGATCAAGGCCTGGCTAATCTGGATGGGGAATGGGAGTTTTATGAAGGGAAGCTGCTAGAGCCAGAAGATTTCCGTAAAGGAGTGCGCTCGGATCTTGGATATTTGTCTGTTCCGGGCACCTGGAAAGGAAAAAATGACGATGGAAGCGGAATGAGCAGGAAAGGCTACGGAACGTATCGATTACGAGTGATTGTTCCGGAATCCAACCAAATACTCGGACTAAAAACCCGTAATATCCGTATGTCTAACCAGATGTTTATCAATGGAAATGTAGAGGGAAACAGTGGTCATCCTGCAGCCACCCTGGAAACGCACTCGCCAGGAAATACACCCTACACAACGTATTTTTACACCGAATCACGGGAAATCGAGATCGTGATTCAAGTAGCCAACTACATGTATATCACAGGTGGAATCATTAATTCCATCCAATTTGGACTGCCGGAGGATATCACGACTCTGAATGGCATTCAGATTGGCAGCGATTTAGCTGCTGTCATCATTCTCGTTATTTTAGGGGTGTATCATCTCAGCTTTTTCTTCCTTCGTACGAAAGACAAAACTTATTTGTATAGTGGTCTGTATATCCTGACGCTATTGATGGGTCAATTAGTTTACGGTGAAAAGGTCCTGTTGAGGTTCATGCCGCAAATTCCATTTGATCTAGCCTATAAGATGCAGGATTTAAGCGTTTATATTAGTGCTATTATTTTGATGCTTTTTTTCTATTCGATCGAAAATCGTCTCATGTCGTTAAAGAAAATGCTATTGATGATGATTCCCTTATTCGTATACATCCTGGCGATCCTTGTCCTTCCGTATCCAGTACACAGTGAGTACGAATACATCTACCTGGTCTGTATGGAAATCATTCTTTTTTACATACTTGGTCGCATGCTTTATTTGTACAACCTGAGCAGACGAGATCCCGCGAAGAAAAAGGAAATGGTGCTGTTCATTGGTGCAAGTCTGTGCATGCTCGTTGTCCTGACGGATGGCATCTTGTATACAGAGAACATCGTTCCGACCGATTTGATGGGAAAAACGGCAGTGATCGGCTTTATTACTTGTTTAAATCTATTATTGGCGGTTCGATTTACGAGTGCGTATGAAAAAACGGAGATCTTGTCTCATCAGCTTTCCGTGTCCAACCAGCTAAAGGATGAATTTCTGACCTATACATCACATGAAATGAAAACACCCTTGCATGGCATTCAAAATATTACCGCCTATCTGCTAGAGGATGAAGAGAATCCTCTGTCGAGTGAACAACAACAAAACGTATGGCTGATCAGGGATACATCGATCAAGTTGTCGATGCTGATACACGATTTGATTGATGTCACACGTCTGAAGCATGGCGAACTGCGTCTCTCAACGACGACTGTGGATGTTAAAGTGGTGACGCAAATGGTATTTGATGTGCTGCAATTCGAGTTGGTAGGCAAATCAGTGCGTCTGGTTAATCAGATCGGGTCCAATGTCAGGGTGATGGCAGACGAAAACCGACTTCGGCAAATCATGTACAATCTGGTGCACAATGCAATCAAGCATACGGAAGCGGGCACGATTACCGTAAAGGCGCGAGTAGCAGAAAAGGAAGTATCGATTTACGTTGAGGATACGGGTACTGGCATCGCAAGTGAGCGGCATTCGTCGATTTTTTCGTATTTTGACCAGAGCGATACTCCCTTACCACAGGATGGATACACCAGCATGGGGGTAGGGTTGTACATAAGCCGAAAACTCATCGAACAAATGGATGGCCAGATACAGGTGGACAGGTCGGAGGTCGGAAAAGGGACTAGCATGAAGTTTACGCTGCCGCGACTTGAGGAGGCACACATGCAACAGGAAAAAGCGGTAGCTGGAACAATCCAGCAACGAATTGTGGAGGACAGCCTTCCGCTCGATATTTTGAATCAGCCCTCACATACCATTATGATCGTGGATGATGAAGCCACGAATATTCAGGTCCTTCTCCATATCCTAAAACGCCACCAGTATAACGTCATAACGGCGTTCTCCGCAAATGAGGCGTTGCTCAAAATGAAAGAGCATCCAAATGTAGACCTCGTTATTTTGGATGTGATGATGCCAGAAATCTCCGGTATCGAATTATGCAAGATGCTGCGAGTCCAAAATTCGATAATTGATTTGCCCATTCTGTTTGCCACGGTAAAGGATACGCCACACGACATCGCCCTTGGTTATCGGGCAGGAGCCAATGATTATGTGACGAAACCATTTGACGCTGAGACGCTCATTGCCAGAATCCAGACGTTGATCGCGATGAAGACGTCCATACAGGAAGCGATTCAGAATGAGTATGCCTTCCATCAAGCGCAGATCAAGCCACATTTCCTGTACAACGCACTGAGTAGTGTCGTCTCATTCTGTTATACGGATGGGAAGAAGGCAGCCTACCTGTTATCTATGCTCAGCCAATACTTGCGGTATATTTTGGAGATGGACCGGACGACTTTGTACGTCCCCTTGTACCGGGAGATGGAATTGATCGAAGCCTATGTGGAGATCGAGAAAGCGCGGTTCGAGGATGGCTTCGACTTTTTCTGTCACGTAGATGAAGAGTGCTTGAACCTGCATATCCCTACCCTCTGTATCCAGCCATTCATCGAAAATGCCATCCGTCACGGATTGTTTGAAAAAGTTGGACAAGGCAATGTCTCTCTGATGATACATAAAAGAGATGGGTGTATAGAAGTGATTATTGAGGATGATGGAGTCGGGATAGCAACTGACTTGCTCGAAAGAATGAACAAAGGCGAACAGAAAAATGGGAGCATCGGAATCTTGAATATACACAAACGATTGCTATCCACTCCCGGTTCCGCCATGAAGATCGAATCGGAGGTCGGACAGGGAACTAGAGTGTACCTGTCAATTCCCATTCGTACAGAGGGAATGACCGAGGGAGAGCGGGAGAGGAGGAAAATGATTGTTTAACGCATTGATTGTGGAGGACGAAAAACCGATTCTAGACTTGATGAAGTATGTGATCGGTCAAGATCCACATTACACGATTGTAGGAGCCTACACGAATCCGCTGGAGGCATTAGATCAATTCTCAGAACTTCAGGTAGATGTGGCGTTCCTGGATGTGGAAATGCCGCGAATGAATGGGCTGGATCTAGCTCAGAAGATCAATGAGCGATCCTCGCAGACAAAGATTGTTTTTACGACTGCCTACAAACAGTACGCATTGGATGCTTTTGATGTGCATGCCTTTCATTACATCCTGAAGCCCGTGACACCGATGGCAATCGAGCGAGTGACCAAACGATTGGTGGATCAGTTTGGACATACAAAGACAGGCAACCAACAACAGAAAATGGCATCCATACAATGCTTTGGAGGATTTGAGGTACGCAACACGGAAGGGAGCATTGTTCGCTGGAGAACCAAAAAAGCCGAGGAGCTATTTGCGTACCTTCTCTGTCATCCTGGACGCAACATGAGTAAGTGGCATTTGGTCGATCTGTTGTGGGGAGAGATGGATGAGGAGAGAGCTACGCATAATCTTCATACGACTGTGTACCGATTAAAGAAGATTCTCAAAGAACAGGAAGTAGGAATGGACATCAGCAAAACGAGTGAAGGGTATATGCTGGAGCCGAAGGACCAGTCCTACGATGTATGGGCATTTAACCAGTATCATTTTTCAGTGGCAATGGATTCGTTCGATGTTGAGCAGGCGGAAAAGCTGTACCACCTGTACAAAGGATCGCTCTTTGATCAAAAGGACTATCTTTGGAAAACGCCGTTGGAAGAAAAATACACCAAGCAGTATACGATGCTGGTGCAAAAACTGATTGAGCATGATCTGTTGCGAAAGGACTGGCAAAAGGCGGAACAGCGTGTGGATACGTACTTGGCATTGTATCCCTTGCAAGAGGAAATGAATCAGGTTTTGCTGGAGATTTACGCACGTAACCATCAACGCAGAAAAATCGCAAAGCATTACGAGAAGTTCGCCACTGCTTATCGTCTGGAAGTAGGGGTGGAGCCGCCAGAGGCAATGCGAAAATGGGTGGAAGACTATTTGCGAGAGAATCAATGACTAGATCGTAGCAGAGAGAAGCCCATTCTCTCTGTTTTTTTGTTACTTCTATACGTGATAGTCCTTGTGAGAAGTTTGTGAGGTGCATTTGCTAGAATCCGAATGACACTGACACCTAGAATTCGACAACCATAGTTTCGGACGAGGAGCATGATCATGAAGATTACGATTGTGGCAGTCGGAGGTGTACGGGACAACGATCTAAAAAAGAGGATTCAGCAGTACAGCAGGAGATTGTCCGTTTACTGCCGGATTCAACTCATCGAGGTAAGAGAAGAAAAAACGCGGGAAGTCCAGGGGCTGTCAGAGCAGGGACGAAATCTGGAGGGTGCGAGAATCCTTTCCCATATAGGAGACGGCGATTATGTGATTGCGCTAGCGAACGAAGGGCATATCTGGTCTCCTAGAATGCTGTCTAATGAACTCGATAGGCTCGTAATGGAGGGAAGGAGCCAAATCACGCTAGTCATGGGAGGGGAGCACGGATTATCTGCCGAAGTTTTGGAACGGGCCAATGCACAGTTGGCCATTTGCCAGACCGCATTTCCTCATCAGCTGCTGCGCTTGGTATTGATGGAGCGTGTATACCGGGCATTCCAATGTAGTCTGGGCGAGCCGATTCATAGAATGGGAAAGAACAAGAATGGGTAAAATGACGAACGAAAAAAACCGCAGTCTTGGCACAAACGGTGCGCCTGACTGCGGTTTTATCTCCGTTAGTTGATTTGCGGGAGTGGTTTGATCGACCGTTTCCGCGTATTGCGTACGAAGTTGATGAGGATTACGGCAAGAACGATCAACTGCGGAACCGTAGTCTCCCAGCTTGCATAGATGCCAAGCTGTGGCGCGTAGAGCAGGTAGTCCGAGCTGTGCGATGCCAGACTGCCGGTGACTTGCAGGGAGTGAATGCTCGCGCCAATAAATTTGAAGGCCATGTAGTAGAGCAATAAGCTCGCTACCAGGAAGAATGGGCGAATCGGAATGCGATTACTCAGCTTGATGATCGCGTAAGCAATGATCGCGAGCAAGAGGAGTGCTCCACCGATACCCATGATCAGATCGGTCATACGGATGGTAGCTGCCATTCCCATGTAGAAGATGATGGTTTCTGCTCCTTCGCGAATGACGGCGAGAAAGGCTGTAAAGCTGAGCGACCACAAGGTGCCTTTTGCCAGAGAAGTACCGATCGTCTTTTCCACAAAGCGGTTCCAGGCTTGGAGATTGGATTTCTTGTGCAGCCAGGCACCGATTGTCAGCATAAACAATACGGCGATGATCCCGGTGAAGCCTTCGATCGTTTCGCGAGAACTGCCGGTAGAAAGGTTGGAAAACACGATGCTCAGCAAAATGGCGAGCAAAGCAGAACCGATCATCCCGATCACGGCGCCAGACCAGATCCACTTGCGCTTGTCTTCATTGCCGGATCTTTTCAGGAACGTCAACAGCGATACGATGATCAAAATGGCTTCGAGACCTTCCCGAAACATAATCAGCCCGGCATCCCACGCGGTGTAGGAAGAAACGACGGCAAATGGCTGCAGCTCGCTTTTCATTTCAGCGATGTAGGAGGATGCCTTTTCCCAGTTGGGCGGGCTGGACAGGATCAAGGTAGGTACCGATACCATCTTCGTTTCAATGCTGCTGTATGTAGCTGGCGACTTCGTCATGACCACACCTTCTACAGAAGGCCAGCTAGAGATAAAGGTATCCATTTTGCTAGCTACGCTATCCGCTTGCTTGCTTTGAATGTCAGCTTCGACGGAGTCCAGCAGCTCCAAAAGGGAAGAGATGGACGGCCGATCACCAGAAGCAGATGGATCCGCCACATTCGCGACTGCTTTTCCGGAGAGGTAATCCTCGACAACAGTGATTAAGTCTTGCAGCTTTGCTTTTCCTTTTACAGGATCAATCGGATCGGTGTTCAGTGCAATCCTCGCTCCACTGATCTTGACTTCCATATCGCTGTACACCTGGACATTTTCAGCTCGGACCAGGTTTTCGGCTTTATACCAGCCTGTGACAAAGCTGTTGTATGCCTTCTTGGCAGCTGCCCCATCTCCTGCTGAGACGGCTTTCATACTGTCTTGGAGAAGAGGTAACAGGGCGGCGATCTGTTTGTGCGCTTTTTCTTTCGGTTGGCCAGAATCCTCTTTGGCCGAAACATATCGATCGGCTGCCTTTGCGAGCTTGGAGATGGCGGATTTGGCCGATGCTGGATCGGTATTTACCTGAGCGAGTGCCTGTTCTGCCTCGGTCAGAGCTACTGTTAATGATTGGGCATCTGCAGAGGTCTCAGCGTTTGTTTCCCAGAGAGCCTTCATGCTAGCGATGGCCTTTTTTGCTTCCTCCCAGTTTTGATCCCCACTGCTGATCAAAGCATCACTGGAAAACGCGATGATTTGTTTCAACTGGTCTGCCTGCAGCGGAGCCGCATGAACAGAAGGGAGGCCAGAGGAGAGCAGCAGCAAGGACATACAGATGATGAGCATGTAGCGTTTCAAGATGTTCACTCCATCCCTGATTGGAATCTAAAATAACGTTTCACCGATATATCCGCCCTCGCTTGCCCCAGGGAGACAGGCAAACAAACCACTGCCGACGTGGGTGATATATTCATTGAGCTGATCTGCGGCAGCCAGCTTTTGTTGCATCGGGATAAATTGCTTGCGCGGGTCACGATTGAAGCACACAAATAGCAGCCCGGCATCCAATTGACCCGTCTTGATATCCATTCCGCTCGAATAGGAATAGCCACGGCGCAAAATCTTCACTTTCCCTTCCATATTTGCCAGTGCGACGTGAGACGTGGTTGGGATGACCGGATTTCCTTTGCTGTCCTTGCGATTTAATTCCAGATCGTCGAACTCCCCAGACTTTCCTAGTGGCGCACCAGATTGGCGATGTCGGCCAAACGTGCTCTCCTGATCGTCGAGGGAAGAGCGATCCCATATCTCGATACGCATCCGAATTCTTCTCATGACCATGTAGGAGCCGCCAGCCATCCACGCAGGGTCATCGGTGCTCTGTGCCCAGACGATCTCGTCCGCTGCTGCGGGCTCACTTACCTTGGGATTGTTGGAGCCGTCCTTGAAGCCCATCAGATTGCGCGGCGTAGAGCCTGTAGGGTCGGCAGCACTCGTCCGTTGAAAGCCGTCCTGTACCCAGCGGAGCACGGCTTTTCCACGTGCGATCCGAGCTAGATTGCGGAGGGCGTGAAAGGCTACCTGCGGATCATTCGCACAGACCTGGACGACGATATCCCCACCCGTCCATTCCTTGCGAAGATCATCACTATTAAAATGAGGCAAATCGACCAATGGAGCAGGGCGCTTGCTTGCCAATCCAAATCGCTCATCGAAGAAAGAAGCCCCAAGGCCAAACGTAATCGTCATGCGCATAGGAGCGAGTCCAATGCTTTCGCCTGTGTCGACAGGAGGCAGATGAGGATTGTCGCTCTCGTCGTCGACATTTTTCCCTTCCGTCAGACGAGCTGCTGCTGCGGTCCAGCTCTGGAACAACTTACGAACTTCAGCCAACGCGGTCGCTGTTACATCAAAAGCACCCATGCAGATAAAATCCTGCATAGGTGTAATGATTCCTGATTGATGTTTTCCGTAAAAAGGAATGATCCCGTTTACAGAGTCCGAATCGGAGGAGGTAGCAACCTTGGTTGCAGAAGGCTTTGGCTGCACAAGCGCACCCATGCTCCCTGCACCTACCAAGAGTCCGATTCCTCCTACACCAGCTAGCTTCAGCGCGTCCCGCCGTGTCATTTTCTTGTTGGCAATGTTTTCGAGACGTTTTGTATCCATCCGGTTAGCCTCCTAAGATCGTTCCCATTTTGGAAAGAGGTTCCGCCAATGCATCCAATGCCTGACTGAGCTTTTTCACCTGGTCTTCTTTGATTTCGTTGTAGAGTACGAAGCCGTCGCCTTTTCGATAAGGAGCGAGCTCTTGATCAAGTGCTTTGAAGCGATCCTCGATTTCGGTTGCCAATGCAGCATCCTTCGCTTCTACAGTAGACTTCAGTACTTTGAAGATTTCGTTTGCGCCCTCCACGTTTGCAGCGAAATCGTACATATCGGTTCGAGAGTAACGTTCTTCTTCACCAGTCACTTTGCTGGTGGAAACCTCGTTCAACAGTTCAACTGCTCCCGTGACGAGCATTTTCACATCAATATCCACGCTTTCTACTTTCACGCGCAGCTGTTTTACGTCCTGCAGTAGTTGATCAGCCACTTTTCCTTGATCAGCTACAGACTTCGTTTCCCACAGAGCTTTTTCGAGCTTGTGATAGCCACGCCATTCATTATCAGGAACATCGCCTTCGCGGGCATCGATCCAAGGGTCAAAGTCACCCAATGACTCAGCGATTGGTTCAATTCTTTCATAGTAAGCACGAGCAGGCGCGTAAAGTTTTTTCGCCGTTTCCATATCGCCTGATTTCACAGCATTGGTGAAGCCTTCAGTCGATTTTACCAGCTGATCGGTTTGCTCGATGACCCATTTTTGGTATTGATCGATCGAAGCCTGGAGTTCTGGAGCAACAGCAGGAGTAGTAGCTGCAGGCGTAGCTTGGTTGTTTGTAGCTGGTTGTTCAGGCGTAGCGGTCTCCGGTTTTTTCTCTGTTTTTCCTGTGTCTGCGCTTCCACATGCCGACAGCATCAAGGAAGAGCCCAACACGACCGCGCTTAAAGGATAAACCCATTTCTTACTCATTCTGAAATACATCCCCTTACCATATAAATGATTGCTTATATACCCGAGAATAAAAATCATTATCAATTAAAAACAACTTACTCTTTTCCTTTGCAGTTTGCAATAGTTTTTGAAAAATATTTGATTTGGATCTTGTTGGGTGATAGAAAGGAGCAAAAAAAGCCATCGAATGACCGATGGCCTAGTAACGAATTAGGAAGTCGTGAAGGCTGAAAAACTATTTTCGCTGATGATATCCTGTAGCAAAATGCAAGAATAGATGGAGCGCCACTCGTGAAGTCATATCTCGTACGTCTTTTGTTGGGTCGACACAGACCATATCCATCGCGATGACCTTTGGAGATTTGCCGACGGCATGGGCGGCAGAGAGCAGGTCGACAGAGGAGAGACCTGCAGGTCCAATCGCCGGAACTCCGGGCACTGTCGATTGATCCATGACGTCCACATCGAAGGTGATGTAGATGGCATCACATTTGGCTTCCAAATACTGAATCGCTTCGGCGACGACGGCATCGATGCCGCGCTGTCTGACCTGATTGGCAGTAATCAGTGTCATTCCTTTGGCTTCTGCATACTGGCGGTACTCGCGGGAGTTGGCAAAGCTTCGCAATCCGATTGTGACGATATCTTCGCCACGCACCGTTTCTGACTCCATCAGGCTGCGCATAGGCGTTCCGTTGGAGGTACCACCATAAGCCGTGTCTCTGACATCCAGATGGGCGTCAAATTGAATCAATCCGATCCGTTGGGGCTTTGCCCGTTTGATTCCGGTAATGGCCCGGTATGTGATGGAATGGTCTCCCCCTACGATGACCGGTGTTGCAGATACATTGGTGGTCACTTCCTGTAAGGCTGACTCGATGTTTTCCTGACAGCAGGAAATGTCCGTCACATGCATGGCGACATCGCCTAAATCAACCGCCCGCAAAGAGGCGAGATCCAAATCTTCATCAAAATTGTAGGTAGTAAACGAGCTGAGCAGCTGCCGGAATTGCAGCGGGTGAGCATGGGCTCCGGAAAAGCTGATCGAGCTTTTCGAGAGAGGCACACCGATGATCGCGAAATCATAGCTTTCGCCCGGCTGATAGGTCTGCTCGACCCATTCGGACAAGCGAGTCACGTACGGGTCTCCTTTTCCTTGGGTAAACCGGAATGGAGGTTGGGTCAAGTATGAAAACATGTGGAGTCCTCCTCTGATTAGTGCGATAACACCTTGCTCAGGAATGCTTGGGTACGTGGTTGATCAGGTGCAGAGAAAATCTTCTCTGGCGCTCCATCCTCAATCAGCGTGCCGCCATCCATCACGACAACGCGGTCTGCTACTTCTCGTGCAAAGCCCATCTCGTGAGTGACGACCACCATGGTCATTCCTTCTGCGGCTAGCTGCTTCATAACGGCGAGTACTTCTCCTACCAATTCCGGGTCGAGCGCAGAGGTAGGCTCGTCAAACAGCATGACTTTCGGTTTCATCGCCAATGCGCGGGCGATCGCGACACGCTGCTTTTGTCCGCCTGACAATTGGTCGGGGTACATGTCCGCTTTTTCCGCAAGACCGACCTTGCGCAGAAGCTCGCGAGCCAATTGCTCGGTTTCTTCACGCTTTGTCCTTTTTACGCTCATCGGTGCCATCATGACGTTTTCCAGCACGCTCACATGGGGGAACAAATTGAAGTTTTGAAACACCATGCCCACTTCAGCGCGAATCATGTCCAATTCTTTTTGTGGCATTTCCACGAGCTTTCCGTTCTTTTGAATCAATCCAATCGGTTTGCCTTCGATTTCGATTGAGCCTTCCTGAATTTGTTCCAGGTAATTCATGCAGCGGAGCAAGGTGCTTTTGCCGGAACCACTGGGCCCGATGATGACAACCACTTCGCCTTGATCCACGTTGAGGCTCACATCTTTTAATACGTGCAGTTTTCCATACGATTTATGAATGTGTTTGACGGAAATCATCAGGCGCGCGCCCCCTCTACACTCAATTTACGCTCCAAGCGACCGATGCCGACCGAGATGGAGTAGTTGACGAGGAAGTACAGAACAGCGATACCGATGTAGATCTCAAAATAACGGAAATTATTCGATACGATCAGATTACCTGCGCGCATCAATTCAGAAACCGTGATGACGGACAGCAGGGAAGAGTTCTTGGTCAGTGCGATGAACTCGTTGCACAGTGGCGGCAGCATGCGACGCACGGCTTGTGGCAAAATGACTTTGATCATCGTCTTTGCGTGGCTCATCCCGAGAGAACGCCCAGCTTCCATTTGTCCTTTATCAATCGATTGAATCGCTCCGCGCACGATTTCCGATACGTACGCTGCACTATACATGCCCAGTCCCAGCACCCCAGCTACAGATGCACTCAAATCCACTTGCAAGCCGATCGCTAAGCCGTAGTAGAGAATCATGAGCTGCACCAACAGCGGTGTTCCGCGAAACCATGCCAGATACCAGGAGCAGAGTATAGATATCCATTTTTGTTTGGACATCCTTCCGAGACCAATGATCAGGCCCAGAACCGCACTCAGAATCAGTGCCATGAAAGTCATCGAAACCGTAACCCATAGCCCTTCCAGAAGCGCAATTAAATTGTTGTCTTCAAAAATCACCATGAAATCAAGCGCCATTGGTGCACCTCCTGATGTTGTTGTTATTCACCAAACCATTTTTTCGCGATTTCGTCTTGCTTGCCGTTTTCTTTCAATGTTTTCAGTGCTTTATCGATCGCAGCTACAAATTCTTTGTTCTCTTTGCGTACGCCGTAGCCGTAGTATTCTTGTGTCAGCTCAACATCGAGAACTTTTACTTTTTGGCTCTGTTTTGCGTATACCTTAGCGGCAGGCATTCCCGTAACGACTGCGTCTACACGATTGCTTTCCAGTTCGAGGAACATCTCTACGTTTTTCTCGACTTCCACGAGTTTTACTTCCGGATATTTCTCTTTCAGGAACTTGGCAGACTTGGTGCCGATTTGGACAGCTACTTTCTTGCCTTTCAAATCATCCGCTTTTGTAATCGTGCTATTATCGTTTTTCACCATGATGGTCAATCCACCTGGGTAATAGGGCTGAGAGAAGTCGATGGTTTGCTTCCGCTCGTCCGTGATGTACATGGCTGATACGATCATGTCGAACTTCTTGCCTTGCAGTCCTGGGATCAGACCTTTGAAGTCGGTGTCTACGAATTCTACTTTCTCAGCGCCTAGCTCTGCTGCGACCGCTTTCACGAGTTCGATGTCAAAGCCCTCGTACTCGTTTTGAGCATTCTTGTATTCAAAAGGTTGGAATGTAGCATCTGTTCCTACCAACAGTGTTTTGGTGTCTTTGATTTTTTGCAGCACTTCATCCGCTGGCGCTGCAGCTTGACTACCATTTCCCGACGCAGCTGGTTGCTCCGCAGGTTTGGCTCCACAGCCGGCGATCAAAGCTCCTGTGACTAGCAGCGCACACAGAGAGAACAGTCCTTTACGAAATCCTTTCATGTTGTAAACCCCCTATAAAACTATTTTAGTAATTTCGAAAACTAGTTATATTCAAAAATCGTGCCAAACGAGGAAATGCGCGATACGCAGGGATGAAAATGACAAAAGGAGGCGGTCCCAAGCCATTTTTGTTCGAGGTGTGTTGTGTCACAAGATTGTTTGGAACACACAAAAAAGGCGGCCAAATCTGCCGCCCTGCGAAAATTGCCGCCGGCCATTTCTGCCGCCTCGGCTATTCTTCTTCTTGTTCTTCCTGGTATTTTTTCAGTTTATCCCGCAAGGTCCGTTCCCCCATCTCCAGCATTTGTGCTGTCTTGCGGCGATTTCCCTCCTGATGGGCGAGCGTGTGTAGGATGACTCTTTTTTCAATCTGCTCCAAGGTATCACCCACGTAGACAGGGATCAGCTTTTGCTTGCTCGTGACTTGCTTGGGCTGCGTGCTTTGCAATTCCTTTGGCAGGTCTCTCTTTTCGATCAATGAGGAGCTGGTCAGAGCAATCGCACGTTCCACGATGTTTTGCAGCTCTCGGATGTTGCCGGGGAAATCATAGCTTTCCAGTACCTGCAGCGCTTCCTGCGAGATGCCGCCAATCGGCTTGCCCATTCGTTCGCTGATCTTCTGAATGAAAGAATGCACGAGCAGAGGGACATCCCCTTCTCGTTCGCGCAGAGGGGCGAGCTGGATCGGAATGACGTTGAGCCGATAGTACAAGTCTTCGCGAAAGCGGTTTGCCTTAACTTCTTTCCACAAGTCCCGATTGGTTGCAGCGATAATACGTACGTCGATGGATTTCTCTTCAAGACCGCCCAGCGGGGTTACGGTTCGCTCCTGGATGACACGCAGCAGCTTGCTTTGCAGCGACATATCCATTTCCCCGATCTCATCGAGAAAGATTGTACCGCCATCTGCCAGTACGAACTGCCCTGGCTTGTTCTGCATAGCTCCGGTAAAAGCCCCTTTTTCATAGCCGAACAGCTCTGATTCCAATAAATTATCGGGAATTGCTGCGCAGTTGACCGCCTGGAATCGCTTGTTTCTGCGTTGGCCCTGATAGTGGATCGCGCGTGCGACTATTTCTTTACCGGTCCCACTCTCGCCGTTGATCAAGACGTTGGAGTCGATGTCTTTGACCTTGTTGATCAGATCAAACGTTTGCTGCATAGCTTTGCTGTTTCCGATGAGGCCGTAGTTGTCGGAGAGCTTGTCCAACTCCTCGCTCAACCATTTGACTCGTGTCTGCAAATGGTAGAACTCTTCGGCTTTGGAGAGTAAAATGTCGAGCTCGTCCATCATCAGCGGCTTCGTCAAATAATAAAACGCTCCGTGTCGCATGGCTTCTACGGACGAAGAGATGCTTCCGTAAGCCGTCATCATAATCACCACCGTGTCCGGTGAGAGCCGTTTGATTTCCTTGAGCACTTCGGTACCATCATAAGCCCCGATTTTTAAATCAAGCAGGACGAGAGACACCTCGATTTGTTGGAAGAAAGCGAGCGCGGCTTCTGGATCCGTAAAGGTATGGACACGATACTTTTCCTCCAGGGCAAATTCGAGCGACTGACAGATGGCAGGTTCATCATCAATGACTAACAGATGGTGCATTAGAGTCCTTCCCTTCTGTTTCTTCCTGAGGCAATGGCAGGCGAATGATCATGGTCGTTCCATTACCGGGCTGACTGTGCAGATTGATCGCACCGCCGTTTTCTTTGATTAATTGATAAGTGATGGAGAGTCCGAGTCCTACCCCGTGAGCTTTGGTACTGAAAAAAGGCTCGAAAATACGGTATTTGTCTTCTGGCGTCATGCCGTGCCCGTTGTCTTCCACTTCAATGACGGCCATCTGTCCCTCCGAATATCCGCGGATGCTCAGCTTGCCCTTCTCGTCCATCGATTCAATGGCGTTGAGCACGACATTGATCCACATCTGCTTCGTCTGATTGACGTCAGCCTGGATGTACAAATCAGTTGGGAGGTCGAGGGTTACGTGAATCTTTTTCTCTTTAGCCTTTTGGCTGCACAATTGCAGAACTGCTTCCATCAGTTCTGCCGCTCGGAAACGGGTAGGATGCGGCGGTTTTGGCCGTGCATATTCCAGCAGGTCGTTCACGAGATCATTCAACCGCAAGATCTCACTCGGTACTTGCTGCGCAAAGAAATTACGGAATTTTGGATTGTCAAATTTGGTCGGCAACAGCTGCGTATACGTGAGTATGGAGGTCAGGGGGTTGCGGATTTCGTGCGCGATTCCCAGGATTAACTGCCCTAACGAACGCAGTCTGTTTTCGCTCTCCAGCTTCTTTTCCATATCCTTTTGCTTGGTCACATCATGGAAGTTGATGATGGCACCTGTAATCTCTTTGGTATTTGAAGTAATGGGAAAAATATTATAGCGGATCACTAGCTGCTGGGCTTGCCCGTCTCGTTCTCGTTCCCAAACGATCTCTTGCTCGAGAAAGGTACTGCCCTTCTGGAGGACATCCTCGACTTGGCCGCTGGGAATAAACTCTGCAAGAATCGTTCCGCTCATGGGGAGACCTACCAGATGTTGATCCGCATCGAGAAAATCGACCGCTTTACGATTCATGAGGAAAATACGGCCATGCTGGGTCAAAGTGACGTAAAAGCTGTAGGTGCTATTGAGCAGCTGCTGTTGAAATTGCAGATTTTCCTCGAGTAAGGCCATTTTTTCTTCCAGCTCCCGATTGATGGCGTGGATCTGGAACGTTCTTCTCTGCACTTCTTTTTTCAACATGCGGTTCCACCATAGAAATCCCAGCACGATCAGCAGCCCAATGCCAGATCCCCATTCCAGAAAGAGGCGGAGACGGTCCAGATTGAGTGTGCTCGGCATGATGTACTCCCCGAACCATTTGCGCTCGATTTTGTCATACGTGCCGTTTTGTTTGATTTTTGAAATGGCTTTGTTGATTTCGGTCAGCAGTTGGGCGTTTTTGGGAAGGACTGCGACACCATAATTAGTTGGGTTGATAGGGTCCCCTACGATTTTGATCTGTGATTGCTGGTTGTTCTTCTGCAAAAAATATTGCCCAGTGATACGATTGCCGACAAACGCGTCTACTTTACCATCGAGAAGCAGTTGAACAGCTTCTTCCTGGCTGTCCGTCTCGATGAAGTTGGTCTTTTGGAGCTCTCGAAAAAGATCACCCGCGATATCAGCTTTCTGGATGGAGACCTTTCGACCATTCAGGTCACCGATTTCAAAGATGTGCATATTGTCTGTGCGGACGAATATCCCTTGCGAGCTTAAAAAGTAAGGCGATGAGAAATCATACAGCTTGTCCCGCGCCGGGCTGTATTTCATTCCTTGTACCGCATCGACCTGTCCGTTACGCAACGCTTCGAGCGCTTCGTTCCAGGGCAAGGGGATAAATTCGATCCGCATCCCGGTCTCAATGGAAATGGCATTCATAATATCTACGTTAAAACCGCTGAAAACACCTGACTGGGCGAAGTATTCAAAAGGAGGAAAGTTGTTGTCACCCGCGATGCGAATGACTTTTTCCTGATGGACTTCGCTGGGGATCGTCATGCCCATGATCATGAGCAGTACCATTCCTATCAGCAGCCCGATCCCTATTTTTTTCACGCGAATCATCCTATGCACCGCCGTTCACCGTCTTGTTGTTGAAAAGAATAAAGTGTTGTTGATCGAAAAACAAGCGCAGATGAAAAAGCAATCGATTGTAAAAAGCGGAAAAAAGCCATCCGCAACCGCGGACAGCCTGGTGTTTGCCTAGTCTTTCGAGAGCTTTCAATTGTTCAGGTAACGGAGCAAAATTCCCTCCACGTGCAGCAAATGATCCTTCATGCGTGCTTGGGCTAATTCAGGCTCCTGATTCTTGATCGCTTCGAATATGGCTTGGTGTTCGGTGTAGAAATGTTGGGACACGGCTTGGTTCGAATAAATCTCCACTCTGCGTGTCTCGCGAATGACGACTTCCAATTGGGCAGAAATCGTTTCAAACAGCTTTACCATGATCGAATTGTGAGTGGCGCGGGCAAGCGTGGAGTGAAAGTGCATGTCTGTCCGTTCGCCGATCTCTTCATTCCCCATATGCTGCGACATTTCAGTCAGAATCTGCTCCAACACCAGCAAGTCCTGGTCATCACGTTTGAGCGCTGCGATGGCGACGTTCGAGACTTCCAGTGACTTTCGCACTTCCAGCAGCTCCAGAATGGTCTGTTTATTGGTGAGCAATACCTGCAGATCAGGCAGCAAGTTTTGTGTTTGAAGCGGAGGACTTTTTACTGTGCAGTTTCCGCCCTGACGAATATCGATCAATCCCATTGCTTTCAAGGCGCTCAATGCTTCGCGTGTAGTCGATCGCCCGACGCCGAACTGATCGGACAGATCTTTTGTCGAGGGCAATTTTTCTCCGGGAGCAAGCTCTCCACTAAGAATGAGTTGCTTGATTTGCTCGGTGATGTGCTCGTAGTGATTTTTCTTGGTCAGCTTGGAAAGGTCCATCTCGACACTCCTGTACATTCCTTTTTCGTTCCTAATGATTGTAGCATACGCATCTGAGATGGGGTGGGAGGCAGAGGAAAGCTTACCCGACCAGCAGAGCAAAGACGACGCCAGGCCCGTGTACGCCGATAGTCAGATCGTTCTCGATGTCAGCGGAGCGGCTGGGACCTGAGATGAAGTGAATGCCAGCGGGAAAGTGCTTCCGAGGGAGTCCGTCATAGGTAGCCAAAGCTTCGCCTAAACGCGTCTTGAGCCGATCAACGGGGATGATCGCGAGAAATACCGTAGGGAGGAGGCTCACAGAGCGTCCGGTGTTATCTGAAGACGTGACGACAATGCTCCCTGTATGCGCCACTGCTTGATCGACCATCGAGATTCCGATATCCGCACTGGCGGCGGTCGCTACCAGTTCGTCTCTGTTGCCAGGGCTCCACGTCGCCACCTTGCAGGATGGCAGATGCTCCTTCAGGCGAAGAGCGAGCAACTCCGGCTGATTTTGCTGAACCACTTGGCGGGCCTGCAACGAATGTGCCTGCTCTACGATGAATCGTTTTACGTCATCCATCGTGGAAAAGCGAAAAGAGTGTCCCCCGGCTTTCGCCCAGTTGTCACGGAACAAGTCAATGCGCTGTTCGAGGTCAAGCTCGTACGTTTTCCAAAAATCGGGCGCGCCTTTGAATGGATGGCGAGGCGTCTCGGATGACATCGGACGGCCCAAACGCTTGGAGATCATTTGAATGAATGCCTGCTGTTGATCACTCATGTGTGTGAGCCCCCTTTCCCACGCTGTGCGCGTGAGTGTTCCAACCGTGCCTTTATATTTTCGTTCATTTCCTGCATGTCACCGCGAACCTCCTGGTCGAGCGTCTGCCATTTTTCACGGAACGATTGGGCGGGTAGCCCAGGAGTATGTCGATATCGATTCCAGCCCTTCAGCGGTCCGACTTTCGCTTTGATCATATTGTCTGTGAGCAATAGCTTTTGACCGACCCGGCCGAGCTTCAGCACACGTCTCAAGCGCTTGGGGTCCGCCATGATGTACTGATAGCCTTTCATTCCCACGTTTTCATCCGCCGCTTTGTGTCCTTCCTTTACTTTGCGTTTGCGCAAATACACAAGCATGTCGTGGAGCGGAATTTTGACCGGACAAGCTTCGTAACAGGCTCCGCACAGGCTGGAGGCATTGGCGATGTCATCCCATTCGGCCACGTTTTTTTGCAAGGCGGGCTTGAGCACTGCCCCGATCGGTCCACTGTACGGTCCACCATAGGAATGGCCGCCAATCTGTCGGTATACGGGACAAGCGTTGAGGCAAGCGCCACAACGGATGCAATTGAGCAGCTCCTGAAACTCCGGATCGCCTAGTTGTAAGGATCGTCCGTTGTCGACGATGATGATGTGCATTTCTTCGGGGCCGTCACTGTCCATATTACGGCGAGGACCACTAATTCCGGACATGTAAACGGTCAATTTTTGACCCGTCGCAGAGCGTGGCAGCAAAGTAGCCATGACCTCCAGATCGTCCCACGTTGGGATAATGCGTTCCATCCCCATCAATGTGATTTGCGTTTTCGGCACGGTGCTGACCATGCGCGCATTTCCCTCATTTTCAAACAGAACAATGGAGCCGCTCTCAGCAATCGCGAAGTTGCATCCAGTCATGCCGATATCGGCTTCCAGAAATTTTTCGCGCAGCTTTTTGCGGACAAAGCCGGCGAGAATGGTGGTTTCGGGAGGAAGTGTCTCCCCTGCTTCTTTGGACAGCAGCTCCGCTATTTGCTCCCGGTTTTTATGAATGGCGGGAATGATGATATGCGAAGGCATTTCGTGTGCGAGCTGGATGATGTATTCGCCCAAGTCTGTTTCGATGGACTCGATTCCCTCTTTTTCCAACGTCTCGTTGATATGTACTTCTTCGGATACCATCGATTTGGATTTGACGACGGTCCGTGCCTGACGTTTTTGTGCGATCTGCAAGGTGATGCTGGCTGCTTCGACAGAGGATGCGGCGAAATGTACGTGAACGCCGTTCGCTTTGGCATTGTCGATGAACTGATTCAAGTAGTAATCTAAGTGGGCGATCGTATGTAGCCTGATTTGCCGTCCCCGCTCACGCCACTCCTCCCAATTTCCTTGCTCGCTTGACGCCAGCTTCTTCCCGTCCCGCAGTCGCTCGGTGGTGTATTTCACTGCGTTGCGGAGAAACTCATCGTTTAGGGCTACTTTTGCTCGTTCCGTGACAGATGTGGCTTTAGCGCTGCTCACTGACGATCACCCCTTCGTACAGTAATTCAGCCAGATGCATCACACGCACTGGCTTTCCGCGAAAGTGCAAATGACCGGAAATATTCATCAGGCAACCGAGGTCCAGCCCTACGAGTACTTCTGCTTCGGTCTCGAGGACGTGGTCTGCCTTTTCCGCCACCATCGCCCCACTGATATCGCTCATTTTCACGGCAAAGGTACCACCGAAGCCACAGCAATCCTCAGCAAACGGGAGCGGGATCAGATCCAGTCCGCGCACCTGCTCCATGAGCTGCAGAGGTTCCTGCTTGATACCGAGCAAGCGGCTGCCATGGCAGGACGGATGGTATGTCACCTTGTGTGGAAATTCCGCGCCGACGTCTGTGACACCCAGGACATTGACGAGAAACTGGGTAAATTCATATGTCTTTTCACGCAGCTGGTTGGCACTCGCGAGTAACGCTGGGTCATTTTCGAACAGCTTGGGAAAATAATGATGAATCATGCCCGTACAGGAGCCGGAGGGAGAAATGACGTAGTCACTATCAGCAAATGCGCGAATCAATGTCTGCGCGGATGTTCTCGCCTCATCCCAATACCCGCTGTTGAATGCGGGCTGACCGCAACAGGTCTGCTCTTCGGGAAAATGGACTTGTACGCCGTACCTCGCCAGTAGTCGTACCATGGCTTCCCCTACTCGCGGATACAAGGCATCGCTCAAACAGGTAATAAAAAGAGAGACTTTCACAGCTCCACCTTCTTGCTTGGCATATTGATACTTATCAGCTTATCATACATGTTAAAGAATGAATAGTCAGATAACAATGGTGAAAGACGTGAAAAAGCAGCAGACCCGAAAAACGCGCAGGTCTGCCGGCTGGGATGGTTCCTTGGGGGTAGGGTGGAGTTATTGAGCGGAATATCCACCGTCAACAGGTAGTTCGATTCCGGTAATAAACGATGAAGCATCAGATGCCAGGAAGAGGACGCCCTCTGCGACATCACGCGCTTTGCCCAGACGTGGCAATGGAGTAAGCGAATGGAACCACTTGGTCATCTCATCGTTGGCAAACATGTCGGTGGTCATCGGTGTCTCGATAAAGCCTGGGTGCACGGAATTGCAACGAATGTTTTGTTTGGCGTACTGGATGGCTGTCCCTTTTGTGAGCATGCGAACCGCGCCTTTGGACGCCGTGTACGCGCTGGCACCGCTACCACCTGTCAGGCCGGCGATGGAGGAAATATTGACGATGGAGCCGCCTTTGTTTTCCAGCATGACAGGCAAGACATGCTTCATGCCGAGGAACGTACCATTCAGATTGATATCCATCGTGCGGTTCCAGGCCTCCAACGTAAACTCGTGCAACGGCATCGATTGGCTCGGAATTCCGGCGTTGTTTACGAGTACATCGACTTTGCCAAATGTCTCCACGGCTTCCTCGACGACCTTTACCCAATTCTCTTCGGAAGTGACATTGTGGTACAGACCGATAGCTTCTCCGCCATTTTCCTTGATTTCGGCTACGACTTGGTGCACTTTTTCTTCCTGAATGTCAGTGACGACGACTTTTGCCCCTTCGCTAGCGAAGAGCAGAGCCTCTTCTCTGCCCATTCCGCTGCCGGCTCCGGTAATAATCGCGACTTTATTTTGCAGACGATTCATGTGTGATCGCTCCTTTATATAGGTTACGCCTTACTGTTGAGCAGACATCGCTCGGAAATCCGGTACAGAAGGATTTCCTACATAGTGGCCGCCTTCGACCTGAATGGTTTGACCCGTAATAAACTTGAATTCATCCGATGCCAAACGAATGCCTGATGCGCCTCCGGTTACGACAGGTCCGGTACACGTTTCAAAGGAATTCTCCTTTCAGGTGGAATAGTGCCAGTATAGAAGGTGACGTAACGTTACCTGCAAGTCTATTTTCGATGGAATCGTACTAATATGTCTGATGTTTGTTGTTTGTTTAAATAAGCCAATCCGAGATTAGTCAGCTTGATCCCGGATCTGCCTCGTGTGGTCATAATCCACTCCCGCTGTTCCAGCGTCTTCAGGCGTGTACGCATTTGCTGCTCCGTCAGGTCTTTTTGCCAATCACGTGTCTTATCCGCAATCTTTTTTCGGCCAATCGATTCTCCTTGCTGATTGTGGGCATAGATGGTCTGCAAAATGAACAGGTATTCGTCTGTATCGCTGGGCAAATCTTCTATGTCTTTCTCAGCCAAAGCGATGGAACGCGATGAAGAAGAGGAGTACGAGCTCTCCTCGCGAGAAATGCGCTGGAAGAAGCTCTCGTCGGGCATGTCGTCTACTGTGATGATCGTTCCATCGCAAACGGCTAACATATAGTCGATGGTGTTTTTTAGCTCTCTCACATTGCCATACCAGTTGTATTGAATCAGGTGATGCATGACCTCTGGCAAAATCTGAATGTAGCTCCTCCCGCCTTGCTCCAGAAAATGCTTCACCAGATGGGGAATGTCCATTTTGCGATTGCGTAGCTCGGGTAGATGAATAAACAGGATTTTCAGACGGTGATAGAGATCAGCCCGATAGGTCCCTTGCTCGATCATTCGCAGCAGATTTTTATTCGTGGCTGCTATGACACGCACATCGATCGGAATGATCTTGTTGCCTCCGACTCGCATGATTTCCTTTTCCTGAAGAACACGGAGGAGTCTGGCTTGGAGCTTTAGACTGATGTCTCCAATTTCGTCGAGGAAAAGCGTACCCCCGTTGGCTTGCTCGAACAGCCCGACCTTGCCCCCTTTTTTAGCCCCGGTAAAAGCCCCTTCTTCATAGCCAAACAGCTCGCTTTCGACCAGTTCGTCAGGCAGTGCGCTAAAATTGACCGCTAAAAACGGACCGTCGCGACGCAGGGATTCATTGTGGATAGCACTCGCGTAAAGCTCCTTGCCTGTTCCGCTCTCGCCTTCGATGAGGACGGTCAGATTGGTTTTGGCTATCTTGGAGGCGATTTGTTTGCATTTTTGGATGCTGGGGCTGACTCCTCGAATATCTTCAAAGCCGTATTTGGCAATGTATCCTTTTTTGACGAGCTCCCGCCTTATCGTTTTCTCCATCTCTATCGTTTCATGAGCATTCTTAAAGGTTGCCACGATCGCCCCTTCCGTCTCCAGGTAAAATCGATGGACGATCACATCGGTGTGAAGCACGGAGAACCACCCTAACTCCTCTGAGGAATCGTGAAGGATAAACGCCACCAGCTCAGGATTGCGAAAGACGTCTTGGAGTTTTCGACCGATGGTTTTCGTGGAGAACATGCCGAGCAAATGCTGCAGGTTTTCGTTAAATACCGTAATGACACCTTTACTGTTTACCGCCAGGATGCCGTCATTGACGCCATCGAGGACTTGTTTCAAATGTTTGTTCAGCCGGTCGGATTCTTTGCTTGTTTTGGAGAGCTTTTGGCTGAGGTCGATAATCTTGCGGATGTATTTGTCAGAAACGATGTCGCCCTTTTTTTCGAGCAGGTTCAGATGCTGCAAAATGGTCATGACCGTCGTGATGTCGATCAGACGCGGACCGATGTTTACGACATCCTGAATGAAGGGAGGAACGAGATTGATTTCCCCAGGCGTAATCGCGATAGATACCTCCGCGTAATTCTTTTTCCCAGGGTAGAACGGATGGTAATGGATGTGGTTGATCCCTAGCTGCAGCAAGGTTTCGATGGATTCATAGACGGTTTCGGGGGCGTCGTTCACATACAGGACGTTCGTGTTTTCCGCCAGAAACAGCAGCTTGTCGATGTGTTCGAAATTGACGGTCCGCTTGGCGACGACCACTTTACTGCCGTCGCCGATGTAGGGGACGGTTTCTTCTACGATGGCGGAGGAAGAGAGAATGATCAGCTGGTTGGAAAAGACTTGAGGAATCCCTTCTTCCAAAGAGTAATCATGAATGCGGACAAAATCCCCGATGACTTCCTGCAGCTGTCTGACGAGTGTCTTTCTCGTCTCGGTTGTTCCCGTTAGCAATATCAGCTCTTTGGCGTACATATCCAGGACCTCCAGTGTATAATTGGCTGTTTATGGTTGTAATTTGGAATTTTATTTCGTGTCATTTTTAACCATTATAGAGAGTGGGAAATGGGATTGTACATAAAAGATTGAAAATTTCGAATGTAAGAGCCTTATTTCCTTTTTTGGTAACCGTTGGCACGCTTATTGCTGATCTAGATGAATGACAGGTAGGGCAACTATCCATGTCAGCTCAAATCAGGAGGGGGATGTTTTTCATGAAGAAAGGAAGGGGCTTACATATTGGGTTGAGCTGTGTACTGCTGGTTGGACTTCTGGCAGCTTGTTCGGCACCAGCTGAAAAGCCAAAGGAAACGGCTACAGCTGGATCGGGAACACCCGCATCAACACCACCGAGCAGCACACCGCCAGCAGCCACGCAGACAGAGAAAAAAGCGGAGGCACAAACGATTACGTTGGCGATGGAAGCAGAGCCCATCTCACTTGATCCGCAAAATGTCACCGATGGCAACTCCATTTCTGTACAAAGCACGATGTACGAGGGACTCTTGACCTTCACCGACAAAATGGAGCCAGTGCCGTTGTTGGCCACCGAGTACAAATTCAACGACAACGCGACAGAGCTGACGTTTACTTTGCGCGAGGGAGTCACTTTCCATGACGGCTCGCCGTTTAATGCGGACGTGGTAAAAGCCAATCTCGATTTCGTGCTGGATGAGAAAAATGGCTTGGCGCGCAGAAACTTCTTCTCGTTCATCAAAGAAGTTGTCGTAAAAGACCCTACACATGTCACCATCGTGGCTACATCACCGAACTCTACCATGCTCTCCTATCTAGCTCATCCGGCAGCGTCCATGAAGTCACTGGAAGTCATCAAAAAGAAACAGGCTGACCCGAATTTTAATCTGGATCGCACTCCAGTGGGAACAGGCCCGTACAAGTTTTCGGAGTGGAAAGACAATCAGTACGTAAAGGTCGTTCCTTTCGATAACTACTGGAACAAGGATTTGAAAGCAAAGGCTGAGAGCATCGTCTACAAGCCGGTCACCGAAGCCAGTACGCGCATCAATATGCTGAAGGCGGGCGAGACCGATATCGTCACTAAGCTCCCGACACTGAATGCCAAGGAGATCGCTTCCGACAGTAAGTTTAATGTCTTCACAGGACCATCTTTGAACGTGTATTACGTGGGCATCAACATGAGGGAGAAAAAATATCAGGACAAAAAAGTCAGACAAGCGATGAACTATGCGATCAACAAGGATGATCTGATCGCAGGTGTGCTGGATGGGTACGGCAAGGTGGCAGACTCGCCGATCGCGCCGAACACCTATGGCTACGCGCAACAAAAAGTATATGAGTACAATCCGGACCTAGCCAAAAAGCTACTGTCTGAAGCAGGTGTCAAAGATGGGTTCGAGGCAACACTGTGGACACGCAACTCCAGTGAATTTATCGCGATAGCGGAAAATGTGGCGATGCAGCTCGGCAAAGTAGGCATCAAGGCAAAAGTGCAGGCGTTTGAAAGCGGAACCTTGTTTGACATGCTAGACAACAACAAGGGAACGGATCTGTGGATTGGCCGCTGGTCACCAGGTACTGGGGAAGTGGACTACGGTATTCGTCCGAACTTCCATACGAAGAGCTTTGGCCCTGCCAACAACAACTCAGGCTTCTACAGTAACTCACAGGTCGACAAGCTGCTGGATGATGCGATCTCCACAGCAAACAAAGACGAATCGTTGAAAAAGTACGCAGAGGTGCAAAAAATCATCGTGGAGGATGCACCATGGGTGTTCCTGCATGTGCCTGAAAACGTCGTTGCCAAGACGAGCAACGTGTCAAATGTGATGGTTCTTCCGAGTGACACCGTCATTGTCGACAACGCGGAGAAAAAGTAAGTCCGTAAGCGAGTATTGCACGCATGGTCCTCACGACAAGGCTGAGGACCGTGTGTGTCATGTTTTCATGGAGAGGTGAACAGCTTGTTTTCATTCATTGCCAGACGAACAGCCGGAATGGTACCGATGCTGGTAATCGTCTCCATCATTTCGTTTCTATTTGTGCATTTGACTCCCGGAGACCCTATCCGGATTTTGTACGGAAATGAACTCGATGCCGCTACGTACGAATTGCTCAAGGAAAAGGAGGGCTTTAATGATCCTCTGTATGTTCAATATTTCCGCTATGTAGGGAGTGTTGTTCTCGATGGGGATTTTGGGACCTCGTATCGTACCAAAGCAAATGTGTCTGACGAAATCTTTCGTCGCTTTTCCTATACGCTCTTGCTGACTTTTGCCAGCATGATATGGGCCGTGATCATCGGTCTATTTGTAGGGATCGTATCAGCGGTCAAACGCAATTCCTGGATGGATCGGATCGGCATGGTGTCAGCAATTACCGCCCTGTCGGTTCCTGAATTTTGGTTTGGGCTGATGCTCATGCAGATTTTTGCTGTGCAGCTCGGTTGGTTTCCTACTAGTGGTAGTGGAACGTTCCGTCATTTAATCTTGCCTTCCTTGACCTTGGGTCTCGGGGTGGCTGCGATCATTGCGCGCTTTACACGCTCAAGCATCTTAGAGGTACTTCGAGAAGATTTTGTACGCACGGCAAAGGCAAAAGGACAAAAGGAATGGACCATTGTGCTGACGCATGTTCTGCGCAGTGCCTTGATTCCAGTCGTGACCATGACAGGTCTGCAATTTGGCTTTTTACTCGGTGGGGCAGTCGTTGTCGAGCAAGTCTTTTCGTGGCCAGGCTTGGGCTCCTACCTGATCGATTCCATTTTGACGCGAGATTATCCGGTCATTCAGGCGCTGATCATGCTCTTTTCTGTTCAATTCCTGGTAGTGAATCTGATCGTCGATATTAGCTACGGGTTGTTAAATCCGCAAATACGTTACGAGTAGCGAGGAAAATCATGATGCAGACCAAAGAGATCAAATCCCCCTCTCCTTTTCGGACGTTTCTAAAGAAGTTTGGCAAGCAACGAGTCGCGGTGCTCTCCCTCGGTGTGGTGGCCGTGATCGTATTTGTTGGAATGCTCGCCCCGTGGCTCGCTCCTTTTGATCCCCATCGTCCGGTAACCGATCAGTATCAGGCGAAAGGAATCGAAGTCAGTCAGATGACGAGCACGAGCATCCCGCTGGATCTGGTGATGAGTGATGGAAGTAAAAAGTCAGGTAACGAACTCGACCAGGTGAGCTTGGAGAGCAAGGACAGGCAAATCGCGTCCGCGCGAAAAACGGAGGGCAGTGTCTTAGTCAATGCGAGTGGGGATGGCTCCACGACGATTCTCGTATCCAGAGGAGATCTGACCTCACGCTTTAAGGTAGTCGTCTCGGATCAGGATGATAAAGAGGTGTATTTGTCCCAACTGATTGCCACCATTCCGAAGCAGTCGCTACAACCGGGCGAGACAGTCAAAGCAGAGGTGGCTGGGGTTTTGACGGACGGCAGTGAAGTTAAGGGGTTCGATCAGCTTATTGCATTTGCTGAGAAAGACATGGCTGTAGAAGCTTCCAAGCCTGTGTCTACCGATGGATTTTCCAACAGCGGGTTTTCTAACTCGCCGCCATCCGCGGAATCTCGGGGGCTGTCCTTTGAAGCCGTTGAGCCAGGAGTTGTGAATGTCAGCGAGGATGGTACGATCCAAGCTGTCGGAAGTGGTATCGGCAAAATCAAAGTATCTGTGGATGGCATTTCCACGATCTTGCCCATTGCCGTGAACGTACCCATGTCAGAGCCCGTTCCTATCCGACTTCAGCCAGGAGAGCTGCAAGTTGATTTGATCAATGGATACAAGCACCAGCCGCCTTCTAGCTTGCATTGGTTTGGCACCGATCATCAGAATCGAGATATTTTGTCACGCGTACTCGTAGGAACGAGGGAGACCCTTCTGATCGGCTTTGTTTCCGTGGCGATCGGAGCGGCTATTGGTACCGTGCTGGGGCTGATTGCGGGTTATTACGGCAAGTGGATGGACGGACTTATCACGAGGTTCACGGACGTATTGTTGGCCTTTCCGGGAATTCTGCTGGCCATCGCTGTGATTGCCTTATTAGGCCCGGGTATAACCAATATCATTTTTGCGGTGGCCGTTTTCACGATCCCGATTTTTATCCGGATCGTACGGGGGAGTGCTCTGGCCTTAAAGGAAATGACCTACGTAGAAGCGGCCCGCTCGATCGGCGTCCGAGATTCAGTGATTATCATACGGCACATTTTCCCCGGTACGATGTCCGTGGTCATGGTTTATTTGACGATGCGGATCGGGACGGCCATCCTGATCGGGGCTTCGCTCAGCTTTCTAGGTCTGGGCGGGGACATCACGGCTCCCGAGTGGGGCGCCATGCTCAGTGCAGCGAAGGACAACAGCCGAAATTTGTTTCATCCCACCTTTTTTCCTGGCCTCGCGATCGTCATCACCGTTCTCAGCTTCAACCTGCTTGGCGATGGGCTACGGGATGCGCTAGACCCGAAAATGAAGGATTAGGAGGTGGAGTGCTTTGGAAGAAGCAATGCTTGCGGTAAAAGGACTCACGGTTCATTTTCGCAACGAGGAAAAAGAGTTCTCGGTCGTCCATGGAATCTCCTTTCATGTAAAGAAGGGCGAGACCTTGGGTCTGGTAGGGGAATCGGGCTGCGGAAAAAGCGTCACGTCTCTGTCTATTATGGGACTGGTGCCGACACCACCGGGGAAGATCGTCGCTGGCGAGATTCTTTACAAAGGAGTCGACCTGCTCTGCCTCAAGGAAAAGCAGATGAACGAGATACGTGGGAATGAAATCTCGATGATTTTTCAGGAACCGATGACATCCCTCACGCCCGTTTTTACGATTGGCAGGCAGTTGGATGAAGGAATCCTGCTCCATACCAAGCTGACCAAGAAAGAAGCGAAAGCGCGCTCAATCGAGATGCTCAAGCTGGTAGGAATTCCACGCGCGGAGCAGATTTACTCGAGCTATCCCCATGAATTATCGGGAGGGATGCGGCAGCGCGTCATGATTGCGATGGGTCTGGCTTGTCAGCCGCAGCTGCTGATCGCCGATGAACCGACGACGGCTCTCGATGTCACGATACAGGCGCAGATTCTCGATTTGATGCGAGAGCTAAAGGAGAAAACAGAAACGGCCATTCTGTTCATCACGCATGATTTGGGAGTCGTGGCGGAGATGTGTGACCGTGTGATCGTCATGTATGCGGGTGAGATCGTGGAGGAGGCGGACGTGGATACGCTTTTTCACGACCCAAAGCACCCGTATACGCGTGGGCTGATGGAATCGATCCCCACCCTGGGGGAGAAAAAGCGACGCCTGTTTTCCATCGCTGGACAGGTTCCTCCTGCTGGGTCCGTTAGTAAAGGCTGTCGTTTTCTCGATCGATGTGATCGTGCTGTGGAGCGATGTGACCAAGAACATCCCGAATTGCAGGAGCTCAAGCAAGGTCATTCTTGCCGCTGCTGGTTGTATGCGGAGTAACGGAGGACGATCATGACGGAATCGTTATTGGAAGTAAAGCAACTGCACGTTCATTTTCCGGTGAAAAAGGGATTCCTGCAGCGCACGCAAGGATATGTCCGTGCGGTCGATGACGTTTCTTTTACCATTGCCAAAGGAGAAACATTTGGACTGGTGGGGGAATCCGGCTGCGGCAAATCAACAACGGGGCGTGCGATCCTGAATCTGATCAAGCCGACATCGGGTCAAGTGTTATTTGACCAGGAAGATTTGGCAGGGATGTCGACTGCGCAGATGAGGATGAAACGCAAGAACATGCAGATGGTGTTTCAAGATCCGTACGCTTCTCTCAATCCGCGACTCACGGTTGAGGAAATTCTCGAAGAACCATTGAAAGCCCATCAGATAGGTGATCCGGAAGAGAGGAAGCGAAAAATTGCGGAGATGATGGAAGTCTGCGGACTGAATCGGGCTTATTTGAAGCGGTACGCGCATGAATTTTCCGGGGGACAGCGGCAGCGAATATGCATTGCGCGAGCATTAATCCTAAAGCCTGAGCTGATTGTCGCCGACGAGCCCGTATCCGCGCTGGATGTATCGATTCAATCGCAGATTCTCAATTTGCTGCAGGATTTGCAGGAAGAATTCAAGCTTACGTATTTGTTCATTTCACATGATCTGGCTGTCGTCCATCATTTGTGCAATCGATTGGGCGTCATGTATTTAGGCAGAATGGTAGAGATCGGTGCTGCTGAAAAAATATACGAAAATCCCTTGCATCCCTACACGCAGTCCCTGCTTTCTGCCATTCCAGCGGCGGATCCGCGCAAGAAAAAGGAGCGCATTCTTCTGCGTGGAGAAGTGCCTTCCCCTGTGAATCCGCCACAAGGCTGCGCGTTTGTCACTCGATGTCCGAAGGCGATGGAGATCTGCAAAAAGGAGAGGCCGCTCCTCATCGAGGCAGCAGAGGATCATCTAGTAGCGTGCCATCTGTTCACCTAAGGAGAGGAACTCAAATGGAAGAAACGTTAGTCGTAGTCAAACGCGGAAATCATATCGAGAGTGTACATACAGGAAGCATTGCAGTCGTCGATTGGCGTGGAAATCTGCTGTATGGAGTAGGCGATGTCGAGCGAATGACCTTTACCCGCTCTTCGCTCAAGCCGATACAAGCTATTCCTCTCGTTCAATCAGGAGCGGCAGATCGTTTTTTATTAAATGACAAAGAGATTGCGATCTGTTGTGGCTCCCATAACGGCGAAGAGCAGCACACACAGGTGGTCCGTTCCATGCTGTTTCGGATCGGGTTGCAGGAAGAAAATCTCCAATGTGGCGTACATCCGCCTTACAGCCAGGAGCGCTATCTGGAGCTGGTCCGAAAGCAGATAGAGCCAGGGCAAATCCATAACAATTGCTCCGGAAAGCATACAGGCATGCTGGCGCTGGCCATGCATTTGGAAAGCGACATCGACAGCTATCATCAACCCGAGCACCCTGTGCAGAGAAAAGTGTTGGATGCCCTCCTCGAGCTGGCTGAAATGAAGGAAGATCAAGTTCTGACAGGTATCGATGGATGTGGGGTTCCGAATTTTGCGATTCCATTGACGAAGCTGGCGCAGGTGTTTGCCAAACTCGCGCATCCTGGTGATATTCAACCACCCTCGCTCAAGCAATCCATCCAGCGAATTACACAGGCCATGATGCAATATCCGGAGATGGTGAGCGGGTCGCAAGAATTTTGCACAGAGGTGATGAAGATCACCAAGGGCAGAGTGATTGCCAAAGGTGGGGCTGAAGGAGTGTACAGTCTGGGACTACTCGAGAAAGGAATCGGTATTGCCATCAAGGTAGCCGATGGCAATTGGAGATCTGCGTATCCTGCTGCGGTGGAGGTATTGCGGCAGCTAGAGGAGTTGAGCCCTGCAGAAGCAGCAGCGTTGCTGGATTTTCATGTACCGGTTGTCAGGAACAGAAGAGGGGAGCGTGTCGGAAGCGTCGAGCCAGTTTTTTGTTTGAAGGAAGGGAAAGCGTTTGCGAGTTCTGTTTGTAGCTAAGAGATGGAAAGGGAGGAAGATCAATGATGAGTTTCGTGTGGAACAAAGGCTTCTCGAAAGTGGTAGCGACGTTGCTCACAGCTCTGCTAGCTGTGACTTTGGGATTGTCGGAGGCAAACGCTCAAGCAGACACCGAGTCCGAAAAGGGCAGCTTGGTGATCATCGGCGGTGCCAACAAATCCGATAACGCCGAGCTGTACAACCGCATGATTGAACTGGCTGGTGGAAAGAAGAACGCCATAATCGGTATTTTTCCAACGGCGAGCGCTTCTATGAGTTCTTCGAAAGCAATGAAAAAGGATTTTGAAGACTATGGCGTACCTGGCGATCAAGTGCGAATCATCGAGATCACTGAGAGCAACTACGAAGAAAAGGTAAACGATGAGGGAGTCGTGAGCCAGATCTCCGAATGCACCGCGTTCTTCTTTGTAGGTGGAGACCAGGCGCGAATTACCAAAGCGTTTTATAATACCGACGGATCCAACACCAAGGCTTTGAATGCCGTATGGGAGGTTTATCAAAACGGCGGTATGGTCGCAGGTACTTCTGCAGGGGCAGCGATCATGTCCAAAACCATGATCCAGAATGCTACATCACTCGAAGCGCTCCAGCTAGGGGTGACGTACGATGAGCAAAAACCAGGTCTGTGGGTAACAAAAGGGCTCGGCTTCTTCGATGGCGGTATCGTCGACCAGCATTTTAGCAAGCGTGGCCGTATCGGGCGTCTAGTCGTGGCACTGGTGCAGGAAAAGGTCGATTACGGCTTTGGTATTGATGAGAATTCAGCGATGGTAGTTACCGGACCAGAAATTCAGGTCATCGGTGAGAGCGGAATGTTCCTGATCGATGCATCGAAAGCCAGCCTCAGCAAAAAGGGCGTGTATCAAGATCTGGATGTATCGTATTTAGAAAAAGGCGACATTTACAACTACGTGACCAAGAAGTTTACCCTCGAGCCGTCCAAGACGTTGATTCCAAAAGGAAAAGAGTATTACGAAGGAAACCAATTGAACACCAATATTTTTGGGCTGGATGCCGCCAAGCTTGCCCTGCTGGATGATCTGGCAGACAATACGGCTG
This sequence comes from Brevibacillus choshinensis, assembly GCF_001420695.1. NCBI lineage: Bacteria > Bacillati > Bacillota > Bacilli > Caryophanales > Paenibacillaceae > Brevibacillus > Brevibacillus choshinensis. The sequence continues at coordinate 1,706,280 of NZ_LJJB01000010.1, read as the reverse complement.
ATAAGGCGCGTGGACTTGCCTTTACGATGGAGGAGAAAAAGGACAAAGGAACGGGAGTAAGCGTCGTGTTTAGCAAGTCAAAGGCTACCCAAGGATACTACGATGCTGACGAGTACGCCACGTCCATCCTACATGTGAACATGGAATTCACGCCAATTGAAGTGCAAGTGAAGGAAGGTAATGGAGGTAAAAAGTAAACAGGCACGCGAAGAGACTGGTGGTGTTCCCACCCGTCTCTTTTGCATTTTGCGAAGGGGAGCGATGCTTCCAATGATTAGGATAGATGCATAGGGTTGAGGTTCTGGGTTAGCTTGTGTAAACTGTTCATAATCGATATTTGTCAGATCCTTGTATCTGATAAGCAGGTAAAGAGGGCGTTGATGATGGCAAAACAAAAAATGAACATCAATGAGCTGTACGCTGCGACAGGAAAAATCCTGGTCGAAAAAGGGTATGCAGGCTTTCATTTCAAGCTTGTTTCCGATCAACTGGGCGTGAGTCGCAGCACCATCTACGAGTATTTTTCCAATAAGGACGAGCTGATCGCTTCTCTCATGGTGCATCTCATGGACACGATTATGGCGGAATATGAGGGACTGGATGCCATCTCTGTACCCATGGAAAAGCTGAGAAAGATCTTCGACTCGTTTATGAAATACGCGCATCTGCATCAAATCCTGTTGTTTGCTCCATTCGTGAATGGGGAGTCTTCCCCGAGCGTCCAAAAAGACTTGGTGACCTTGCGCCAGCAACACCATACATTGACCAGCGTGCTGACTGAAGTGATTGATTCCTGCAAAGAAGCGGGGTCCATTCGCCAGGATCTCCCGAGCAGTCTGATTGCCAGCTTGCTGTTTCAGGCGATCCAGATCCCAAAAAGCAGGACGACCCCGGAGGCAGAGTGGAACGACATGATCTTTCAGGTCCTACTGGATGGATATGGGGTAAAAGATAGACACAATGTTGCTATATCTTAAAATTGACACTGGTGTCGGGAGTGTGGAATTATAACACTGACATTTGTGTCATTATTTTTTGTTCATTACCGACACAAGTGTCAGCGTCGTGGTCCCAAAAAGGGTCGAGCTTACATAGTACACAATATTTTTGATAACAATTATCGGTGTCAATAGAATGTGGCCACTTCTCACAGCGCCGTTCGTCATTCTTTGTGATCAATGATACGATTAGGGGAAAATTCCTTATCACTTCATGGAGAAAAGAGGGAGAACATGCATCTTTTTTACAAGCAGACCTTGAATTTGCTAGATACGGAGCTGGATCGCATTAAAAAAGCGTTGGATCGGCTGCCAGAGGAGCTGGTCTGGAAAAAAGGGCGAGAAAGTACCAACAGCATCGGGAATTTGTGCCTTCATTTGGCGGGGAATGAATATCAAAATGTGGTGAGCGCCATCGGGGGCAAGCCTTTTGTTCGCGAACGCTCGGCGGAATTTTTGGCAGAGGGAACCTATTCGTCCGAGGAGCTCTATGATCATTTGTTCCGTGTCCGGGAGCAGTCGCGTAAGGAAATAGAGCGTCTGTCAGAGGAAGACTTTCACCGGGAAGTCACGATTGTGTATCCGCCAGGTGCAGGGATTGCCTCCTACCAAAAAACAATCCTGGAAATTCTTTATCATACAACTTCCCATTACTCCTACCACACCGGTCAAATTGTTTATATGACCAGACTTTTACAGGACGGAGACGAGCGTTTATTACGATGGAAACATTGATCTATACAGGTTTTTGTGTTATTTTGTCGAAATATAATTAAAATTAGATAGGAAAACTACTACTAACTGGAGGGTAACGAATCGTGAAGAAATCAGCTAGTATACTTCTAAGTGCAGCATTGGCACTGTCCCTGGCACTCGTGGGCTGTGGCAAGTCAGAAGGAGATCAGGCGGCAAGCCCGCAGGCAGGACAAGCTTCAGAAGCCGTTAAAGTGGACATTGGCATGCTAAAATTGACCAGCTCTGCACCGCTGTTTATCGGGATCGAAAAAGGCTTTTTTAAAGAAGAAAACATCGACGCGCAAGCCAAATGGTTTGAGGCTGCTCAACCAATCGCCGTGGCGACTGCTGCTGGAAGCGTAGATGTAGGGGCAACAGGGATTACTGCTAGCTTGTACAATATGGTTGCCGGCGGACAAAAGCTGGTCATCGTTGCAGATAAAGGTAGAGAGCAGAAGGGCTACTCCTCCTCCGCTTTGTTGTTCCCAAGCGATTCACCCCTTAAAAGCATTGAAGAGCTAAAGGGCAAGAAGATTGGGATCACCCAAACGGGCTCCACGTACCACTACATGGCGGGCAGACTGTTGGAAAAACACGGACTGGGTCTGAGCGATGTACAGCTGGTACCGCTGAACAGCATCAAAGGTCTGATGGAAGCACTGAAAAGTAAACAGGTCGACGCGATCTTGCTGAATGAGCCAAACATCTCTACAGTCGTACAAGAGGGCTATGGCAAAGTCATCGCGCAAGTAGGCGACGAGATGGACTACCAAACTTCGGGTATCTTCTTCTCTCCAAAGCTGGCTGATAACAAGGATGCGTCTGAACGCTTCCTGAAAGCATACGCAAAAGCGACTCGTTACTACTACGATGCTGTACTGACCAAAAAAGACGGTAAAATCGTTCCAGGCGCGAACTACGATGAAGTCGTAGGCATTATCGCGAAGTACACGGATCAAGAGCCTGATATGATCAAAAAAGGTCTGCCATATATCGATCGTGACGGAAAATTGCTGGAGGCAGACATCAAGACACAGGTAGAATGGTATGCCAAAGAAAAACTGATCGACAAAGCGATCGACACGACTGAAATCGTGAACACTCAATTGCTTGATGAAGCTGTGCAGAAATTAGGGAAGTGAACACCATGAGAATCGTTGTTGAAAACGTCGACAAAACGTTTGTAGACTCGAAAAAAAGAGAAGTAACCGCTTTGCAGAACATCAACTTTTCGATTGAAAAGGAAGAGTTTGTTGTATTGGTAGGGCCCAGTGGCTGTGGTAAGTCCACCTTGCTAAACATCGTGGGTGGACTGATGTCGCCAACAAACGGAACGGTCTACTTCGAAGGTACGAACGGCAAGAAACCGAGCCTGGGAATCGTTTTTCAGGAAATCGCCCTATTCCCGTGGCGAAGTGTGTATGAGAATGTGATCTTCGGGCTGGAGGAGAGCGGTGCCAGCAAGCAGGAACAGCAGGAAAAAGGGAAGCATTACATCGAGATGGTAGGATTAAGTGGCTTTGAGAGCGCCTATCCAAAGCAGCTGTCCGGTGGGATGAGACAGCGTGCAGGTATCGCCCGTGCGCTGGCGATTGAGCCTGATCTGCTGCTGATGGACGAGCCTTTTTCAGCGCTGGATGCGCAGACCCGCACCATCATGCAGGAAGAGCTGCTGACGATCTGGAATCGCACCAAGCTGAGCACGCTCTATGTGACGCACAACATTCAGGAAGCCGTTTATTTGGCGGATCGGGTGATTGTCTTGTCGAGACATCCGGGTCAGATCAAGAGCATCATTCAGATTGACATGCCGAAAATTGGGCGGGATCAAGAGCAGTACCGTGCCCAATTTGAACAGTATGTCGACCAGATCTGGCAGCTCATTCGCCACGATGCCCAAGAAGCATCGAGGGAGGGGTAACAAGATGTCTGAACAACGACAAATCATTACGAACCGTGTAGCCTTTTTGGAAACGAAAATCCCTAGCTACGCAGCGGTCTTGGGGATAGCTTGTCTGCTCGTACTCTGGGAGATTATCTGTCGCCTGGAAATCGTTCCACCGTTGTTTTTGCCTGCACCTACCGCGATCCTGACAGCGGCTTGGGATATGATCGCGAGCGGCGAGTTGTACAAAGATCTGGTGGCGAGTCTGTATCGGATCGGAGTCGGGTATGCGATCGGGGCAGCTCTGGGTGTTCTCGTGGGATTGATCCTCGGGTTTTCCCGTTGGACCGACGCGATTATGACGCCGATCGTCTATTCCATTTATCCGATTCCGAAGATCGCCCTGCTACCCCTGATCATCCTGTGGATGGGGATTGGCGAAATGCCAAAGGTAGCGATTATTGCCCTGGGTGTTTTCTTCCCGGTCGTGATCAACACTTTCTCCGGCGTGAAGAACGTCGATCCGATGCTGATCAAGGCAGCCGTGACGTTTGGCTCCAATCATCTGAACGTCATTCGCAAGGTGATTCTGCCAGGCTCGTTGCCGATGATTTTTGCCGGCTTGAAGCTGTCGGCGGGGACCTCTCTGCTTTTGCTGGTGTCTGCCGAGATGGTGGCGGCGCAGGAAGGGATCGGTGCGATGGTTCTGCACTACGGGAACCTGATGATTACGACCAAGCTCATGGTAGGCGTATTGATTCTCTCCCTGCTCGGGCTGACGTTCAACCGAGTCTTGCAGTGGCTCGAGCGCAAACTGATTCCGTGGAAATAACAGACTGACGATAGAGTGGTCCCGAGATGGGGCCACTTTTTCTATATGTCGATCCGAACATTTGAGCATGGACACTCCAGCACTTATCAAGTAAAAATGTTAATATCTTGCGGGTCTTAAGTGAGGTGGTATTTGGATGAATACATTGGAAAAAAGCCCGAGGTCTATGCCCTCGGACTTTGCTCTGTCTACGACCTTCTTCGTTTATAGAAAAAGGCATAGACGATACCTACCAAGAGGATAACGATGAAGCTCGATATTTCCATGATAGTATTCATAGAATACCCTTGGCTGGCTGTAGATCTGCCATTTGGTCCGCCACCACCCATAGGAGGGCGCTCGCCACGGTTTTGTCCATTGCCCATCTGAGGAGGCTGCATATTTCCTTGGTTTTGCTCATCGCCCATTTGCGGGGGCTCCCCAGGGTTGCCGCCACCGCCTGGCCCACCCATATTGCTGGAGGTATTGGCTTCGACAACCAGTTCTCCAGACAACTGAGCCTGAATGGAAGCGGCACGTTTTACTGCGAATTGTACGAGACTCTTTTCGCCTGACACACTTTCTTTAAACTGCTCCGTCGTATAGAACTTGGTTGGATCTTTTTCCACGTAGGGAGCAATCAAGGTTGAAATGTCAGCCATCATCGTTCCCATGTAATCTTCTGTGAAGTAGTTGGTGGCAATTTCTTTCAGGTAGCCGTTAAATTTCTCCCGGTATTCATCCACAGAGAGTAGAGCATTCAACAGTGGGCGATCTTCCAGGCTGGTGCCAGAGACGGGTCTGGTGATACTAAAGTTGATATTTGCCTCGCTCAGGAAATTGGCTGCCATGTCTCCCATGCCACCGCCGGGGCCACCTCCACCACCACCCATGCCTCCTACGCCGAACCCACCAAAGGACATGTTGTAATCCCAAGGCAAAATAGAGAAGATGCCGTTTTCCTCGTACAAATAGTAGTTGTGCTTCAGATTTCCTTGATAATGGTCTAGGTTGACCACAGCGGTATTCACTGCAAAGTACCGGAGCATTTCATCGACATCGACGTATTTTTCGATGTCACCGCCGTGATTGATGGCGTCGAGCATTTCGATCAGCTCGGACTGGTCTTTGGTATCCTGGTTCGTTTTCAAATTCATCCCGGTATAATCGTCGATGTCATCACTGATCCACTTTAAATCACTCCCGGTTCCTTCCGGCTTGTACAAATCTCCCCGGGCATTTTCATAATTCCTTTCCAAAAATGTCTCTTCGATTGCTTCTACACCGAGATACAGCCCCCATTCTTTGCCATTTATGGTGACGTACATGTAGGAGAACGCAGGAGTCGGAATCCCCATCTTCTGCATCAACGAATAGGACAAATACTCCCTCATTTGTGATGGATCGGAATAATTGTTGTTGAGACTGAGTTTCTTTAGGCCATGCAAATTTTGTTCGTCCACATACTTATCGAAGTCGATCTTCCAGCTGTAGCGATCGGAATCCTCCATTTGCGCTACGGAACGCAAGGTCAGGTTTCCTTTTGTCCGAAGACCTACATTTTCTACCTTCTCCCCATTCACGACCACATCGGCGGAGTACATCTTTTCTTCGAGTGGATTTTCCAGCATCTTGGTCAAATCCGCTTCATCGATCGTGATATCAACCGTTGTCACTTTACTTTGGTCGAACACATCCGTCACATACGATTGTCCCTGCTCCCGGATGGTGACCCCCAGCTTGGGGAATACACCCATGACGACGATGAAAATGACCAGCAAAAACGCGACGGATGCCACGATGTATTTATTTTTCATGACCGTTGGGCTCCTTTCGTTGCGATTCATTCCCGAGAAAAAAGCGAGCATAGGGGAAATCCATGCTCGCGTCTCGGAACCCGTTATCTACGCTGTAAAATTACCGTCGTAGCTGAGCATCATGGCTGACTGCACGCCTTCCATGCTCGTGATTTTATTGACGAACCCCGTATCGTTTTTCTTTACGCGAATCTCGTAGATCATTTCCATGTCATTGCCGGGAGTCACAGATTTGGATTTTACGGAGTGCTTGATCGACTGAGCAGAAACAATGTGTTCCAGCGAATTTTCAATGGCTGGATCGTTGTAGCGCACAATCAGCAAAAACGGATTTTCGACCGTCAGACGATTGATGAAGAACAGCAGAACCAAACCGATCAGGATCGCACCGATGATGACCAGTGGAACGAAGCCTGCACCGCACAAAATACCAGAAGCAATGGCCCAGAAGATGTAGACGATATCCATCGGGTCCTTAATCGGCGTACGGAAACGAACGATCGACAGGGCACCAACCATCCCGAGTGATAACAGAACGTTGGACGAGACACCCATAATAATGAGGGCGGTAGCCATCGTCATGACGATCAGAGAGATGCTAAAGGTATGGGAGTACATCACACCGGCAAATGTTTTCTTGTACACGACGTAAATGAATAGTCCGACGGCAAAGGCAGCCGCGAGAGAGATCAGGGAGTCGACCACGGAAAAGCTGGTCGTGTTTTCGAGAAAGCTCGACTTGAAAATATCGCTAAAGTTGATCGTATTGGTGTTCATCTTTTTTCCTCCTGTGTTGTCTTATCCAAACATTCTGCTGATTTGATACTTGGAGAAAGCACTTTTTCTGCGGTCCGTCACCTGCAGCATTTTGCGGATGATATCCGGCAGGTACTCATCGTATTTGACTTCGAGTACGACCATATTTGGCTCCAACGTATCGATCATGATCACGTCAGGATTGAGCAGGTCATTATTGCGGAAGCTGGTCTTGATCGCACTGTCAAAAGTCACGCGCACATTTCCATATTCGTAGATAAAGACCTCGCGTTCGTAATCGACGATGGTGATAGGCTTTAGCTGAAACAGCGTCATTTGGATGTACAATTCCCGGATGAGGTCGCGGGGATCGTCCTGCATCCATTCGATATCCCCATGCCGCATGCGCTCATATTCCTCTGCCGTCATTCTGCATTTCGTTTTCTGACACAGGTTGTCGACCTTTGATTTCTTCTCTAAATGAAGGAAGTCTGTCTTGTAATCGTAGAGGCGTACCCGGTATTTATCTCGTCGGTAATAGCCCTCTTTTTTTTGTGTGAGAATCTTGTCATCGAGATTGTCAAAGTAAACGCTACGAATTAAATATTTGCCGTTCTCATTCGCATGGGGATCCGGCTTCATGATGTGCTGTAGATTATGTCGAAGAAGGAAGCAATCCATCTTGGTAATCTCGTGCTTGAGCTCTACGCGGCCCTTAAAGGCTGGTGGGGCTGTTTTTTGCATGGATGTTCACTCTCCTTTTTGGCAGGCTGTCTTGCTTGATTCACAGTATAAATACACAAACTTAAAGAAAACTTAAAAATCGGAAGCAAAAAAAACGACCTGCTTTTCGTCAGACGAGAGACGATAACAGGCCGTGTAACTAGATCGGCAGTTTGATTCGGATGATGGTGCCTTTGGGCTGGTTATGAAGAGCCTTGATCGTCCCGTGATGACTGGTCACGATCCACTGAGCGATGGAGAGTCCTAGTCCAGCCCCTCCTTTTTCCCGCGAGCGTGCTTTGTCCTCCCGATAAAAGCGGTCGAAAATCTGCTGTAAACCTTCCTCACTGATCCCGATTCCTGTGTCGCTGATTTCCAATGTCACCGAGTGGTCGTCAGAAACGGTTTTGACGAGGATGCTATCGTTTTTCCCCGTATACTTGATCGCGTTGTCTAAGAGAATTACCATTAGCTGATGAATTCTGCTTTTATCTGCTTGCATGGTTGCATCTGACTGTGTCTCGACCCACAAATGCTTGGACTGCGAGTCTGCCAATTCGATGTACGGTTCGCACACTTGCTGTACAAAGGGATCCACTTCTATAGGCTGCTTGATCAGCTGCGTCTCGCTGGAGTCTGCTCGCGCCAAAGTCAGCAGGTCGGTCGTCAGCTTGGACAAGCGGCGGGTCTCAGATAGGATCAGGGCGATATGCTCGAACTTGTCCATGATTTTCTCATAAGGTGTCGTGAGCAATAGCTCTACCTTGTTCTGGATGATGGTCAGAGGCGTCCGCAGCTCGTGCGAAGCATTTTCCACAAACTCGACCTGCTTGTTCCATGAGCGAATGATCGGTTTCATCGTTTTGCGTGACAGAATAAAGCTCGCTGCCAGTGACAACAGAATGAACAGGATGGAGCAGAGGATGAGCAGGGTCTGAAAATTGTGAATGACGTTCTGCTCGCCATCTACGTTGACCAATAGCTGGATCGTCGCGATCTCGTCTTGCGGATTTGGATCGGGCAGCGTCAGCGTTCGGAAATGGTACTGACCGTCAATCATGATGGTGGAGGGTAGATCGGACTTGGTCAGCGCGAGATCAGTAAAGAGATCGTCGTAATACCCGGTGTTACCTTCCGAGTTGATGATTTCGCCGCTTTGGTTCCAGGTCAGGATCGTGATCCGTGGGTTTGGCATGAATGGCATAGGGCCAGGGCCCGGCTGTCTGTTTTCTGGTGGACCAAAGGCACGCTTTTGTTGCAGAGGTGGCAGCCCTTGTTGCTCGATGTTTCTTTTAAAAGTGAACAGATCGACGTCTGTTTTGGAGTAGAGAGTCAGCTTCATTTGACTGAAAATGATCAATCCAAAGATGGAGAAGATCAGGGTAAAGGCAATAAAGTTGTATATCACAAAGGTCATTTGCTGTCTGCTGATGATATTGTTTTCACTCATCACCGTCACCTGCTTCGGTCAGCATGTATCCGAGACCACGGAATGTCTTGATGTATTTATCGTAGCCGTACTTTTTTAAATTTTTTCGGAGATTGCTCGCATACACCTCGACCACCGATGTGGACGTATCGGAATCAAAGCCCCAGATCCGGTCAAAAATCTGTTCTTTGGTCAGAATGGTATTGCGATTGTTGAGTAGATACTCCAGCAGGTCATACTGTTTGCCGCTCAATTTGAGAACGTCATCGCCAATGCTGACCTGATAATTCTTTGTATTCATTTGCAGGTCCTTAAAGCGAATCGTCTGCTCGGTAAAATCTCCGACGCTGCGGCGGATGAGGGCCTCCAGACGCAAGAGGAGCTCTTCCCGATGAAAAGGCTTGACCAAATAATCGTCGGCTCCTTTTTTGAAGCCATGAATCTTGTCATCGATTCCGTCCTTTGCGGTAAGCATGATGACAGGAGTAGTCACGTGTTGCTTGCGGAGCTGCTCGAGTACCTCGTACCCGTTTAGGTGAGGCAGCATGATATCCAAGATAATGACATCGAAGATATTTTGTGCAGCTAAAAACAAGCCTTCCTCACCATCAAAGGCCTGGGTCGTTTCAAACATAGACTGCGTCGTTTCCCGGATCGTATCGGAAAGATGGCGGTCATCTTCTATAATTAACAGCTTCATCGAATACACCTCAACGCTAAAGATAACAAGGCTTTATGTCACTACTATGTCCAAAATCGTAATCAAAGGCAATGCGAACCAGAGCTAGGAAACAATCCACTAAAACAGTGTCGCTCCTCCTTGTATAGGTTATCGTAAAGGTTTTCTTACAGATATGTGACGTATGAGCCAGGAGGTTGGTAATAAAGTCAGCAAAAAATTATAATAGGGACAACAAGAGCGTGAAAAGAGGGCACTATGGAACGTCATGATAGGTTGGAAGCCGCTGAGCGGTTCATCCACACGTGCTACGGCGAGCTGGAGAAAACACCGCAAGAGATCGAGTCACGATTGATGGAAGTACGCAAGTCGATTGCTGAGCACGGCACCTACGAGCATACATCGGAGGAGCTGCGGCATGGGGCGAAGATGGCATGGCGCAACAGCAATCGTTGTATTGGTCGATTTTTTTGGGAAACGTTGCATGTTTTTGACGCGCGAGAGGTAGAGACAGAGGAACAGATGGCCAAGGCATTGTTTCGCCACATCGAGTACGCCTCCAACGGGGGAAAGATACGTCCTACGATTACGGTTTTTGCACCAAATGAAGAAGGAAATCCGAAGCTTCGCATCTGGAATCACCAGTTAATCCGCTACGCAGGCTATGAAACGGAATACGGTGTCTTGGGTGATCCAGCTTCGTTTGAACTGACCAAGCTGTGCGAGAGCCTGGGCTGGAAGGGGGAAGGGACTCACTTTGATATTCTTCCGCTGGTCGTGCAGGTCGGGGAACGTATACCTCAATTTTTTGAGATTCCCCGCGAGCTGGTGATCGAAGTCCCGATCGTTCATCCGGATAATGCTGATTTTGCCGATCTGCATCTGAAGTGGTACGGGGTCCCGATCGTCTCTGACATGCGTATGGAAATCGGGGGCATCGATTATTTGTCGGCTCCTTTCAATGGATGGTACATGGGAACGGAAATTGGCGCGAGGAATTTCGCTGATCAACAACGCTATAACATGCTTCCGAGAGTGGCACAGCTCATGGGACTAGACACGAGTCGGGAAGCGACGCTCTGGAAAGACAAAGCGCTGGTAGAATTGAATGTGGCCGTGCTGCATTCATTCAAGGAAAAGGGTGTTTCCATCGTTGATCACCATACCGCTAGCCAGCAATTCCAGCGCTTTGAGGAAAGGGAAAAGAAAAAGGATCGGGCAGTCACAGGTGATTGGACGTGGCTGATCCCACCGATTTCTCCAGCTGCGACGCATATTTTCCACAGCTCTTATGATAACCGGATGGAATCGCCGAACTTTCATTATCAGGAGAGGCCAAATTACCTCCACAAATAAGGAGAGCCCCCGCAACCCGGGAAAGCATGACTGCTTCCGGTATTACGGGGGCTTATTTCATTTACTCCGTTTAACGATTGTAGTAGCTGCTGAGGGCCTGAATGAGACCGAGCGGGTTTTTCCGCAAGTCTTTGGCGCTGAAGAACACGCTGCCCTGTACTTCGGGATGCAGGGTATTGTAATCGAGCTGGTTGATGATTTCCTGGGCATTTTGCCAACCAGCTTCGGCCGTCCCGAGCTTGTAAGGGGAGTGGCCAATGTAGAGCTTGACGTTGGTGCCACGGACTTCATCTGACCACCATGTGACGAGCTTGTCGTACTGGGCAGGTGCAAAGGAAAGGCTCCAGTAGATTTGCGGAGTCACATAGTCCATCCAGCCTTGTTTGACCCAGGTACGTACGTCTGCATACATGTTGTCGTACGCCGTTACGCCAGCTTTGGTATCGGAGCCAGTTGGATCGACCGCTTTGTTGCGCCATACGCCGAACGGACTGATCCCGAATTGTACGTCTGGCTTCACGCTTTTGATCGACGTATTCAGCTGCTGCACGAACTGGTTGATGTTGTCTCGGCGCCAGTCCGCTTTGTTCGCGATTTTTTTGCTGTTGTACGCTTTGTAAGCAGCGTCGTCACTAAAGGTGCCATTGGAAGGATAGAAGTAGTCATCCAGATGGACACCGTCGATATCATATCGTTGTACGACTTCCATGATCTCTTTGATAATCTGTTGGCGTGCTTGCGGAACTCCCGGATTGATGTAGAGCTTGTTGCTGGAATTGACGATCCAATCCGGATGGAGCTTCACCACATGGTTTGCCGCCAGTTGATCGGTCTTGGCATCCGTGTTCGCACGAAACGGATTAAACCATGCGTGGAACTGCATGCCACGTCTATGTGTCTCCATAATCATGAAAGCGAGTGGATCGTACCCCGGATTTTTCCCTTGTGTTCCGGTCATGACCTTGGACCACGGAACCATCGAGGATGGATACAGGGCATCTGCCGAAGGGCGTACCTGCACAAATACGGTGTTCATCCCCATGGCTTGCATTTCATTCAAAAGCTGTACATACTCCTGCTGTTGTTTGGCTTGATTACCATAAGAGCCGGTAGATGGCCAGTCGAGATTATAAACAGTCGAAATCCAGACACCGCGCAAGGAGTCGTTTGTAACGACAGGTGTGGTCGGGAATGGAATCGGGATCGGAGTCGGAATGGGATCTGGTATTGGATTCGGTGCTTCGATCACATCCTCAGGAGGTGTATCGATGGCGATTCCCCCGGTTCGCAACGTAATGGTACGTGTAGCTTGGTCCCAATTCACCTGCAGACCGAGCTGCTCGGAAACGAAACGAAGCGGAACCATGACCCTTCCTTGCTTGTTTTGCGCGGAAGCATCCAATGTCACACTGCTATCATTGACCAAGGCATACGTTTGATTGACCGTCATGGACAACACGGTATCCTCTTTCAAAATCGTCGCAGTCTGTTTGGTTTGATCCCAGTAAACTTCAGCGCCCAGACTTTCGCTGATCACCCGCAGGGGAACCATGGTGACGTTTACTTTTGGCATGATGTAAGGCGCGACGTCACTTTTGACTTGCTGCCCGTCCAAAAAGATGCGGATCTCAGGAGTAGACTGTGCCTGCACGGACCACGCCATGGCAGGCATGCACAGTACGAACATGAGCAAAAGCGTAAACCACTTGCGCAACTTCATTTTGCGAATCCTCCGACAAGTATAGATTTCCGTAAAAAGGGTAACTCTTCTTAAGCGTTAGACGTTTATTATAGCGCTTTGTTTCGATAGAGAGGCAGGACAAATGTATCAATTTCATAGATTTCAGGAGAGTGAACGATAGAAGCGGAACCATCCAAGCCAATCTCGAATAGGCAAAGACATAGAGCTTTTCATGCATGCAAAGAGAGGAATGGAAAATGGCGTACCTTCACTTGCAAAAGACACCCATTGTTTTTGTTCCAGGCTTGTTTGGCTCGATGAGCGACCAAATCGTGCCCGGAACAGGGGATTGGAATTTTGGTCTGGCGAAAACAGCGTATGAGCCAATGATTCTCTTGCTGGAGGGTATGGGCTATCGGATGGGGAAAGAACTGTTTGTCGCCTTTTTTGATTGGAGACAACCCATTGCGTATTCGGCTGAATATCTCGTGCAGACGATCGCTTGGGCAAAGCAAGTCACTGGTTCTAACGTGGTGAATCTGATTTGCCATAGCATGGGAGGGCTCGTAGCGAGGGCGTATGTGCAAAGCGATACGTACCAAAGTGATGTAGCGCAGATGATTATTCTGGCTACTCCAAATGCGGGGTCGCCGGTAAGCTACTGCTATTGGTCGGGTGGCAAGCTGCCGTCCACAGTTGTCCATACAAAGAACGTAGTGGAGCTGTACATGACGGTGTATTTGGCGTATTTGGAACGGGGTCTTCCCCGCAACAAAATCGAGGCCATTCACAGGAATTTTCCCAGCCTGCTCGATCTTGTACCGGCAAGGGTGTATGGTGATTTTTTGCTGGAAAGCAGGGATGGGGTGGAGATGTTTGTTCCATACGATTATCTGCTCATTAAAAACCGGGTTGTAGATGAATTAAACAGCCAGATGGATGTGATTTTTGCTCGGGGGATTCCAGTCACTCTGATCGCGGGTATTGGTCAAAGCACTGTTCATTACTTGAAAACTGTACCGTCCATTTCCCCTGTGAAATGGGTCGACGGGCGAGTGGTAGGGGCAATTCACAGTAAGATGGGGGATGGAAACGTGATGATGGAGAGCGTATTTGCTCTGAACGGAGAGAAGTACGTGGTGGAAGCCAATCATCTCGATATTTTAACGAAAAGCGAATCCATCTTAAAATACAAGCTTCAGTAGGAACGAAGAGGTCATTACCCTTCCTTGCTACTGAAGCTTTTTGGTTTATGGTGAGGTCTGCGGAGCCTGAATCCAGCCTTCTTTTCCGTCAAACTGGATTTGGTACCAGCCGTTCAGATCCGTTACGACCTGGATGGAGCTGTCTGGTGATACCTGTCCGATGATTTCATAGTTTTCGCCGGGACCTGCATGTACATCTATCGATGGAGGTACTTCAGTGGCAGCATCACCTGGTTCTCCATTTTCCGGATCAATCAGCTTCTCTTCATATTCCAATCCCTTGTCGTCCATCAGGAACGAAGCGATCTCATTCTCTCCCTTGCCCACAGCATTTTTTACGATGACTCGAGCTGTATCCTCCACGGACAAATCGTCTGCTTCGACGATGAATCGCGATTCGAGTGAAGACTGGGATAGATGGGGGATCAGCCCCAGATACTTGTATGCCCGCTCTTTCCCGGTGGTCTGCACGAGAATGACGGGATTATCTTTTCCGTCCTGCAGTTTTGATAATATGACGCTGAAGTCCGTGTCGATATCCAAGACTTGCTCGATATACACGGTGTTGGCGCCATCGGGCATTTTCGCTGCTAAGTAGAGGCGATGCTCCTTTTCGTCCACGCCGAGTGCATATTGCTTGGCTCCCCAGTGGCCATTTCCAGTTAGAACAGAAAGGAACGTTTTGTCCGGGTATTTCACCAGTAACAGACGCGTAGGATCATACTCGGTCCAGCGCTCCTCCACTCCAGCGATCAACGAGGAAGTATCCAGCAATCCGCCGAGCTCTTGGTACAGTTCCGTGGCTCTTGTGAATTGATGCGCCTTGGCATACTGCTCCGCCTGTTTGATTCGGCTCTCCAGATGGCGTTCGATCACAGCGAGAACGTCAGAGTCCTCAGCGAGTACATCCTTAATCTGCCGATAAGCTTTTGCCATGGCGACAAAGCCAGGTAGATCCTTTTGCTTAATGGTTTGATTGATTTCGCTTTTGGCGTACTGTTCGAGCTGTTTTTGCAGCCAACCGGCCGAGATTCCTTCTTGTCTGTACAGCTTGATGCTATTCGCCGTACGCGTGATGACATCGTCAAAGGAAAGGGAGACCGCCAGCTTACGGAGCTTTGCCGTTTCATAGCGTTGAAAGAGATTGTTCAGCTCTTCTTGCTTTTCTACCTTTCCTCCAAAAAACTCATCCGGTATCAGGACGAGCGTATGGATAAAGGACTCATTTCCCATATCTTTTGGGGACTGCATCTGCGACTTCGCTTGCTGCAGAGCTTGTAGATAGTAGTCACTCCAAGCCTTTTCTATGGCAAGATGTGCAGATATCGCTTGAAAAAAGGAGGTGGTTTGTTTATCTTGCTGTTTCAACGTTTCCTGCTTGAAGGACTGATAGTGTTGATAGGCTTCCAGCACTTGCTCTTCTTGCCTGTCTCCAATGGCAGCATGAGCTTGCCTGGAAAGTGATTCTAGCTGTAGACGGATCGAGGTTAACCCTGACATGAAGGCTGTCCACTCCACGTCCCCATAACTGATTGCGGAATATTCGCTTGCCTGTGAAAAGGTTTGCTCAGCAGAGATCAGATTATCGTCTTCGTAATACGCAAAAGCCTGGTCATACAGCTCGATTTTCTTGATACTCCAGCTGATCTTCCATGCGACTGCTACCAGTGCGACCGCCATGACTACTAGGAAAAGATTACGGACCCAGAGCGATTTTTGATAGGAAGTGATCACCATGTGGCTCTTCGCTCCTTTACAAAATGCCTGCAAAATCAGGATCGAAGGCGTAGTGAGTATCTACTCGTCTTTTCGTCGCTGCGTATAGAAGCTCCCAGCCCTCGTGGCGATGAGTGTGGGCCATTTTTGCGAGGCGCAGCAATCTTTCCCGTGGGATGTAGTCGATAAACTCGATGATCAGGTCCTGGTACTGCTCGACGTACGGCTTCATGCGAAGAGCAGCACCTGCGATTTGTCCCATCAGCTGTTCGCCGTTTTCCTGCAGGAGGATATACGATTTGTAGCGTCTTACGTAATCCAGCGCCGATTTTTTGACGAGGGATGGCTGAACCTTGATCACTTCGCGCAAATACTCGACGAAATCTTTGTCATAAGTAGAAGGTATGAGCGTTTCTAGCTCCAGCTCCATATCCTTGCGCAGGATAAAGTGATTGAGGAACATGATTTTGCGTATTTTGATAGTATCCGAATGAATGAAATGCCCGATTTCCCGCGTCTTCTCATAGGCATCCTTGAAGCGCTCGGCTTTTACATCGGCACCGACGTCCTCGAGATGATGCACGAGGGCTGTTTTGATTGCCTCTTGTTCTTGGGTAAGAAAAGGTAGAAACTGAGCATCTCTTTCATAGGAGCCGTATTTTTTTTGCATCCAAAAAAACAGGACGAACAGCAGGAGGCCGACGCCAGCGGCAATCAGCAGCTGCGAGAGTGTTTTCGCACAGAGGACAGCTAGACAGACAAAAAGGGCGAGCAGCAAAAAACGAGTCTGAACGTAGCGTCGCGTCACCAAGGCAGATAGCTTACGGACCGGTTGATATTCCCGACTACATTCCTCACAGTGCGTGTCCCACAAAACGTGATACGTATGGCAGTGTTTGCATGCCTGCAGACGTTCAAAGGTGTATGCTGTTTTGCGCGTTTTCCTGAATAATACCCCGATTTTTTTTCTCATGGCCGCTCCCTCTTTTCGTTCAGCAAGGCATGGAGATGTTGATCCATGTCCACCTCAGAGAGACTTCGCTGCTTCAACCGGAGCAGCTTGACGAAACGAACAGTGAGTAGGACAAAAGCTGCAGCGAGAAGGAAGTAGGTTACCATATTTTTCTCCCGTAATTGATAGTGTCGAAATCTGTAACAAAGATAGAAGTTGTATCGTATTACGTGATAGAGGCAATCATACATGTCTTTTTGGCTACTGCTACCCCTGAATATAGTGGTAATAGTGTCATAGTCTTACTTTCTTTGCAATAGTTCACAAATACTGTGCACAGCGGAGGTTCTAAAGAATGATACGTTTCAGCGTGTTGTGTCGATACGTCCTTTGTACAGCACTGCTGCTGGTCTCTGTAATGACGGGTACACAACCTGGTTTTGCGCAAACCAGCGGAAGCAACATGGATGCCGTGCTGGTCGTGGACGTCAGTAATTCCATGACCCAAAGTGATAAAAACAAGGTAAGCAACGAAGCGATGAAAATGTTCGTGGACATGACATCGATCCAGAAGAACAAGATCGGGGTAATATCCTACACCGATAAGATTGAGCGCGAGAAAGCGTTGATCGAAGTGAATTCGGAGCAAGACAAGAACGATATCAAGTCCTTCATCGACAGTCTGCAAAAAGGGGCCTACACGGATATTTCCGTAGGGGTCACCGAAGCGGTAAAAATTCTCGATGCGGGCCATGATCCAGCCAATGCGCCGATCATCGTGCTGTTGGCAGACGGAAACAACTACTTGAATGAAGCGGCGGGAGGCTCGCAGGCCCAGTCGGATAAGCGACTGCAGGAGGCGGTGAAAGCAGCCAAGAGCAAAGGCTATCCGATCTATACCATTGGCCTGAATGCGGACGGGCAGTTGAACCGGGCGCCGCTCCAGCAAATTGCAGCGGATACAAAAGGGAAGTTTTTCGAAACGAGCACGGCGGACAAGCTGCCTGCGATTTTGAGTGAAATCTTTGCCAATCATCTCAAGCTGAAGGTCGTACCGATCAAAAGCTTCACTTCCAACGGACAGATTCAGGAAGTACCGATTACGATCCCGAATGCGAACGTCCTGGAAGCGAACATCTCGATCATGTCGCAAAAAACCGTAGAAGTGAAACTATTCGATCCAGCCGGGAAGGAAGTGCCGATCCCGTCCGATCCCGTTCGTCTCTCCCGTTCCAACGCGTACACGATGCTCAAGATGGTCCAGCCACAGCAGGGCAACTGGTCGCTGCAGGTAAAAGGAGTGCCGAAGGAAAAGATCGACATCAACATGATTTACAACTATGACCTGCAGCTGGAGATGGAGCCGGTCAAAGCTCAGACCTTAAACGCGGGGGATGTTGTTCCGATAAAGGCAGCATTGGTGAGCAACGGTCAGAAAGTAAGCAGTCCGGATCTGTACAAGCAGATGAAAGGGACATTGATCATCAGCGACAAGACGGATAAGAAAACGAGCGAAACGCCTTTGACCAATACGGGCAGCGGTTTTGAGGGAAGCTTCAAGATTCCTGCCGACCACCAGTATGAATTGAAAATCAAAGCAGAGGATACCAGCTTTTATCGGGAGACACAGCCACTGGTCGTCGATGCCTCTTCGGCGGCTGGGGCTGGCACAACTACAGGACAACAGCCGAATACAGGAGCAAACTCCGACGAGAAACCATTTCCGTGGCTGATGGTTGCGGGTGGAGCAGTGATTCTCCTGATCGTGGCTGCGGGAGCCCTTTATGCGCTGTCCATCTGGCGCAAAGCGAACAAAGGCTTTGCGGGACAGCTGGCCATCGAGATCGTGGATGAAGATACGGGTGACAAATCCAATCCACAGTACAAAAAGCTCAATGCCTTTAAAGGAAAGGTAAAGCTGCATCAGCTGCTGCAACTGGCACCGGAGTTTCAGGAGACCGACAAAGTCATCTTCCTGCCAGGGAAAAACGATACGCTGATTATCGAGAACCGTTCGACCTGTCGGATCGAAAAGGCTGGCCGTGTACTCGATATGAGCCAGGGCAAGGAATTAAAGAAAAACGATCGCATCAAGATTTCGTTAACGAGTGTCAATAAGTCCGTTTTTGTAGACTACATCGTCTAGGAGTGGATCAAATATGAAAGCAGTAGTGAGAGAACATATTCAGCAGTTGGACGTATCGCTTGGCGGAGGAATCGTCAGCGACAAGATTCGGGTAGACACGATTGACAACCCGATGCTCGTCATCGGTTTGGGCGGTACGGGTATCGATGCACTTTTGCGTTTGAAATATCAAGTAAACCGACGTTTCAAGCTGCCGGTGGATCACCTGTCCAAGAAGCGCAAGGAAAAGCCGGACAATATCGAGTTCATCGCATTCGAGACCAATGAGCATGACCGCAACAAGAAGTACAAAGGTATTGGATTAGATCCGGTAACGGAGTTTGTTCTGCTCTCCAATCCTGAGATTGGGGGCGTGCTGCAAAACCGCAGCATTCTCGAGCCGTACATCACAGAGTGGCTTTCGCCTGAATTGACCATCACGGATGGAATCAGCGGAGCGTCGGGTGTGAGACAGGCAGGTCGCTTGCTCCTGTTTACGAAAATCACGCAGGTCGTGCAAACCATCGAGAAAAAGATCAAAATGCTGTGCGAAGGCACCAACAAAAAATTGACAGTTTTCTTGCTGAGCGGCCTTTCTGGTGGTACGGGCAGCGGCTGTTTCCTCGATATCGCCTACATCGTGCGCGGGATTTTGGAGCGCGACTTTGGCAGCGCTGGGGTGGACAAGGTCAACACGCTGGGCTATTTGTTCACACCAGACGTGAATCTGTCCAACAAGAGCCTCAGCTCCCATACACGTGACTACATCATGAAAAACGGCTATGCAGCACTGAAGGAACTGGACTATTGGATGAATGCGGACGAGCGCAATGAGCGTTTCCGTCAGCAATACGGCAGTGTGTTGAACGTGCAATCGCCAATGCCGCCGTTCAACCTGTGCCATTTGATTTCCGCCACCAATCTGGAAGGCAAAGCGCTGGAAAACGCCTACGACTACTGCATGAACGTGACGGCGGAGAATATCACGAACTTCATGGCGAGCGAAGAAAAGCGTTCGGGTGAAGAGTTTGCGATCCATGACTATATCAGCAACATTCGCACGAACATCAACCAGATGCCGAAAGCGTACGCGGCCAACTACCAGTACAACGTCATCGGTGCTTCGTCTGCGGTGCTGCCGATCGAAGAAATGACGACCTATCTGGCATACCGCCTGTTTAAAAAGATGGAGAAAATGTTCACGGTATCCCCTACGCAGGAGGATGCAGAGAAATTTGCTCGCAAGCTCGGCATCGATATCGACTCGATTTCCCGCAAGTTTGAGGAGCGAGTTCCTGAGCCGTTGCCGGGATATGAAAATAGCGAACGACTGAACTACAGCAACGTCATCAGCCAGCAGGTGGTGAGCGTCGACCACGAGCTGGAGCAAGGCTATCTGGCCAAGGCGAGAGAGCAGTACATCAAGTCCAAGAAGCAGCTGCCGGGTGAATTGATCGCGGTATTCGGCGATATGATCAAGCGGGTATTCTTGCATCCGCAGCAAGGCCCTTTCTACGCATCCCGTCTAATTCAATCAGACAAAGGCTTCTGCCTGATGAAGATGATCCTGTCTTATGTAGAAAGTCTCAAAGCGAATCTGGAGAGCTTCCCGCGTGAAATCGAGGGTGCGCGTGAGACTGCCCACGAAAAGCTGGGAGATGCTCGCAGCGCCTTCATTTCCAAGGAGAAAAAGAAAAATATCTACATCGATGCAAAGATCAACGAGTACCAGCTCTTGGCTGATCAGGAGAAGCTGGAGCAGATGATCGAGTTCTACGAAGAGCTGCACCGTCTGCTGAATGCGGAAAACAACCGAATCTATAGCGTGTTTACAGAAGTGCTGAATACGCTCAATCAGATCTTTGAAAAGAACGGCGACATCCTCATCAACGGCAGCGAGGAAAGTGATCGCACCGGCAATAAGACGTACTACTGGAACATCGTCAACGTACCGGATATCGCCAAGGTCATCGGCAACATTCTGGAGCAAAAGGATGCCGACGATCTGATTCGGGACTTCACCAGCGAACTGCTGGAACGTTCGGATCAATGGGTCAAGGAACAGGAACTGGATATCGTCAGGTCCATCTCAGACTTCTTGTCGGAGAAATTCGGCGAGCTGATCACCAAGTCCATGGAGGATTTCCTGGTGATCAAATACGGTCAGGACGAGACGCTGGACCGCATCGTGGAGCGCAAAATTGCGAGCAAGCTGGATGAAGAGGCGATCCCGGTATTCCATTTGAGCAACAATCTCGGCAACATGCACTTCCCGTCCTGGGGCTTCGTCTCGGTGCCATTGAAAGCACCAGCGATTTTAAAAGGGATCAAAAACTATCAGGATACGGCAATCAGTGGTTCCCGCTTTACGGTCAAAGAAAGCGAAGTCAAAAACCGCATTTTCTGGCTGAACACCAAAAACGGGATTCCACTGTTCGTCTACACGCCGTTGAAGGTGTACGAGGAAAGCTACGAGCGCACCATCTTGGAACGTGAGGGTATCGGTCGCCATCTCGTGCAGACAGAAAAGAACAACTGGGCGTACTTGCCTTCGCCGATCCCGGAAAAATCGTGGGGAGATACGTACCAAAACGACCGGATCAAGGCGTACAATGCGGGCGTCCGTCGTCTGTTCGATCGCGCGCTGAGCTTTGGCAGCATTCGGGAAAAAGGCAGCGACAGCAAAACCAGCAGCCGTTACGAGTGCATCGTCACCAAACCATTTAACCTGGCATCTTATATGGACGCTCAGCAGCTGCCAAAAGACAGCTCCAAGCTCAGCCCGGGAGAAATCAAGCGCGTCTTATCTGAGCTGAAAGGCTTTATGAAGGATGGTTTGGAGCGTGAGTTCGCTCGCGATATTTTTGGCAGCATCAATGAAGACATGGCCAAGGAAAACTTGATTCGTTTCCCAGAGCTGATCCACCTGATGCAGGAGGAAGTGCGCAAATACGAAGAGATCGAGCAAAAGATCGCCGAGCTGGAGCAAATGGTGGGAGCGATCCAAGGGGAAGAAGAGCTGGTGACTCGCTTTATCGAGGCTCTGTATACCGGAACGATCTGCAAAAAAGGCGCGCTCTACGTCTACGACAAGGATGAAGAAGAAGAGGCATGGGACCCGTTCGTCAATCTGATGAAGGTAAACAAGCATGTGGAGTACGCTCTCTACGAGCAATTCCGCGCCCTCGAAGCCAAAAAGATGGCCTTGCTGAATCGCAAGGCGGCGAGACGCAGTGATGCGATGACATCGGCAGAAGATACGGCGACATTGGTCAGCAGCCTCGACGAGATCGCTGCCGCTTTCCAGGGAACCAAAAATGATCTGGAATACGATCGCGACGAATTCGTAAATGGTGAAGAGTTGTACCGTTTTTACAAAAAAGTGTGGGCAAAAGTAAACGATATGCGCAAGACGCTGCAATAGAAAAATGAGAGAATCACCGATTGGCGGGAGGAAGCATGAAGGATTTGATTGGACAATTCGCAACCCAATACGTTACGGATTTGGAAGGACAACTGGATCACGGATACGGACAGCGAAGCATTCAAAATCCCGTGCTGTTCCTCTTTATCGGGGACAAAAGTATGGAAGCTCTGCAGTCCGTCTGCGAGATCAATGAGCGAAAGTGGCAAAACAGCCAGGGGGTTCTTTACGTCCACGCGTACAACGAGGAAACGTGGGAGCATCCGCAGGTGTGCAACTGCCGCTTGCCAAAGCGAGAGTCAGACAGACAGACGATGCGTGCTGTCATGTACGAGCAGTTCACAGAGGATGAATCGCTCATCATGGACATCAATCAACTCATGAAGCAGGTCAGCATTCGGGTAGCAGAGATGGGTAAGCTATTTGCCTCGTTTCAGCAAGTCAATATAGCAGTGGTGACTCGCTCTAATGATCCAGCCAATGTGTTGTTACCCGAGTTGACATTGCTATTGAAAAGCTATCTGCAGGAAATGTTCAAAAACGTGTCAGCTGATTTGTATGTGTTGCTTCAGGAAAAAAGCGGCGGCGATGGATTTGGTTTTTCCTCGGCACTCGGGGTTCAGTTTTTGGAAGAGGTCGATCAATACCAATGCAACGACTATCGCTTCCGAGCTGATTTGATGGTGACGGAGGATGGGATCAAGCTACCCGTCGCGCATACGCATGGCCCCCTGTTTTCTCTGGCCTACCTGCTCAGCGACAAAACCGAGCAGGGTCTGTTTTTGGATGGTGGTCTGGCGGAAAATGACGAGCTGATCAGCAATCTGGTCTTGCTGAACAACAAAGAGGCAGAGACGACGATCATCGAGAGCAGCGAGGGCTACAACAAGCTGCAGTTTATTCGCAGCATCACCGTGGATAGTGGGAAAGCGACCTTTTCGTCAGCAGGGCTTTCCAAGGTAAAGCGTCCGACTCATGCCATCGCACTGACGGTTCTCGCAGCCGTATTCGACCGTTATTGGGAACGGCTGCAGGAAGGCGACAGTCTCCCCAAAACAAAAGCGCGAGAAAAGCTCGGATTGACCGCCAACGATCTACAGCGAATGGTCAGCTCGGTACTGCCTGACGACGACATCCTCACGGAAATGAACGGATTAATGACGTCAGGGGTCAGCTACAGTGAACTGAGCAGCATGAATCTGCGGGAAGCAGAGCTGGCCTTATTTGACGGCAACAGCCAGCGCTTTTTCGAGAGCCATTTTGTACACCAGGCACGTAAGCAGCTGGACAGCTTGACTGGCAAGCAGACCCTTGCCCCACTTATTGTGCGGGAAATCATTGAAGATGAGCGCTACGGCCTATACGCGGCCTATCAGCTCACATCGGAGCTGGCTAGTGGAGCCAATCTGCTCGATGAGCTGCGCACGGGAATCAAGGAGACGCAGCGACAGCTGGAACAGGCAAAAGCGGAATTGGACGACATCTACCAACAGCGAGCGGACCAGCAGGAGCTGCGGGTAGGCGGATTCTTTACCCGGGACAAGGAGCGCGTCAGGACCTTTGTCCGTCATCTGTTCGCCAAAGTGTATGACAAACAGGCCGAGATTTTGGAGTGGGAGCTGACGCTGCAACTGCTGGTGGACTATGAGCAGCAGGCGAAGCAGCTCCACAAGCGGATCGGGGAGAATGTAGAGCAGCTGGAAGGGCTGCAAAAACAACTTCGTGCCATTGCCCAAAAAAGCGTCAGGGAAGCAGCGGACTATTTGGGCAAAAACATGGACGAGTATTACGAATCGGTCGTCATGGAGACGATCCGTTCTCAGGAAGCGCAACGCGGCAATGGTTTTTATCTGGATCCCCGGTACATTGGCAACGGCTCACTCCTGTTTCAGCACGGTATATCTGGGCTGCTCGAGCGACTCTGCATTTTTTGCCGAACCGAGATTTTGACTCGCTCGCCATTTGCCTTGTCGTTTGAGGCGGAGCTGTTGGCGAGGGCCAATGTCGCGGCAGCCTACGACAATCGGACCGTTTTGACGAAAGAAGATTTGTTCCAAGACCTTTCCCTTGTCCTCGAGGAGCGGGCAGCGGTGCACACCGAGGTCTTTCATTTTCTGCAAAAACATCGATACGAAGAAAAATATTGGTTTGCCGATATCAACAACGACTTCGTCCAGTACGTACTTCGCGAGACAGAAGGTACGAGGACTTACAAGCAGGGCTGTATTCACGAAGCTGGGAAAAGCGGCATTGAAAAAATGAATGTAATGGGTGGATTTGGCCTGGAAGACTTGATGTATTACCGGAACAACAAGAAGTACCATTCTTCCTACATGGAAAGCGGATATGTCTTTCACCGCCAAGGAAAGGAGGAATTGTCATGAGTCAAAGAAAGCTCAGTCTGCTCATGATTCTGTGTAGCCTGGTTGGTGGTGTGATCGGATTTGTAGTGGGGGAAGTGATCCTGTCCCAGCTGTCCACGGAGTTGCCGCAATGGCTGCTGATGGGTCTGTATTTTGGGCAGTACGCGCTGTTTGTCGGGGTGATGTGTCTCGTTGCCGAAATGATATCGCCTCGTCTAAATGGACATGGCTGGAAGCAAAGGTACGTAGGTGCTTCGTGGAAAATGCTGGTGCCAAGCACGCTGGTAATGGTCGGAGTGGCTGCCATGCTTTTGCAGCTTCTTTACGGCTTCTCCTATCAACGAGCGAGCAGTACGGACAATATCGTGATGCTGCTGGATACGTCCGACAGCATGAAGGTGTCCGATCCAAATAACCAATTGTTTCAGGCGGCGTCTGATGTAGTTAGAAAAATGGATAACGACATGCAAATTGCAGTTATTACTTTTAATGATCGTACTGAAGTATTGCAGCCGCTCGTCCAGCTGAGCGACCAAAATGTAAAAGATACCGTCATCGCGAAGCTGCAGAACCACCCAGGTCCAAGCGGAGGGACTCAAATTGAAAAGGCGCTGCAAACAGCGCTAGAGCAATTGCAGGCTGCACAGCAGCTCAATCCAAGCAGCACCGTAGTGCTCATGTCGGACGGGTACAGTAACGTTGATTTGCAAAAGGCCATGGAGCCGTACAAGCAAGCGAACATGCATATTCACACAGTAGGGATGAGTCAGGTAGATGCGGATGGCACCTATCTGCTAAAACGTATTGCTGAGGAGACGGGTGGTACGTATTTTAACGTCGATCATGCGGAAGAGCTGTCCGGTATTTTTGGGCAGATCTACGATATGAGCCGCCAGGACCGCAACCTGGTTTCCGAACGGACAGGAGCGACATCTGACAGTACGTTTTTCGCGATTATACGCGTGGTGGGCATGTTGATCATCGGTGGATTGCTCGGACTGGCATTGGGACTGATTTTTGACAATCGGCATTTGGCGAAAAGCTTTACCATTGGCGGTGCGGTCGCAGGACTTCTCGCAGGTCTGTTACTGGAGTCTGCACTCACTTCGACGGACTGGCTCGACACGACGATCCGATTGCTCGCTTGCGCTTTGATGGCTGTAGTGATGACGCTGTTCACCGTCTTTATCCCAGCTTCGACGAGCGGTGGCCAGATTTCATTCAAGAGCCGAATCGGGCTGGGAAAACGTTCATCGGAGCGGATGCTGGAGTCAGGAAATCGTACTAGCAAACGTTTTGATTCGTAGAGTAGGAGCATGATGAATGATGATCAAGTGGGAAGAGACAACAGAGCTCTCCATCAAGGATGTCGTCTGTCAGCAGCAAGGCAATGAGTGCGTGATCAACTGGTATTGGGCAGAGGAAGTCCCTTGCGTTTATGTCTATCGATCTGGCTATGATGAACCGTTTGACGTGACTCAGATCAACGAGACTCAGCTAAAGCTGTACACCCGAGAGGAATACAAGGCACATAAAGGCCTGCGGGAGAAAAACGAAGGCATCGGGAGGTACACGTACCGCATTTTTCCGTGTCGTTTGGAAACTGGCAAGCCCATCATGCTCATACCTGATGGTGAATCGCACATCGTCCATGTCCGTACGGGAAAGGCCAAGATTCTTTACTCGTTCAAGCGCGGGCGAAACTGGTTCAGTCCTTACCAGTCCTTGCAGATTCGCATTTTTTCAGAGATCCCGATCCCCAAGGACGTTCTCTGCTACGTCAAAAAGGAAGGCTCGATTCCCACCAACAAGGATGACGGTACGCAGTACGCCTTTATTCGGGATTTGCAGCCAGGCGTCAATCTGCTACCAGAAATTGAAGTCAGGAAAAAGGACGAGATCCGCCTCTTTTTTACGGACGGAAAAAAATACGGGGAATTGTACGAACTGATTCCCGAATAGGAGGGGAGCGACATGCTGACCTTTTTGAAAAGCATGTTTGAGAAGAAACAGCCAGTAAAGGAAAGACTTCCTTTTTACGATATCGTGTGCCCGTACTGCTTTGCCAAATACGCGCCCGACCAGGTTGTGTTTCGCGCTACCCATCACCGCCAGGACGATGAGGACTATGCGCTGCAGGAAGATGAGCTTTTGAACCAGTACCGAGACAAGTTTGGACTGGATGCGATCGACGAGCTGGAAGCGATCATCGATCCGGAATCCATTCCAGAAGAGAGCCACCTGTATGTAGACAATGTCCTCGCAGGGGTGACGGATCGGTACGGCGTCATTTCCAAGCGCAGGCTTTGTCCCAAATGCCACAACGAACTGCCTATCACGGCAGGAAAAGCACCGAGCAACATCATCTCCATCGTCGGGGCGTCGCAAGTCGGCAAGTCGGTCTACATGACTTCGCTGATCCACACTCTGCAAAATACGACTGCCAATCATTTCGATGCAGCGTGCATGCCGCTCAACGCACAAATCAGCCGGAAATTCCGTGAAAATTACGAGGCACCACTGTTTGAAAGAGGTCAACTCCTCGATTCCACGCAAAAGGAAAAGCGTCAGGAGCCGTTTATCTTTCAATTCATTTTCAAAGATAGCGAAAAAGCGCCGCTCATCCTCGTCTTTTTTGATGTGGCCGGTGAGGGCATGGTCGATCGCGAATACTTGGAGCTATATGCCTCGCATGTGAAGAACTCCTCCGGTATCTTGTTCCTCGTCGATCCGCTGCAAATCAGGACGATCCGGGACAGGGTCATGCTGCGAGCAGGTGATGAACCAGGGGAGTTCACTGCCAGATATGATGAGCCGCGTGAGGTCGTCATTACCTTGTTTGAGAACTTCATTGGGTATCAGCAACAGAGCAAGACGGATATCCCGACGGCTGTCGTCCTGACCAAGAGCGACATGCTGCATTTGATCAAGGAAGACGATGGTGAGTACATCAAGTCCAACAGCAATGTTTTCCGCAATTTCGTCCATGAAGAGTATTTGAATATGACGGAATTTGAGAACATCAACGGGGAGATCAGCCGCTTCATCGAGAAGGTGGATCGACCGTTCAAGGACGCGCTGGAAGTTTACTTTACCAATACTGCCTATTTCGCTGTATCTGCGCTAGGTAGCAACCCGGTCAATCAAAAAGTGAGTGGAGTCGTGACTCCGATCCGGGTGGATGAGCCGTTCATCTGGCTCATGCAACAGCTGGATTACATCGAGGGGAGGGAGCGGTAGTGAGCCGTCAGCCCATCTTGCAGCAGTATTACACCCGCGGGCGACAAGGGATATTCCGTTCAAACGAAGGCTACGATACCGTCGCCAAATCGACAGGGCTGGACAACTCGTTTATTAAAAAAACGCTCCACCCTTTTTGTGTCTACGATGCGCCCCGGCTTTTGCAGGAGCGAGGGGAGAATGATCTGTCGCTCTATCCCGAAGCGCGCGTTTCCTTTCGGGCTGAGTCAGGCGAGCTGGTTGTCGGGCGCAGTGTCTTCGTCGGAGCCGATTTTACAGGCCAACGTAATACGTTTTTTAGCCATAACTACGTCATCCCGGCAGAACGGCGGGATGATTTCATCAAAGAACCAGCAAAAATATTCGGTCTGAGAGCTTTTGCACAAGAGCACGCCAACACTGCAGGAAAAGAACTGCCGATGCTGGCCGAGCTTCCTTTTCAGACGAGTTCGGTAAAAGATCAAAGACAGTGGCTACGTCACATCGGAATCGACGAACGGATATTCAAGCAACTTCTGTATGCCGTAATGATGTCGCTCTCGTCCAAAAGGAAGGTCTATATCAGTCTGGACGGGGAGGTTGGAGCCGCTGCAGCGGATGCCCGTCAATTGCTGGAACTGTTGTATAGCTGCCTGCCTTATGAAATGCGCAGGCATTTTGGCTTTCTCACCTACTGCAATGAACCCCAGAGCAAGAAGCATATCCACGTCATGTTCGTGGAAAAGGGAAGCATTCGACCAGGGGCAGGATTCACGGAAAAAGACTATGTGTTCGATCTGGCGCACGAGCGCATTTTGCAAGTCGATTGGCAGGAGGGAGCGCATTCTTATCTGGATTTTGCTTGGGAGTATGTGAATGAACCACGTGTGCTTGCATCGTTTCACGACTTTTGCGAGGAAGTGTTGGCTGGTGCGGATACGACCTTCATGCTGAGATTGGCTACTTATTATGAGCTTTGCGCTCTGTATTTGATCGAAAAAGGGCGTCTCGCCGTCTATGAACAAAACCGCGCAGGTATTTGGCAAGTGCTTCAGCATTTTTTGAGCCAGGATGGTTTGGTGAACAAATCGCGCTTGCTCCAGCTGCGTGATGCTCTATTTCGCGAGGAAACAGAGTCACTGACAAACAAAAAGTTTCCAGCGAGTGAGATCATCAGCCAAATGCTCAAGGCGTACAGTGCGATCCCCAAAGAACGCATTTCTACAGAGCTCGTCACTTTCATGATGAATGTCTTGCTAAAAGGAAAGACAGCTCGCCAAAGCGGTTATGTAGCGGAGGTCTACCAGCATCTGTCCAACGATCAAGAGCTGTTTGGCTTTCTGATGCGTTCCGTTTTCGGCTACAAGCAGGTCGTCAAACCATTATTTGAGGACTATCTCGCGGATCGTCTGGCATCCTTCTCGAAGATCAGCCAAGTCCTACAGGAAATCGAGTTCTGGACGGAAACGGCTCCACCAGCCCTGCGAAATCTGTTCTTTATGACCGCGACACGAGAAAAAGTGATCAGTCTGTTTGCACGGGAAAGGCAAAAGCTGCAAGCTGCGCTAACCATTCACGATTTCTTTGAGAGCCAGGATGGTGTGAGCGGGTTTGCGGATGAGCTTTTGGACGAGCTGGACAAGTCCTTACTCAAGCAGATCGCGTTGGACAGCTTGTCCTGGGATGATTTTGGGAAGATCATGACACTTCTGGAGGAAAAGCCACAGACCTTCACTGGCGAGCTTGATTTGGAGAGCCGTCAAAAGCTTGCGCACATCAGTCAGATGGCGATTCTGACGGAAAATCGAGAAGTACCATTGCCCGAACAGTTCTTTCGCCAATGGGATGAAAAGGAGATGGCTATCCAGCAGAAGCTGATCGTCAATCTATTGGGACGTCCATTAGAGCCAGACAGCTTTCCACTGGTAGCGCTGGTATTTTATCGAGCAGAGCTTCAAGGGCAGGATTCTTTCGCATACAGCGACCTGTTGAGATTCGTCGGAGATAATGGTGGGGAAGAAGTCTTGTATTCCTTTATCCAGTGGAGTATGACGCAACGCATGTTTTTCACAGGCAAATACATCTCGCCCGGTTATCGACAGGCTCTCAAAGGATTATTGCTTGAAAATAGAGGCAGGAGATTGCGTGATAAGGAATGGAAAAAGCGCTGGTTTTCTGTGCGGCATGCCGACTTCCGCAAGCTGCTGGAGGAAGTGCGTAGCGAGACGTCTAGTCCGTTGATGAAGCTGTTTCGAGGCAAATCGACGGCGCTGCTGAGTGTCATCATTTTGCTTGCTGCAGGGGCAGTAGGAAGCTTTTTTCTGTTCATGCCTGATGCCGTGCCAGTTGCACCGGCTACGCCTGGCGGAGGAGAGACAGCCGAACAGCCCTATCCGACAGAACCAGTAGAGTTTGTTCCTGTCTATCAGCTCATGCTGGAACCGCAAATTCGACCGCTACATCGTACAAACGAATTCTAGTAATCCACCCGACCTTACTCAGGTATGAAAAGGTAAGTATGAAGTCATCGATATGGCCAAAGTCAGGTCGGAGTGTTCATGGATCAACGATGAGAAGAAGAGAAGCATCCTATTGCAACAGCAGTCAGGGTGCTTTTTCCTTTAACGTGTAGGAATTTATAAGCGCTATTACTTATGAATTCCGGAGCGCATGACGATACTTTAGCGTCCGCTTCTGGCATCACTTCGGTAAAACTTTCCGCTTAATCGCGGTCGCTCATCAATGAACAGGCCTCGGTAGAGGTTTTCTTAACTTGAAATGCGTTGGTCTTCCTGTGAAGGGATGTAGTACTTTTCCAAAGTCTTCGCTGCACCTGTCCATGTCGAGAGTTTCGCTAGCAGGCCAAATATTGCTTTTTGTAGGAAAAGTGGTAGGTAAGGGACATAAAAAGCGCCCATTTCAAAGAGTGTGCCCAAGAGCAAAATATTTTTCGGGAGATATTGCTTCAGGAGCGGCATGTAAAAGCTTCTTCCATCGGTATCCAATCCATATCCGCAGCGGACGAATGCTTCGAATTGACCGGCTGGCCTGATTTCTACGTTAAAGCTGACCATTTCCTTGGTGTTATTATGAAAGTAGTGTCTCTTGTCGAGCGGAGCAACGGCTTTATCTCCTTTTTGCAAGGTGATCGTTTTTCCATCAACTGTAAGATCTAAATTGCCACTAACACCTTCAAAGCTTTCCACAAGTTCTGTATGATAGTGTAAGAAGATTCCAATATTGGATGGTAGGTCTGTTCGGAATAACAGGTATTCCCCATTCGTTTCCTCGGTGGTTTTTAAGAAAGTGACACTTTCCCCGTTATGGGGATTTCCAACGGTACGACTTAAATTTGACATGGCTGTCCTCCCATTAGTTATTTCGATATATGGTGTTTTATGTCAGAATATAGTTTAAATATAGATGATTCGAAAGCCATGAACAATAGATAAGACCAAAGGCCTATCAAAATGGAGTGAAAAGAATGAGCGGCAAGTTATTGGTGCCTGGGTACAGGATTACGGAATTCGTCTCAAACCATGTAAATATGGGTGTCTACCGCGCATTCAGAATCGTAGACAATCTGCCTGTTATCATCAAGACTCAGCAAAAGGGAATCCCTCGCAACGACTCGATATGGAAGCTGAAGCACGAATATCGAATCCTGGAGTCTATTCAATCCGAGGCAGTCGAAGCGATCGTAGAACTCGTCCACAATGATCGAGAGACGTTGCTGATTACGGAAGATCACGGTGGCTTGCCACTCTCCCTTCTGATGAAAATGCGAGAGTTGTCGATTCGGGAGATTCTCACGATCGCGCTGGGTGTCGCTCACGCCATGAAGAAAGTCCATCAGAGTCGCGTCGTCCATAAAGACATCAATCCTGCAAATATATTGGTTCACCCAGATACCTTTGACGTTAAGCTCATTAACTTTGGGTTGTCTACCCGACTCTATCAAGAGTACCAAAGCGCCATGAACCCGAAAGAATGGCAAGGGAATTTGCGCTACGTGTCCCCCGAACAGACAGGAAGAATGAACCGGACAGTCGATTATCGTTCTGATTTCTATTCGTTTGGGATCAGCCTGTACGAGATGCTGACGGGGAGACCTCCGTTTCTCTCGACGGATGCCTTGGAGCTTGTCCATGCGCATATGGCACGAAAGCCCGTTCCACCGAATCAGAGTCACCCGTCCATTCCTGCTGTTTTATCCGATCTAGTGTTGAAGTGCTTGTCGAAAAACGTAGAGGATCGTTATCTGAGCAGCTCAGGACTGATTGCCGAT
Organism: Brevibacillus choshinensis; assembly: GCF_001420695.1. Classification (NCBI taxonomy): domain Bacteria; kingdom Bacillati; phylum Bacillota; class Bacilli; order Caryophanales; family Paenibacillaceae; genus Brevibacillus; species Brevibacillus choshinensis. Next base: position 1,674,118 of record NZ_LJJB01000010.1, on the reverse strand, counting down.
CTGGAAAAATGTCTGGATCTGCTACAAGTGGATGGGTCTATCAACCCGTTTCCTTTGGGTATACAGGATCGAACCAACCAGCTGCATATTTCGGAAAAGCTGTATGGACGAGAGCAGGAATTGGTCCTCTTGACCGAGTCGTTCGAGCAAATCAGTAATGGCGCTACCCGGCTTGTCATGCTCAGCGGAAACGCGGGAGTGGGTAAATCAGCTCTAGTCCGAGAGGCTCAGAAAGCGTTCCTGCAAGGGAAAGGGCGCTTTATTTCGGGGAAGTTTGATCAGTACAAACAGAGCGTGCCTTACTCGGCTATTCTGTTGGCCTTTCAAGATTTGATCCGACAAATTCTCACGGGCAATGAACGAGAGCTACACATGTGGAGCGAAACGATCCTGGAGGCTTTGCAGGGGTTGGGTCAGGTCATTGTGGATGTGATTCCGCAATTGGAGATGATCATCGGCAAACAGCCTGTTGTTCCCGAGCTGCCCGCCACAGAAGCCAAAAATCGTTTTCAAATGGTCATGCAGCGGTTTGTGCGCATCTGGGCAAAGCCAGAGCATCCGCTCGTATTGTTTCTGGACGACCTGCAATGGGCCGACCCTTCTTCGCTGTTCCTAATTCAGGAAATGATCAGTGATCTCCAAGTGAGTCATTTCTTGCTTCTGTGTGCATATCGCGAGCAGGAAGGCAGTCTGATGAATCCTCTCATGAGCGCGTTGATTGAGCTGGGCAGCCAAAATCGAATCCTTCGGCAAATTTCCTTACACCCGTTGGAAGTCGATGAAATTGCTCAATTGCTGGCAGATACCATTCAGGCTGTACCGGAGTCCACCCAGCCTCTGGCGCTCATTGTGCACAGGAAAACGGCGGGGAATCCCTTCTTTACCCGACAGTTTTTAAAATCACTGTATGACAAGGGTTTGATGAAGTACGTAACGGATCCAGGCGATTGGATCTGGAGTCTGGAAGAAATCGAGAAGCTGGACACTGCGGACAATGTCGCGGATTTTCTGGTCGAACGGATGCGATTGCTACCCATGCTGACACAAAAACTGTTGGCTTATGCAGCATGCTTGGGCAATCACTTCTATTTGCATATGGTAGCCAAAGCTCGAAATCAAAAGGAATCCGAAACGATCCGCCACATATGGCCAGCAGTTGAGGAAGGCTTGCTGTATCCATTGGAGGGCGACAGCTATTTGGCTTATGCGGCGTTGGAGGAAGAAGATGCTGCTATTCATATGAAGGTTCACTTCACGTTCTTGCACGACCGGATTCAGCAAGCAGCTTATTCCCTGTTGTCTGAGGTGGAGCGAGAGATGGTTCACCTGAAGCTGGGGAGAATGATGCGTGAGCTGACTCATTCCTACGAATCGGAACTCCTCTTTGAGATTTGCAATCATATGTATCAAGGTGCGGAACTAATCGATGATCATACAGAGAGAATGCACGTGGGACACTGCCATTTGCTCGCTGGTCAGCGGGCCAAGCTGTCGACGGCTTTTGACGCCGCTCTGCGGTTTTTCCGGCAGGGGACAGAAGTGCTTCGGGAAGAAGGCTGGGAGCTGAATCGCCAACTGGCCGTGGAGCTCTACACCATGAGGGCAGAAGCCGAGTATTTGTGCAACAACTTTGACACGGCCGAATCATTGTTTGCACTTGTCAAGCAATACGCGCAAACCAATGCAGAGCAGGTGCGGATCCTCGAAATTCAGGTGCACATGTACACGAGTCTGGCAAAATTCCCGCTCGTCGTTGATATTGCCAACCAAGCCTTGCAACTGCTGGGTGTCTCGATTCCAAACAAACCAGGGAAGCTGGACATCATCAAGGAAATGTGGCAAATCAAGCGGAAACTAAAGGGACGAAAAGCAGATGAGCTGCTCTACATGCCTAATGTTCCGGATGAAAACTACAGAATGGCCATGAATATTATCAGCTACGCAGGCCCCTCTTCGTACTTTGTCGATATGAACTGGTTTGCCCTGACGATCCTGCGAGTCCTTCATCTCTCTCTCGTGCATGGCAATGATGTGGCCTCTGCGAATGGATATACCGGGTATGGAATTGTACAGGCTGCCCAGTTTGGCAAGTATCAGGAAGGATATGACTATGGCTTGCTGGCGTGCAGTGTTGCGGATAGTTTTCACGACCCGATCGCAATGACCAAAGCGTACGGTGCATTCGCGATTATGATCAACCACTGGCGCGATCATGCCAAAACCAACATTCCGTTGCTGAAAAAAGCGATCCAGCATGGCTTGGAGAGCGGTGGAAACATCTATGTCGCCTACAACGCTCACGGACTGCTGGAAGCCATGCTGTACTGCGGCTCCCCCATCGATGAGTTACGTCAACAGATCGGGCTCTATGCCGATCTCATCCGCCAGCTCAAGGTGGTCGATCATGATGACCGACTCTTGCTTTTAAAGCAAGCCCTGCACTGTTTTACGAGAACGGAAGCAGGCGATCCAACGGCATTTTGTGAAGAGAACTTTGATGAGGAAGCATACGTCAAGGGATTGCAAACAGATGGCACCAACTACAAACGATACATGTATCACTACTACAAATCGATGGTGCACTTTCTATTTGGGAACTACCGAGAAGCTGCAGAAATGACCACTGAAGCAGAGCAATGGATGGAAACAGTCAGTGGACAGATATTGGTTAGCGAGCACGTCTTTATTCAGACATTGGCTTTGACGGGACTTTATCCGCAAGCAAGCTGGGCAGACAAGCGGAAATACGCTAAGAAAATCAAATCAAATCTATCAAAGATGAAAAAGTGGGCCACGCACTGTGTGGAAAACTTCCATCATAAATATTTGCTGATGCGAGCAGAGTGGATACGAGTGTCGGGAGATCCCCAAGCGGCTACTCCCTTCTACGAACAAGCCATTCAGTCTGCTAAAAAATACGGATTTTTGCAAAAGGAAGCCATCGCATACGAGTTGGCTGCCAAGCATTATTTGAGCATGGGCATGGAAACCGTTTCTACGTTCTACCTATCAGAAGCTCATTTTGGATATATGCAGTGGGGAGCAGTAGCCAAAGCTCAGGCCATCGAAGCGCAAAACCATTTTTCCACGGAACGGATCGGCAGTCATCAGGCAATTACGGACATCACCGTCACGGGACACACCCCAGACATGGTCGATCTTATGACGGTCATCAAGGCATCCCAGATGATTGCAAGCGAAATCAAGCTGGATAAACTACTGGCAACGATGCTGCGTACCGTCATGAGCAATGCTGGAGCACAGCGCGGGTTCATCATCCTGAAAAATGAAAGTGAATGGTTCATCGAAGCGGCAGGCAGCATCGATGAGGATATCGAAATCCTGCAGTCCATTCCGTATGAACAGGGAAGTCTTCTCTCCGTAGCTACGGTAAATTACGTGATGCGTACAGAAGAGATATTGGTCCTTCACGAAGCCTACGTAGAAGCGATCTTTTTCAAGGATCCTTACATTACGAAAAACATGCCGAAGTCGATTTTGTGTGCGCCGCTGTGGCAGCAAGGGAAGATGGTAGGTGTGGTGTATTTGGAGAATAACGAGTCCACGCATGTATTCAATGAAGGACGGACAGAGCTATTACGTTTGCTGTTCTCCCAAATCGCGACCTTCATCGAAAATGCCCGGTTGTACCATCAGCTGGAGCAGTGGAATCAGTCGTTGGAAAAAATCGTAGCAGAGCGGACGGACAAGATCGAAACGCTGCTACGTGCTAATAAAAACTTGTTGAATAATGCGGGGCAGGGCTTCTTATCGTTTTGCAGGAACTTGCTTATCCATTCGGAGTACAGTCAGGAGTGCGTCCGAATGTTTGGCAGAGAGCTGGCTGGTTTGAGCATCCCAGAACTGCTGTATCCGGATAGCAAGGAAGATCAGGTCTTTATCGAGTCACTGTTGAACAAGTATTTCGAGCTGGAAAACGGAGCACAACGAGAGCTATATCTCAGTTTGTTTCCAACGGAGATCATGGTGAATCACCTGCCATTGAAGGTAGAATGCAAACCGATCGACGAGGGAAGCGGGGAATATTCAGGCGGATTGATGCTGATCCTGACAGACTTGAGTGAGCAGCGAGCATTGGAAAACAAGGTGGAGCAAGAATGGCAAAGTCTGAAGATGGTAGTTACAGTAGCCATCAGCCTTGATCTGTTTGAAACTGTCTTGCAAAGCTTTAGGTCCTTTGTCACGTCAGAATGGAAACATATCTGGGCAGAAAAAGGAGAAGGGGCAGAAAAGCTCTACCAATTAATTAGCCGTCTTCACCAATTTAAAGGCGACTTTAGTCAATTCTATTTGATTCATACACCAGCACAGCTGCATGAAATGGAGTCCATTCTGGTCCATTTGGCGAAAAACAAGGTCATTGCTCCTGACGTGGAGAGGGAGATCCAGAGCGGTATCGACTCCATTTGTTCGGCCATTCAGCAGGATTTGGAAATCGTGAAACAACAGCTGGGAACCGATTTCCTAGAGAAGAAGGAGAAGGCGGTATCCTTCTCCAAGGATCGGTGGAATGCTTTTTCTGGTCAACTGACCACGTATTTGCAGGGGGAAGGGCAGGAGCATTTGCTGCATGAATTTTCTCGTCTGCGCAATCGTCCGTTCACAGAGCTCTTGTCCCGATATGACGAATATATGGCGAAAGTGTCTGCTCGTTTGGACAAACGGATCTATCCGCTGCAGATCGATGCAGAGGATGTCTGGGTGGATCCACAACGATTTGGAAACTTCGTAAGCTGTCTGGTTCACGTGTTTAGCAATGCGCTGGATCATGGAATTGAGGATGAAGTAGAGCGTGTGGCGCAACAAAAAGAGCGGTGGGGGACCATACGTTGCCAGATTAAACAGGAAGGCTCGATGTTACACTTGACCATTTCCGATGATGGCAAGGGAGTCGATCTGGAACGCCTCAAAATGGTAGGACAGGAAAAAGGCTGGGATGATACCAAGAGTGAACAGGAATGGCTCAATGAGCTGTTTAAAGAGGATGTAAGTACGAAGATAGAAGTGGCCAGCGAGCTATCAGGCAGAGGAGTCGGCTTGTCGATTGTAAAACGGGAGGTCGAGCGTTTAGGGGGTACGGTGGATATCAGTACGCAGAAAGGGAAAGGCACTCGCTTTCACTTTCGCATTCCACTGAAAGAAGAAGAGAGCTACTTGCGGCATGTATAAGAGAGGGCCCTTCCCGAGTTTCAGATAAGGGCATTTTCGATGGCAACTAGTAGCTTCTCCTCGTTTATTGGTTTAATGATGTAGTGCGTGGCACCCGCTTTCACTGCTTCAAAAACGAGGGGCTTCAGACCGTGTGTACTCACCATAATGATTTTCGCTTCAGGAAATCGGCTAATAATCACTTTTACGGCCTCGATCCCGTTCATATCTGGCATGTTAATATCCATGGTTACCAGATCCGGCTGATAGGCGATATACTTTTGAAATGCTTCGGTTCCTCTGGTTGCTTCTGCGATAACCTGATGTCCAGCTCGTTCCAATATTACCTTCAAGTATTCTCGAACGACTACGGAGTCATCAGCAATAAGTATACGAGCCATAATACCTCCTGGAGTGTCTAGCCAAAGAGTGGAATAAACCTCTCTAACAATAACATTGGCAGGAAAAACGCCGCAAGAGGATTGTCAGAAAAAACAAGCAGACATAAATTTCGTGTAAAGATACGTCACAAACTCTACAAACGGTTTGGCGAAGGGTGTAAAATGGCGCTACATATGCCATATGAAAGGTGACATCATGGACGCCCAAACTGTAAAGGTACAGAGCGGTGAGGAGACAAAAAGGATCAGTCTGTTCTCCCTCACCTGGCCCATTTTTCTGGAGTTATTTTTGTTTACTCTCATTGGAATTACAGACACCTTCATGCTCAGCGGTGTGTCCGATGAGGCTGTATCGGCAGTCGGTGCAGCGAATCAGTTTGTTTTTATTGCGATTCTTGTTCTGGAAGTAATCGGCCACGGTGCGTCGATCGTGGTAGCGCAGTATATTGGCTCGCGAAAGCTGGATGAGGCGGCGAAGATCGGGGCCATTGCCATAACCCTAAACCTCATGATCGGGATTTTGATCAGTATTGGATTTTTACTACTTGGAAGTGCCCTGCTCTCCACGATGAATCTGCAGGGAGAAATCCTCAAACTGGCGCAGTCGTACACGGCGATTGTCGGGGGAGGATTGTTTTTACAAGCGATCATCAATACGCTCGCAAGTATGATCCGCACGTATGGCTATACCCGAGAAAGTATGCTGATCTCGCTAGGAATCAATATCGTGCATGTGGTGGGTAACTATTTGCTGATCTTTGGAAATGGGGGCTTCCCTGAGCTCGGTGTAGAAGGAGCGGCCATTTCGACTGTCTTTAGCAGAGGTCTGGGCCTGATCGTCTTTTTCTGGGCCTATTACCGACTCATCGAGTACAAAGTCGAACTCAAGGATTACGTGACGATCACCAAATCATATGTCAGTAAAATTTGCAGCGTAGGAATTCCTTCTGCCTTTGAACAAATTACGTACAACGGATGTCAGGCCATCTTCTTGTACTACGTCACCTTTTTGGGGGCCGCCGCACTTGCTTCCAGGCAATACGTGCTCAACATCTCCATGTTTATTTACCTGTTTAGCCTGGCGATCGGGATGGGGACGGCTATCATCACCGGGCGCTTGGTGGGGGCAGGCAGACAGGAGGAAGCGTACCAGCGAGTCTGGGTAAGCTTGCGCTGGGGATTTCTCTGCACCGTAATCATCAATATTGTCGTGATTGTATTCAGAGAGCCGATTATGGGACTGTTCACCAACGACCCGGACATTCTCCGGATCAGTACGCAGGTGATCCTGTTGAGCATTTTCTTGGAAACAGGACGCGTGTTCAACATTATTTTGATCAACTCGTTACGGGCAGCCGGTGATGCCAAATTCCCCGTATATATGGGGTTGATTTCGATGGTGGGAGTGAGTCTGCCACTGGGCTATGTCTTGGCGTTCCATGCCAATCTTGGTTTGGCTGGAGTCTGGCTGGCAGTCGCTGCGGACGAATGGATTCGAGCAGTCGTGATGTTTTTCCGCTGGCGTAGTCGAGCTTGGGAGCGTAAAAGTCTGGTTGATCCATCTTAAATAGCGTATGAAGGAACAAAGGCCGTTACCTTGGCGAAGGTAGCGGCTCTTTTTGCTGCAGCTCTTGTGTATGGCGATTCGGAAATTGCAGTTCGTACAGCTGCTGGTAGCGCCCTTGATGACGAATCAGCTCCTCGTGCGTCCCGGTTTCGATGATCGATCCTTTTTCCAGCACGACGATCTGATCGGCTTGTTGGATCGTGGACAATCGATGAGCAATCACGAGGCAGGTGCGCCCAGCCAAGAGCTGGGATAGGGCGTGTTGAATCAATTGCTCGGACTCGGTATCGAGCGCGGCAGTGGCTTCGTCGAGGATAATCAAACGGGGATTCTTCAGAATGGCCCGCGCTATGGACAGGCGCTGTTTTTGACCCCCGGACAGTTTGACTCCGCGCTCCCCAACAGGAGACTGGTAGCCTTCGGGGAATGCTTGGATAAATTCATGGGCGTTTGCCGCTCTAGCAGCCTCTTCTACTTCCTGATCAGTGGCATCCGGTTTTCCATAAGCGATGTTGTCGCGAATCGTTCCGTTCAACAAAACGATATCCTGTGAGACAATGCCGAGCTGTCCACGCAAAGAGGTGATTTGAACATCTTTTATATCGATGCCATCCACTAATAAAGTGCCTCGCGAAGGATCGTAGAAACGGGAGAGCAAATGAGCCACGGTCGATTTGCCAGCGCCAGATGAACCTACCAAAGCGGTCATAGTACCTGGAGCGATGGTCAAATGAAAATCTCGCAGAACAGGAACATCAGACTGGTAGGCGAAATCAACGTGTCGATACTCAACCGAACCTTGAATGATAGGTAGAGGGCGGGCATTTTCTTTCTCCGTAATGCTCGGCTTGGTGTCGAGAATCTCCTCGATCCGTTCATATGCCGCTGCGGACTGTTGGATCATGTTCATCATCCGGCTCAGCTGGCGCACAGGATTTTGGAGCAGTCGCAGATAGGCCAAAAAGGCGACGATAGCTCCGATAGACAGTTCTCCCGACATGACCTGCCAAGCGCCAAACAAGAGAACGGCAGCCATCCCTACGTAATTTAACAGATCAATAGTGGGAGCAAATATGGCCGTGAATCGATTGGCTGTGATGCTGGCCTGCATGTTACGCGAGGTGCGATTCGTGAATCGCTCGGCCTCGTAAGATTCGCTGGCGTACGCTTTCATGAGGCGAATACCGGACAGATTTTCTTGCAGGTGGTTGTTGACCTCTGCGGATGATTCCTGTACGGCTCTAAAAGAGGAACGCATCCGCCTGCCGACCTTTCGCGTGAACAGAAAGAGAAGAGGAAAGGTAGCCAGCATGAGCAGAGTTAACTGTGGATCGATATACAGCATGTAAATGGCGATGGCGAAGAAGGTGACCAATTCCGTGACCATTTGCAGCATGCCTGAGGAGACGAGCTGTTGCAGGATACTGACATCGCCAGTGATACGAGACATGAGATCCCCTGTACGCGTCTTGTCAAAGAAAGCCATGTCCTGCATCTGAATATGCCGATACAATTCATTTCGCAAGCGATTAATGGTATGTAGACCTACGTACGACAACAGGTAGCTGCTTACATAGGTAAACAAGCTGAGGAGAAGGGCAGCAGCCACAATTCCCACTGCGATCCAGGGCAGTTGATCATAACGCTTTCCGGGAATGGCATGGTCGATCGTAAAAGCGGTCAGCTGTGGAATCGCAAACTCGAGCAGAGAGATCGCGATGATGGCTACCATCGCTCCGATCATGGTTTTCCATTTTTCCCGAGAGTGGATCAGCAAGCGTTTGTACATATTCCAGATGGAACGACGAGAGGGGTTCACCTCTGCGGCATACCGTAAAGGGTTCGGGTTCGATCTCATTTTTCTTCGACCTCTTCAAAGTGCCCCGCCAGCTTTCCACGTACCTTTTTGAGGAAATAGCTCAGTCGAGCCATCTTGGTTGGATCCTGGAGCGATTCACGGTGCAAGCGGTTCAGCACTTCGACGAGCTCATTCAGATCTTGTTCCAATTCGTCTTCTCGAACGAGCATCTCACGGGTATGGTCATGAAAGGACTCCAGAGGTTTCTCCACCGGTCGTTCCTGTAAGAAGGAGCTCCCCGCCTCGGTAATGGCATACGTCTTCTTTCCGTCAATTTCTGTTGCCTGGACCAGATCACGATCTTCGAGCATTTGCAGGGTAGGGTAAATGGATCCTGGGCTTGGCGTGTACAAGCCACCCGATTTTTCCTCGAGCCCTTTCATCATTTGATAACCATGCATCGGTTCTTTTGATAAAAGCTCCAGCAATGCATATTTGACATCGCCACGCCCAAAAAACCGTTTTCCTCGTCCGCCCCCACGGCCTCCACCACCGTGTCGATAGTAGTTGTGTTCGCTGTTTTCCCAGAATGGATTCGAATCGAAATCAACAGAAAGCCCTTTTCTTCTAAGGTTTTTCGCATCAAGATGTTTACGCAATAGAGTCCCTCCCGACGAATACGATATATCGCTTAAAAAGTAAACGATATATCGTATTGTGTCAAGAATGAATCGTCGAAAGAGTAGAAGAAAAAGAAATTAGGCGACTAACAAAAAAATGCTTTAATACGCAATAAAGAAATGCTAATATAACAAATGAAGATGTAATTGAGAATGAATCTCTTTATTACTGAGAATCAATATCTGTAGGTTCAATATCAGAAAAAGCTCTGGATGGGGAAAAGTAGGGAAAACGATGAAGAAGAGATATTTAGTTGTAGCACTCATCCTGCTGTCGATAGCTTCCTTGTTTATCGGTGTGAAAGACATTTCTCCTCTGGAGCTGTTCGATCTCACGGAAGAAAAGACACAGGTGATGTGGATCAGTAGAATCCCACGATTGATCAGTATCATTATCGCGGGTGTCAGCATGAGTATCGTCGGTCTGATCATGCAGCAATTGACACGTAATAAGTTCGTATCACCCACAACAGCCGGTACAGAAGATTCTGTCCGTTTTGGGATATTAGTTTCCTTGATGCTGTTCACCGATGCGAGTCCGTGGCTGAAGCTGCTCGTGGCCTTCGTGTTTGCACTACTGGGAACGTTCATCTTTATGAAGATTCTCGACAAGATCAAGTACAAAGACTCCATTTTTATTCCGTTGGTGGGTCTGATGTTTGGTAATATCGTCGGTTCGATTACGATGTTTTTTGCCTACAAATATGAGCTCATTCGGAATATGACAGCCTGGCTGCATGGGGACTTTTCCTCCGTCATGAAAGGGAGCTACGAGCTACTCTACATCAGCATTCCTCTCGTTATCATTGCGTACTTGTTCGCGAACAAGTTCACCATCGCTGGGATGGGCGAGGAATTCGCGATTAACTTGGGGTTGAATTATAAACAAGTGGTCAATATCGGTCTCATTATCGTGGCAATGGTATCTTCTCTCGTCATTCTCACGGTAGGCACGATTCCGTTCCTAGGATTGATCATCCCAAATATCGTCACGCTGTACTTGGGGGATAACCTGAAAAAGAGCTTGTCACACACGGCTTTACTTGGGGCTGTTTTCGTTCTGTGCTGCGACATCTTAGGTCGCCTCATTATCTTCCCTTACGAAATTTCCATCGGTCTGATGGTCGGCGTCGTCGGCAGCGCGATATTCATTTTCTTACTTATGAGAAGAAAGGCGTATGACCGATGAAAGCGAAATTTGTTGGCCTGACGATTGTTGCCATTGTGTTGATAGCCATATTCATGATGATCGATGCCGGTGGAAACTGGGATTACGTTCTCCCACGGAGATTGAAAAAGATTCTGGCAATCGTATTGACTGGTAGTGTGATTGCTTTTTCCACACTGGTGTTCCAGACCATTACAAACAACCGGATCTTAACTCCAAGCATTATCGGATTGGATTCCTTGTACATGTTCATTCAGACGCTCGTTATCTTTGCTCTTGGCTCGACCACCAGTCTGACGTTCATGAACAAAAATGTGAACTTCCTCATTTCAGTAGGGTTGATGGTCCTGTTTGCAGGTCTGCTATATAAATGGTTGTTTAAAAGGGAAGGGCAAAATATATACTTCCTGTTGTTAATTGGATTGATCTTCGGGACCTTGTTCAACAGTCTCTCAACCTTCTTGCAGTTGCTAATTGATCCCAATGAGTTTTTGAGAGTGCAAGATAAAATGTTTGCGAGCTTTAATAATGTAAATACCGATTTGCTAATCATTAGCTTTGTGTTAGTGATTGTTGTGGGGATTTACTTCTGGAGGTATGTGAAGTACCTCGATGTATTGTCGCTGGGGAGAGATCAGGCGATCAATCTAGGAGTTAATTACGATTTTGTCGTAAAGCGTTTCTTGATTATCATCGCCATTCTCGTTTCGATCGCGACGGCTTTGGTCGGTCCGATCACGTTCCTCGGGCTGCTGGTCGCCAACGTGGCGCATCAATTCATGAAGACGTATCAGCACAAGCATCTGATTGTTGGCTCGGCTCTGATCAGCATTATCGCGCTGGTGGGCGGGCTGCTGATTGTAGAACGGGTATTCACGTTCTCCACAACCTTGAGTGTCATCGTCAACTTCATTGGTGGAGTTTACTTCATCTATCTTCTGTTAAAGGAGAATAAATCATGGTAGAAATCCGGAATGTCTCAAAACAGTATGGCAGCAAAAATGTCGTGGAAAATGTGTCGTTGAACATCGCCAAAGGGAAAATCACGTCATTTATCGGGCCAAACGGGGCTGGAAAAAGCACCCTACTGTCCATGATCAGCCGTCTCTTGACGAAGGATCAGGGAGAGATACTTTTGGAAGGAACCGAAATTGGTCAGTGCAAAAGCAGTGATCTGGCCAAAAAGATATCGATTCTCAAACAGTCGAACCATATTACCATTCGTCTGACGATCCGTGAGCTGGTCAGCTTTGGCCGTTTTCCGTATTCGCAGGGGAATCTCACCAAAGAAGATTGGAAGCATGTTGATGATGCCATCCGTTACATGGAGCTGGAGGACATTCAGCACAAGTATCTGGATCAGCTTAGTGGTGGACAAAGACAGCGCGCTTATATCGCGATGGTTGTCGCGCAGAATACGGAGTACATACTGCTCGATGAGCCTCTCAATAATCTGGACATGAAGCATTCCGTTCAGATCATGAAGGTATTGAGACGTCTTGTAGACGAAATGGGGAAAACCGTGGTCATTGTGATTCACGACATTAACTTTGCGTCTTGCTACTCGGACTATATCGTCGCATTGAAAGACGGCAAGGTCGTCAAGGAAGGTACGACGAACGAAATCATCAGTGCACAGACCCTGAAAGACGTGTACGACATGGATATCCAAATTGAGGATATCGATGAAAACAAAATCTGTGTGTACTATGCCTGATTTTGTTTTTTCTTTTACTTGAGAATGAGAATCTTTTTCTTTTGTTAAAATTATTATGATGGTTTCGTCCATCAGTAATTTTAGATAAAACCCAAATTTACGTAGAGGTGATAGAAGTGAACAAGAAATGGATGATGGTTTTCATGGCGGTGCTACTAGCATTAGTTATAGCTGCGTGCGGTTCAAATAGCGCGACTCCTGCTCCTGCACAGACTCCAGCAGCTTCCACAGATGCTACAAAAGCTCCTGAGGCTGCGAAGGAATCAGAAGAAGTAACCATCAAGCATAAACTGGGCGAAGCAAAACTGAAGAAAAATCCGCAAACCGTCGTAGCCTTCGACTATGGTGTTCTGGACTCATTGGATAAGCTGGGGATTGAAGTCACTGGTGTAGCACAATCCAATCTGCCTCCATACTTGGAGAAATTCAAAGATGCAAAATATAAAAACATCGGTAGCCTGAAAGAGCCGGACTTCGAGAAAATTAACGCGATGAAGCCAGACGTGATTTTCATTTCCGGCCGTCAACAAGATGCTTATGAAGAACTGAACAAAATCGCTCCAACAATCTTTATGGGCGTAGATACTTCGAAATACATGGATTCCTTTACTACTAACATGAAATCCTTGGGTACAATCTTTGGAAAAGAAGCGCAAGTCGAAGAAGAAATGGGTAAAATCAATGACTCCATCAAAGCTCTGACTGATAAAACAACCACGAATGGTAAAAATGCTCTGATCGTTATGACGAGCGAAGGGAAACTGAGCGCATTCGGGCCAGGCTCCCGTTTCGGTATCCTGCATGATGTATTCGGATTCACTCCAGTAGATTCGAACCTGGAAGTTTCTACTCACGGCCAAAGCATTTCCTCTGAATTCGTAGTAGAGAAAGACCCTGACTACCTGTTTGTAGTCGATGGTGGCATTGTTTCCAAAAACAAAGATGCAGCAGTCTCTGCAAAACAAACGATTGAAAACGACCTGATCAAAAATACAAAAGCATTTAAAAATGGCAACATCATTTATTTGGATGCTAACTACTGGTACCTCTCCGGTGGCGGACTCGTGTCCACCTCCAGCATGGCAAATGAAGTATTGGCTGACCTGAAATAAACAAGGTAGCTAGGATACGAGACCATTCTCAAGAGATCATCTTGGGGATGGTCTTTTCTTATGTGGAGGGGCGAGGGGACAAATGTTTTTTCGGGACCCAGTAAGCTACTGTGACAATCTTTTCGATGAAGATTTATGAGGGGAAATTGGCTCGATAAAATGGAAAGCTGTTCAGGAAAAAGGAGAAAAAAGCGGAGGTCTTTGGGGCACAGCCGAGGTAGAGTGGAAAAAGAGGAACACGCCCCCGCGTCCAACTTGAGCTACTCCTAGAGAAGGCTGCTTTTGGACGCCGTTCCGCTTTTGGAAAGGAGCCGTGCAGGGATGTCCCCAATACAAGTGACCCTATGAACCGCAGCTTTTTTCTTCTTTTTCCGTCCCTCCACAAGAGTTCGACAAAAAAGCCAACCCGCTCACAAATTTCTGTGATCGAATTGGCTTTGCTTTGTAAATAACAGTCTTAGCTCTGATACGTGACGTAAGCGAGAATGCCTTCCTCGTCGTCCAGTACCAGCTCGATACCCGCAGAATACGGATTGCGCTGCATCTGTGTCTCCAGGTAGAATCGGATGGCTTCAATGAGATTAACCTCGATGAAGACCTGTTTTCTACCCATGGTGTAGACCTCAGCCGAAAAGCCGTACTCCTCGTCCCACATCAGTTCAACCTCAACCTCGTTCGGTTGAATTTGTTTCTTGCTCGCCACATGCAGGCAGATGGCGTTGATCAGAATTTGTTCGTCAAACTTTATCTTTTCCATGTGTTCAATTCCTGTTTCTTCTGGCGTTGCGTCTTAAAGTAAACGAAGACTTTGCGGATCAAGACAATCACGGCGACAATCGCCAGCATGTTGATCAGGAAGCCAAAGATTGCGCCCAGTGCGCCCATGTTACCGAACAGTCCGCCGAACAACATACCTGCCAGACCACCAACCAAGAGACCTTTCATGAAGCCGCCGCTTTTACTTGGAGCAGCAGTTGCAGGTGTGTTGGTAGGCGTGGTTGTGCTTTTATTCGTCGAAGCATTTACATTCGAATCACCTTTAGTCGGTGTTTGCGTATTCGTTGGAGCCGTATTGGTATTGGAATTAAAGGATTTTTTTCCGGATTTGTAGCCTTTTGCGTCCGCGTGATCGATATATCCGCCAGAAGCGAAAACGAGTGTTACGGCAACCAAAAGCATGAGCAGTTTTTTCATGTTATTGTAGTAGCCCCTCTCTTAGATATGACCCTATGGACATAAGTGTACACTAATATTGCGTTGATTTCCACCAAACATTCCGTGAACAATATGGAAGAATAATCGTTACAGGAAATGTTAATCCAAGATTTTGCCCGGATTTAAGATGTTGTTGGGATCGAACTGTTGCTTAATCAGCTTCATCCAAGGCAGAGTGTCAGGATGCTCTTTCTGGAGATATTTCTTTTTCCCGATCCCAATGCCGTGTTCTCCTGTGCAGGTGCCTCCTTTTTTCAGGGCGTATTCGACGATCTTGGCATTGACCTCTTCCGCGAGCTGTACTTCGGCCGGATCCTGTTTGTTGAACATGAGGGTGGAGTGGAAGTTGCCATCTCCTACGTGGCCCAAGACACCGCCAGCCAAGCCGCTTTGATCAATGACCTCACGTGTGTACACGACAGCTTCCGTTAATTCCGAGAGAGGCAGGCATACATCTGTGAGCATCATTTCTTTCCCAGGGTAACCGTGTTTGAAGGCGTAGGCGAGATTGTGGCGTGCCTCCCATAGTTTTGCCCTTTTCTTGGAATCTGTTTCAACCAAAAAATCGACGCAGTCATTTTCCTGGAGCAGCTCTCGTGCAAAAGACACGTCGTGAGCCAGTCCGGACTCGTTGCCGTGGAATTCGAGGAAAAGGGTAGGCTGTTCCAAGTAGTCTGTTTCGCTGTGCAAATTGACTTGTCGGATCGAGGCGCTATCGACCAGCTCCACTCGCGCAATAGCGATCCCGGCTGCGAGCAAGGACATGGCTCCATCGACTGCAGCCTTTACGGTAGGGAAGGTCGCGCGGCCAGCGATCACCGTCTCAGGAATTCCGTACACCTTGAGTGTGATTTCCGTAAATGCGCCGAGTGTCCCTTCTGAACCAACAAACAAGCCGGTGAGATGATAGCCCGAGGACGATTTGGCAGAAAGGCCACCCGTATGAATAATGGATCCGTCAGCCATCACGACTTCGAGGTCCCGCACTTGGCTACGCATGATGCCGTAGCTCACGCTGGTAGTTCCACTCGCATTGGTAGCCGTCATCCCTCCGATGGTAGCGTCTGCACCTGGATCGACTGGGAAAAAGAGGCCGTGTTTTTTCAACGCAACATTCAGCTGGGTACGGGTGACTCCAGGCTGGACGCGCACCAGGAAATCCTCCGGTCGCACCTCGATAATCTGATTCATTTGCTGAAAATCGATGGAGATGCCTCCTTGCAAAGGAATACAGTGACCTTCCAGACTGGAGCCAACCCCAAAAGGAACGACAGGGATAGAGCGCTCGTTGGCATATTTCAAAATGGCCGAAACCTCTTCTTTGGTGATGGGGAAAACGACGACGTCGGGCAGAACGGGAGTATGATGGGACTCGTCCTTGCTGTGCTGATGGAGCATGGTTTCGTTTGTAGTAGCACGGTCGTCTGCTGTGATCTTTTTCAAATCCTCAAGTAACGTCTCGGGGATACTGCTCATGATAGAATGCCTCCATTTCATCGATTCATTTCTCTATTACGATAGTACAAGAACCCCTAACTGTATGACAGTTAGAGGTTCGAAGTGTTTACGCACTCTTTTTCAGTTTTCTCGCAGCCCAGTTGCCAAGCGATTGAATCAGTTGGACCAGAACGACGAGGATAATGACCGTGATGACCATCACTTCGATATCCCACTGCTGATAACCGTAACGCAGGGCGAGGTCACCCAAGCCTCCCGCACCTACCGCACCTGCCATCGCAGTCGCACCGATCAAGCCGATGGTAGCGATCGTCAAGCAAAGTACGATACCAGGACGCGCTTCACGAAGCATGATGCGGAAAATGATCTGCGAGCGGGAAGCACCCATCGCTTGATACGCCTCGATCACACCTCGGTCCACGTCGAGCAGGGCTGTTTCCATCAAACGAGAAATGTAAGGAGCCGTATACACGATCAATGGGACGATCGCGCCCTCGATCCCGATGGATGTGCCGACGATCAGCTCTGTAAAAGGAATGATTGCCACCATCAAGATGATAAAGGGCAAGGAGCGGACCACGTTGATGAAGGTATTCAAGATGTGGTAGATCCACTTATTCGGAAACAGGTGGTTGCCTTGTGTAATCACGAGAAGGATCCCGAGCGGAATACCAATCAAGGTAGCGATGAACAAGGAGAAACCAACCATGATGACTGTTTCTTGCAACGACTGTCCAAAGACAGGAATCATTTCTGTTAATCGATCCATTATCGGGTTCCCCCCTCTCGTGACACAATCTCTACGTTGTATACCGATTCCCGCAAGAATTCTATGCCTGTTTGTACGTCTTTTTCCTCACCGGAAATGTGCAAGAGCAAGATGCCGAGTGCCGTTCCTTTGATGGAGGTAATAGAGCCGTACAACAGGTTGGTACTGACCGGAAAACGAGCCGACAAGGTACCAAGGACGGGATCGAGAGCGGCGTCTCCACGGAAAGCGACTCGGAGAATTTTAGAAGCAGGCCCCGTTTGCTTGATTTTGGACAAAATCTCCTGCGGCACATCGTCGTCAAAAATCGTCTTGATGAAATTACGAGTCGTTTGCTGCTGGGGATTGCTGAAAATATCGAGAACAGTTCCCTGTTCGATGACCACACCGTTTTCCATGATGGCTACGTTGTCGCAGATTTTTTTGATGACCTGCATTTCGTGCGTAATCAGCACGATGGTCAAATTGAACTTCCGGTTGATGTCCAGCAGCAGCTCCAGGATGGAGTCTGTCGTCTGTGGATCGAGAGCAGAGGTGGCTTCATCGCACAAAAGAATCTCCGGATCAGTGGCGAGGGCGCGGGCAATACCGACGCGCTGTTTTTGTCCACCAGATAGTTGAGAAGGATAGGAGTTTGCTTTGTCTTCGAGGCCAACCAATCGCAATAGATCTTCTACCTTCTGCTTGATTACATCTTTGGGTACCCGGTTCATTCGCAAAATCTCGGCTACGTTGTCAAAGACGTTGTAGGAGGACAAGAGGTTAAAGTGCTGAAAGATAATCCCGATTTTTTTGCGCGCATTGCGCAAATCCTTTTCTTTCAACGAAAGCATATCCTGACCGTTGACTACGACGGAGCCGCTGGACGGCTTTTCGAGCAGGTTGATCGTGCGAAGCAGGGTACTTTTCCCTGCTCCACTAAAGCCGATCACGCCGAAAATCTGACCTTTCTCCACGTTCAGTGTTACGCCCTTCAAGGCTTGAACCTGTTTGTTTCCCACCGTATACGACTTATGGATATCGGTTAGCTGTATCATCTCTCCAGTCTCCTTGTTGTTCGATAGTTAGTGTAGCTTACCAGGATGGGAGCACAGCTCCTTCAAAGTGTTCGTCGATGAATTTTTTCACTTCTTCGGAACGGTAAATCTCAACCAGTTTTTTCAGAGCTGGATTGTCTTTGTTTGCTTCGTTTGCAGCCAAGATATTTACATAGGGAGAATCAGACGTCTCAGAGAAGATGGAATCTTTTTTCGGATTGTAGCCAGCTTCCATCGCAAAGTTGGTGTTGATCGAAGCGAGTTCTACGTTGTTCAAGGAGCGCGCCAGGAAAGCAGCTTCCAGTTCTTTGAATTCCAGTTTTTTCGGGTTTTCTACGATATCGAGTGGAGTCGCTGCATTACCAACGCCGTCCTTGAGCTTGATCAAACCAGCAGCTTGATACAGCAGCAGTGCTCGAGCGCGGTTGGTAGGATCGTTTTGGATTCCCACTACACCGCCTTCAGCGACTTCTTCCACTTTCTTGTGTTTGGTGGAATAGAGACCCATTGGGAAGGTAACTGTTTTGCCAATCTCGACAATTTTGGTTTTGTGGTCTACGTTGAATTTGTCCAGGAAGGGAATGGTTTGGAAGCTGTTCGCATCCAGATTTCCTTTATCGAGAGCTTGGTTTGGTTGTACGTAGTCATTGAATACGACAACTTCTACTTCCAGGCCTTGCGTTTTTGCTACTTCTTTTACTTTGTTCAGAATTTCTTCGTGAGGTCCGGCAGTTACGCCCACTTTCACTTTGGTTTGTTCAGCTGCAGCGCCACCAGCTGCTGGAGCAGCCTCTTGTTTCCCGCCGCAAGCAGTCAGCAAGGATGCAGCGAGCAGTAGTGTGCTAAGCAAAATTCCCGTCTTTTTCATGATGAATCTCTCCCCTTTTGTATAATGAGTGTTTATGTTTTGAAAAATGAAAACCGTAAGAACAAATAAAAAACCTCTTCCCGGAAGAAGAGGTCGTTAACTGGCGTGGTGGGTCAGTCGCTGAGTCCTCTCTTATCTTCCGGGATTTCTCCCGCTGGATTTGGCACCATACCGTGTTTTGGTAGGTTGCCGAGGCTTCATAGGGCCAGTCCCTCCGCCTCTCTTTATAAGAGATTGTGATATGAAGTTGAATAACAAGTAATTCTTATTTGGATAGTTGGATTATAGCTTGCATTTTTAAGAGTGTCAAATGTTATTCGTGGACTTTTTATTTTATGACACGTCATGCCGTGGTGGTAGGGAGAAGCAGGTTTCCGATCTTCGCTCCGCCTGGAAACCTGCTTCTCCTGCGAGCCGTTGCGGTTTCTAGTTACCTGGTATAAGAAGTTCAAAGGATCAAAAGCTCAATTTCCCAATCGTTGTACTTCGAAGGACATGGGTGAATCAAGAGAAGAACGAACGAAGTAGTCAAATATGTCCGCTTGACGTATCACGGGAACAATTGAAAAGGGGAACCAAGCTGTCGTTCTTCGTAGGCATTGTCCCACGTAGGGAATTACAAAGAAACTTCCTGTGAGACTTACAAGAAAAGGCACGTGGATGACCCATAGTTGGGCTGAGGAAAAAGGGGAAATAAGCGGAAGAGCTTTGGAACACTAACTGAGGCGCAATGGAAAAAACGAAACACGCTTGTAAGCGTCCACCTCTGATTAAGCTCCTAGAGACGGCTACTTTGGACGCGGTTTCGTTTTTTTTCCATGTAGCCGGACAGGGATGCCCCCCTGCAGGTGTTCCTATGAAGCAGGAGCGTTTTCCCCTTTTTGCTCCCCTCCACTACAGTCTGATCGAGTGGAAATGTACATCCAGTGTTTTTTCTGTGTTCTGAATATTGGTAAATTGATCAAAATACGAATGATTACTTGATTGAGACGTTTATCATATGTATAATGAGAAAAAATCAATAAGCCTGATACTTACTCTCGTAGGTGATGTCATGACAATACAGGACACAAACGAAAGCAGAAAAAAGCTGTCTGCGATCTACAACGAGATAGCTAAGGAGTTGTTCGGCTTTGGGACAACTTTACTGAGAGTAACTATCGAAAATAATACCATCACCTTCTATGCCAAGCATCGGCGCTCACCGCGTTCGGCTGCATTGGAAGGAGAGGCTCCTGCTCTAAAGCTCGAGGTTGACTTCCGAATGTCGCTTCTTTATAAGAAGAAGTTACGTGAACGTTTAGAAGAAGAGATGAATCTCGATATGGAAGCAGTATTGAGGGATTATGACGCTGCCACACAGCTGGCGATCACGAACGTCATTTTGGCTGAACCACAATCGAATACCTGACGAAGTCGTTCGGATTTTCCCTTTGGATCTATCTAAAGGGGAGACCGATGGCCACGTGAAACGGGTGTCGCTATTCTTTGTTTACGAAGAAAAGTGCTCTTGTTTAGAATGAACGTTCTATTCAAGGGTACTTTTCTTTTCTTTTTTCTACCAATTTCTTCTATATAAAGGTGTGATGACGAATAGACCAATGAGGCAGATGGAAACAATCACTTCGACAGAAAAACAATAATGGAGGAATACAAGATGAAAAAGTGGTTAACGGGGGTTCTTTCCTTTTCGATGATTTCGATGGCTTTGGCTGGTTGTGGAAGCAGCGAACAACCAAAAGAGAATGCGGCTGGTGGAGCAGCAAAGGGTGATCCGCAAAAGCTGGTCATTTCCACATGGGGCTTTTCCGAGGATTTCTTCCGTAAAGAAGTGTACGAGCCATTTGAAAAAGAACACAACGTCAAAATCGTTCTGGAGATCGGGAACAATGCAGAGCGTTTGAATAAAATTCGCCAAGGTAGCTCCGACGTCGACCTGATTTATCTCTCTGATTACTATGCACAGCAAGGAATTGAGAGTGGCGCATTTGAAAAAATCGACCGCACTCGCATCCCGAACCTGAATGAAATTTATGACATCGCCAAAGCACCGCTGGGCGAAGAGTACGGTCCTGCCTATACCATTGGACAATTCGGGATTGCCTACAATCCGAATGTGATCAAAACCGAGATCAAAAGCTGGAAAGATCTATGGAGCCCTGAAGTCGCAGGCAAGCTGACGCTGCCAAACATCACTTCTACGACAGGCCCGATGATTTTGGACGCAGCTTCCCAAATGGCAGGCAGCAAAGAATTTAATGAAGACCAAGCTTTCGCCAAAATGAAAGAAGTTAACAAAGGCGTCGTGAAATACTACGACAAGACCTCTGAATATGTAAACATGTTTAGCCAGGAAGAGATCGCAGCTGGTCCGATCATGGAAATGTACTTCAAAGACATCCAAGCTGCTGTTCCAGAAGCAAAATTCGTGACACCTGAAGAGGGCGGCTACGCAGTCATGAATACCGTGAACATCGTGAAAGGCAGCAAGAACAAAGAGCTCGCAGAAGACTTCATCAACTGGCAATTGAGCAAGGATGTTCAAGAAAAAAGCGCAAAAGCAAAAGTAGATTCGCCTGTAAATACCGGCGTGAAGCTCACGGATGAAGAAGCAAAAGGTGTAACGTACGGTGAAGAAATCATCAACAAGCTGCACAAGCTGGACATGAAATTCGTAAATGAACATTCCAAAGCATGGATCGACCGTTGGAATCGCGAAATTACTCAGTAAACAACGGATGAAAGAGAGGACGAGGGTATTGGCGAAGCGATCGATACCCTTGTTGCTCTCGAAGCCCGTAAGGAGGCCCACTTTATGAAGCAAAAGATCATTCTGGATGTAGACACAGGCATCGATGATGCACTGGGGATTATCCTCGCAGTCAAAAGCGGGGAGTTTGATCTGATCGGGATCACGACCGTTAACGGGAACGTTTCTCTCGGGAAAGCAACGGAAAATACGTGCAAGATTCTCGATTTGCTACAGGTGGGGGAGCAAATTCCTGTCGTGCCGGGAGCATCTCAGCCGCTTTTGCGGACAGAGTTTTTCGAGCATCGGGTACATGGTGAGGATGGTCTGGGAGGGGCTCTGCGCGATACGCCAGTGTTGACGCAGCCGTCGAAAGGCTTTGGACCTGATTTCATCATCGAAAACGTGCTGGCTCACTCGGGTCAAATCACTTTGGTCATGACAGGGCCATTGACGAACCTGGCACTTGCCGTTCGAAAATGTCCACAGCTGGTGCACCATGTAAAAGAAGTGATCTTCATGGGTGGTGTGGTCCGGGAGCACGGGAATGTCACTCCAACAGCGGAATACAACATGTACGTTGATCCAGAAGCAGCGAAGGTCGTTTTTCATGCTGGCTTTCCTGAGTTGACGCTCGTCGGGCTGGATGTGACGAGAAAAGCGCTGTTGACCGCAGACCATATACGCGAGCTGGGAGATACCGTGATTGCACAGTACGTGAAGCAGAGCACATCTGACTATCTCGAGCGTTATTTTGAACGCAATGGTGTACGAGCGTGCGCGATGCACGATCCTCTCGCAGTGGGAGTGGCCTTGGACCGCAATCTGGTGACGACCCAAAAGCTGTACGTGGATGTGGAAACCAAAAGCGAACTGTGTGATGGACAAACCGTGTGCGATTTCCAGAATCGATTGAGCAAAGAACCCAACATGAATGTCTGTCTGGCCGTGGATGCCCAAGCCTTTTTTGAGCGTTTTATCCGCGCCCTGAAAGCCTGACGATACTGGGAACAGGAGTTAAATGAATGAAGAAAAAAGGTCTTTATCTGTTATTGCTGCCAGGCGTATTGTTTTTGACGCTGTTCATGATCATTCCGATCGTACTGACCATTGCGTCCACCTTCTTTCATGAAGGGAGTTTTACCTTTCAAGGCTATCTCCAATTTCTGACCGACCCGTATTTCATGAAAATCTTGCTGACTACCTTGCAAGTCAGTCTAGTAACTACGATCGCGTGCATTCTGTTGGGCTTCCCGACAGCCTATTACATTTCCAAGCTAGGGGCCCGCAAAAAGGGCATTCTATTGGCTTTGGCTATCTTTCCTTTGCTGACGAGTTCAGTAGTTCGCTCGTTTAGCTGGATGATTATTCTCGGAAAAAAAGGGCTTTTGAACAGTTCCCTGATCTCAATCGGGCTCATTGAAAAGCCGTTGGAAATATTGTACACCCCTACAGCGATGATGATCGGCTTGATTCACTTGTTTTTGCCCCTCATTATCATCACGCTGGTAGGCGTCATGGAAAACATCGATCCCGATTTGATCAAGGCGGCAGAAAGTCTGGGTGCATCCAAGTTCACCGCGTTTCGCAAGGTCATTGTGCCTCTCAGCGTACCAGGACTCATCATCGGGAGTATCCTCGTATTCGTAGGCAGCTTGACAGCCTACACGACGCCAGCCTTGCTGGGAGGGAAACAAAGGGTCATTTCCACGTTTCTCTATCAAAACGCCATTACGTTAAATGACTGGTACATGGCTTCCGTTATTGCCACGATCATGATCGTCATTACGTTTGTTGTGATTTTCCTGATGAACAAACTGGCAACGAAATTAAATCCGAAGGGGTAGAAGCTATGCAGGAGAAAAATCGAGGGTTGGCCCTGTTTACGCTTCTCGTGTTTCTGTTTTTGCTGGGTCCGCTCATCATCATTTCCTTTACGTCGTTTGAACCGGGAACGGTATTGAAGTTTCCGCCAGGAGGTTTTTCCTGGCGTTGGTACGAGAACATTTTTGAAGTAGAGATGTTTCTGACGACGTTTAAAACGTCCATGTTCGTCTCTTTGCTTGGTAATCTACTGGCGCTCATTTTGGGGATTCCTGCGGCGTATGCGCTCAGCCGCTTTGAGTTTAAAGGGAAGGCTGCGTTGAACGCGGTATTCATTTCTCCGGTATTGATTCCGGGAATTGTCATGGGCTTTGCGATGCTCAAGTATGTCATCGTCGTCTATGATCTGCCGATATACGCTGGGTTGCTCGTGGGTCATACAGTCGTGATGCTGCCCTTCATTATCCGGGTAATCGCATCTAGCCTGTCAAACTTTGATTTCGCGGTGGAGGAAGCCGCGCTGAGTCTGGGCGCAGGGCGCTTGGAAACGTTTTTTAAAGTCGTGCTGCCCAACATTCGATCTGGCATTATTGCCGCGATCCTCATCGCCTTTCTGGAGTCGTTCAATAACGTAGACATTTCCGTCTTTATGACTGGACCAGGGGTAAGCACACTGCCGATCCAGATGCTGACGTACGTGGAAAACAACTTTGACCCGACGATTGCCGCTATTTCCGTGCTGCTCATGATCGTGACGGCCATTCTCATGTTCATCATCGAACGTCTCATGGGACTTTCCTACTTTACTAAACGATAACGGAGGCACAAATCATGGCATTGCTCACGCTGGAAAACGTATCGGTTGCCTACGACAATCAGTACATTTTGCAAAACTTCAATCTGAACATCGAAAAAGGACAGCTCATTTCCTTGTTGGGGCCGAGCGGGTGCGGAAAGACCACGACTCTGCGCTTAATCGCAGGCTTTTTGGAAGCAAAGGATGGGAAGTTCCTGTTTGATGGAAAAGACTACACGCGCGTCCCAGTTAACAAACGCAATTTCGGATTTGTGTTTCAGAGCTATGCGCTGTTCCCGCATCTGTCTGTATTCGACAACGTCGCTTTCGGACTGAGACTGCGAAAAGTGAATGAAACTGAAGTGAAGAAACGGGTCATGGACATTCTCGATGTCGTCAGCCTGAACGGCTTTGAAAAGCGTCACCCGAAAGAACTCTCCGGTGGTCAAAGACAGCGGGTAGCGATTGCACGTGCGCTTGTCATCCAGCCTGATTTGCTGCTGTTTGATGAGCCGCTCTCCAATCTGGACGCCAACCTGCGGATCAACATGCGGGTAGAAATCCGGCGCATTCAGCAGGAGCTGGGCATTACGACAGTTTATGTGTCTCACGATCAGGAAGAATGCTTCTCCATTTCCGATCAGGTGGCGATCATGAACAAGGGGATCATCGAGCAGTTGGACGACCCGGCGACCATTTTTAAGTATCCAAAGACAGAATTCATTGCGCGTTTTATCGGATTCACCAACTTCATCACGTTTGGGGAGCGCACCGAGCAAAACGGAGAGATCAGCTTGCGCGTAGGTGATAACGCGTTTACCGCATCCAAGCATCCAGGTACAGCCAATGCATCCGGCAAAAAATGCGCCCTGAGACCAGATGACCTGATCGTGACTACAGAGGAAGCATTGGATCAAGATATGAATCGTTTAAAAGGGAGCGTCAAAGTCAGCACATTCCTGGGCCGCAGCTACCAATATGTCGTAGAAACCGAACTGGGCGATTTCACGGTCAATCAAGAAATGGAGACCCCCTACAGGAGCGGCCAGAAGGTCAATCTGCTGTTCCCCAAAGACAAAATGGTGCTGGTGGACTAACAACAGGAGGGGTTTTTCATGAAAGTCGATTTGCTGATTCAGGATGTTCACGTCTTCAACAGCTATTTCAAAAAGTTTATGGAAGGAAACGTAGCCGTCCTGGACGGAAGGTTTCTTTATATAGGAAAACGCGGCACCGAAACGTTTGAGGCAAGTGATGTATTGGAAGGGAAAGGGCGCTACCTGATCCCAGGGCTTGTTGACATTCATCTGCACATTGAGAGCACGATGGTCACGCCTGAGACCTTTTCTTTTGGCTTAATTCAAAATGGGGTGACGACGATCGTGCCGGAGCCACATGAGATTGCCAATGTGTTTGGCATTGAAGGGATCAAGGAATTGATTCGGGCGAGCCGTGACTGCGTCGTCGATATGAAGTACGCCATCCCGAGCTCTGTGCCTGCAACCGCAATGGAAACGACAGGTGGGGCCGTCGAGATCGCGGATATCGATGAGCTGCTGCGCTCCGAGGAGATCATTTGCCTGGGTGAGATCATGAACTACGTCGATGTCATTGCTGATCCGGACTGCAAGACAAACCAGATTCTCCAGCACATTCGCAAAGAGTATCCTAAGCTCATAATTGAAGGTCATGTTCCAAAACTGCTCGACCTCGAGCTGCACCAAATCCTTTATGCCGGTGTCGATTCGGACCACACGCATCAGACGCCAGAAGGAATGGAGGCCCGTATAGCGGCAGGTATGTTCCTCGAAATTCAGGAGAAATCGATGACAGAGGAAGTTATGGATTATTTGATGAAACAGGACGTTTCCGAGCATTTCTGTTTTGTCACGGATGACGTCATGACAGATTCCCTCTACAAACGAGGACATCTCAACCATCTGGTAAAAAAAGCGATCCAAATGGGAATGGAACCGGAGCGGGCAATCTACGCCAGTACGTTTACCCCGGCGAGACGCATGAACATGCATGATCGTGGAGCGATCGCCCCAGGGAAGATTGCAGATTTCCTGTTGGTATCCGACTTGCGTGAGCTTACTATTGATCAGGTCTATAAAAATGGGAAAAAGGCGTATGATGCGCAGGAGGAATTCCGCCAAGAGATCAAGCCTCGGCAATTTCCCGCTCATTTTTATGAGAGCATCCAGCTGTCTCCTTTGACCGAAGCAGATTTTGCTGTTCAGGTGGAAGCACCAGACAACCGGTACCCTTGCCGTGTGATGCTTGTACAGAACGGTTCCACGTTTACGGAGGACCATCGCGGGATCGTCGAGGTACAGCAAGGGCAGCTGTGCTGGCAGGAGAGTCCTTATGGGCTGATCGCCGTATTCGAGCGTTATGGAAAAAATGGCAATCGCGGCTATGGCCTGATCAGTGGTGATACGATCAAGCGAGGAGCGGTAGCGACGAGCTATTCGCACGACAACCACAATCTGCTGGTCGTCGGACACAATCCTCATGACATGATGGTGGCGGCTAACGAAGTCATTCGCAATCAGGGGGGCTTTTATGTGGTGGAGGACGGAGAGGTCATCGCAAGTCTCCACTTGCCAGTAGGGGGCATCCTGACCGAAGAACCGCTGGAAAAAACGGCGAAGGAAGTCGAGCAGCTACGACGTGCGATGGAGTCCTTGGGATATGATCATTACAACCCGATCATGTCGATCAGCACGCATTCCTTGCCTGTGAGTCCGGCGTTAAAGATCACAGACATTGGACTGATTGATGTGAATGCGGGAAAAGTAGTGCCATTGCTCTTGATGTAGAAGATACGGATGTCCGAGATGACCCGGGAGGATTTCCCGGGTTTTCTTTTTCCTATCTTTTGTTACATTTTTGCTATAATATTATTTTGCGTGTTTACAAAATCATACAGGGCGAGGAAAAAAAGAAAATGAACGAAACCTTTTCGATCAAAGAAAAATGGCGGCAATTTCTTGTCGTGTTACTGCCGATTCTGATTTCACAGTTGGCACTTTTTTCGATGACGTTTTTCGATACGATCATGTCTGGTCACGCGAGCCCTATTGATTTAGCGGGTGTGGCCATCGGCGCAAGTCTCTGGGCTCCTGTTCAGGCAGGTTTGACAGGTATCCTCATGGCGGTGACTCCGTTAGTGGCTCAAATGGTGGGAGCAAATCGCAGGGAGCGTGTGCCCTTTACCGTTGTTCAGGCGTTTTATGTGGCGATTGCCATTGCGATTGGGGTCATGGTTGTGGGTGCATTAGTACTCAATCCGATCCTTCAAATGATGGATCTGGAGCCCACTGTAAGCGAGATTGCACGAGACTTTTTACATGCCATTGCAATTGGAATTATTCCTTTGTTCCTCTATACGGTCATTCGCTGCTTCATCGATGCATTAGGAGAAACACGTGTCACGATGATCATCACGCTATTTTCGCTGCCGATTAACGTCTTTTTGAATTACGCGCTCATCTTTGGGAATCTGGGATTCCCTCGTCTGGGTGGAGTGGGGGCAGGGTACGCTTCCGCCATCACGTATTGGTGCATTCTATTGATCAGCTTGTTTGTCGTAAATCGTGTACATCCGTTCGTGGAATACGGACTATTTACAAAGTTTTACCGCATCTCTCTATCTGCTTGGAAGGAACTGCTCAAGCTGGGGCTACCGATCGGCTTTTCTATCTTCTTTGAGGTGAGTATTTTCGCCGCGGTAACATTGTTTATGAGCGAATACAACACGAATACGATTGCGGCTCACCAGGCTGCACTGAACTTTGCGTCGTTCATTTACATGGTACCGCTTAGCATATCGATGGCATTGACGATTTTGGTCGGCTTCGAGGTTGGGGCTAATCGATTTAGGGATGCCCGACAATATAGCTATTTGGGTATCGGAGTTGCTCTCATTTTGGCTTTGTTGTTTGGGGTCGGGCTGCTTATCTTTACCGAGCAGGTGGCTGGCTTTTATACGACAGATGCGGAAGTGCTCCGTCTCACCCAGCAGTTCCTGATGTACTCCATCTTGTTCTTGATCTCGGATGCAGTAGCCGCCCCTATTCAAGGGGTTCTGCGCGGATACAAGGACGTGACCGTCACCTTTATCGTTGCCCTCGTCTCGTATTGGGTGATCGGTTTGCCACTCGGTTACGCACTGGCGCAGTTTACTTCACTGGCGGCTTTCGGCTACTGGATCGGACTGATCACAGGTTTGGCTGCAGGGGCAGTGTTCTTGTTCAGCCGTTTGCTGGGATTGCAAAAGCGGATGATTAGAGGGCAAGATACTCAGTAAGTGTCTGGTAGTTGCATGGCGGAAGATCCTTGTTACGAGGATTTTCCGCTTTTTGCATGGAGAAGAGATACCACGTTTACAATAGGTGTGAACATCTCGGAAAATTTTACTCCTATTTTCTAGGAGAAACGTATATACTTTCTATATTAGTTCGTGGAAGAAAAGCTAACATGACGTGAGCGGTCGGGAGGAGAACGATGATGACCTACGATTTTTTAGTCAAACTGGGTGTTGCCTTATTTTTAGGGTTACTCATTGGAATGGACAGGCAACTGAAGCATAAGCCGCTCGGCGTGAAAACGAGTATGGTCATTTCTGTGGCGAGCTGCTTGATCACGATCGTCTCGATTGAAT
Organism: Brevibacillus choshinensis; assembly: GCF_001420695.1. Classification (NCBI taxonomy): domain Bacteria; kingdom Bacillati; phylum Bacillota; class Bacilli; order Caryophanales; family Paenibacillaceae; genus Brevibacillus; species Brevibacillus choshinensis. The sequence continues at coordinate 1,645,121 of NZ_LJJB01000010.1, read as the reverse complement.
CCGTGAATCGGTTTTCCTTGCCGGGACACACCAATATGGATCCCCTGCGTTTGGCTGCACAAATTGTCAGTGGGGTCGGTTTTCTCGGAGCCGGCGTCATTTTACGCAGGAGTAATGACGTGATTTCTGGATTGACTACGGCTTCTATGGTCTGGGCAGCATCTGGACTGGGAATTGCCGTCGGTGCCGGCTTTTATTTTGAAGCAGTCACCGCTACGATCCTCATTATTTTGGCGATTAATCTATTCCCGCTGATCCTCCGGTGGATCGGGCCGCGCTCATTGCGCCAACGGGATTTATCTATCAAGATCGTAGTCGATGGAATCGGAAATCTGGACGATGTGTTCAAACAGATCAAGCATTTGAATTTGCAGGTGAAACGGGTCAAGGTAAAGGATGTAGAGAACGGTCAGCAGAAACTGGAGATGATGATCATCGCATCTGAGGATACGTATACGACCGATATATACAGCTCTCTCAAAACAGTGGAACACGTGAACTCTGTTGAAGTCGAGAGCCGTTAACGGGGAAAAGGAAAAAAGACGCATGCATCCGAAATGAAGGGCATGGGTCTTTTTCGTTTTTGCTTGTGCATAGGGAAAAACTGGACATCATAAAGGTGGGTAATAGATCGTAAAAGGAGGATGAGAGATGGACTACCGAATCGAGAAGGACACCATTGGCGAAATCCAGGTTCCTGCAGATAAATTGTGGGGCGCTCAGACACAGCGCAGCTTTCAGAACTTTAAAATCGGCGGTCAGAAGATGCCGCTTGAGGTCATTCGCATGTTTGCCATTCTAAAGAAGAGCTCTGCTACAGTGAATCAGAAGCTCGGCAAGCTCGAACCGGAAAAGGCGGAAGCGATCATCACAGCAGCTGATGAAGTCATTGCAGGAAAGTGGGACGAGCATTTTCCTCTCGTCGTCTGGCAGACCGGTAGCGGAACCCAATCCAACATGAACGTCAACGAAGTCATTGCCCATCGTGCCAACCAACTGCTGGAGGAAAAAGGGAGCGCTGCCCGCATTCACGCCAATGATGATGTGAACAAATCACAGAGCTCCAACGACACTTTCCCGACGGCGATGCATATGGCAGGCGTGGTCGCGATCGAGGACCTCGTATTGCCAGCTGTGACCGTGCTCAAGGAAACACTCCAGAAAAAAAGTGAAGCGTTCATGGACATCATCAAGATTGGCCGAACGCATCTTCAGGATGCGACACCTCTGACGCTAGGACAAGAAATCAGCGGATGGGTACAGATGCTGGCCAAAAGCGAGAAAATGATAACGGAAAGCGTCGAGCACTTGCGTGAGCTGGCCATTGGCGGTACGGCGGTGGGAACGGGGATCAATGCGCATCCTCGCTTTGGGGAAATGGTCGCTGACGAGATCAGCAGGGTCACGAACAAGAAATTTATCACAGCAGCCAACAAGTTTCACGCGCTGACCAGCCATGATGAGCTGGTACACGTACATGGTGCCTTGAAGGCTTTGGCGGCCGACCTGATGAAGATTGCGAATGACGTCAGATGGCTGGCGAGCGGACCGCGCTGCGGGATCGGTGAAATCAACATCCCTGCTAATGAGCCTGGGAGTTCGATCATGCCGGGAAAAGTGAATCCCACGCAAAGCGAAGCGATGACGATGGTCGTCTGCCAAGTCATGGGTAACGATGCGACGATTGGCTTTGCTGCAAGCCAGGGGAATTTCGAGCTAAACGTATTCAAGCCTGTGATCATCTACAACTTCCTGCAATCCGCCGAGCTGTTGTCAGACGCCCTGCACTCTTTTAACGACAATTGCGCCGTCGGAATGGAGCCTAATCTGCCAGTCATCCAGAAAAACCTGAACAACTCCCTGATGCTCGTAACAGCCCTCAATCCGCACATCGGCTACGAAAATGCCGCTGCCGTCGCCAAGCTCGCCCACAAGGAAGGACTCACCCTCAAGGAAGCAGCCATCAAAAGCAACCTGCTGACTGAGGAACAATTCGATCAGGTCGTCCGTCCGGAGCAGATGATTCATCCGAAAGAGTGAGTGGCGGAACGAAAGAGCAGAACGCTTACAAAGAAGACCGGTAGCTCTATGCTATCGGTCTATTATTTACTTTGCTGGAGAGAATTGCCTTAAGATATGGTCACATATACTATACTTGGTAATACCGGATTATGGAGGTGGAAATGATGGATATTCGAATCGCTGAAACGAGGCATCACCAGTCTATTTCGGAGTGTGTGGATGCGGCGTATCGTATGTACATTCAGAGAATAGGAAAAAAACCTGCTCCAATGCTTGCAGACTACAACGAGCTCATTTCGAAAAACCTTGTCTTTGTAGCCACAGATAAGGAAGAAGTAAAAGGTCTTATTGTGCTAATGAAGCAAGGCAATTACTTGTTGATTGAAAATGTGGCCGTACACCCCATTTTCCAAGGACAGGGAGTGGGACGCAGGTTAATTGAATTTGCTATAGCGTTTGCCAAAGAAGCGCGTTTGCAAGAGGTTTGCCTATATACGAACGAGTTGATGACGGAAAATCTCATGTACTATCCTAGATTTGGATTCATAGAAGTGGATCGTCGATTAGAAGATGGTTACAGACGTGTATACATGTCAAAACCTTTGTAATTCTACATACCCGTTATCATCCACCCGCACCGTCACTACTGCTGAAAATCAGTATGCTGTATGCTTTATTTCTTCCCGACGTTCCCCATAAAAGAAATCATCTGATTCTGCAAGAGCCGCCCAGGAAAAAGGAGAAAAAAGCGAAAGGTCTTTGGGGCACGACCCAAGCGGAGTGGAAAAAGCGGAACATGTCTGAGCGTCCAACTTGATTTTACTCACGGAACATGCTACTTTTGGACGCCGTTTCGCTTTTGGAATGGAGCTGGACAGTGCTGCCCCCGAGCGGTGCCCCTATGAACCTGAAGCGTTTTCTCCTTTTTTCGTCCCGCCACCACAGCTCTAATCAGATGATTTATTTCCTCTCCCCACTCTTTAGCTTTTCTTTACCTTTCTCTGCTATAGTGGACTTACATTTATCGGAAAATAGGAGAAAGAGGCTATGAGAATATTAATCGTGGACGACGATAAAGAAATTGTGGATCTGCTGGCTATTTACCTCGGCAACGAAGGCTATGAAATTGAAAAAGCTTTTGACGGGATGGAAGCACTCGACAAGCTCGCGCAAAAAGAGTTTCACCTCGTTATCCTCGATGTCATGATGCCTGCACTCGACGGCTTGGAAGTTACCAAGCGTGTGCGCAAGACTTCTCAAATCCCAATTCTGATGGCGAGTGCCAAAACGAACGATATGGACAAAATCATGGGCTTGATGACGGGTGCTGACGATTACGTAGCCAAGCCGTTCAACCCGCTCGAAGTTATCGCGCGGGTAAAATCCCTTTTGCGTCGAGCCAATTACAGTAACGCCATGCAACAAAAGGACAATGTGATTGAGATAGGACCTCTCATCATCGATAAACAAAGCCATGTAGCGCAAACCAAGGAAGGTATCCCGATCAAGCTGACGGCGTTGGAGTTCTCTATTCTCTTTTTGCTAGCCAGCCATCCCAATCGTGTCTTTAGTTCAGAAGAGATCTTTGACCGATGCTGGAAAATGGATAACTACGTTTCATACAAGACGGTGATGGTTCATATCAGCAACTTGCGCGAAAAACTGGAGAAGGCAACGAACGGAGAAAAAGTGATCCAGACCGTTTGGGGGGTAGGCTATAAAATTGAAGCTTAACTTCCGGGACTTTCTGAGGATATTGCTCGACCTGTTTCTCGGTCTGCTCATCTTTTTTGCCGTGTTTCAGACGGCGTCTTTCTTCGCCAACAATTACTTGTATCGAATTCCCGAAGTTAAAGAATACGTCTGGAAGATTCGCAACACCTTTGGCATGGATTCTTTCAAGATCCCGATCGTGCTCTTGGCGACTGGTATTTTTGCAGCATGGACGTTGGTCCGTATTCGAAAATACTTGGAGCAAAAGCAGATGGAGCAGATCATCGCAGAGCTTCATCACATCGCAAAAGGGAATTTTGATCATCACATATCGATCAGACCCCGGGGCAGTCTGGGGGATGTCGTGGATAGCATCCACGCCCTCGTCAAAAGCACACTGGATGCAATGGAGGAAGAGCGCCGACTGGAGCAATCCAAGGACGAGCTCGTCACAAACGTTTCCCATGATTTACGTACGCCACTGACCTCGATCATTGGCTATCTGGGCTTGATCGAACAAGAGAAGTACCAGGATGAAAATCAAATCAGGCAGTATACTCATATCGCTTATGAAAAGGCAAAGCAGATGAACGTGCTGGTCAATGATTTGTTTGAGTATACCAAGGTCCGCAACCGCGGTGCCTATCTGAGTCGTACGCAGTTTGACCTCGTGGAGCTGGTCGAACAGGTTTCCGTTGGCTTTCGGATCGCTGCACACGAAGCCGGCTTGCAGCTGCAAGTGGAAACCCCCGATGAAAAGGTGGAGATGTGGGGCGATACGGACAAGCTCGTGAGGGTGCTGGAGAATCTGATTTCCAACGCAATCAAATACGGGCGTGACGGCACAATGATCGCCGTTCGGCTGTTTGAAGTCCCTGATGGGGTCGCTTTCTCTGTGGCGAACAACGGCAATCCCATACCGGCTGAGGCCATCCCTAATTTATTCGAACGGTTTTACCGGGTGGAAGCCTCTCGCTCCAAAGAGACGGGAGGATCGGGACTGGGGCTGGCGATCGCCAAGAGCATCATCGACCTGCATCATGGAACCATTTCTGTGACGAGTACGGCGGAATGGACGACCTTTACCGTATCATTGCCACTCCGTACGACCAGAGCTTCATAATCTCTTTACCCTTTCTTTAGAAACGGTTTTGAGTTTTTTTAATCAAAAAGCCTATCCTTGCAGTGTAGAAGAACGTTGATCGTACACTTGTAAGGGAGGCTTCTTTTTCATGAGAAGGATCAGATGGGGCAGGGTAGCTCTGCTGCTTAGCATAGTAGTAGGTACTTCAGGGATGTGGGCATGGATTCAGGCAGGCGAGAAAAAAGAAAGCTTTCTCGCACGTTGGGATCAGGCATTCTTCAACCTCGATGCGCGCGCTGCCGTTTTAGTGGATGCGCAGACCGGAGAGGTATTATACGACCAGGATGGGGATACTCCTTACCCGGTAGCCAGCATGTCGAAAATGATGACGGAGTATTTGCTATTAGAAGCCATTCGGGATCAGCGCGTTACATGGGAAGATAAAGTGCGAGTATCGGAAAATGCGGCAACAGCAGAGGGGGCCAGGATTAGCCTGGAAGCGGGGGAATCCTATCCATTACGAGATTTGTATGAGGCGATGGCAGTAGGCTCCGCGAACAATGCGGCTGTTGCCATCGGTGAACACTTGGCAGGGAGTACGGCCGACTTTGCCGCATTAATGAATCAAAAAGCGGAAGAGCTTGGTCTGAAATCTTCCCAATTTGTGAATGCAACCGGTCTCGTCTACAGCTACGGACAAAATCAGATGACGGCGAGAGATGTGGGACGATTGGCTTTTCGACTAGTGACAGACTTTCCGGAGATCATTCAGCTGACCTCTGAGCCACGGGTGCAATTGGCCTCGACCGGAGAAAGGGTGTTGAACACCAATCTGATGCTGTTGACCGACAACGAATCACTGCGTGTACCAGGCTTGGATGGTTTGAAAACGGGTTTTACAGACGAAGCGGGTTACTGCTTCACCGGAACGGCAAAGCGCGGTGAGCGTCGACTAATCTCTGTTGTCATGGGCACGGACACCGAAGTGGCGCGTTTTACCCAAACAAAGAAACTGTTGGAAAAGGGGTTTTTATAAATTGATGAAAAAAAGTACCGCTATGTTGATCGGGACTGTCACATACATTGTGTTTTTCCTGTACCTACTGCTTGTCATCAAGGTGCTGTTATTTAAATTTGGCCCGATAGAATTCAAAGCTTTGTTTTCGTATATGTCGTCTAGCTTGTCCAGCCCTGAGCTGATTCGCGAACGATTGTTGACCCGCGGGAACCTCATTCCTTTTCATGAAATCAGAAACTACCTTGCCAACCTGATAATAGGCGGAAACGCGATTAGCAACGTGAACTTCATCGGCAACATCATCGCTTTTCTGCCATTTGGTTTTCTGCTACCTTTCCTTCAACAGCAGAAGAACCGATCGTTCGTAAAAGTCACGTTCCTTTCCTTCCTCTTTAGTCTCTGCCTGGAGACGACGCAATTGTTGGCGAGTATTGGGACTTTTGATGTAGATGATCTTCTGTTGAATACGGCTGGAGGGATGCTGGGATACGTCGGATACAAGCTGTGTCGGCTGTTTTTCACCCACCGGCCTCAAAAAAGCATCGCCGTACAGGAGCGGACCGTGTGATTGGGCACGGTCCCATTTTTGTGCAATCCTACATTTCCCCTTGTTTTTTCTCAAAGTATACAAGTTGTTCACTGAAAATAATGTCGTAGACTAAGAAAATAAAGATTTAGTCTAACTTCGAGTCATTACGCTAATACGAACGGGCAGGATAACGTAGTTGCCCAGCCAATGGCAGCAATCAGGTAAAACGGCATACTGGTGGGAAGTATTAGACGAACTCCAGAAGGGCGGGAAATCAGATCTCGTCGCAACAGCAGCTACCATGAAAGATCTGGAGCATATTCTCAGAAGCAGTAATCACTCCCTGGTTACCGATCCCTCTTCGACGAATGAGAGCTCCAGCTAGGTGAATACTAAGAAGCAAAGACAATTTGCCTGGCGAGGAGGAGTAGCCCGTGCCACAGCAAAATGATGTGTGTGCTGAAAAACAGCAAGTATCTGCCTATCTGGGAAAAACCAAGAAAGCCGGGCCCTCGCTTGAGGACCCAGCATTCACATACCATTTCATTATCCGATGAATTCTTGAACCCAGTATCCATTCACAAAGCCTACACCGATTTTGGTGAAGGAAGGATTCATGATGTTCTGACGGTGACCTTCACTGTTCATCCATTGAGTCATAACTTCATCAGCGGTGCGTTGACCCATCGCGATGTTTTCCCCAGCGGTCATATAAGATACGCCGAACTGTTTCATCATGTCAAATGGAGATCCATACGTAGGGCTTGTATGGTCGAAGTAATTGTTGTTGGACATGTCAGCCGCTTTCGCTTGTGCGACCTTGTTCAGGGAAGCGTCCAGCTCCAATGGCTTCAGACCCGCTTTTGCACGCTCTTGGTTCACCAGATCAGCTACTTGCTTCATAACAGAGGAAGCATCCACTTGTTGCTTGGCTTGCTTTGCAGGTTGCTGTTGAACCGGTTGCTGAACAGGCTTCTGTTGTACAGGCTGTTGCTTAACTGGAGCTGCGTATTGCGGTTGAACCGGCTGTTGCATCACTGGTTGGTATCCATATTGCGGTGTGAATTGCTTCATTTGAGCCATATATGGGAACCATTGGGTTTGTTGTTGCATTTGGCTAGGCGCTGCTTTCAGTGGGCAATTATAGTTTGCCGCGGCAGAAGCTGTGTTAGAAAAGCCGGAAAGAGCAAATCCCAATCCCAATGTCGCGATTGCAATAGTACCTAGGCGTTTCATATTCACATCGTCTCCTTTTTTTGGCCTACGAGGTTAGTTGACGGATTCGGATTGAGGAAACAACCCTACGCACTTTGGCGATTCACCCCATGCAGATCTCTCATCTGCAAGTAAAGAAGATCCCCCGCACTTCCATTCGAGAGGAAGTTTCGGCTGTTTTGTTTGGCATGACCCAGAATAACAGAGATTCACCGCTGAAAGATAGTCGTAAAATTTGGTAGGATTAATAGGAGATGAGCCATAGAGGACTAGCTATTGTTTGAAAGAATAAGAAATACCCCTCATTTTATTGAGAGGGGGTGGGGATTGACCACGTAGCGTGAGATAAATCAAAACACCTTCAGAGTGAGCTACCCCGTAGAGGTGAAGATGCAAGCGATCGGCAGCCTCGTAAGCTATTGGGCGGGATAGTTTAAGAACAAGTACGGTGAGGTCTTACAGGGTTTGACCGCTATCCACTGTTATGATCTGACCGGTCATTGCTTCCTGTTCCAGAGCTGTGCAGATCATTGCAGCAATATCTTCTGGTGTTGACATACGCTGCAAAGGAAGATGGGGAGCGAGACGGTTCATTTGTTCTTCCCGTCCCGCCCACCATCTTGTGGCAACAGCTCCAGGTACGATACTGTTTACTCTTATTTCGGGAGCGAGAGCGCGTGCTAACGATTTTGTAAGCCCATGAACAGCAGCTTTGGAAACAGCGTAGGGAAGCGAGGATCCTAATCCTGTTTGTCCAGCTATGCTGCCAAGATTGACGATCGCACCGTTTCCGTTCTTCTTCATGAAGGGTGCGACGGCCCTGGCGCAGTTAAACATGCCTTTCACATTTACATCGAACAACTCGTCCCATACTTCCTCCGTTGCCGCCTCTAAATCATCCATCGGAATATGTTTGGTGATGCTGGCATTGTTTACGAGCAGATGGATCGTACCGAAGTGCTGGATAATCGTTTGGATCATAGTTCGCACTTCATTATCCTTGGATACATCCGCTTGTATGGCGACAGCCTGCCCCCTTTCACTGTTAATCAGTCGCACGGTTTCATCCGCATCTGATTGAGAGCGTGAGTAGTTCACGATAACAATAGCCCCCCGTTTAGCCAGCTCTAAACTAGTTGCTCTGCCAATCCCCGTCCCGCCTCCTGTAACAAGGACCACTTTGTTTTTTACTTCCATAATGAATCCACTCCTCTGTTATGTTCAGATGGTCTCATTTTAATTAGTTGGGTGAATTGTGTAAAATTGAACTAATTGAAGAGTGAATTCATTTTTTATGAATTGTTGGGAGGATTGACCGTGGACCTCAAAACGTTAAAAACATTCCAAATGATTGTGAAATACGGAAGCTTTATCCGTGCAGCACAAGAAATGAACTATGCGCAATCTACCGTCACGATGCAAATTCAAAAGCTTGAATCTGAATTGGGCGTTCAGTTAATAGAACGTGGGAAAGAAATCGGCCTCACGGAAGCCGGTAGGCTGTTTTACGACCAGAGCTTACAAATAGTAAAGAATATGGAGCAGCTTCAGACAAGTTTATCGGATTTGAAATTAGGTGGAGCAGGACATATACGCATAGGGGTAACGGAGCCAACTGCTAGTTACCGTTTGCCTGGCATCCTGAGGAAATTTGTGTCCACTTACCCGAATATCCGCATTTCTGTGGAAATCGCGAACACCCCGGTCCTTAGCGAGCGGATCCTCAAAGGAGAAATCGACTTTTCGCTTTCTACGGCACCTGATATGGGAACTGATTTATTTTTTGAGCCATTATTTCAGGAAGAGTTCGTGGTATTAATGCCCGAGAATCATCCGCTTGCGCAGAAAGAGATGATAGTACCGGAAGATTTTCGGGGGTATCGTCTGCTCATCACAGCAGCTAATTGTCCATATCGCAGGAAGTTGGAGATGATTATGCAGGAAAAAGGGAATGTCACGCTCGATACAATGGAGATCGGGAGTATGACGGCGTTGAAATTTTATGTAGAGAACGGGTTGGGGATCGCCCTTGTTCCTAAAATTATGGTGGAACCTGAAGCGAAGGGAACAACAGTCAGGAAGATCAGCGGAAGCCTCGTACAAATGACATTCGGGATTTTGTGCAAGGAGTCGGCATACCCGTTCCAACTGGCCAGTCAAAAGCTCTATGACTATCTAAAGCAGGAGTTGGTTTCGCACTCCGAGCTATTTAACATAAGCTCAATTAAGTTAAATGAGATGAGCCAATAAGTAAATAAAGAACAAAAACTTACTTGTCCACTAAGGAATCCCATTGAGAAACCTAGAATGACCACTAAACGATATTCGAATTTATACGGAGAGTCAGAGATTAACGATTATATCGTTCGTTTAATAAAATAGTTATTTTGTAGATCTGTATCTACTGATTGAGGTAAAGAAGAAACAAAGCATACACACAACAAGGATTACTGCTTGGTCATCGACAGTTGTAGATAGTGCATAAGTGCTGATAACCTTCCGGAGTCCAAATAGTATCCAAAAAGCAGAAAACAGAGTAATGAAAAACCAAAATTTTTTCATGTATCAACACCACCTGCTTTGGAATTATTTAGTATTTTATCATTGGATTTATTTCAATGAAACGGAATTTTTAATTGACACAACGGTAATTTAGATAACATAAATCGAGCTCAAATATAAAGAAATCAGCGCGGTAATCAATGAGATTAAATCATGATAGCGTGGTTTCATTTGGTTTAAGAAGTGCTTGCAAGCATATCTGATAACTACTAAGGGGACTAGAAAGAAGGCTATGTATAAGACTAACGTGTTAGACAATCAATCTAACATAAATTCAATAAACATACGGTTCCCCCCTTTGTATTCAATATCGGATAACACGGGATTTAACACAACATTACAAAAGAAAAGCATTAGAGTTTTAAACCAATTTGTAAAACGGTAATGAGGAAAAGACAAAAAGCACCCCAAAGGGTGCGCGCAGTTTTACGGTTATCCTATATCCACCACCAAAGGTCAACGGCAACGGTCTGGGAATAACCCCTATTCATACTTGAAACCGCAAAGCGAATGTATGTCTTTTCAGAGAACCACAAATTTTAACAAATACACACAGTGCAATAACAGTCTTATTTTAGAAGTGCGAAAGACTTATTTATGTTCAAATCACCATATAGTTGATCAAACAGCTTGCCGTCTTCTGATAGGGAATCAAACGGATTGGACTGTGGCGATGTACACACATACACCATGTCGTTGGATTCCGCAATAACTGTCCCTACAGGCGGCCCCTCTTCGCTGGAGAGGCGAGTCCAATCGTTTTTGGTAAAAACAGAGATCATCAGAAGTGTTTCAGCATCTTTTCCATCCTTCGCCGTATAATCGAATTGCACTACATGCTTGGCCGATGGCAGAATTTTGACTGCATCTACACCTGCATATTGGTTCACCTTGTAATGTCCGTTCCAGGAAGTGGGCGGATTAAAGCTGAAGTTTGCTTGAGGATTGATGTAAAGGTTGCTTTTTCCGCTTTCATGAGCAACAGGTTGCTCCGGTCGTTCTACTTTGACGTTGAACACTTCCCACTTGCCATTGTTCCATTTCCAGTTAGAGGTGACAAAAGCGACCGTATCCGCATTGGAATTACCAACTACCCGCTCAACTCCCTGTAGGATGTAAGAACCGTTTTTGTTCAGGTCGATCGGCTGCAGCTTAATGAAGGCTCCGTCCAGCAGGCCAACCTTTCCTTGCTGTAGTCCTGGAAGCGGAAGTTCAACCGTATTGCCATTTTTCAGCGTATAAATATTGCTGTTTGTATAGCCGCCGCTTCCGCAGTAACCATTATATCTGCCACATTGTCAAAGGTAAGATCATGAAGAAGTAGCTTGGGCGAATATCCGTCGTCATGCAACGGAAGTGAGGTCACTTGTTTTGTCACCGGATTTTCGATGACAAGTAGCAATTTCTGATTGTATATATCGCTTGACTTTTCCTTTTGGCCATAAAGCGTGATGATCTCTGCTTTTTTATCGCCAGTCACATCGGCTGTTTTTTGTTCCAGCTTGTACATGTTGGCAGGTAGTTTGAAGCTGTTTTTGGTGGCAGCTGGGTGGTTAACAGCGAGTGCGGTTCCGCTTAATACGACGGATGTCAGTAGGGTGCCTGCGATGATATTTTTGAAGCTCAAGTTAGTTCCCTCTCTCTTTGTTCAACTGGTGGTGTTGTTTGTAAAATCATTATAATCAAGCTAAGAAAAGAGGGGGTTACAGAGATGTTACATTTTCCTATTACAGTGGAGCTCCCGTTTTTATTACGTTAACGGGTTCGATCGTTGAATCGTTGCAGATAAAATAGCGGCAGTCGTCAGTCTACATTTTTATTTTCGCAGAACACAAGTATACTTATAGAATCCATTGGATAAACACTTCGGAAGAGAAGGTGAATTCTCTTTGTTTGATAAAGCGATAGAAGTCTTGCAAAAATACTTTGGCTATCCTGCATTTCGGGACGGCCAAAAGAAAATCATCGAGAGTCTCTTGACGGGTCACGACACGTTAGGCATCATGCCTACTGGTGGCGGAAAATCGATCTGTTATCAAGTTCCGGCGATGCTGTTTGATGGCGTGACGATCGTCGTTTCTCCGTTGATTTCTTTGATGAAGGACCAGGTAGATGTACTGGTAAGCATGGGTATTCCGGCCACGCAAATCAACAGCTCCCTCGATTCCAGCGAAGTGCGCGAACGGCTGAGAATGGCAGCGCGTGGAGAGTACAAGCTCCTGTATATCGCCCCCGAACGTCTGGAATCCGAATCGTTCCAGGCACTCATTCGTGATGTGCCGATCTCCTTTGTGGCGGTCGACGAAGCGCATTGCGTCTCCCAGTGGGGGCATGATTTTCGTCCAAGCTATCTGGAAATAGCACGCTTCCTTCGTACGCTCCCGGAGCGCCCTGTCGTCGCTGCACTGACGGCTACGGCCACACCGGAAGTAACGGAGGATATTCGTCGCCAGCTGTCTTTGGTCGATGAGCGTACCTTTATCACGGGCTTTGGCAGAGACAATCTGATCATGTCCGTACGTAAAGGGGAGAACCGGAGAGAGTTTATCACAGACTATTTGCGTGCCAACAGTCAGCAGGCAGGGATCATCTATGCCGCGACAAGAAAAGACGTCGATGCGCTCCATGCCGATCTGCACAAGCGCGGTTTTGCTGTCACGAAATACCACGCAGGGCTGTCAGAGGAAGAGCGGGCGCAAAACCAGGAGGCCTTTCTGTTTGACGACGTTCGGACGATGATCGCGACCAACGCCTTTGGGATGGGGATCGACAAATCCAACGTGCGCTATGTCATTCACTACAACATGCCGAAAAATCTAGAGGCGTATTATCAGGAGGCAGGGCGTGCTGGTCGTGATGGTGAGCCGAGTGAGTGTATCCTGTTGTTCCAGCCGCAGGACATCCAGACCCAGACTTTTTTCATTGAGCAAAATCAGCTGACCGATGAGCGCAAAGAGCATGAATACAAAAAGCTGTACGCCATGATCGACTACTGTCGGACGCCGCGATGCCTGCAGCAATATATCGTCCAATACTTCGGAGAGGTCGATGCAGCATCCTGCGGTCAATGCGCGAACTGCACGGATGACACTAAGCTTGCGGATATCACGCTAGAGGCACAGAAGATCTTTTCCTGTGTAAAGCGGATGAGGGAACGCTTTGGTGCGGCTCTCGTGGCGCAGGTGTTGAAAGCCTCCAAAAACAAGAAGGTCACCCAGCTCGGTTTTGACCAGCTGCCGACATACGGCTTGATGAAAGAATACAAGGAAAAAGAGATTGTGGACCTGATCCAGATCTTGATCGCTGAAGGCTATCTACAGGTAACAGAAAGCCAATACCCGATCGTCAAGCTGGGTGAGAAAGCACTCCCCGTATTAAAAGGGGAGGAGCGAGTCTTGCAGAAGATCGTGATTCGTCCCGTTAAGCAAGAGGAAGACGACGACTTGTTTGAGCGTTTGCGTCAGGTGCGCAAAGAAATCTCACAGCGCGAAGGCGTGCCGCCATACGTCATTTTCCATGACAGCACACTCAAGGAAATGAGCAGTCTTTGCCCTACCGAAAAGTCAGCGATGCTGAAAGTAAAAGGGGTAGGAGAATCCAAATTTGATAAGTACGGACATCTCTTTTTGGATTGTTTGCAGACGTACGCTGCCGCAAAACCGTGACCTCAAAAAGTCCCGGTTTTTTTTCTGGTTTTCAGAAAATAGGGAATAAATGGTTCGTCTCTAGGTCATTTGACTGATATAGTTAAAATGGTACATATAAAAAAAGAAACAGAGGGGACGACATGACCAAAAGGGGAACCAAAGTAGGAAAGACATTGCTAGGGCTGGCAATGTCCACATTGTTAATGGGCAGTGCGATGGTGGGTGCTTCTGTACCTGTACAGGCAGCAACAACTGCAGCTCCAGCGGCCGAAACCAAAATTACGCTGTTGGGTACGTCTGACATCCACGGCAGATTTATGCCTTGGGATTATGCGCTGGATGGCCCGAATCCAAACGGCAGTCTAACACAGCTTTTCACCATGATCAAAGAGATTCGCAAAGAAAATCCGCATACCGTATTGCTGGACGCGGGTGATTCCATCCAAGACAACTCCGCAGAGCTGTTCAATGATCAGCCAGAGTCTCCGATGATGGTGGCCATGAATGAAATGGGCTATGACGCTTGGGCGTTCGGAAACCACGAATTCAATTTTGGCCTCGATGTTTTGGACAAGATCAGCGGTCAGTACAAAGGGCCGGTGCTTGCGGGCAACATCTACAAGGAAAACGGCGAGCGCTTCCTGCCTGCTTACACGATTGTCGAGCGTGACGGAATCAAAATCGGTGTCATTGGTATGGATACCCCGATGATCTCTGACTTTGAAAAGGGAACCGATCACCTGGACGGACTCATCGTCAAAAATCCGGTAGAAGAAACCAAGAAAGCAGTAAAAGAGCTAGAAGGCAAAGTAGACGTCATGATCGGCCTCATGCACATGGGGATCGAAAATGAAAACGGCATTCCAGGAACAGGTGTAGCAGACATCGCCAATGCGGTACCTGAATTGACCGCTATTTTTGCCGGTCACATGCACAAGCTGGTGAAAAAAGAAGAGATCAACGGCGTGCTCATCACCGAGCCGGACAAATACGGTACACATCTTTCCCGTATCGACCTGACCTTTGAAAAGAAAGATGGCAAAGTCGTGCTGAAAAGCAAAGAAGCGACTGCCGTTCCTGTAAAAGGTGCGGACGGAATACCGGCTGTATCGGATCCTGCACTCGAAGCCAAGCTGCAGCCATTCCACGAATTCGCGCGTGCGGATGCGAATATTGTTGTAGCTGAGCTCAAAGGCATGAACATGGTGGAGAAAAATGAAATCGAGGGAATCCCAACGGTCCAAATCCAGGAGACTCCCTTGTCTGACTTCTTCCACGAAGTGATGCTCTACTACAGCAAGGCCGACGTTGTTGCGCACCAGATCGACAATGACAAAGCCAAGCTGGATGTAGGCCCAATCAAGAAAAAAGATATCGCCTACAACTACCAATACGCGGGTGGCGAAATCACGGTATACAAAGTAACAGGGAAAGACCTGAAGGACTATATGGAATGGGCAGTAGGTTACTTCAATTCGACCCGTCCGGGCGATGTGACTGTCAGCTTTGACAGCAAACGTCGCGCTTCCAAGTACAGCACCAACGATTTCTTTGGAAATGTGAAGTACGAGGTTGACCTGACCAAGCCGTATGGCAGCCGGATCACCAACCTGCGCAAAATGGATGAAACTCCGATCAAGGCTGAAGATGTTCTGAAGCTGGGTATGAACGCATATCGCATGGAAGCTCTTCAAGCAAAAGGTGGAGCTCTGGAAGGACGGAAATTTGAGCAACTCTGGTCTTCCAAGGCTGAGAGTGCTTTTGGAGAAACACAAGGTACCATCCGCAACCGCGCTATCGCGTATTTGAAAGAAGTGAAAAAGGGCGTGTACGAACCGACCATCCAACACAACTGGAAGATCACAGGTGTCGAAACGACAGCATCTGTGCGTGCGGATGTAGTGGCTCTGATCAACGCTGGCATCCTGAGCGTGCCAAAAACAGAAGACGGCAAGTACACCAACATCGCGTCTATCAACATCAAAGATGCGGTCACCAAAGAAGAAATCGCTGAGCTTTCTTCGAAGGCAAAGATAGATGCTAGTAAATTTGCTAACGTGAAGACCAAAGGCGAGTTCTATCACCTGTTGAATCAAGCCGTAAAGGTAGCTGCACCGGCAACATCAGCACCTGCTGTAGCACCGAAAAAATAATGGAAATCAAAAAACCGCGCCCAATATGGACGCGGTTTTCTTGTGCTGGTAATAAGAGTCTTAGAATCAGCCGAGAATCTTTTTACGTTGATTTGCGAGGTACAGCAGGAACAAAAGCAGCAGCTGTCCCTGACCTACGATGGCGCCTGAGATGGAGATGCCCATATAGACGATAAGGTAGTAAATCCCCGATCCAACGACCATCAGGATGTTTTCCACGAGGTTTTGAATCGCGATGGTCTTGCCGGATCCGACCAGTTTTTTCCCTTCCTCCTGGAGGATGGTGTTCATCGGGATAATAAAGGCTCCGCCCATGAAGCCGACGAGCAGCAGGAAGCAGATAGCGATCACGGTGATATGGATCCAAGGGAACAAGACGATAATGGCGAACATTCCAAAGCCATAGGTCAGGGAGCGAGTGAACTGTTGCAGTGGAATCAGCTTGGGGGCCAGGAATGCTCCGACTATAATCCCGATAGACGTCGTAGCGAGAATCAGCGAGACGGAAAAGCTCTGCGGATTAATCCCGAGCGCGACCGGTATCCAGGCAATTAGGGCGACCCGCAACACGGCTGAGCTCATCCAGAAAGACCCTGTTCCGACGAGGGAAAAACGCGTATCGGGACGCTTCATCAGCAGCTGGAAGTCTATAAGAAAGCGACGAGCTTCTGTCCCATAGCGAATATTTGCGTTTCCCTCCATGCGTGGGATAAAAAAGGTCATGGCCAGCGACAAAAGATAGAGCAGCAGGCAAATTCCTGATGAAAGGAGAGGCGCGGTCATGGACGCGACTGCGCCGCCTCCCCCTATCCCTAGCAAAATGGCGATGATCGTGTACCCTTCGATTCGGGCATTCGCACGAAAGAGTTCATCCTCGTTCTTTGTCAGCTCGGGCAGAATCCCGTATTTGGCAGGTGAGTAGACGACGGCACCTACCCCCACCGTGAAGTAACTCAGCATTAGCAACAAAATACTGGAGTGATCAATCACGAACAATAGCAGGACACCGATGGCTTTGATCAAGTTGCCGATGACGAGAACGAATGACTTGGGATGCTTGTCGGCGAAAGGCCCAACGAGTGGTGCAAGAAAAATGTACGGAAGAAAAAAGGAAATGGATACGAGTGCGAGCATGGCGGGAGAAAAACCGTTCTCCCGCAGCAGATTGGCAATCACAAACAAGATCATGTTATCGGCAAAGGCAGACAGGAACTGAGTAA
Organism: Brevibacillus choshinensis; assembly: GCF_001420695.1. Taxonomy (NCBI): domain Bacteria; kingdom Bacillati; phylum Bacillota; class Bacilli; order Caryophanales; family Paenibacillaceae; genus Brevibacillus; species Brevibacillus choshinensis. The sequence continues at coordinate 1,627,958 of NZ_LJJB01000010.1, read as the reverse complement.
AATACAGGGCTTGCAAAGGTTGTAAACGCGTTTTCACATTCAATCCCTCTCGCTTTCTGCCAGCTGTTTCAGACTGACGTAATCTGTTTTCCCACTGCCCAGCAACGGAAGAGCCTTGATCTGTTTTACAGCACCGGGGATGAGCAATGGCGAGTAATGTTTTTCCGTTAGATAAGCGCGCAGTTGGTTCAGTTGCACGGATTCATCTGTGGTGTAGAGCAGGACGCGTTCGCCTTTGCGCTGGTCGTTGATGGTGATAGCCGCAAAGCCGGAGTGTCCAAAGCAATCCATGGCGAGCTCTTCAATAAGATTGAGTGATACCATTTCGCCCCCGATTTTGGCAAAGCGTTTCAGGCGGGACTTGATAGTCAAAAAGCCTTCTCGGTCAGCTTCGACCAGGTCGCCCGTCTGGTACCATTCTTCAGCAGGCACGAAGCCTTTTCCGTGGATCATGTAACCCTTCATCACGTTGGTACCCTTGACCAGCAGCTGACCACCCTTTTCGATACCTTCTACCGGCTCCAGGCAATACGACATGCCTGGCATCAGTCGCCCGACGGTTCCCGGTTTGTTTGCCAACGGTGTGTTCAGCGACAGGATGGGAGCAGTCTCCGTAGCACCATAGCCTTCAAAGATACGTACACCAAACTTCTCCATCCACAGCTTGCGGACATCGTCCTTCAGCTTTTCGGCTCCTGCAAAAACATAACGCAAGGAGTAGAAATTGTATGGGTGAGCCATTCTTCCATACCCAGCCATGAAGGTCGAGGTACCAAACAGGATCGTAGCATTCTGGTCGTACACCAGCTCGGAAATCGCTTTGTAGTGCAAAGGGCTGGGATACAGAAAGACCGGGATCCCTTTCACGACGGGCAAGAGAGTGCCAGCCGTCAGTCCAAAGCTGTGAAACATCGGCAGGGCATTGAAGAATTTGTCGCGGGAGGTGATATCGATGACACTCGTCACCTGCTGGATATTGGCGAACAGGTTGGTATGTGTCAGCACGACGCCCTTTGGCTTGCTTTCACTGCCAGAAGTAAAGAGAATGAGCTCGTTTTCGATTGCCTGTGCCTTTTGCTTCGTCACGAAGCGGAACAGGGCAGAGAGTTTGTCAAAAATCGTAGCAGATGCTTTCAAGTCCTCCAGATAAACGATGGACATCTTGTCTTCCAGTCCGGCGATCACGTGCTCGAGCTTGCCTTTCTCAATAAATACCCGCGAAGTCAGGATCGTATCGATGTGAGCCGTCTCACAGCATTCGAGGAGTGAGCGGGCACCCAGTGAAAAGTTCAAGATCGCAGGTGTCTTTCCGATGCGAAACAAAGACAGGAGTGTGATCAAATGTCCGACTGAATTCGGGAGGAACACGCCGACGACTGGTTTGCCAAATAACTGAGCTTTTAGCTTGTCACCTAATAAGTAGCTGCCGATCAGCAGTGTGCGATAGTTGATTGCTGTCCCCATGTCTTTGGCGATTTCCGTCTTGGCGCCATTGAGGCGTGCTGCCACTAGGACTTCATCGAACAGGTTCACGTTTTGCTTCATGCGACTTTGGAACAGCTCATTTTGCAGGGTCCGCTGAATTTGATCGCTCGCAGACGCCTTTTGCTCTCGCATGGACAGCGTTTCGTCGCGCTCCATGGTAAAAGGTGTACCAACTGTGATGGTGACATCAGGAAACCACAAGAGACGCAGCTTTCCTTTCAAGTACGAGAATACGGAGCGTTCCAGACCATTGATAGCAACGGGATACACGGTGGCACCGGTCCGCAGAGCGAGATAGCCGACACCGCTGTAGACTTTCATGATGCCGCCGGTGGTAGTGATCCGACCCTCAGGGAAAATCACAAGTGTCTCGCCGTTGCGGATGACCCGTAGCATGTGGCGAATCGAGTAAGGATTGAGCGGATCGACGGTAATGTGCTTGCGGAAACGCATGATGAACGCGAATTTCTTGGCGATGTCCGTGTTGACGACAAAGGTAGCACCTTTTGGCAGGCAAAACGAAAGGAGCACAGCGTCCATGAGAGATACGTGATTCGGTATGATAATCGATGGCTGGGAAAGATCGATTTTGTGCATGCCTTGGACGCGAGGGCGAAACCAAAGCATCAGAATAGCTTTCAGGAAGGCATGAATGAGAATCATGTAGACCACACCTTTACAAAGAATAATTGCGTATCAGATAGCTTTCATTGTAAAGAGTGGGGGGTGTAAAAAAAGTACCAACTTTCATTGGTACCTGGTCATATGGCCTAGTCGAACAAACCCCCGGAAGGAGTGAAGACAGCGCCAACGCAGGTTAGAAAAGCTTTTTCTGACTTGCTTTGGCGGCTGCTTCTTTGCTCGATTTGACGCCCATTTTTTTGAGAATGCGGTTGATGTGGTTTTTGATCGTGCGTTTGGTGATGTGCAAGGACTGCTCGATCTGTGTCTGGGTCTGCCCCTGATGGATGAGGTGCAAGATTTCCTTTTCTGCGGGGGAGAGCAGCTTTTGGTTCTCGTCGTTTTTCAAACGCAAGAACTCGTTACGCAAGGCGGCAGCTGCGGTAGGGTGTATAGCAGATTGCCGCAAATGAGCTGCTCGGATCGCGTCCGGAATCTCCTTGAAGCTCGATTTGCTGATGTAATTGACTGCCCCTGCCGAAAAGGACTCCACGATCACGTCCTCAGCCGTCAGGGAAGTGAGCATGATGATTTTACAGTCTGGTTGAAGCTGGATAAGCGCAAGGGCGGTCTCGATGCCGTCCAGATTATTTTCCGTCAGGTTGATATCCATCAGCACGACGTCAATTTGGGCAGGGGAATACTTCTCAATCGCTTCTTCTTTTGTCCCAGCTTCGCCTGTGACTGTAATTTCCGGCTCCTTGTTCAAGTAATCGACCAACCCTTTACGCCAAACAGGATCATCTTCCACGAGAAAGACTTTAATCAGTTCCATGTTTACGTCCTCCCTTCTACACGTTTTTTGGGGAACAGGAGAAACACAGTCGTACCCTTTGCAGGTTCACTGGTGATTTCCAGCATGCCCTGATGCTTTTGCATGACGTTGTAGCAATATGATAATCCCAGACCAAAGTTTTGGCTGGTCTTTTTGGTAGAGAAAAAGGGATCGAAGACATGCGGCAGATTTTCCTTGGAAATGCCAGTCCCTGTATCCTCAACGGCGATGACCAGGTGCTTCTTGGACAGGAACAGCTGCAAGCGCAGCGTTCCGCCCGTTTTCATCGCCTCGAAAGCATTCATGCATAGATTGGTGAGGATCTCGCGCAGCTGCACAGGGTCGCAGTTCAACTGAAGTGACTCGTCTAGCTCGGTCAGCACGTCGACCTGTTGCTTGGTTGCGTACGGCGCGAGTGTTTGGACGACTTGTGTGATCACCTGGCTCGGCTTGATTGTTTCCTCCTGCAAGACGATATCGCGCAGCTGTCCCTGAATCCGGTTCATCATATCCAGGATATGCTGGGAGGATTGAATGAGGACGGCCGCATCCTCTCTCAAGCCTGGCTGATCGGTACCTTCTGCGTACGAGTCGATCCGGTCGGCGTAGAGCGAAATTTTCCCTACTTCGTTTTTGATCGTATGATTGATGATCTGTGCGCCAGAGGTCAGGGCGCGCAACGTACTGTCCAGCCGCCGTTTTTCCACGCGGAGCCGGACGCCGAGAAAGCCGTATTTCAGACTGATAGCAACAATCAGAACGAATTGGATGATGACCACCAGTGTGTTGTTTCGCCACGCCTCATAATCGTTTTGAATTCGCATGACATAGATAAAGATAAAGACGAAAAAGAGCGGCACGATGATCAACACATTCGTGAAAAAGCTGTTTTTCTTGACCAACGGGTCTTTCTCACGGAGATACTGCAGGATCAGTAATGTACAAGCTATCAAAAAATAAGGAATGACCCAGAACACCATTATCCAGTAGTTGAAAGTCAGCATCGGATAGATCGGTGTGATGACCAGCATGATGATCGGCGGAATTAAGGTAGCGTACTTCGTAATCCTTTTTACTTTCATAGAAATGGACTCATAGGAATACAGGGCAAACATCAAAAACGTATAGGGTAATCCAGCTTGGGTCAGAAAGGAAGCACTTCTACTCAACATCACCAATGCTCCGCTCCAGCCCGAATGAAGCGCCCATACATCTGCCCAATGGGGGAGAATCGTTTCATCAATGACTGCCGAGAAAAAACCACCTGATCCGACAAAAGCAGTGGCACTCGCCCAGCGAATGGAAGTGCGCCATGGATCTGTAAATAGCACGAGCAGACCTAGTGCCCATAAGGTAAACAAGATGAAAACCATCATCGTAGGTTGTTCTCCTGTCGTTTAGATAGGTCTATTATACCGTACGGGTAGGGTTGGAGCCTCAAAGGTTTTTCGCTGGAATCGCATATGTCGAATCATCATATTGTCTGGTAAGGGAGGTTTTCTCCCTTTCGTGTTGAAATGAAATCGAAATGAGGCGATCTTGCCATCTAAACAACGGCAGGTGATAACATGAAGCGATTGGACTTTATTTATCAGAAGATTTCGGAATTTGATCCTGATAAAAAAATCAGTGCCAGTGAGCTGGCGGATGAGCTAGGACTCAGTCGTGCCAATGTAAGCAGTGATCTGAACCGTTTGTGGAAGGAAGGCAGGATTGAAAAGGCAGAAGGCAGACCTACGCTGTTTTATGCGAAGCGAACAAATGACACGTTGTACCGTGCCGAGACGTCGCTGGACAGGCTGGCAAAGGCAAATAAAAGCTTGATTACGCCGATTGAGCAGGCAAAAGCAGCGGTCCTGTATCCGCCAAGGGGAATGCACTGCCTCATTTTAGGGGAAACAGGAGTAGGAAAATCAGGATTTGCAGGCTTGATCCACGAGTTTGCCATCGACATCGGACGATTGGAAAAAGAAGCGCCATTTGTCGTATTCAACTGTGCCGATTACGCCAACAATCCACAGCTGTTGTACAGTCAACTTTTCGGAGTGAAAAAGGGAGCGTACACGGGGGCTGATAATGACCGTAGGGGGCTCGTGGAAAAAGCGGACGGAGGCATTCTCTTTCTCGACGAGGTCCATCGTCTACCCGCAGAGGGACAGGAAATCTTTTTCACGTTCATGGACAAGGGAATTTTTCGCAGGGTAGGAGAGACAGAGGTAGAGCGAACGGCGCAGGTGCAAATCATTTCAGCGACGACGGAAAATCCGGAATCCAGCTTGCTCAAAACGTTTATCCGCCGCATCCCCATGGTTATCAAGCTGCCTTCTCTCGTTGAGCGCGGGATGGAAGAGCGTTATGGGCTCTTGATGAACCTTTTTCGCGAAGAAGCGTTTCGCCTGGGCCGAGAAATTCAAATCTCTGCGACTGCTATCCACGCCTTTTTGTCGTATCACTGCCCAAACAATATTGGTCAACTGAAAACGGATATTCAGCTGACTTGTGCCAGTGCCTATGCGGACTTTATCTCATTGAAGAAAAAGCAACTGAAGGTGGCGGTACAGGATTTGCCGCATCATGTAAAGCAAGGTCTGCTCTTGGCAAAGGAACGGAAGGCTGCGCTGGACGAATTGGTCGGGACCGATCACAAGTGCTTTGTCGTACAGCCTACACAGGACAGCATTTCGGTGGAGCGGGAGCCAGAGGATGCAGCAGACAGTGTCTATGAAAAAATCGAGCAAAAAATTCATGAGCTTCGCAATCAGGGAGTAAGTGAGGAAGAGCTGGAGTTTGATATCGAGAATTATTTTACGCGTTTTATTAAAGGTGTCCATCAGCGTATCAACAAGGAAGACATGTCTCGCATCATCGACCCGATCATCATCCATCTGGTAGAGGATATCGTACGTTACGCTGAGGCAAGATTGGGGAAGATTTTGAGCCAGAAGGTCATTTTCGGGCTCGCCCTGCACATCCAGACCTCCAAGGAACGCCTCGCCCAAGGCAAGCAAATCACCAATCCCCATATCAACAGTGTCCGGATCAAGTACAAAAAAGAGTTTGCTGTGGCGTTGGAGTGTGTCCGCATGATCGAGGAAGCCATCCTGATGGACTTGCCAATCGATGAGGCAGGCTACCTCACCATGTTCTTTGTGCTCGACGACGAGGGCTTGCAGCAAGAGAGGGAAACGATTGGCGTCTTGGTCATCACGCACGGGAGTGGAGGCGCAACAGCCATGGTCGATGTCACGAATCGGCTCCTGGTCACGGAGTACGCCAAGGCGATCGATCTACCCTTGGAAGAAGAATATATGAAAGTCTTGGATCAAGCGATCAAGCTCGCCCGTGACATGGGTCCGGCTGGTTTACTGTTGTTGGTAGATATGGGCTCGCTTTTAGGGTTTGGGGAAATCATCGAAAAGGAAGTCGGCATTCCGGTCAAAGTCATTTCCATGGTGAGCACCCCTCATGTCATCGAGGCTACTCGCAAGGCAATGCTGGGACACTCCCTGGAAGACGTATATCGGGATGTGAGCACCCTCGCGTTGTTACAGAGGGAAGAGCAGCCGAAAGAGCCAGCACGCGAGTATGCACCCGCTCTGGCCATTGTAGCGGCATGCTTGTCTGGAGAAGGCAGCGCCTTGTTTTTGAAAAAGATGCTGGAGACTCGACTGCGCTATGACAATCAGCTGCTAGAGATTGTTCCGCTGCAATTGATCGACAAGACACAGGCACGCATTCAATTGAAGCAGATCAAGGATGAGCAGAAGGTACTCTGCATCGTGAGCAACTACATCCTAGATAAAGACCTGCGCTGCTACGGGATGGACGATGTCTTGAACGGAGAGGCACTGCAAGATATTCAGCAAATGATCGACCACGAAGAAGCATTTGTCAAAATGGTAGAGACACTGAAAGAGCATTTGACGATGGTAGAAGGGCAGCGAGTGCTGGAGGATGTGCGAACAAGCCTAGCACGGATAGAAGAGCGCCTGCACAACGTTCTTGTCTTTGATACGAGGATTGGAGCCTATTTGCACATATGCTGCCTGATTGATCGACTGAAAGCGGGCCTTCCGACTGTTGCCTACTCCGGCAAGGAAAGCTTTCTTGCAGACAACAAAAAGCTGCACAGCGTCATTCGCCATGAACTGCAACCGATCGTAGATCAATACGAGATCAGCATAAGCGAAGACGATGTGTGTTTTATCATGAACTTCTTTCTGCACAATAAAACACTAGTGTGATTAGTGTTTTATTTTTTGTTTTTAGGGAGAAAAAAGCAAAACACTAAATCGCTTACATCGAAACACACGATATAGTCACCGATCAGGTGAAAGAAGAAAATCGTCCATTTACGCAGATCTGTATGTAAGCGCATACAAATAATGGTGTTTTGGCACGCGGCTTGCTATGTAGTAACAGCATATCGAAGGCGAAGGGAGGGAGTAGAATTGAATATTTTGCTGTGTTGCAATGCAGGGATGTCTACCAGTCTGTTGGTGCAAAAGATGGAGCAAGCAGCCAAGGAAAAAGGATTGGATTCCAAAATCTGGGCTGTATCTGCGGACGAAGTCAAAAGACACATCGATCAAGCCGACGTACTCCTTTTGGGACCTCAAGTGCGCTACAAGCTAAAGGAAATGAAAAAGGAGGGGGAGGCAAGAGGAATTCCTGTAGATGTCATCAGCACGACGGACTACGGTACGCTGAACGGAAAAAATGTGCTGGAGTTTGCGCTTCGTCTAAAAAAATAGAGGAGGGTGCGTATGGCGGGATTTATTTCTTTTCTTGAGAACCGCGTCATGCCAGTGGCTGGTCGTATTGCGGAACAAAAGCACTTGCAGGCGATTCGTGACGGAATTATTTTAACGATGCCTTTGTTGATTATCGGTTCTCTTTTTCTCATCATCGGCTTCATTCCGATTCCAGGCTACAGCGATTTTATGAGCGGAATATTCGGTGACAAATGGCTCACCAAGCTGCTGTATCCGGTGAATGCCACCTTTGACATCATGGCATTGATCGTCAGCTTTGGCGTCGCCTATCGGTTGGCGGAAAAGTATAAGGTCGACCCGTTGTCTGCCGGGGCGATCTCGGTAGCTTCCTTCTTGCTGGCCACCCCCTACACGACGATGTTCACGCCTGAGGGAGCGAGTACCGCAGTAGAAGTGGGCGGCGTCATTCCGGTGACGCTGATGGGTAGCAAAGGCTTGTTCGTCGCTATGATCCTCGCCCTGCTGTCCACTGAAATTTACCGCAAGATCATCCAAAAGAAAATCGTCATTACGATGCCGGACGGTGTGCCACCCGCTGTAGCCCGTTCGTTTGTGGCGTTGATTCCCGCCTCTGTCGTGCTGCTGGTCGTATGGCTGCTGCGCATCCTCATTGAAAATACATCGTTTCATAGCATCCACAACATTGTCTCCGATCTCTTGGTCGGGCCACTGAACGCACTGGGAAGTAGCATGTTCGGCGCAATCATCGCAGTGCTGATGGTGCAGCTGCTTTGGTCGCTGGGCTTGCACGGAGCGGCCATCGTCGGTGGAGTCATGGACCCCATTTGGCTCTCGCTCATGGACCAAAACCGTGCCGTCTTTCAGGCCGATCCCACTGGTGAATTGCCAAATGTCATCACCAAACAATTTTTTGATCTCTGGATTTACGCAGGTGGCTCAGGCGCAACCCTCGCATTGGTCGTTCTCATGATACTTCGTGCCCGCAGTGAGCAGATGAAAAACATCGGCAGGCTGTCGATCGGGCCAGGGCTGTTTAACATCAATGAACCTGTGACGTTCGGGATGCCGATCGTCATGAACCCGCTGCTGATCATTCCGTTCATTTTGGCACCGATTGTGCTCGTCATCGTCAGTTATCTGGCCATGGAACTGGGATGGGTAGCAAGGCCAAGCGGTGTCGCAGTCCCATGGACGACGCCGCCGATCATCAGTGGCTATTTAGCGACAGGCGGAAAAATATCTGGCAGTGTGCTCCAGTTGGTCAACTTTGTCATATCACTTTTGATCTACTACCCATTCTTTAGACTGTGGGACAAACAAAAGCTGGCTGAGGAACAAGCCGAATCGAACTCGAGCAATGCCTCCGTTCCTCTGTAAATCAGTCAGGAGAAAGGATCTGCCATGAAACTGATTGTGAATGCGGACGATTTTGGCTATTCAAAAGGTGTCAATTTGGGGATTGTAGAAGCGCATGTCGAGGGAATCGTTACTTCCGCTACGATGATGATGAACATGCCAGGGGTGGAGCATGCTTTTCGTTTGGCAGCGAGCACCCCAACATTGGGAGTGGGCGTACATCTGGTTCTCACATGCGGCTCACCGCTGGAGTCGAACGTTCCGTCGCTTACGGATGAGAACGGGTCGTTTCGACGAGGCCAAGCGCATCTTGCAGAGGCCTCTGCGGAGGAAGTGGAGCGAGAGTTTACAGCGCAGCTCGAGCGGTTTTTTCGCACGGGACGCAAGCCTACGCACATTGACAGTCATCATCACGTACATGCGCGAGAAACGATTTTGCCAATCGTATTGCGTCTGGCTGATCGCTTCGGGCTCCCTGTCCGTTATCCGTGGGCTTTTGAACAAACGGAACGCTCGCTTACCCCTCAGGTCAATACCACCGAAGGCTTTTCGCACCATTTTTACGGAGAGGATCTGACAGTCGATGGCTTGATTGGAATCATAGATGGCCTCTCCGGACATGCGACTGCCGAAATGATGACCCATCCGGCTTACATTGATGAGGAACTGCTCAGAGGCAGCTCCTATGCCATCCCCCGCACCAAAGAACTTCAGATCCTGACCGCACCAGAGGTAAAGAAGTACATCAAGCTCAAGAAGGTACAACTCGTAACCTTTAACGAAATCGGATAGGTGGAGATGGAAGTGGACCATACAGAAGTAATCTTTCAGCTGATACTGCACGGAGGTAACGCAAGGAGTCTGGCGATGGAGGCAATCGCCCTGGCGAAGAACAAAGACATGACTGGGGCACAAAACGCGTTGGAACAAGCAGGGGAAGAGCTGAGTAAAGCCCACCAAAACCAGACCGCCTTTATTCAGAAAGAAGTGTCCGGTGAAAAGACGGAAATCAGCATGTTGTTGATTCATGCTCAGGACCATTTGATGAATGCCATGACGATCAAGGATTTGGCCAGCGAGTTTGTCGAGCTGTATGGCCATATTCACGAGAGCAAGGGGGCGGAAGTATGAGTGGAATCAAAATCGTGACGATCGGTGGAGGCTCCAGCTATACACCTGAATTGGTGGAAGGCTTTATCAAGAGGTACTATGAACTGCCTGTGCGGGAATTATGGCTGGTGGACATTCCGGCAGGACAAAAGAAGCTGGAAATCGTGGGGGCCCTGGCCAAACGAATGGTGGAAAAAGCCGGAGTACCTATCGAGATTCATCTGACGCTGGATCGCAGAAAAGCGTTGGAGGGGGCTGATTTCGTCACGACGCAAATTCGCGTAGGCTTGTTGGATGCGCGGATCAAGGACGAAAAAATCCCGTTGAAGTACGGAGTCATCGGGCAAGAAACGAATGGACCGGGTGGTTTATTCAAAGGTCTGCGCACGATCCCTGTCATCATGGACATCTGCCGTGATATGGAGGAGCTATGCCCAGATGCGTGGCTAATTAACTTTACAAATCCTGCGGGAATGGTGACGGAAGCGGTTCTGCGGCATACCAACCGGAAAAAGGTCATCGGTCTGTGCAACGTACCGATCGGCATGAAGATGGGCGTGGCTTCTGTTATGGGAGTCGACGAGTCACGGGTACACATCGATTTTGCTGGGCTGAATCACATGGTCTTTGGTCTGGGTGTCTACGTGGACGGTGAAAATGTGACATCGCAGCTGATCGACAAGCTATCGGGAGAACAGTCCGGCATCACGATGAATAACATCTTGGATTTAGGCTGGGATAAAGATTTTATCAAAGCATTGGGAATCTTACCTTGCCCGTATCACCGCTATTACTACCAGACCCGTACGATGCTCGAACACGAGCTGGAAGAGGCACAAAAGACCGGAACACGAGCCGAGGTCGTGAAAAAAGTAGAGGAAGAATTGTTTGAGCTGTACAAAGATCCTGATCTGTCTATCAAGCCACCACAGCTGGAAAAAAGGGGTGGAGCTTATTACAGCGAGGCAGCCTGCAACCTGATCTACTCGATTTACAACGACAAGCGCGATATTCAGCCGGTCAATGTGCGCAACAACGGAGCGATTGCGAGCATTCCGGATGATTCCGCTGTCGAAGTAAACTGCGTGATTACTCGAGAGGGACCGATTCCTCTCGCGGTCGGAGATTTGCCTGTACCAGTGCGAGGATTGGTGCAGCAAATCAAGTCGTTTGAGAGAGTGGCAGCAGAGGCAGCAGTGACAGGAGACTATCTTCAGGCACTGTTGGCTATGACCATCAACCCGTTGGTCTCCACCGATGCGATCGCCAAAAAAATCCTGGACGAAATGCTGGAGGCTCATAAAGATTATCTGCCCCAGTTTTTCAAGCCCGTCTCATGAGTAGAGGCGTCTTCATCGAAAGGGCAGTAGCATGAGCTACAAGCTGCTCGCGCTAGACGTCGATGGAACGCTGCTGAAGTCGAACCACACCCTCTCCAAGCTGACCCAACAAGTGATCGCAGGGCTGGTCGAGCGCGGAATCCATGTGACTCTCGCTACAGGTAGAGCCTATCCTTCTGCCAAATCGCTGGCACAGCTTTTTCACATGCAGGTCCCGTTGATTACGCATGATGGAGCATTTGTAGCCGATCCACGTACGGACCGGGTGCTGTACGCTAAACGCATCCCGCATGAAGTCGCTGCTCAGATAACCGAGGTACTGGTCGCGCATCAGTTGGATATCATGCTATTGCATGAGTCGTACGCGGTAACCAATCGCAGCTGGAAGTGGAAGGACATTTTTCCTCTACTCAATGCCTGGACGATCCGCCAGCTATGGAGAGAGCAGTATCCGATGAAAATACAGGCGTCGCGTTCCCTCGCAGAATACGTGCGGGTGAACAAGGTGGCTCCGCCAAAATTTTATGTGACTGGCGAGCCTGAACGGCTCACAGCAGCCCAAAGCGCTCTGTTGAAATCACCGCTAAAGGGATTTCGAGTCACCGCGTCAGGGACGAACAACCTGGAGATCTTGCCGGAGGGTGTGTCCAAGGCTAGTGGATTGGAGATCGTCAGCGCGGAATTGAAGATCGCGACAGAACAGATTGTAGCTGTCGGCGATAATTTCAACGATGCGGAGATGATCCGCTTTGCCGGGATGGGCGTCGCGATGGGGAATGCTCCAGACGATATCAAACAGTTGGCTCAGTTTGTTACCGATACGAATGATCAGGATGGTGTCGTGAGCGTCGCTCGCAAGTTTTTTGATGCATAAGTGAGAAGGGAGGGAGTCAATGATTCGGATCAACGTGGAAGTAACGGTCAATGGCGGCCTCCATGCACGCCCCGCATCGGTTTTAGTCCATTTGCTCAACCAACATCAATCGTCCGTGAAAATGATTTATAACGGAAAAGAGGCGAACGGCAAGAGCATCCTCAGCGTCATGGCACTCGGGGTGAAAACTGGGGATGAAATTACGTTTGAGGTGGACGGATCAGATGAGCAGGAGGCTGCTTCCTGTATTCAAAAGTTATTTGAACGTGACTTTTCTGTATAACTGAAATGGAACAGCTAGGAGCCATAAAGAAAGAAAGCCAATCACCGTAGAGAGGTGATTGGCTTTTCGTTGTTACGTGAAGGACTAGCGGCGAAAGGTGACAATGACTTTGAAATAATCACCGTCAATATCGATCTGCAGCTTGCCACCTTGTAGCTCGACGATGCTTTTTGCGATCGCGAGACCGAGACCAGAGCCTTCGGTATTGCGCGATTGATCCCCACGCTTGAAGCGTTCGAAAAGTTCATCGGCAGCAAAATCAATTTCGTAAGCAGAGACGTTTTTGATTGTCAGGATGACTTCATCGAGCTGTTCGTACAAGTCAATATGGACTCTCGTATGTGGCATAGAGTACTTCAAGGCATTCCCAATCAGATTCTCGAAAACACGCCATGTTTTTTTGCCGTCGAGGGGCGCATATATTTTTTGTTGCTCGATATTCACGCGGAAGGTCAGCGGAGATTCCTCGATCTTGTCGCTAAACTCGGCGATCGCTTGATTGAGCAACGCAGAGACGTTGACTTGTTCGATGTTCAATTCTACTGATCCACTCGCCGTTTTAGCTGCTTCGAACAGGTCGTCGATCAAGACCTTCAGACGATTGGTTTTCCGTTCGAGCACATCCACGTAGCTTTTGATGTCTTCCTGGGTCAGGTCTTCTCGTTTGAGTAGATCGACGTAGTTGATAATAGACGTGAGCGGCGTCTTTAAATCATGGGACACATTCGTAATTAGCTCTGATTTGAGCCGTTCGCTTTTCATTTGGCTTTCCACCGAACGCTGCAGTCCCTGCTTGATGTTGTTGAGGGAGTGAGCGAGATCTCCAAGTTTGCCACGCGGCTTTTCCACGATCGTCGTATGGAGATCTCCCGCAGCCATCTGAGAAGCTCCGAGCAGGACTCTGTTTATCAGGCCAATGCGTCGGAAAATGTAAGGGAGCACACATAGCGCGTAGAACATGCAGTACAAAAACGTGAGGATTATGAATTCCCCAGAGCCTCTTACCAGTGCGATAAAGCCCAGAGCCACGCTCATCCCCAGTCCGACTGTCAGGATGAAGATAAGAGCTACCTTGAAAAAGACACTGCGATTGGAGTAGCTCTCTTTTAACAGGGAGCGTTGTCGGGATAACAAGCTCTTTTGCCACTGCTGGCGGAACACTTCCGAATCGTTGTACATGTTCCAGCCTTCGACTGCATACAGCAGGAAAAAGGCAGTCAAGGGGAGCATGACAATCAAGGTGAAGATCTGTTCAAAGCCGATCGGGAAAGCGAAAAAACTCATGTTAAAGGCTGTGATCAGGTAAACCATGATAGCCGGGAACAACAGTAAGATTCGGATGTCCAACGGTATACGTCGCAGAATAGCCAAGTTCTTTTGGACAACAGGGAGCTGCACTGCCTGGTGTTTGACCGTGTACCACACAAGGAAGGCGCTAATCAGAAGAGTGGCAGCCAAGAGCGCACTTTCCAGCATGAGACGTTCCCGAACGGAGTTATAGTATGTGGCATCTGCGTGTATTTGACTGTAGCCATCAGGGTTTATTGGGACGTAAATGACGCCCTTCCATTGATTGAGCTGAAACGAGCGATTCATACCTGAAAATAGGTTTGATTTCGCATGAGAATTTTGCGGGAACTGAAAGGAAAAGATAGCGACATTCTTCAGTTCTGCTGTAGTCGGCTCTTGCTCGAGATTGGTGTAGATCTTGTTTCTTTTTCCATCCTGTACGTAGTATTTAAAAGAGCTGTTACGGAAGTTCAGGCTGTTTTTTCGTTCCTCGTATTCCTGGTCCTTCATGGCGACCATCTCATCGAGGCTTTTTTGCCAGTCTGTCTGAATTCGTTTGTTTTCCTCTGCGAGCTGACTTTCCTGTTCTGTCGTGAGCCTAGCCACTTCTTCAGCCTTGCCAGCTCGCTGTGCTTCCTGAATGAGAGGGGCATATTGCTCAGCGATCTCTCGCTTTTTTTCGGTCAACGATTGGTCGCGGTTCTCATTGATCTGATCTAATGATTGCTTGTCGATCTTTTCTAGCGATCTTTTGTCTTCATAGTCGGCAAAGCCTACATGAACGGACTCGATCAGATCGACTTCCGTATTCAGCTCATTGTAAAACGAGTAACTGTCAAAGTAGTAGTCCTCTTGCAGGTTCGCGCGATTCTCGTAAATGTCTACGACCGTTAGAAAAGAAAGGCACGTGGTCAATACCAGGGCGAGGACGGCGAGCAGTGAGTAACGGCTATTTTTCGATTTTGTATCCAATTCCCCATACCACCTTTAAATATTTCGGATCCTTCGGGTTGATTTCTATTTTTTCTCGAATGCGTCGGACGTGCACGGCGACAGTGTTCTCGGCATTGAGATAGGGCTCCCTCCAGACGCGTTCGTAGATTTCCTCGATGGAAAAGACCCGGCCCTTGTTTTCCATCAACAGCTCGAGGATCTTGTACTCTGTTGCTGTCAGACGGACGTCATTGCCATCCACGGTGACCGTCTTCGTGCTTTTGTTCAAGGTCAGTCCGCGTACTTGGACCTCATCATCTGTGGCTCTGTAGTTGCCCAGGTTGGTGTAGCGGCGGAGCTGTGATTTTACGCGTGCTACCAGTTCCAACGGGTGAAAAGGCTTGGTGACGTAATCGTCGGCCCCGACATTCAGACCCAGAATCTTGTCGGTATCCTCTGATTTGGCGGACAGCATGATGATGGGGATGTTGCGTTCCTGACGGATTTTAAAGGTTGCCGTTATTCCGTCCATCCGTGGCATCATGATGTCGAGGATGATGAGATGAATATCCTTTTCCGATAGGATATCCAGAGCCTCCAGACCATCCCCCGCCTTGTAAACGGTGATCATCTCATTCTTGAGATAGATTTCAATTGCGTCCCTGATTTCCCGCTCATCATCGACGACAAGGACATTGTAATTCGTCATCATAAGTCCCACCTTGTGATTTCGTTCATAGTTCTATCTTACCGGTCAGATTTAACAAAATAGCATAGAAAACTCTTACATTTTTCTTAACGAGTAAGATTTTATAAGCTCGGTTTGCTTATAGATTCTGGAGCGCAGGTGTTGGCCATTGTACAGAGGGGCAGCCATAATCAAAACGTCCGTAAGGTTTCTTCTTCCTGGCGAATGAGGTAAGATGTGTGAAAGAATAACAGGAAACGGTGATTCATTTGCTAGAATGGACAGGGGAACGTATTATTCCCAAACTGATGAAGCCAACGAACGGCATGCTGCTAGAACATATTGCCCGCTATTACTTCGCTACCCCGTATATTCAGGGCAGGGTGCTGGACATCGCCTGCGGTACAGGCTATGGTTGCCATATGGTAGCCAAGGACAGAAAACGCGAACTGATCGAGCTGGTCGGGGTGGACATAGATGACGAGACGCTGGCTTATGCGAATCGGGAGTACCACCATCAAAAGATCACGTATCAGAGAGGCAATGCCATTGATCCCCAGCTTCCTGAACAATTGGGGCAGTTTGATACCATTTTGAGCTTTGAAACGATCGAGCACGTGGAAGATGATCTGTTGTTTATGGACAATCTGTATCGGATGCTCAAGCCTGGCGGAGTCCTGGTCCTGTCCAGTCCATTTGGCCGAGGAAGAGGACAGCAGACGAGTGAGCCGTTTCATGTCCATCAGCTGACACCAGAAGAATTCGAAGAACTGTTTGTCCGCTTTTCAAATGTAGAGATTTACTACCAGCGAGGCGTGACTTTTGAAAAGCCTCGAGACGGTGTACGTTATTTTATCGGAATGGCTGTTTGCACCAAATAATGCAAACGACCGTAGAACAAGAATGGAGATGGCTAATCTGGCTGACTTTTTGGCTTTAGGAATTCGCAAGGAACTACATGCTGCATTAAAAGAAAATGGGATTACGGAACCGACCCCGATCCAAGAAAAAACGATCCCTGTCGCACTGCTTGGAAAAGACGTAATCTCACAAGCGCAAACCGGTACGGGGAAGACGCTGGCTTTTGTCCTGCCCGTTCTGGAGCAGGCCGATCCAGAAGCTACGCATGTACAAGCCTTGATACTCACGCCGACGCGAGAGCTTGCGTTGCAGATTACAGCGGAAGTGAAGAAGCTGACAGACAAGCTCGATGAAATCCACGTTCTCGCCGTCTATGGGGGACAGGACGTAGCGCGTCAAATGAGAAAGCTGCAAGGCAAAAAACAAATCGTGATCGCAACACCTGGCCGTCTGTTGGATCATATGAGACGAGGAACGATCGATCTATCGACTGTATCGACTCTCGTCCTCGATGAAGCGGACCAGATGCTGCATATGGGTTTTCTCCCAGAAGTCGAAGAAATTATCGGACAGACGCCATGGGATCGGCAGACGATGCTTTTCTCTGCCACGATGCCTGCAAATGTGCGCTCGCTGGCCAATCGCTTTATGCGACAGCCGGAGGATATTCGCGTACAAGGCAAACGTATCACGCTCGACGACATCAAGCAAATCGTTGTGGAAACGACGGATCGAGCCAAGCAATCCACGCTGCGCAGCCTACTCAAAGAGCATCGGCCTTTCCTGGCTGTCATCTTTTGCCGCACGAAACGCAGAGCAAGTACTTTAAGTGCTGCACTCCAAGGCTTTGACTATCTGTCAGACGAATTGCATGGTGATTTGTCACAGGCCAAACGGGAAGATGTCATGAAGCGTTTCCGCGAGGCGAGAATCCAACTTCTCGTTGCGACCGATGTGGCCGCTCGTGGTCTAGATGTGGAAGGCATCACGCATGTGTTTAACTACGATATCCCGGAAGATGTGGATAGCTATATTCATCGAATTGGTCGAACAGGTCGAGCGGGAGAACAGGGGGTTGCCTTTACTTTGGTAACACCCAAGGATCGCTCCAATCTGGAGATGATTGAAAAAGGGATCGGACTGTCGCTCGAGAGGAAGAGCATGGAGACGGCAGAAACGTCACAGACACGCGAGTCGAAGCCAGAGAAGCCGAAGCGCAACGAGAATAACCGTCAACCGAGGGGCAAGGCCACCGAGCAAAAGGGTAGTGGTTTTGGGCGGAAGGCGAAGAGCGGCGAACGCCAACAGGGTGGTTTCGACCGGAAGGCGAAAAGTGGCGAACGCCAGCAGGGTGGTTTCGACAGGAAGGCGAAGAGCGGCGAACGCCAACAGGGTGGTTTCGATCGTAGGCCGAAGAGCGACGAACGTCAGAGCGACCGCTTTGATCGCAAATCGAATGGAAATGATCGTCAAAACAACCGTTCCAGTAAACCGACAGAGGCGAAAACGAAAAGCCCTGACCGCAAGTCCGGTCGTCCTGATCGCGATCGTTCATTTAGCAGCTCCAGCCGTGAAACCAGCCGCTTTGACAATAAGCGTGGGAAATCAACAGGTCCAAAAGTGAAATCTCAAAAACCAAAAGCCACGAAAACGCTCAAGAAGCCTTCTCGACAACGATAACGATAACGAAAAAAGACCGTACCAACCTTTAATCAGGCGGGTGCGGTCTTGTGTTTTATTCCGAGTCGGGAAATACGCGTGAACGTGTCAGAAATCGTAAGCCCTCTGGTCCTTCAAGGGAGAACATGCCGCCACGTCCGCTCACCACGTCGATGATGAGCTGCGTATGCTTCCAATACTCGTACTGAGCTTTTCCCATGTAAAACGGGCAGCCACCGATTTCTCCCAGCAGCACATCCTGATCGCCGATGAGGAATTCGCCCAGTGGGTAACACATGGGAGAACTGCCATCGCAGCAGCCCCCTGACTGATGAAACATCAAGTCGCCGTGTTTGTCGCGAAGCCGTTCAATTAATTGCAGGGCAGCTTCGGTAGCGAGTACTTTCTCCTGCTGACTCATTGATCAAAAGAATCCGAGAGCCTGATCGCTGTAGCTAACGAGCAGGTTTTTGGTTTGTTGATAATGACCGAGCATCATTTTGTGCGTCTCGCGGCCGATACCAGACATTTTGTAGCCACCGAATGCAGCGTGAGCGGGGTATGCGTGGTAGCAGTTGGTCCACACGCGTCCTGCCTGGATTTCGCGGCCCATACGATAAGCGGTGTTCACGTCACGGGTCCATACGCCGGAGCCCAAACCGTAGAGAGTATCGTTCGCAATCGAAAGTGCTTCTTCTGTATCCTTGAACGTCGTCACCGAGACAACCGGACCGAAGATTTCTTCCTGGAAGATGCGCATTTTGTTGTGGCCTTTAAAGACAGTTGGCTGAATGTAGTAGCCGTCTGCCAGATCGCCTTCCAACTGCGCGCGGTTACCACCAATGAGGCAATCTGCTCCTTCTTGTTTACCGATGTCCAGATAGGAGAGGATTTTTTCCACCTGCTCGAGGGAAGCTTGTGCCCCGATCATCGTGTCAGTGTCGAGAGGATTGCCTTGCTTGATGTTGGCTACGCGTTGCAGGGCGCGCTCCATGAATGGCTCGTAAATGCTCTCATGGATCAAAGCGCGGGAAGGGCATGTGCACACTTCACCCTGGTTGAGCGCAAACAGTACGAATCCTTCGATCGCTTTGTTGAAGAAGGCATCGTCCTTCGCGAATACATCCGGGAAGAAGATGTTCGGGGATTTACCGCCTAGCTCCAGCGTAACCGGAATAATATTTTGAGAGGCGTATTGCATGATCAGACGACCAGTCGTCGTTTCACCTGTAAAGGCGATTTTTGCGATGCGGTTGCTCGACGCCAACGGTTTACCGGCTTCCAGACCAAAGCCGTTTACGACGTTGACGACACCTGGTGGCAGCAAGTCACCGATCAGTTCCATCAGTACCAAGATCGAGGCAGGCGTTTGCTCTGCAGGCTTGAGCACGACGCAGTTCCCAGCCGCCAGAGCTGGAGCGAGCTTCCAAGTAGCCATCAAGAGTGGGAAGTTCCAAGGGATGATTTGTCCCACGACACCGAGTGGCTCATGGAAATGATAAGCTACTGTATCGTTGTCGATTTCGCCGAGTGTGCTTTCCTGCGCGCGAATAGCGCCAGCGAAGTAACGGAAGTGGTCGATTGCCAGAGGAATGTCAGCAGCCAGTGTTTCGCGTACAGGCTTTCCGTTTTCCCATGTCTCAGCCGTCGCCAAAAGCTCCAGATTCGCTTCCATGCGATCTGCGATTTTCAGCAAGATGTTCGAGCGTTGCGCTACAGATGTGCGTCCCCATGCTGCCTTCGCCTCGTGTGCCGCATCCAGAGCAAGCTCGATATCTTCAGCAGTGGAACGAGCTACTTCGCAAAATACTTTGCCGGTAACCGGCGTCACGTTCTCGAAGTATTCTCCATTCACTGGCGGTACCCAATTGCCACCAATGTAGTTCTCGTAGCGATGTTTGAACGTCACCTTTGAACCGGCTTGGCCGGGCTGAGCATAGATCATGCGAACGCCTCCTCATATCTCTTTTTAGTCCTTTACGTTGTTTTCTAAAAAGCAATACCCGTACCAACTGAAAAAACCGCGATGTGACAGCGTTTTCAATAAAACGACAAGCGAGATGTGCATCGGATTGGAACAAAGAGTGTTCCATATCGGAACAACTAATAGATGGCCAACTCATGCTATAATGAAAGGGAATGATTTTTGAGGGAGGGAAGAGTGTTGTCAACGATTGTCCAGCAATCTTGGAAGCGCTGCCAGGAATCGAACCTCATTGCCACACAGAAGGCAAATGACCAGATCATTTCCACCAATCGAATCAAAGAAATCATTCAGGAAAATCACCCTCTGATTCGCGAAAGCTTACCTCTTTTCAACAAGTTGTCTCCTTTCTTACTATCGACGGAGCATATCGCCCTGCTGTCCGATCGGAATGGCAACATCATTCATACCGTAGGTGACCCAGTGTTTGCCGATCACGCGCAAAAGGTGCAGCTGCAGATCGGTGCAAACTGGCAGGAGAGCAACAAAGGGACCAATGCGATTGGCACTGCCCTGGTCTCCCAGCAGCCCATACAAATTCAAGGGGAACAACATTATTTTCGGGAAAATCAATTTCTTACTTGCTCCTCGGCTCCGATTTTCTCACCTGCGGGAGATCTGCTAGGCGTAATCGATATGAGCACGAGAAAAGAATATACCCATCCGTTTGCCCTGACGATCGTCTGCATGATTGCGGAGGCCTTGCAAAACCGTTTTTTGTTTGCAGAGGCGGAGCGCGTGATAACATTGCCTACTGCTTCCAGGAGTTCCCACGGACAGCCATTGCTGCCGCTCATCGGTCTGGATCGTGACGAGCGCATCGTAGGTTTGAACAGACGGGCAAAGCAACTGCTAGGACCGGATATGGTGGGGAAATCACTCGATAGAGAGCTAGAGAGCAGTGGACGTACCTTGCAGGATAACCACCAAAAGCTCTGGCCTTCCGCTTCGGTTCCACGTAAAACGCCAGCTTTTTCGCTCAAGCCTTTTCCCCGTCTGGCGGGCTCATGCCCCCGTTTTCTCCAAGCCAAAGTGTTGGCGCAAAAAGCGGCGCAGGTGGACTTTCCGGTGATGGTTCTAGGGGAGAGCGGTACAGGAAAAGAACTGTTTGCCCAGATGATCCATCAGACAGGACCGCGAGCCAATGAACCGTTCGTCGCAGTAAACTGCAGTTCAATATCGGAAAATTTAATTGAGAGTGAATTATTTGGCTACGAGGGCGGTGCGTTTACGGGAGCCCAGCGAGAAGGCAGAATCGGGAAATTTGAAGCTGCCAAAAAAGGAACGATCTTTCTGGATGAAATTGGAGACATGTCATTGCGGGCGCAAGCGGCATTGCTCCGCGTCTTGCAGGAAAAAGTGGTTACGCCTGTCGGAAGCAATCAGTCCAAGCCGATTTATGCTCGAGTCATTGCAGCTACGCACAGACATTTGCCGGATGAAGTCAAGGCAGGGCGTTTCCGCGCTGATCTGTATTACCGCCTAAAGGGAGTCCTGATTGAGCTGCCTCCTTTGCGAAAACGAAGTGATATTTTGGAGCTAGCTATGAATCAGATCAAGCAAATTGCGCCAGATCGGCAGATTACCTTATCCAGAGAGGCGCAGGCCATGCTCACGGCATATTCTTGGCCTGGGAATGTTCGAGAGCTGCAGGGGGTACTCATTCAGGCTACCTTCTTGGCAGATGACGATGAGATTGGCTGTGAACATATTCTTCTGGAAGGGTTGGGGGAAGATGGCTTCGAATCTCCCAGCACGAGTTTCATGTCTTTGCGCGAGACAGAATGCGAGGCTATCAAAAAAGCTTTGTACATGAGTGGGGGCAATGTCAGTCAAGCGGCTAAACTGCTCCAGATCGGCCGAAATACGTTGTACCGCAAAATGGCGGATTATCGCATTTTGTCACAGATAAATCAGGAGGAACTATGATTGCCCTATACAGGCTGGACAAAGAGTTGGAGAGAAAAATAGCTGCACTGTTGGACAACAGCGGCCATCCAATTGGGTATTTTTATTCGATTAAGTCCATCATTGATCAAATGATGAATCCATTTGTGGTCGTCACTACAGAACCGTACGGGGAAGAGCTCGAATCCTTTTCATTGCCGGTAGTCTGCCTCTCCATCGACATGAATGACGTGAAAAAGACGTGGGACCGATTGCACAAAAAGGAAGCGGTACAAGAGGCAGTCGTCGTTTGTGGCTCCCAAAAGGAAAAGGTGTGGTTGGAACGGGAGTATGTGCTGGAACCGGACGTGCTAGGAGCGACATGCCATTTCCAGCTACGAGAGGATTTACAGGAGAGTTCGGAGCACGCCACGTACTTGATGCCGATCTGGGGCAAGCACCTACTGCCTGAAAAGTCGCCAATTGGCGAGTGGCATTTGATTGAGCCATCCCTGTCTACATTGCGTCGGACTGTACAGCAAGCGGATTCGCTGATGGCCTACACGAAAGATCGGCTACGGGAGAAGCATCTCATGGAAGCAGTCGTTAACTCGGCACATGATGCAGTCATCGCTGTCGACCGGCACAGCCAGATCACACTGGTGAACGAGCACGCCAAAATGCTCTTGGGCCTCACCGGCGAGGTGCTGGGCAAACCGATTACAGACTATATACCCCATTCCGATATGCTGCGGGTATTGAAGACAGGGCGTCAGGAGCTGGGCGATGTAGCTACCGTCCTCGACCGTTCTATCGTCATCAACCGAATTCCCGTCATCGTAAAGGACCAGATCGTAGGAGCCGTATCGAACTTCAAAGAAATCAGCGACATTCAGAAAATGGAGATGTCGCTGCGTAAAAAGCTGCATGAAAATGGATTGGAAGCGAGATATCGACTCGACAGTATCATCGGTTCTTCGCCTGAGCTGGTTGCAACGAAGGAGCAGGCAGCTATGTTTGCCAAAACCAATGCCACCGTATTGATCACTGGTGAGTCGGGGACGGGTAAGGAACTGTTTGCCCAAGGGATTCATTTGGAGAGCACGCGGGCAGTTGGGCCATTTTTAGCAGTCAACTGTGCGGCTTTACCTGAGAGCCTTCTGGAAAGTGAGCTGTTTGGCTACGAGGATGGAGCTTTTACTGGTGCCAAAAAGGGTGGGAAGCCCGGACTGTTTGAGCTGGCACATGGCGGGACGCTTTTTCTCGATGAAATTGGAGAAATGCCGCTGCGTATTCAGGTGCTGTTGCTCAGAGTGTTGCAAGAGCGTCGGGTAAGACGTGTAGGCGGGGAGAGGATCATTCCTGTCGATGTGCGGATCGTAGCGGCGACCAACCGTGATCTGGCAGAGGAAATTGAGCGGGATCATTTTCGCGCGGATCTGTACTATCGGATCAACATGCTCAAGCTCGATGTCCCGCCATTGCGTGAACGTCTGACAGATATTCCTCTGCTGGTGGAGGGCATGATTCTGGAGCTCAATGAGCAGCATGAACAAAAAGTCGACCAGATCGACGAGGAAATCTATCGTCTCTTTCAGGAATATCGATGGCCAGGAAATGTACGAGAGCTACGCAACGTGGTAGAACGGATGGTACTGTTGTCAACGGGAGGAAGAGTCTCCCGGGAAAACGTCGACTTTTTATTTGCCAAAAAGAAAGGGAGTGTTCCTCACACGCTGGAGGTCGCAAAAAATGGAAGATTCGAGCCGGAAGCGGTAAAGATCGTAGCTGCACTGCAGCAGTCGAAACACAACAAAACGCTCGCAGCGAAGGCGCTGGGGATGGATAGGACTACGCTGTGGCGCAAGATGAAGCAATATGATATCGAATGAGCAAAGTGTTGCAACATAACGTTGCAACACTTTGTTGCTTTTGCGAACAATCGGCAGGATGCGACATTTTTCTACGCCTGCTATGTAAGCGTTTTACTAGGAAGCGTACCTGAAAATCCGGTTGGCACCAAACGTGCAAGAGTCTAGTGTCAGTATCGTCAAAAAATTTTGATCATTCTAAGGGGGGAGACGATTGCTTCATTATTCAATCGCGGTGATTCCCGGAGACGGAATCGGTCCCGAAGTAATGGACGAAGGGTTAAAGGTATTGAAGGCAATTGAAGAAAGCCATGGTGGTGTTCGTTTTGCCAATGATGTGATGGATTGGAACTGTAACTATTACCTCAAACATGGCAGGATGATGCCTGAAAATGGATTGGATACATTAAGAGACTATGATCTAATCCTGCTCGGTGCCGTCGGAGCGCCGGGAGTGCCTGATCATGTGTCTGTCTGGGAATTGATCCTGCCGATCCGACGCGCTTTCCAGCAGTATGTAAACCTGCGCCCGGTAAAACTGCTCCGAGGATTGGAAAGCCCCTTGCGCTACAAGGAGCACGCCGATCTCGATTTCGTAGTGGTCCGGGAAAATACCGAAGGCGAGTATTCCAACATGGGTGGCCGGATGCATCAGGGCACGCCGTACGAAATGGCTGTACAGAACAACGTGTTTACGCGATATGGTACTGAACGTATTTTAAAATACGCCTATTCACTTGCGGAAAAGAAGCCGAAAAAGAGATTGACGGCAGCGACCAAGTCGAATGGAATTAACCACTCGATGCCTTTCTGGGATGAGATCGTCAAGGAAATCAGCCAGGAGCATCCAAACGTCAATACGACACTTTATCACATTGACGCTTTGGCGGCTTACTTTATTACACGCCCTGAGTCGTTTGATGTGGTTGTAGCCAGCAATTTGTTCGGGGACATTTTGACTGATCTGGGAGCTGCAATCGTCGGCGGTTTGGGACTTGCTCCATCGGCGAACATCAATCCCGAGCGTAAATATCCATCGATGTTTGAACCGATCCACGGCTCTGCCCCAGATATTGCGGGGAAAGGAATCGCCAATCCGATTGCCCAAATCTGGAGCTTGAGCATGATGATGGACCATCTCGATCTTCCTGAAATCAGTGCAGTGATCATGAATGCGATCGAGCAAGTACTCGTAGATGGCAAAGTACTGACTCCGGATCTCGGTGGAGGGGCAACGACGAAAGAACTGGGAGACGAAATCGTTCGCCAGATCTATCAAGCAACCAAATAGAAATAGAGGGAGGCAACGGGAGAATGGAAACGAAATCATATGATCTGTACATCGGTGGCGAGTGGGTAAAAACAGACAGCTACATCCCGGTCTATCACAAATACACAGGCGAATGTATCGCTCAGATCGCAAAAGCTGAACAACACCATGTATCGGATGCTGTAGAAAAAGCCTCGAAAACCTTTAAACAAGACAGCCTCACTCCCTTTCAACGCTACAAGATTCTGTTGAAAGCGTCCGAACTGATGGAGGCACGTCGCGATGAGATGGAGCTGTCCCTGATCCGTGAAGTGGGCAAAACGCGCAAGGACGCGATGAACGAGCTGGACAGAACCATCAATACCCTACGTCTGTCTGCCGAGGAAGCGAAAAAGATTCATGGAGAAATGATCCCTCTGCAAGCGACAGAAGGCTCGGAAAATCGCCTCGGCTTTACGATTCGCGTACCAAAGGGTGTCATCGGCGCAATCACGCCGTTTAACTACCCGCTATTGCTCAGCACGCACAAGATCGCTCCGGCTATTGCAGCAGGAAACACACTGGTTGTTAAGCCTGCTACCGTAACTCCGATCGCGACGTTCATGCTGTTGGAGGTGCTGGAAGAGGCGGGATTGCCAAAAGGCTACATCAACATCGTGACAGGAGCAGGCAGTCAGGTGGGTGAGTGGCTACTGGACGAAGAGCGTATCGCCATGTACACCTTTACCGGGTCGGGCGAAGTCGGCCGTCATATCAAAGAGCGCAGTGGTATGCGTCCAGTGGCGTTGGAGCTTGGCAATAACTCGCCGAACATCATCCACCTCGATGCAGATCTGGAACTGGCGGCGCGTCAGACGGCAGCACGCAGCTTCCACAACGCGGGTCAGGCTTGCATCGCGGTACAGCGCATATACGTTCATGAAGACGTCTTCCAGGAGTTTACGAACTTGTACATCGATGAAGTGAAACAGCTCAAAGTGGGAGACCCGGAAGACCCAACTACAGATGTAGGGCCTATGATCAGTGAAAAAGAAGCGAGTCGTACAGAGGAATGGGTACAAGAAGCGATCAGCCAGGGGGCAACATCATTACTGCCCGTGAAGCGAGAGGGTGCATTGTTCTACCCAGCTGTTCTGGTGGATACCAAGCCGGAGATGAAAGTCGTGTGCCGCGAAGTATTTGCACCTGTAGTAACGATCATCCCTTACAACGATCTGGACGATGCTTTTGCACAGGCGAACAACTCCGAGTACGGTCTTCAGGCCGGCATTTTCACCCGTGATCTGAACATTGCCATGAAAGCGGCGCGCGTGCTGGAATACGGCGGCGTTGTCATCAATGACGTTTCGACCTACCGCAATGATGTTATGCCTTATGGTGGAGTCAAAAACAGTGGACTTGGCAAAGAAGGCCCTCGCTATGCAGTCGAGGAAATGACAGAAGAACGGATGGTGGTGATCAATCTATGAACGGGCAACTTTTGACAGGAAAAACGGCGATTGTAACGGGAGCAGCATCCGGTATGGGAAAAGCCATCGCGACGCTGTTTGCCGAACAAGGAGCCAATGTCGTTCTGGCGGATTTGAACAAGGGAGCAGCTGAACAGGTCGCAAAGGAGTTGCCTGAAGGAAAGGCACATCCTGTGCAAACGGACGTATCCGATGATCAGAGTGTGGCTGCTCTCGTCAAAGAGACGGTCTCCACATTTGGCTCGATTGATGTACTCGTCAACTGCGCTGGGGTTCCGCAAGCATTTACACCGATTGAGGAACTGAGTCTCGAACAGTGGGACAGAACGATGGCGGTCAATACCAAATCGATCTTCTTGACGACCAGACACTCCGTTCCTCACATGAAGGCCGGCAACAAAGGAAGTATTATCAACATCGCTTCGATCGCAGGAATACGTGCTCGTCCGGGATTGAATGCATACTGCGCCTCCAAAGGTGCGGCGATCATGCTGAGTAAGGCTCTCGCGATTGAGCTGGCACCCTACAAAATTCGTGTGAACGTCATCAATCCGGGTCCGGCAGAGACACCGATGCTCGGCAAGTTCATCAACGGAGACGACGCAGAAGTGGAAGCGGGCAAGAAGGATATTTTTATCAACAGCGTTCCGCTTGGTACGTTGATCCAGCCGGAAGATATCGCTCAAGCAGCGCTTTATCTGGCATCGGATCTGTCCAAGATCGTGACAGGTGAAGTCATGAACGTAGATGGCGGAAGAGGCATCTAGTCAAACGACAAAAATTTTCATATTATTAAATGAATTCAATATAGGATAAAAAAGAGAAAATCAGGGGGAATTAGAGAGATGTTGCGCAAAAAATGGAGTTTCCTATTATCAGGGATCATGTCAGCCTCTTTATTGCTGACAGCATGTGGAGGCGGAGGTGGCGGGCAAGCAGCTCAGCCTGGACAGAATGGCGGCGGACAAGCTGCTCAGACGGAAGCGCCGAAAAGCGACGGACAATCTTTTGTTTTTAAAGCAGGTCACTCGCTGACGGAAGACCACCCGTATAACCTGGCGCTGAAAAAGATGGCAGAAGATGTAGAGAAGCGCTCAAACGGGAAAGTGAAAATCGAAGTGTATCCACTGAGCCAGCTCGGTGCTGAACGCGAACTGACGGAAGCGCTTACGTTTGGAACGGCAGATATGTCGATTACATCAACTGCACCAGTGACCAACTTCTATCCAAAATTGGGCGTGCTCGATTTGCCGTTCCTGTTCGAGAGCCGTGAGCAAGCATACAAGGTCTTGGACGGAAAAGTCGGCCAAGACATCCTCAAAGACTTGAGCAGCGCAAACCTCGTAGGATTGGCTTGGGCAGAAAACGGTTTCCGCCACATCACAAACGGAGCCAAAGATATCAAGACTCCTGCTGACGTTCAAGGAATGAAGATCCGTACGCAAGAAAACCCGATTCACCTGGCAGCTTTTGAAGCTTTGGGAGCAAAACCAACTCCGATGGCTTGGACAGAAGCACTGACTGCTCTGCAACAAGGTGTAGTAGACGCGCAGGAAAACCCGGCAATCGTTGCTCAAACCTACAAGCTGTACGATTCCAAGCAAACGCATATGTCTTTGACTGGTCACGTATATTCCGCTGCCCTGATCCTGTTCAGTAAACCAGTGTGGGACAAGCTGCCTGCTGACGTGCAACAGATGCTTTCCGAAGAAGCAGTAAAAGCAGGTCAGTACGAGCGTGAACTGATGATCAAAATGGAAAAAGAAGCGATTGCGGATATTCAATCGAAGGGAATTAAGATCACCGAGGACGTGGACAAGCAAGCATTCCGCGACGCAATGAAGCCTGTCTATGACAAATTCTCCGGTCAATTCGGCAAAGAGCTGGTTGACGAGATCATGAATACGAAATAAACGGCAGAAGGGAGAAGAGCAGGAGCTTTTCTCCCCCCTTTTCCCTGAGAAAGGAGAAATCGTGTGGGCACCCTTATTTCCAAAATAAACAGTCTAACTCGTTTCATCGTCATTGCGCTGCTCGCTGTCATGGTCGTAGCGGTTTTCCTGCAGGTGCTGTTCCGATTTTTCCTGGACCAGCCGCTTGCCTGGACGGAAGAATTAGCTCGTTACTTGCTGATCTGGATCACTTTTCTCGGTTCGGCATACGCGATGGCCATCAAAGCGCATATTGGTACCGAATATATTCAGAAGTTTTTGTCACCTCTGATGAATAAGGTCGTCCTGAGTATTGCTGCGCTTTTCAGCATTTTCTTTTTTGTCGTCATGGTTCAACAGGGGTACGCCTTGTCTGCTCGAAGCATGACACAGACCTCCCCCACTCTGCTCGTTCCCATGGGTTACGTCTACATGGTGATTCCGATCAGCGGTGTTCTGCTCATCATGAACGTTCTCCATGTAACTTGGAAAGATATCACCGGGAAGGAGTGAATCGATTGTGGGTACTGTGCTCTTTTTAACACTATTGGTTCTCCTGATCATTAATGTCCCGATTGCCGTCGCATTAGGGCTTTCAGTGGTTGTTGCTTTTATGGTAGAGGGAAACATCCCTTTGCTGGTCGTCATTCAAAAAATGTTCAACGGGACGGACTCCTTCCCATTGATGGCTGTTCCTTTCTTTTTGCTCGCTGGTAAGTTGATGGAAACGGGCGGTATTTCTGCTCGCTTGATTCGGTTTGCCAATACGCTGGTGGGGACTCTGCCAGGAGGATTGGCAATCGTGGCGGTTATGGGATGTACGTTCTTTGCCGCGATTTCTGGCTCTTCAGCAGCGACGACAGCTGCGGTAGGGGGCATACTCATCCCACACATGGTCAAAAAGGGGTATGACGTCCGTTTTTCGGCTGCGCTGCATGCAGCGGGAGGGACGATTGGCGTTATGATTCCGCCAAGCGTTCCGATGGTTTTGTATGGTGTGGCAGCAAGCACGTCCATCAACGACTTGTTCATTGCAGGGATTGGACCTGGTATCCTCGTGGCGATCTCGCTCATCGCATATTCGTTCTGGGTCAGTAAGAAAAATGGCTGGGGCGGCGGAGAAAGGCATTCCCTGTCAGACATTTGGAAGGCTTTTAAAGACGCCATTTTGGCGATTCTCATGCCTGTTATTATTTTGGGTGGTATTTACGGTGGCATTTTCACCTCTACAGAAGCAGCTGTCGTAGCGGTTGTATACGGTCTGGTGGTAGGTCTGTTCGTCTACCGGGAAATCAAATGGAAAGACTTGGGTGAAATATTTGCGGGCTCGGCCAGCATGACAGCAGTCATCATGCTCATCATCGCGACAGCCAACGCATTCGGGTTTATTATGACCAGGGAAAATATTCCTCAGGAAATTGCCCAATTCATGCTGGGGATTACCGATAGCGCGTTTATTACACTGTTGATCATCAACGTTTTGCTGCTCATTTTGGGGACGTTTATGGAAACAGCGGTTACGATCATTCTTATGACACCGATTCTTTTGCCTATTACCAACGCTCTGGGAATTGATCCTGTCTTGTTCGGGGTCATTATGGTTGTCAACTCTGCAATCGGCATGCTGACGCCACCTGTTGGACTTAACTTGCTGGTAGCTGGAAATATCGCCAAGCTGTCCAATTCGGCTATTGAAAGGGCAGCTATTCCGTTTCTGATTCTCATGATTGTAGATTTGATGCTCATCACGTATGTACCAGAAATCAGCTTGTTCCTAGTGAACTTGAGTAAGTAACGAGGAGGCGCGGTATACGTGGAATACATTCAACAGTTAAAAGAGTGGCTGGGAGACGAACGTGTAACGACGAACCCAACTATCCTCGAACACCACAGTCACGACGAATCGTATCATAAGCCGCATTTGCCGGATGTCGTGGTTTTTCCGCAAACGGCTCATGAAGTCAGCCAAATCATGAAGCTGGCAAACGAGAAGCATATTGCGGTTACACCGTTTGGCTTGGGGAGTAGTCTGGAAGGACACGCGATTCCCTACCATGGCGGGATCAGCTTGGATTTCTCACTCATGAATCAAGTGCTGGAAGTGCGTCCGCAGGATTTTCTGGTACGGGTGCAACCAGGTGTGACGCGCACGCAGCTGAACAAGGAATTGAAAAAGCACGGGCTGTTCTTCTCCGTGGATCCAGGGGCAGACGCTACGTTGGGCGGAATGGCAGCGACGAATGCGAGTGGCACTACCTCGGTTCGTTACGGTGTGATGCGTGATAATGTCCGCGATCTGGAAGTGGTGTTGGCAGATGGCCGCATCATCCACACGGGGAGCATGACAGCGAAATCTTCGTCTGGCTATCACTTGACGGGTCTCTTCGTCGGCTCGGAAGGAACGCTTGGGGCATTTACCGAATTGACCCTGCGCGTTTACGGAATCCCTGAGGCAACAATGGCGGCGCGCGCGTGCTTCCCTACCGTACAGGATGCAGTAGATACCGTGGTGGATATTCTTTCTGCGGGTATTCAGGTGGCGCGAATTGAGCTGATCGACGAGCGCTCTATCCGTCAAGTCAATGCCTACAAGGAAACGAGCTATCCGGAAAACCCTACGCTCTTTATCGAGTTTCACGGAAGTGAGCAAGGCTTGCAGCACGATATTGATTTTGCGCAGAATATTGCTAGCGAGCACGGATGCTCCGAGTTCCTGTTTGAGACGGACTCTAAAGCCCGGGCGCAGCTATGGGATGTCCGTCACAACATGGCGTATGCCTTTATCCACAAATCCCCGGGGAAAAAGATGATGGTGACGGATGTGTGTGTTCCTTTCTCAGAGCTGGCTGGTGCAGTCGTCGATGCCAGAGCGGCAATTGATCGCTCAGGTCTGGACGGAGCAATCCTGGGGCATGTCGGAGATGGCAACTATCACGTGATTCTCATGATCGACTTGAATGATCCGGCTGAAGTGGCTCGTGCTGATGAGTTGAACGCTCATTTGGTCGAATACGCACTGAGCCGCGGTGGGACCTGCACGGGGGAACACGGTGTCGGAATCGGAAAAGCAAAATACCAGCGAATTGAGCATGGAGATGCTCTCGATGTCATGCAATCCATGAAGCGCGTATTAGACCCGAATGGTATTCTGAATCCCGGGAAAATTTTCGGGGAGTAACTTTCATGACCTACTAGGCCTGTATTCTGTGTAACCTAACAGAGTGCGGGTTTTTTTACTTTCTGGATGTTTAAGTTCGCTAGCGCTATAAAGGATGAAAGTATAAGCGCAACATAGAGAGACTTCGAACGAAGTGAGAAAGCGAGACTTGTGCCCTTTGGGTACTAAGGCTCCGCCAAAAGGCTTGGCGCAGCCAAGTTTCCTAATTTTTCACCTCAAAGGAGGTTCTGGGGAAAGGAGAAGTGACTAAAATGTGGAATGTAGAAGTTGGTCATGAAACAACGAATTCACCGATTGCAGGGAGGCACGCATGAAGCCGATTGTCGAGATTGCCAAGACAGCAGGTATCGAAGAGCAGGATCTGGAACTGTACGGAAAGTTTAAGGCCAAATTATCGGATGAGCTCTGGGAAAAGGTAAAGGACCGTCCTGACGGGAAGCTGATCCTCGTGACAGCGATGAATCCCAACCCTGCCGGAGCAGGAAAAACACTTACGACGATAGGGTTGTCTCAGTCACTGAACGCTTTGGGGAAAAAGACGATCGCTGCACTTCGGGAGCCATCTCTCGGTCCGTGCATGGGGATAAAGGGAGGAGCCACTGGGAGTGGTCAGGCACAAATTCTTCCGGCTGACGAGATCAACCTTCATTTTACGGGCGATATCCACGCGATTACCTCGGCCCACAATTTGTTGGCTGCGATGATTGATAACCATATATTTCAAGGGAATCCTCGCCGTTTGAATCCAAAGAAAATCGTATGGAAACGAGCCATGGACATGAATGACCGTGCCCTACGGAATATCGTGGTCGGCTTGGGTGATGGAAATGGAATGTCGCGTGAAGATGGATTTATGATTACGACCGCTTCTGAAATCATGGCAATTTTGTGCTTGAGCGAAAATCTGTCGGATTTGCGGGAGCGCTTGAATAACATCATCATCGGTTATGATTTCGACGACGTGCCCGTACGGGCCAATGAAATCCATGCGGTCGAAGCGATGTGTGTCTTATTAAAAGAAGCGATCAAACCAAATCTGGTGCAGACCATTGAAGGGACACCTGTCCTCATTCACGGTGGGCCGTTTGCCAACATTGCGCACGGCTGCAGCAGCGTTATCGGAACGAAGACGGCGCTAAAGCTGGCAGACTATGTCGTGACAGAGGCCGGGTTCGGAGCGGATTTGGGCGCAGAGAAGTTTTTTGACATCAAATGCAGAAAAGCAGGTCTGACTCCTGCGGCTGCTGTAGTCGTCATCACAGTGAGGGCATTGAAATACAACGGCGGCGTCAAGGTAGCCGATCTGGCTGTAGAAAATCTGGAAGCACTGGAGCGTGGCTTTGCCAACGTCCGCCGCCATATCGAGAACCTGCAAAAATTTGGGGTACCTGCAGTGGTCGCGATCAATCATTTCACTACCGACACACAGGAAGAAGTAGATGCGGTCATTGCACTCTGCCAACAGTTGGGTGCAGAAGCCGCGCTTTCTTACGTCTGGGCTGAAGGCAGCAAGGGAGGGATTGAGCTGGCAGAAAAAGTAGCACGTGCCGCCGAAAAGCCATCCACCTTTCGATTCTTGTATGAAGAGGATTTGTCGATTCAGCAAAAAATGGAGACAGTTGTAAAGGAAATTTACCGTGGTTCAGGTGTAGTCTTTTCTCCATCTGCTCTCAAAACGATACAAAAGATCGAGGAAATGGGGCTCTCTCACCTTCCCGTCTGCATGGCGAAAACGCCTTACTCGTTTACTGATCGCGCTGATATACTGGGCGCGCCGACAGACTTCACGATTTCGGTGAGTGAAGTGCGTGTTTCGGCGGGAGCAGGATTCATCGTCGCTCTGACAGGTAGCCTGGTCACCATGCCGGGACTGCCGAGAAAACCTGCCGCAGAGTCGCTGTATGTAGACGGCGATGGCCACATTGTGGGATTGAGCTAAACGACGAATTGAAAATAGTTGAAGCTGACACCGGTACATGGGGTGTCAGCTATTTTGCATTTCCCATGCATCTCGGGGAGCAATCTGGGCAAATAGGCGAACGTACCTGTTGCCCAAGACATATGCATATCGGGTAGGTAAATTTGTGAAAAGCGGGGCTGAAAGTAGAATGACTCTGTATCTCGATTACAAATCCCCTTCCGTACAATACTTCGATGATGTAAATAGAAACAGGTTGTTTACAAAGGATCAGCAAAACTATATCAATGTGCTGTCGACTCAAACGCTGAACTCGTTGGATAACTCGTCCCTGCTAGACATTTTTATGAGCCAGGGAAATGTGGTGGAGCCGCACTACCATCAAAATGCTGCTGAGCTCGTATACTGCGTTTTCGGATCGGCAAATGTTTCCTTTATCAATCCTTTTACGAATGAAGTATCGACGTATCATATTACCCCTGGCCAGGTCACCAATATTCCACAAGGGTGGTGGCATTGGGAAGTCGCTACCGAAAACAACACGCACCTGATCGCTATTTTTAACGCGCCGATACCTGAGGTGATCCTTGCATCCGACATACTGCGCCTAACGCCAAGTGATATCATGGCTCACACATACTGTCTAAACGAAAGGCAGTGGAGAGATACCATTTCACCGATCCAGATGGCGACCTTTATCGGACCACCAGTCAACTGCTATCAAGGACAAATCCAAGGTCAAGCTCCTCAGCAGCCAACCCCATACGGCTATCAGCTTCCTTATCAGCAAGCACCGATCCCACAACAATACGGATATGGACAGCCACAGGGATCACCGTTTGCGCCACAGGGGATGTACCCGCAACAACCACAAGGGAATTACCAGCAGTATTAGTAAACCGAAAAAAGCTCTGCGAAAAACTGGCCAAATTGGCTGGTTTTTTTTGCGTCATTCTGAGGGTAGATAGGAAGCTGGTCTCTTTTCTTTTTTTCTCAAACAATGGTACCTTTATCCATATAGATAAGTTAGTGAAGGGAAAGAAACGGGGGATGAGAAAATGGGCCTGTTTGATGGCTTGATGGGAAATGCATCCGAAGTCAGCATAGCGGAAGCACATAAGGAGTTCGGTCACGTTTTGGCTAGGAATGAACGGATTGAAAAGGCGTACAAACTCATTCGAGATCTGTTTATCTTTACCGATAAACGGTTAATATTAATCGACAAACAGGGACTGACTGGGAAAAAAGTGGAATTTCATTCCATTCCGTACAAGAGCATTACCCATTTCAGTATTGAAACGGCGGGCAGTTTTGACCTGGATGCCGAATTGAAGATATACATCTCGGGTAGTCAGATGCCTCTGCAACGGCAATTCAACAAAAACCTGAACATCTATGAGGTACAGAGTGTTTTGGCTGACTATGTTTTGAAATGAGGAAAGATTAGGAAAGGCAGTATCCCATTTGCAATTTCATACGATCCATGGTACGATTACAGCTATGTTCTTTGTAGGGTGCTACGTACAATCGGGGATAATAGGGCATGTTCCGGATCGTAAGGAATAGTGCCCTTTTTTAGTGAGAATTTTATAGAAGAAGGCTTTAGAAAAAGGAGACTGAAAAGCATTGAGTACTTTTTTAGATTTTGGATTACACCAATCAGTTGTCAAAGCACTTAGCAATATGGGATTTGAAGAGGCGACGGCCATCCAGGTTCAAACCGTTCCAGTGGCTTTGCAAGGACGTGACTTGATCGGTCAAGCACAAACGGGTACAGGGAAGACGGCAGCGTTTGGTATTCCGCTGATCGAAAGATTGAATGAAAATAGTGGGAACATTCAAGGTGTCGTGTTGACACCTACCCGCGAGCTGGCAGTGCAGGTAGCTGAAGAGATCAATAAGATCGCCCAGTTTAAAAACATCTCTGCTCTGCCTATTTACGGCGGACAGGATATCACTCGCCAAATCAAGGCGTTGAAAAAGCGTCCACAAATCATCGTGGCGACTCCGGGTCGTTTCATGGATCACATGAGAAGAAAAACGATTCGTCTGGATTCGATCGAGATCGTTGTATTGGACGAAGCGGATGAAATGCTGAACATGGGCTTCATCGATGACATCAAAGAAATTTTGCAGGAAGTACCTGACAATCGTCAAACCCTGCTGTTCTCGGCAACCATGCCGCGTGCGATCCAGGAAATCGCGCAGCAGTTCATGACCGAACCAACCCTGATTTCCGTGAAATCAAAAGAAGTAACCGTTCCGAATATCGAACAGCAATATATGGAAGTTGCTGAAAAGCAAAAGTTTGATGTGCTCTGCCGTTTGCTCGATATCCACTCGCCTGAGTTGGCTATCATCTTCGGTAGAACCAAGCGCCGAGTAGACGAATTGTCCGAAGCATTGACCAAGCGTGGTTACGGAGCAGAAGGTATTCACGGTGACTTAAATCAAGCGAAGCGCGACAGCGTTCTGCGTAAATTTAAAGAAGGTACGATTGAAGTGTTGGTAGCAACGGATGTTGCTGCACGCGGTTTGGATATCAGTGGGGTTACTCACGTATTCAACTTTGATATTCCACAAGACTCCGAGAGCTACGTTCACCGTATCGGTAGAACGGGTCGTGCTGGGAAAACAGGTCTGGCGATCACTTTCGTCACCTCCCGTGAAATTGACCACCTGCGTCTGATCGAGCGTGCTACGAATCGTCGTATGGAGCGCCGTTCTGTACCATCCATGGCTGAGGCGATGGAAGGACAGCAACGTATGGCAATCGAGAAAATCCTGGAAGTATCAGGAAGAGATAACTTGCAAGCTTACAAAACGCTGGCTGAACAGCTCCTGGAAGATGTGGATTCTGTCACACTCGTATCTGCAGCACTGAAGCTGTTGACGAAAGAGCCGGATATGACGCCTATTCGCCTCACAGAAGAAGCGCCATTGCGTGTCAGCAAAAAGAAATTCCCGCCAAAAGGAAAAGGCACTTCTGGGACTTCCGGTGGTTATGGAGCCAAGAGACCACAACGTCCACGTACAGGTGAATCTCGCCCACGCAGTGGAGAGTTCCGCCCTCGCACTGGAGAATCCCGTCCACGCAGTAACGATTCCCGTCCTCGTGGCGAAAGACAGCGCTAAGCAAAAAAAGAAAGAGATTGTCCACGACAAGACTTCCGTTTCATTACGGGAGTCTTGTTTTTTTATCTGGACGAAAAATCGGGCGCTGAGTCTTAGACAATATATCCTTTTGATTTTATTGTGACGGGTATGTAAACGCTTTATATTTGAAGTGGGCAAATATTCTTTTTAATTATGTCATGAACAGATAGATATAAGTAAATGATGGTCCTGTGTCATGCAGTCATTGCTTATTTAGGCTATCTGCACGGGTATGCAACGATTGCCGAGACACTCCGAGACGCCGAGATCAAGATTGCGGCCAGAGGTGACTTGCAGGAGACAGGTGTCCTCTTGCTGGAAAAATATCGATTTGAGAAGGAAACACACGAAGCATATGTAGAAAAGATCTTAGGTAGATATGCCAACCCGATGATCTCTGACCACGTCACACGCGTAGCACGAGCCCTTTCTGCGGAATACTTGGGATTGGCGATAGCAGCAGCTTTGTTGTTTGATTATCCCGAGGATCCCGAGGCTGTACTGATTTTGCGTACGTACACTGGCATCCCTGAGGGAAATCCTCTGGCAGAAATCGTGCTGAGGCATGTTCGTTGCATGAACAAATCGGTACCCATTAAGAAAGGAGGAGCATCGATGTCCCAAAAAATCATGGGTGTGAAAGCTTCTACAGGCATTGCCATCGGGAAGGTATTTTTGCTCGCCAATCCCGAGCTTGAGATCAAAATGACCCCCATCGAAGAACCTCTCGCGGAAATCAAACGTTTCCAGGTTGCTCTGGAAAAGGCAAAAGCTGATTTGCAAGGAATCGCCCAGCATGTGGAAGCGGAAATGGGTCCGGACAAGGTAGACATTTTCAAAGCGCATCTCCTCGTGCTGGAAGACCCCGAGCTGGTTGATTCTGTCCAGTCCAAGATCGAGCAGGAGCGGGTCAATGCAGAAAGTGCGTTGAATGAAGTGGCGTCTGGTTTTATCCTCGTTTTTGAACAAATGGACAATGAATATATGAAAGAGCGCGCGGCAGACATCCGCGACGTTACCAAACGCGTCATGTCCTACCTGTTGGGCGTGGAGTTTGCGACACCAGCCAATCTGACGGAAGAAGTCATTATCGTGGCAGAGGACTTGACGCCTTCGGATACGGCGCAGCTAGATCGTCGTTATGTCAAAGGATTTGTAACGGACATTGGCGGACGCACGTCTCACTCGGCGATTATGGCCCGCTCGTTGGAGATTCCCGCAGTAGTCGGTACGAGAGACATTACTCGTGTAGCACGTTCATCGTCTACGATCATTCTGGACGGACATGAAGGGATTGTCATTCTCGACCCGAGTGAAGAGGAAATTGCCGCTTATCAGCGTAAAAAAGCGGACGATGACGCTCAAAAGGCGGAATTGGTGAAGCTGGTCCAGCAAAAAACGGTCACCTCGGATGATCATCATGTCGAGCTTGCTGCCAATATCGGTAGTCCGCAGGATTTGGTGGGAGTCCTCACAAACGGCGCAGAAGGTGTCGGACTATTTCGTACGGAGTTCCTCTACATGGGAAGAGATCAATTTCCGACTGAAGAGGAACAATTTCAAGCATACAAACAGGTGCTCGAACAAATGGAAGGAAAGCCAGTGGTCATCCGTACGCTCGACATCGGTGGGGACAAACATCTTTCCTACCTCGACATGCCAGAAGAGTTGAATCCATTCCTCGGCTTCCGGGCCATTCGACTGTGTCTGGACAATCAGGACCTGTTTCGGACGCAACTACGCGCTTTGCTGCTGGCAAGCGTATTCGGCAATCTGAAAATCATGTTTCCGATGATCGCTACGCTAGAAGAATTCCAGCAAGCAAAGGCGATCCTTGTGGAAGAGAAAAAAGGATTGCAGGAAAGTGGCGTGGCTGTTTCTGAGCAAATCGAAGTGGGGATTATGATTGAGATTCCCGCTGCAGCGATGATGGCCGATCAGTTGGCTGATGAAGTCGATTTCTTCAGTATTGGAACCAATGACCTGATTCAGTATACGATGGCAGCAGATCGCATGAATGAACGGGTAGCGTATCTGTATCAGCCTTATCATCCTGCCGTCCTGCGTATGATCCATCTAGTGATCAAGGCTGCTCACGCCAAAGGCAAATGGGTAGGGATGTGCGGAGAAATGGCAGGCGATCCAATCGCCATCCCGATCTTGCTGGGGATGGGTCTAGATGAGTTCAGCATGAGTGCCGCCAGCATTTTACCCGCTCGGAAGCTGCTTGGCCGCATGAGCAGAGAAGAAGCGGCAAAACATACAAATACCGTTTTAACGATGAGCTCATCCAAACAAGTGGAGGAGTTCGTCCGGCGAACATTTGAACCCATTAACAACTAGGAGGCGCACCCGGATGGAGCAGAAAAATATTGTTGTGCAACTATCACAAGGCTTGCATGCTAGACCTGCAGCTACTTTTGTGAAAATCGCGACTTCTTTCTCGAGCGAGATCAAGCTCTTGAAGAAGGAAAAGATCGTGAATGGAAAAAGCATTATGGGTATCATGGCTGCGGCGATCGCAAAGGGTGAAGAAATCACGCTGATCGTGGATGGTGCGGATGAAAAGGAAGCCATCGCCGCATTGGAAAAAATACTGCTGGAACAAGAATAGTCACTCGCCCAGAAAAGTCCCTCTACGAAGGGGCTTTTTTTCGTGAAAGTCTTTGTTAGGATTCGTCGGCGGGGGTCGGGGTCAGACGCTTCTGTCTCCGCTGTTCGTCCAGCAAGGTAGCCATATATTGTCGAATCGGCTCTGTCTGGGGAGTAGCGTAAACGGGTGAAGCCAGATTAAATACTTCCAACGGATCCTCGGTTACGTTGTATAGTTCATACTCATCTGGAGCAGGGCAATTATCGCCAAAGACATTTTCGTAGTCAAAGTAACGGGAGTATTTCCAGATCGTTTTTTGCTGGTTATAACGTACAGTGGCAATGACCGTCTCGATGCGGTTTGGAGCAACGACGGATTGATACGGCTGACCTAGTAAGCTCACTTGGTGTTGACCTTTTGTGACATCATCTTCGGTCATAAAGTAGAGCGGCTCATCTAATCGCTTTGGCGTGCCCGTTCCCAAGATCAAAGAAGAAAGGTCGCGCCCTACCGGGTCCCTTACTTCGCTGTGAGTCTGTTTGAGTTCA
The DNA here is from genome assembly GCF_001420695.1 of Brevibacillus choshinensis. Taxonomy (NCBI): domain Bacteria; kingdom Bacillati; phylum Bacillota; class Bacilli; order Caryophanales; family Paenibacillaceae; genus Brevibacillus; species Brevibacillus choshinensis. The sequence continues at coordinate 1,588,082 of NZ_LJJB01000010.1, read as the reverse complement.
GCCTGTATCGCTACCGTATCAGCACCGATCAGTCCCAACAGTGTAGGGAGGAGATCGACATGACAAGTGAGCTGTTGCGTAGTTTGCGGAACAGGAAACAGCAAGGGGTTATGGATCACCAAAGGGACATGAAGTGCTTCCTCGTAGGCACAGTAAAATTTTTGATGGAGGTAGCCGTGTGCGCCGAGCATATCTCCGTGGTCAGATGTAAATAAGACGATGGTTTCTCGATAAAGAGAAGAATCGGCTAGAGTCTGGAGAATTCGCATCATTTGCTGATCCGCATTTTTCTGCAGCTGGTAGTAAAGGCGACGGTAAAGGGAGTTGTCTGCGATGGGCTGAAAAGCCTGTGGATACACGTCCCGATAACTGGCCTGACAGCGTGGCTTCGTTCTCAGGGTCTCTCTCTGAGTCGGAGGTGGCTCCACATCAGGGACGGAATCTTCAACGTGAAATCGGAAGAATGGCAGTTCCTGTGTGATGTCACCGAATAAGGTAATATCATGCGGATTCACAAAGGAAGCGACGATCAGCCAAGGCTGGTAGTCTTGGGATTGGGACAAGTGATGGTGCTCGTGGTCGAGCTGGCGAATTAACTGAACGACATCGGAGCCATAGACGACATCACGGCCGTTTATGCCGATCGCAGCGGAAGAACCAGAGTTATGTGGAGCTGCCCCAGCCGGTTCCGGGCCAATCCACTCAGAAAAACCATAGCCGTTCAGACGATCTGCCTGAAGGTACAATTGTTCGAGCTCGGGATCAGGAATACCCGTCCCCCGCTGATAACTGGGAATGGATCTATGGGTTCCGGGCACGTAGATGTCCGCATTGGAGAAATGCCATTTTCCTTTGTAGTAGGTACGATAGCCGGCAGCCTGGAAGTAATCACCCAAAGTGGGCACCGTGTTGGGATCCAGCCAAAGCATGTCACTATCTGGAGGCATCTTTGCAGCGCCACTTGTTTGCGAAACGCCGTGCAGGGACGGGTACTGTCCGGTAAACAAGGTGGCACGACTGGGGCAGCAAGCTGTGGCCGAGACGTAATGATTGGTAAATTCCATGCCGTGTTTGCGTAAAAATTGGTGCGCCTGTAGCTGCCTTTTGCTCCATGTCTTGATAGCGGCACCTTCATAGACGGGTGGGAAGCGTTCTTCATCGACCATGATCATGAGTATATTGGGGCGTTTCCTCAACAGGCGAGTGGACAAAGTGATAGCCCCTCCTTTCCGGCAGATCAGACCGCTACCATCATACGAGAGGAATGGCAAAAAAATTCGCCGAGCGTGGATTGCCCGGCGAGTGGATCTCATTAGATGAACGCGAATGTCTGATTATATGAGCAAAAACGACAGCACAGAAAGCAGCACGGACGTGATCGACATGGCAATCAATGGACGAGCAGCTTTGGTGCGTAGGGCGCGCAGGTTCACATTCAGGCCCAGACCGACCATCGCCATTGTCAGAACAAACGTGGTGACATTCGAGACTCCTGCCTGGAAGCCTTCAGACACGGGAATGAGCGATCCAAGTACGTAGCTTCCAAAGACACTCATGACAAGAAAGCCAATCAGGAACCACGGAAACTCGATTTTGGCACCGCCTTGTACTTTCCCGGTACGCTTCATCCAGTACATGAGGATAAAACAGAGTGGGACGAGCAGCAGGACACGGCCCAATTTGGCCAGTAATCCCATGGCTAGGCCATCCTGTCCGGCAGGAGCGGCAGCCAGAGCGACGTGCGCGATTTCGTGCAGACTAATTCCTGACCAGATACCGTATTCCACAGGTGTCAGAGGTAAATACGGTCGCAAAACGGTGTAGAGGATTGAGAAGACTGTCCCTACCAGCGCGATAATTCCTACGCCGATCGCTGTATCTTCTTCCTTTGCCTGAATGATGGGGGATACGGCTGCGATGGCTGCGGCTCCGCATACTCCCGTACCAACTCCTAGCATGAGGGAGAGGGATGGCTCCGCTTTCAACCATTTCGCCAACAGGACGGTCAGAAGGATGGCGAAGACAATGACTCCAGCATCGTACACGAGTAGACCTAGACCTTGGTGCAAAACGACGTCGATATTGAGCTTTAATCCGTACAAAATAATGGCTAGACGCAATAGTCGCTTTGCAGAAAATTGGATGCCGGAGCGCATCGCTTCGGGGTAACCCCAAAACTGCCGATAGACCACAGCAATCACGATGGCACAGGCTAATGGACCGACATGATCAAAGCCGGGGATTCGGGACAAGCCGTACCCGAGAAGCGCAATCAAAAAGGTAAACGCGACACCGCCGATCCACAGCGAACGTGATGAAAACCGTGAGCTGGCTTTTGCTGCTCCGGCGCTTCTGTCCACAGGCACATTTCCTTTTATATGGGTAGTCATAAGTGACTCACTCCTTTATCGGTGATTCCTTTATCAGCATAATGCAAGATGTATGATAAGAAAAATAAATCATCTGCATCATAACGATAAGTAAAGTTATATAATAAAAAGCAAAGGTGAGTGGGGTGAGGGAGATGGATCAACAATTACGTGTATTTGTAACGGTGGCTGATCGGCAGAACTTTTCACGTGCTGCCGAAGAACTGCACATGACACAACCGGCTGTCAGTCAATATATCCTGTCATTGGAGCGCATGATTGGTACCAAGCTTTTGGAGCGTAGTAACAAATACGTGCGGCTAAATAAAGCGGGCGAGATTGTGTATCACCACGCCAGAGAAATTTTGGGCCTCCACACGCGCATGCAGAGTCTCGTGGATGATTTGATGAATACACCTAGTGGACGCTTGACCATCGGAGCCAGCTATACGTACGGAGAATACGTGCTTCCTCATGTGGTCGCCCGGATGCGAGAGTACTATCCCGCCATTACCCCTACGATTACGATCCACAATTCAACGGTCATCGCGGAGCAAGTAGCCAATCGCCAACTGGATGTGGGCATCGTCGAAGGGGAGTATGTCGATGAGAAGATGTGCATTGAGCCTTTTGCTGATGATCGGATGTACTTGATTGTTTCCCCTCATCACCATTTGGCCGGGAAAGAGAAAGTAAACCTGTCCGATTTGGAAGCACAGACCTGGATTGTGCGCGAGGAAGGCTCCGGAACACGCGAAGCTGCAGAGAAAATGTTCCGTCAGCTACAGATTGCTCCTGACAGAATGATGGAGTTTGGCAGCACACAGGTGATCAAGGAATCGGTAGAGGCTGGCCTGGGCATCAGTTTGTTATCGTATTGGGCTATTCGAAAGGAGAGAAAGCTGGGTACACTCGTTACGCTCAAGCTCGCAGGTACCCCGGTTACCCGGAATTTCTCTCTGCTGACAAAAACAAACGAGTTTCATACCAAAGCATTGGATATTTTCATGGATCTCATACGTAATCATTTGCCAGAGGGAGCCTATACGTAAAAAGGGGAAGCTGCACGCTTGGAATTCGTGCAGCTTCCCCCTTCTATAGTCGGGCATGTGTGCTTTTATTTCACGGTGATGGTTCCTGTCATGAAGGTGTGGGGCTTGCAGTAGATGGAGTAAACCCCTGGTTTGTTGAAGGTGGCGGTATAGGTGGTGCCCTTGTTGATTGGGCCGCTGTCAAAGGTGCCGTCTTTGGCTGTTACGGTGTGGACGACGTCGTCGAGGTTTTTGAACGTAACCGTTGAGCCTGCTTCAATCGTCAGAGACCCCGGTTTAAAAGAAAAGGATTGAATGTCTACGGTATGGGATAGAGCAGCTTCATGACCTGGCATCGCCATTGTTTGAAAGTGAATGACCTGTTTGACGGCTGGTGAAATTGGTTTGTGATCGTTGCCCACCAGTTGAACGGTTAAAGTATGAGTTCCAGGAGTCACCTTGTCAAAGACGGCCGGCTCACCATTGATCATTTTGTACGCAAGTTTGGGATCTGCCGGATCGGTATCCAGCCATACGTGAATATGCCCCTCTCCCGTTTTGAGCTGAGATTGCTCGCGGAAATCTGCCAAATGGTGCTGGAATGCCGCAACGGACACCTTTACTTGGTCGGAGTGCAAGATGTCCCCATTGGCAGGCGAAACGATGCGGAGCGATGGCGCTTTCGCTGATTGTAAAGTGATGGTGTTCGCTGCTTTGTCATATCCGACGCTCATACCAAGATTCTCTGCGAGAAAACGGATCGGCACATAGGGAACGCTATGAACCAGAGCAGCCGGAGTGTCCATGTTGACGGAACTCCCGTTGATCGTGGCGATCTTGCTGCCTGGGGTGAACCGATACGTATTGGTATCCTTTTGAACCGTGACAGAGTTGGCAGCTTGGTCGTATAGGGTTGTAGCTCCGATCGCCTGGGCGAGTTCGTTTGCGGGTACCATCACACGATTGTTGGTGACAACCTGCTTTCCTTCCAAGCGTAACGACTTTCCATCCAATGTGACAGAGCTTTGGTGCGAGGCAGACGGGGCGGCCGATACCCAGCCGATACCCAGTGCTCCTGTGAGCAATACACTCACAAATAAAACGGAAACCGATTTCTTCATGCTTGTTCCCCCTCCATGTTTTTCATGAGATAGGCATTCGTCGTCTTTCACGAAAGGTAACGCAGGAGAGGGGAAAACGGTTCGATCCAAACACTATGTCCCCAGAACTTTTTTTCCTCGAGGCTGGGTCCCATCTGCGTCAGGCTCCAGGGTGATGCCGATTGCTTCAAATGACAGGGAAGGATCTTGTATGTCGTAGGTAAGGACGCCTGTACCTTGGTGATTTACACGGAACACGCCAGCGTTTTGACGCTTCCCATCGTGAATGAGCCAGACCTGATATGCTTCTGACCCCTGCGTAGAAGAGAGGCCCTGCAGATGCAGCACGAGCGTTTTTTTGCTGCCCTGTTCATACATCCATGCCGTTCCTTTTGCAGAGGTCGGTGCATTCAGGGGCGCTAGCAAGGTATAGGATTGCACGACCTGGGCGGGCTGGAATGAATCGTGCGCCGCCAGCTGCTGCTGGAGCTGAATGTTATTCCAGATGACTCCCGCAAGAGCAATCGCCAATCCAGCCATCACGAAACGGTACGGAGCAGGCTGCCATGTTACCAGACGCTTGCCAATCTGCTGATACCAAGGTAGGACTTGTGCGGTATCTGGTTTTTCCTTTGGTTCAAAAATCGCGTTCATCACTTCTGTCTTCAAATCGACAGGCACATCCACATTCTCCGGCTGATACGATAATTGGAAAGGTATCAATGCCCATGCCTCCCGTAATTCATTCACTTCCTGGCGACAAAATGGACATGCTGCGAGATGGTCGTCGATGAGGAGGTTCACTTTCTCAGTGCATTCCCCAATCACATAAGCGACCAGTTCATCTGATAAAGAACAGCGGTCACGGGTTTCCACGGTTACCCCTCCATCTCTGGTATCAAGTGGTTCCGCAAGATTTTCAAGGTTTGGTGCAACCGACTCTTGATGGTGCCGAGGGGCTCGTTGCGCATCTGGGCAATTTCACTGAGTGAGTACCCCTCCCAGTACAGCGATTGAATCAGCTCGATCTGGCTCTTGGAGAGATGCCGATATGCCTTTTCCATCTGTTCGCGCATCAACTTGCGGGAAATGACGTCAGCTGGATTGTTGGCGGGATGGTCCGGGATGTGCTCCCAGTGCTCGGATGAGACGGGAATGTAGCGTTGATTCCGCTTTTCTTTGCGCAGATGATCGATCGTGATATTGCGGGTAATCGTAATCAACCAGTTCACAAACTGTCCCTTTTCGGCGTTGAAGCCGGATTCTGAGGTCCATAGACGGGTAAATACCGCTTGTACGATTGCTCTGGCATGCTGCTCGTCCTGAGTGGCTTTGAACGAGAATGAGTAGACAAGCTTGATGTAGCGATCATAGAGCTCTTCTAACGCAGGGCGGTGCTTTTGCATGACGAGTTGCATCAAGTCCGCGTCACTCCAGTTTTGCATGAGACAGGCACACCTCTTTTTCTCCTGATCTCTACCTACTTTGAAAAGGTAACGATGCCAAGTCCCGATCGGTTCGATGAAAAATATAAAAAAACTCTCCTCCATTGTAAAGGAAGAGAGAGAATATCAGGGAAAAAATGGACAGAACACCTTATTCGGCGGGTGTGTGGAGTGTAATGAGGAATGAAGTGCCATGTTCGGATGTGTCCAACAATTTCACATCGCCGCCATTCGTGTTGGCGAGCATGCGGCATATTGTCAATCCCAAGCCAAGCCCATGCTTTTTCTTTCGTTTTGTGTCCCCTCTGTAATACCGTTCGAAAATAAAAGGTACCTCTTCAGGGGGGATTCCTCTGCCGTTGTCTTTAAGCTCGATGGCGAGAAGCTTTTCTGGCTGCTCAATCTTGAGTTCAATCGACGAGGCGTCTGCAGCTGCGCTGTTGTTCAAAAGGTTGAGCAGAATCTGCGTGAGATGTGCTTTGTCTCCGTTCCAAACGAGCTCTTCAGGCATGCCAGTAATGGTCACGTTTATCGCAGAAAAGGCGGGAACAGCATGCCACTGCGAGATAATCTGATTCAAATAGGAGGCTAGATGAACAGCGGACAATTCTTTGGCAATTGCCCCTGCTTCCATCGAGGTGAAATCGAGCAAGTCGTTCACCATGGTCTGGAGTCGTTTGGCTTCATCCATACTGATCTGCATGAATTCGTCGGCTTCTTTCCCGGTAACGACACCGTCTTTCACGGCCTGGATCATTCCGCGGATCGAAGTGACAGGAGTCCGAAGCTCATGGGAAACACCTGCTAGCAAGTCGGTACGCATACGCTCCAGCTGTCCGAGTCGATTCGCCATGTCGTCAAAGGAATGGACCAGCTGACTGATTTCCGATTCCTTGATCCTGGTTGCATCCGGCAGCTCGGGGCGGTAATTGCCATCCGATACTTGCTGCGCGGCTACAGCCAGTTGCCGTAGAGGGTGGGTCAGGGAGCGGGAGAGGACATAGACGATTGCCCATCCACAAAGTGTGATCACGCCAATGGAAACCATGATCATGATATAGGTCTGGACTTGGTCAGTATTGAGGCGTGTACTCACATAATAGACCCCTCCGACCGATTGCTGCTGGTAATACGGAACACCGACGCGCAGCCATGTACCGTCCTTGGTGTCGATGACTTCTCGTGTTTCCTTTTTATCATTGGCAGGGGCAGAAGGGGCTGGCAATTTATCAAGAGTGACACTGGTTACGCTGTTTATTGCCGGACTCAATAGTTGTTTATTGGATTCATCGTAGATCTGCACCACATGATCGAGTGGGACGCTAGGCATGACTTTCATGGTGAGAGTCGCAGTAGATGCATTCCCTACAGCCGGGACATCGGCGGTGATGTCAGATTTGGCTCCCGTCGTCGGACCTGTGATGGTGGACTTGATGGCACTCGCCGCGCTGGTGGACATCGTGACCGTCGTGGCTGGTGTGACGGGTGAGACTTTCATGATGGCGTTTAGCTTCGCCATAGGAACGACTTCCACAGCCTTGGAGTAGGAATCGGCGAGCAGGAACGTTCTTGCTTCTAGGATCTCGAACTGCTGCTCCATCGTGTTTGCCCGGATCCAATAGATTCCGAACAAGCCAATCCCAATCAGCATGATCAGAAGAATCATCGCATAACGCCACGTCCAGTAACGCAACAAGGGGACAGAGGTGACCGGTGTCTTGGTTGAGAATGGCCATCTAGTAAACACGCAAGCTGTACCCCATTCCTCTAATCGTACTGATTTCTCCCTCTACACCCGACCAATGCTGCAACGCTTTGCGAACACGCTTTACTGCTGTATCCACGGATCTGTCCCCTCCTTCAAAATCCATCCCCCATACCTGGTCGAGCAATTGATCGCGGCTAAAGCATTGATTGGGATGTCGGGCGAAAAAGGCGAGCAGCTGCCAATCACGCGGCATCAGAGAGAGCGGTTCCTTTCCCAGTGAGGCGAGCTGAGCGCTAAAATCGATCGTCAAGCTACCGAGCCGGATCGTGTCCGCCTCTGCTATATAGGTGGATCGGCGCATGACAGCTTGTACACGCGCGACGACTTCCTCAGGGTCAAACGGCTTGGCGATGTAGTCATCTGCACCAAGAGTCAGACCTTGTAATTTATCAGGGACCGAGCCCCGAGCCGTCAATATGATGACTGGACAGCTCCCGTATTGTCTGATGCGTTCGAGTATTTCCATACCGTCTTGATCGGGCAGCATCAAATCGAGCAAAACCAGATCCGGCTTCCACGTAAGAAACGTTTCCACAGACCATTGATCTCCCTCGTTCCAATGAACGTCGTATCCAGCCCGCTCCAGATAGACTTGAACCAACCGGGCAATCGGCATTTCGTCTTCAATGACAAGGACTCGTTTCACTGCTGTGATACCTCATTTCTATCAAGTCGCTACTCTTTGTGTTTCCACCTATGATAGCAAGAAGCGAGGGAACAATTCTTGGCATCATCTGTAAAAGGGACAAGCAGCGCATAGTTTTGGACCAAGAGCGTCTATGATAAACCAGATGTGTGTCTGAAAGATGGCGATGGGAGACGGTGTTGACAACGAAGGGCAATAGGAGTACATTTAAAATGTTAAAAGTATTAACTATTAAAACTATAAATTAAAAGAGGTGACACTGTCATCGCGATGAAAGAAAAGGATGAGCTATCGAGGCAGCTGTCGATCATGATGCGCAAATTCGTCATTTCCTACGGGAAGATCATAGACGCCGATTTATCCGGATCGCAGGTATATATTCTGGAGATTTTGGCGGAGGAGGGGGCGGTGAAGAGCTCGTTTCTAGCGGAGCGGCTGTCGATCACCTTGCCAGCCGTAACCAATCTCGCCAATAAGCTGGTGAGCAAAGGGTACATTGAGCGCCAAATCCCTGAAAATGACAGACGAGTAACGCTGCTGGCCATAACACCAATGGGAAAAGAGATCCATGACATAATCAACGAACGGTACGCAACATTGATGGACGCTCTCTGGGATGGGTTCTCAGAAAAGGAGATCAGCAACTTGCTCGTCACGTATAAAAGAATGGTAAAAAATCTCGAGGAACATCAACAACAAAAGGAGTGATTGGATCATGACTCAAAAAGGACAAGTAGCATTGGTAACAGGTGCAGGCAGTGGTATGGGTCGTGCGACCAGTCTGAAGCTGGCTGAGCAAGGGATGAAATTGGTGCTGGTTGACTTCAATCAGAAAACCGGCGAGGAAACACTCGGTCTGATCAAGGAAAAAGGCGGCGAAGGCATTTTCGTGCAAGCCAATGTGAGCGACTCTGCTGATGTACAAAATTACGTGAATCAAGCAGTCGAGGCATTTGGACGTATCGATGTATTTTTCAACAACGCGGGTATTATTCAAAAACCTAGTCTGTTGGAAGATGTAGAGGAGGCCGAATTTGATCGGGTCATGTCCGTGAATCTGAAAGGGGTATTTCTCGGTTTGAAATACGTCATTCCGGTCATGGTGAAACAAGGGGCGGGTTCCATCATTAACACGGCTTCTACGGCAGGACTGAAAAGTGAGCACAGCATGTCCGCCTACTCTGCCAGCAAGCACGCAGTTGTCGGCCTGACCAAATCGGCTGCGATCGAATATGCAAAAACGGGCGTGCGAGTGAATGCCGTGTGTCCTGGTGGCGTAACGACCAGCCTGGTGGCAGGCTTGCAAAAAGACATCGAGGAAACCGGACATGTTCCTGAAATCAACTTCCCGCGGATTGGACGCATGGCAGATGCGGATGAAGTGGCGAATGTAGTAGCGTTCCTGGCATCACCAGGATCTAGCTATATGACTGGTTCCATTGTGACGATCGATGGAGGTCTGACGCTGTAAAGAAAACGACGTACGAAAGCAGAAAAAGCCTCTGGCCGAAAGGTGGTCAGAGGCTTTTGTGTGTGCTTATTTTTGAACAGGAGTAGCAGGTACCAGCGTTGCAGCTGGAGCGAGCTTGCCTTCTTTTTGAAGCTGTGCGATGAGTTCTTCCACTGTGATGCCTTTTTCTTTTGCCATTTTTTCTAGATCCATAACTGCTGGAATAGCTGCAACAGAGTTAGTGATTTTGCCTTCTTTTTCGAGCTGAGCAACGAGTTCTTCTACCGTGATGCCTTTCTCTTTCGCCATATCCTCCAGATTGATGACATTCATCATCGGGCTTGTTTTCCCATCTTCATCAGCGGCGAAGGATGCAGTGCTGGTAGTTGTTGCTGTAGCGATCTGGCCGTCTTTCGAGTCGCTGTCATTTACTGCAAAGGCTTGGAAAGTATATGCCCCTTCTTTTGGATTGCTTCCGTCGAGTGATTGGCTGTTGAAGGTTTCCATGGCTTCAGAAACTTTGAGCTTGCCTTCCTTTTTCAGCTGTGCGATGAGCTCTTCTACGGTAATTCCTTTTTCTTTCGCCATTTGTTCCAGGGAAATCGCTGGCTTGGTAACAAGCTGTGCTTTGATCGTATTTTGTGGGGCTGTTTTAGTTGGTTCATCTGCTGCAAAAGCGGAACCTGCCATTGCTGATACTGCCAGAGCCATTACTGTCATTGCCATTCTCTTTTTCATTACTTATTCCTCCTAAGGATGTATGTTTGGTAGTTGTGCCGTCCGGGCTTTTTGGGCTTGCCCGTCTCGGCTACACAACAAAGGTAACCCGTCGTTGTGTCTGTTAAATGACCGAAAAAAGGAAAAGATGTGGAAGGGCGAAAACGCTTGCATTTTTTTTGGCCTTGTCATAAAGTAAAGACACGGATAAGATCAAGGAAGAACCATCTTTTCCAACAAGTGAACAAACAAAAGGCAAAGGTGCCATGAACATGAGGTGTATTTCCTCTGTTTTGGCACCTTTTTAGCGTTTTGAAAAATGGATATTGGTCTGAGGGGAGTGATACGCATGGAAAAACCACTTCGAGCGACACCGTTAGCAGTCCGCATGATTCCAAATGTCGATTCGCAATTTGCGGAAAAGCTGAATCTGCCTCCCCATATCCGCAGTCTGGGGCTGTTGACCTCGACGATTGATGATGTGGGCTACACGGCAATCGACGAAGCGACGAAAAAGGCGGCAGTGGAAGTAGTGTATGCCAAGTCGTTTTACGCAGGATCCGGCCACGCGTCCGGTCCGTTGTCGGGTGAATTCATCGGGATCATCGGGGGAGCGACGCCGTCGGAGGTTCAAAGCGGCCTGGATGCTGCCGTGGCATTTATGGAAAGCGGAGCCTGCTTTTATTCCTTGAATCAAGAAGGGACTCATGCTTACTACGCCCATGTCGTGTCGCGAACCGGCAGCTATCTATCCCAGGTAGCCGGTATTCCAGAGGGAGAGCCGCTCGCTTATCTGATCGCTCCTCCACTGGAGGCGGTATTCGGGATCGATGCTGCGCTAAAGGCAGCGGATGTTCAAATGATGCAGTTTTTTGGACCGCCGACAGAGACCAACTTCGGGGGTGCGCTGTTAACGGGCAGCCAATCCGCTTGCAGGGCAGCAGCTGATGCCTTCGCCGATGCGGTGAGAAGCATTGCTGTACAGCCTGTCAAATTAACCTAGGGAATGTCCCTCTTGAAGGGGAGGAAATGGAAATGCGCGCTCATGCATACTCACTCGGCATGATTGAAACGTTGGGGCTACCTGCTCTGATCGCCGCCGCTGATGCCGCCGCCAAGGCAGCGGATGTGAAGGTCGTTACCTATGAAGGGGCAGATGCGGGGATCGTGACGGTCTACGTCATCGGGGATGTGTCGTCAGTGCAAGCTGCTGTAGACGCTGGTGCCGATGCTGCAAGACGTGTCGGAAGATTGCTTCATTCACACGTCATCCCACGTCCTGACGAGAATGTGCCGAAAATGATTAAAAATCTGATCAGTCCGGCAGAGAAGAAAGAAGAAACGCCGACTTTGCCACACACCGTGTCCGGTTTGGCTGATCAATCGATCAACGACTTGCGAAAGCTGGCTCGTTCCTACGCGGACTTCCCGCTTTCTCCACAGGAAATCGGCACGGCGAAGAAAGAAGAGCTCGTACGCCTCCTGGAAGAGAAGCAAAAAGGCGGAGGTGAGCAAGAACGATGACGCTAGATGCTGATCTGTACTCCATACAGGAAGTACGTACTTCTTTGACACAAGCCAAAGAAGCTCAAAAAAAACTGGCCACCTACAGTCAGGAGCAGATCGATGCTATCATCGCGGCGATGTCCAAAGCAGGGGTGGAAGCTGCTGAACGGCTTGCTGCTATGGCTGTTGAGGAAACAGGCTTTGGTAACATTCCGGATAAACGGATGAAAAATCTGTTTGCTGCGGAAAGCGTGTACGCTTCGATCAAAGACGTGAAGACAGTCGGAATCATCCGAAAAGATGAGGAAAACAAAGTGTGGGAAGTGGCACAGCCGGTCGGTGTCGTAGCGGGAATCGTACCTTCTACCAACCCGACTTCGACGGTCATTTTCAAGTCGATGATCGCCATCAAAGCACGCAACGCCATCGTCTTTTCCCCGCATCCCTCCGCTGCTGCATGTACGCTTGCGGCTGCTACGCTCATGGCTCAGGCGGCTGTGCAGGCGGGAGCGCCAGAAGGATTGATCCATTGCGTCAGCAAACCGACCTTGCCAGCTACCAATGAGCTCATGAAGCACAAGCTGACCAACGTCATTCTGGCTACAGGTGGATCGCCGATGGTCAAGGCGGCATACAGCTCAGGTAAACCGGCGTATGGTGTAGGTCCTGGTAATGTGCCGGTCTATATTCATCACAGTGCGGATACGGCTGCTGCTGCCAAGCGCATCGTACAGAGCAAGACGTTTGACTATGGAACGATATGCGCTTCCGAGCAAGCACTGGTCATCGAGGAATCGATCAAGCATCAGATGATTGCGGCACTGAAGCGCGAAGGCGCCTATTTCCTGGACGACCATGAAAAGGAAAAAGTCGCTGCCATCATCATGGTCAATGGCTCGCTCAATGCCAAGATCGTTGGCCGTTCGCCTCAGACGATCGCGCAGATGGCGGGAATCTCCATTCCAGCCGAGACACGCGTGCTGATCGCCGAAGAGACGGGCGTAGGAAAAGCGTATCCGCTGTCAGTGGAAAAGCTAGCTCCTGTCCTCGCGATGTACACCGTGCACGATCAGCAGGAAGGATTTGCACGTTGCCGGGAACTGCTGGAGCTAGGCGGTCTGGGGCACACAGCTGGCATCCACGCGCAGGACGACAACGTCATCGCGGCGTATGGACAGGCGATGCCTGCATCCCGCATTCCGGTTAATACGGGAACGACGTTTGGCGGGATCGGCGCGACTACAGGGGTTCAGCCTTCCTTTACTCTGGGCTGCGGTTCTTTTGGCAACAACATCACGTCCGACAATATCGGACCCAAGCATTTGTTCAACATCAAGCGGGTCGCATTTGGCATTCGGGAAATGCCGGAATCACAGCCGGTACAGTCCCAGCCACAAACGACCGCAGCAGAAGAAGCGGTCATGCAAGCCGTCTCTTCGATGAATATCGGTCTGAGCCGCGATGAGATCAAAAACATCATCAAGTCTGTTTTAACGGAAATGACGTCTTAAACCACTAAAAATTTGTCTATACATGTAAGGAGGAAAAGGAAATGGCAGGAGAAATGTCCGCATTGGGAATGGTTGAAACAAAAGGGTTGGTAGGTGCAGTGGAAGCGGCTGACGCGATGGTGAAAGCGGCAAACGTGAAGCTGATCGGAAAAGTACACGTGGGTGGCGGTCTGGTGACCGTTATGGTTCGCGGTGACGTAGGTGCAGTCAAAGCTTCCACGGACGCAGGTGCCGCTGCTGCCGAAAAAGTGGGCGAACTCGTTTCCGTACACGTAATCCCACGTCCACACGGTGACATTGAATTGATCTTGCCAAAGCTCGAAGGGTAATCCCGTATGGCAGTCATCACGGAAACATCCTTGAGAGCCATGCATAAACAAGGCATACCCAACCCCTTTCTCTTGGAGAAAGGGGACAAAATGACCCCCGCAGCGGCAGATTACTTGAAGGGAAGAGGGATTCAAGTGAAAGCGTTTGACGAACATCAGCAGCCTTCCACCGATCAAGTTGCCGAGGCCATATCAGAGATTCCTATCGGCGTATCCAATCGTCATGTGCATTTATCACCAGAGGATGTGGAGCGGCTCTTTGGAGAAGGGCATCAATTGACCCCGATGCGCGAGCTGTCTCAGCCAGGCCAGTTTGCTTGCCAGGAAACGGTGACGCTGGTCGGTCCAAAAGGAAGCATCCATGGCGTGCGTATTCTCGGCCCAGCCCGTGGTGCGACACAGGTGGAAATTTCCCGGACGGATGGCTTTTCACTCGGTGTGCACGCGCCTGTACGTATGTCAGGTGATATCGAGGGTACGCCAGGTATGGTGCTGGTAACGGCAAAAGGTACGGTTGTGTTGACCAAAGGCGTCATCGTTGCCAAAAGGCACGTCCATATGTCGGTGGAAGAAGCGGAGCTCTATCAAGTGAAGGATGGAGACACACTCATTTTGGAGACACAGACGGATCGTCCCATTTTGTATCCGGATGTGGTTGTCCGCGTGAACCCGCGCTTTGCTCTGGACTTCCATGTGGATTTGGACGAAGGCAATGCCGCCAATTTGAAAACGGGCGACCGGGTAAAGGTAATCGGCAAAAACGGCCAGCTTTACTCAGGCTACCGGAGGTGAGAGCTTGATGGACATCCGAGAGATGGTCGCATCCATTACAAAAGAAATCCTGCAATCGATGAATCAGGAGAAGAAGAAGCAAGCTCCCCGTGTTCTGTACGTCTTTTGTGACAGTCAAGCACATGAAGCCTTTACCGATCATTTTATCCACTTGAAAAACAACGGGGTTTGCCACGATATTCTGTTTCTGGATGGAGAGACGTCCTCGTGGTTGGGCATGCACAAGATCGAATGTGGGGGAGCGGGAAAAATCATAACAGCGGATGAATACGCTCCCGCTCCGCTGGAAGTGTCAAAAGATTACGTCGGTATCGTCATTCCCGAGCTGGATCTCGATAACGCCGCTCGTATTGCTACCGGACTCAAAGGAACGATCAAGGCCGAAATCGTCTTTTCTGCATTGGTCACCGGAAAATTCGTCATCGCAGGCTCCGATGTGCCGGGAATCAAGCGTGCAGATCGTCGCACCTTGCAGACGCTGACATTGACGCCTGCTTATGAAAAGCTATTCCAGCGCCATGTGCAAGAGCTGGGTGAGCTGGGCATCGAATTCGCACCGCAAAAACGATTGGCAGAACGCGTAGTCTCCAAGCTGAAAGCCCAGCTACAAAAGGATGAAGTCAAAACCGACCAGTCAGCACTGACAGCCTTGGATGAAGCGGAAGCGGTCTTTTCCGGCAAGCTGCTGACAGCGGACTGGATTCGTTCTCAGCCGCAGCTGCGCAATACGACTTTACTCGTCAAAAAGGGAGCGATCGTCTCTCCATTGGCTCATGACAGCATGAGAGAGCGCGGTATTACGGTCAGCTATTTGGGAAAAGGGTGATCAGCGCATGTTCTTGGGAAAAGTGATCGGAAGCGTGTGGGCGACCCAGAAGGAAGCAGGCATGGAAAATTTGAAGCTGATGGTCGTCCAGCCTATTGACTGGCGCGGCGAGGAAGGCGGACAGACCGTCATCGCTGCAGACCGGATCGGTGCGGGCATCGGCGAGCAGGTCATCGTTTCGCGTGGTACGCCTGCGCGAATCCTGTTTTCTGGCAACAGTGTTCCCATCGATGCCGTGATCGTAGGGATCGTCGATTCGTTCGAGGTGCCGGGAGCAGCAGGAGGAGAGGGATAGACATGGAACAGGAACGTTCACGAGTCATACAGGAATTCGTACCGGGCAAACAGGTCACCCTGGCTCACGTGATCGCCAACCCGGACGAGATGCTCTATACCAAACTGGGGATAAAGGAAGCGGGAGCCATCGGCATTCTGACCTTGACACCTACAGAGACAGCAATCATTGCGGCTGATATTGCCACCAAGGCTGCGAGTGTCGAGCTGGGCTTCCTCGACCGATTTACGGGTTCGTTGATCGTGGTCGGGGACGTCTCGGCTGTCGAAATGGCAGTGGAGGCAGTCAATAATGTGTTGAGTCAAAAACTACGATTTACGCCGGCTTTGGTGACCAAGTCATGAGCAAACGAGTCATGATTATAGGCGCTATCGAAGCAGGCAAGTCTTCTCTGGTGCGAGCGCTGTTCAATGACGAACAGCCTGCCAGAAAGACACAGGCGTTGGAGTATCGCGATTGGGTGATTGATACACCGGGTGAGTACAGCGAAAACCCGATGTTTTACCGTACGCTGATGGCCACTTCCCTCGAAGCGGGCATCGTCGTCATGGTGCAGGACGCCACTCGCGAGCGGAATTACTTTCCTCCCGGCTTCTCGCAAGGATTTCCGCAAGAATGCATAGGGGTAATCACCAAGATCGATCATCCAGATGCAGATCTGCAGAGAGCCGAGGCTTATTTGCGGCAATCACTGGGTGACGCTGACATTTTCCGTACTTCTTCTCATACGGGGGATGGAGTGCCCGAGTTACGTGCTTTTTTACAAAAAATCATCCAGAAATAAGCCTCTTTTCCGCAAGAGCCTGTCTGTGAGAAAATTAGGGAAAGACCAACGTCATGCAGGTGAAAAGAGGTTCGTATGCTAACCATACGGGAATTGTGCTCACAGGCTACTACTTTGAGTGAGGAAGACATTCGGATCGTAGAAGATCTGGCTTCCAAGCTGCAGATCTTTGCTGATTTGTCCCAAGCGGACATGTTTATCGATTGCCCGACAGCAGACAAAAGCTGTGCGCTGGTCATCGCTCAAGCATCACCGAGTACGGCTCGATCAATGTACAGAGGATCGGTCGTAGGACAATTGGCAACAGCGGTGAATGAGCCAGCTGTCATGTACTGTCTGACGACGGGGAAGCCTGTTATCGGATCCCGTGGTGTCTCCCAAGAGCAGGTCGTCATGCGGCAAAGTGTCGTGCCCATCACGAATGCTGCGGGGGAAACGATCGGTACATTGATAACGGAACAGGATATTTCCAAGCAGGTCGAACAGGAGAAAAATGTGGAGATGCTCAAAGAAACGACAGAGCATCTGAGTGAGACCTTGATTCAGTTTGCAGTGCCAGACATGCCCATCTCTTCGCTCATGCACGAGGGGATGATTTTATTTGATCAGGGTGGCATCATTACCTATGCCAACGGTCGAGCTCACAACCTGCTTTCTTTAATCGGTCTAGAAGAGCCCGAAAAAGGGATCAGCATCGAACGTATTTTTTCCTGGCGTGTTTCCCCGGAAAACTTTGTACGACACGGGGGGTACATTCAGGAGGAGTTGTCGAGAGGAAAGCATTTTATTATGATGAAAGCGGTTTCTGCCGCTCGCAAGCCCGATATCATCGGGGGAATTATTCTATTGCGGGATATTTCCGATATACGGGAAAAAGAAAAGCAGCTAATGATTAAGTCAGCTGTTATTAAAGAGATCCATCATCGCGTTAAAAACAATTTGCAGACTATCGCGAGTCTCTTGCGCCTGCAGATGAGGCGTTCGCAATCAAACGAAATCGAGAAGGTATACCGGGAGAGCATCAACCGGATCAACAGCATTGCCATCATTCACGAGTATTTGGCACAGGATGGCCTGGAGCAGATTGACTTCAAAGAAATTTTGACCAAAATATCGAAAATTATCGTCTCTTCCATGAGGCGTTCCGAGCAAGCTATACAGGTCGTAGTGGCAGGAGAGTCCGTCTATCTGCCGTCGAACAAAGCAACATCGTTTGCCCTGATCGTGACCGAGCTGATTCAAAACTGCATGATTCATGCTTTTCGCGATCAGCATGAAGGAACCATTGCCGTGGCGCTCGTGACCAAGGATGACTTTATCAGTCTATCGGTTACGGACGACGGAGTAGGCATTGAAGATATGGAGCAGGTGCTGCAAAAGGGGCACCTGGGACTGAAAATTGTGGATACCCTGGTCAAAGAAGACCTGGAGGGCACGATGCACTTCCGCAATACCGGAAACGGTACGGAGGTGACCATTCTCTATCCGATTCAAAAGGAGGATGACGATGACACAGCCGAAGATTATGGTAGTGGATGACGAGCCGATCATTCGCATGGATTTGCGCGAGATGCTCGAAAATGAAGGGTATTTGGTAGTCGCCGAAGCGAAAAACGGGGAGGAAGCCGTCGAGCAGGCGCACCGTCACAAGCCAGATCTGATTATCATGGATGTGAAGATGCCTGTCTTGAATGGGATCAAGGCAAGCGGCATCATCCGCTCCTTTTCCGATAGCTCGATTCTGCTCTTGACCGCTTACAGTCAAAAGGAGCTGGTCCAGGATGCACGCAAGGCAGGCGTGACAGCCTATCTCGTGAAGCCGGTGTCGGAGGACGATCTCATTCCTGCAGTGGAGATCGCCCTGAGTCAAAAAGAGAAAGTGGTCGCGCTCAAGAAGGATATCCACACGTTGAAACAGAAAATAGAAGATCGAAAAGCAGTAGAAAAGGCAAAAGGGAAGCTGATGAGCAGTCTTTCTCTGGAGGAGGAAGCTGCCTACAAATGGCTGCAGCAAGTAAGCATGCAACGGCGCATGCCACTCGCGAAACTGGCGGAAGAAATCTTGTCCGGAGAGCAAGCCATCGAATCCAATGCCTAATGATCACATCGCTTGATCGAAGGCGATGACAAGTAGATAGAGTAAGAGAGCAAAGGCGCTTGAATGAGTCCGGAAGCAAGGTTCCGGCAGTTCAGGCGTTTTTTATTTACAGAGTGGAAGGACCGTCTGGCACGTCAATGGCTCGAGGAGGTTCGTATGGATGAACAATGGATCCAAAGCGTCGGAATCGACGTAGGAACCAGCACCACCAAAATGATTGTCAGTCGCTTGCGATTGGGGCGAATGTCCAGTACCTTTTCGCTGCCTCGCTATCAGATCGTGGAGCGACAGCTGCTCTATGCCAGTGCTGTTCATTCCACACCGTTGCTAGGCCTTGATGAAATTGATGCAGAGGGCATCGGTGCGATCCTGAGAGCCGAGTACGAGAAAGCTCAAATCAGTCTCTCGGATATCAAGTCGGGTGCGGTCATCATCACGGGCGAGACGGCCAGCAAAAAGAACGCTCAGCATATCGTGCACCTGTTGGCAGAACGATCGGGAGATTTTGTCGTTGCGACAGCGGGAGCGGATTTGGAAGGCGTACTGGCGGGCAAAGGAGCAGGAGCGGAAAAGCGCTCCCAAGCAATCCAAGGGACGATTGTAAATGTAGACATCGGGGGAGGAACGGCCAACGCTGCCTATTTTTACAGAGGAAAGGCAATCGCGACCGTAACCTTTCACGTTGGAGGTAGACTGATTCGTCTCGACTCACGGGGGCTTGTCCAGTATGTGTCCCCAAACATTCATGCATGGCTGGCTGCCAAGAATCTGCGTGTTCAGCCCGGTCAGGAAATGACGGTGGAGCAGGTTCGGGAAATTGCTGGGGAAATGGGCCGCAGTATGCTGGATTATCTAACCGGTCGTGAAAGGAACCTATCCGGATTGCTGGTACTCGGACACCACTTGCGAGAAATGCTTCCGGTCGATGAGTTATCGGTTTCCGGCGGAGTGGGACAGCTGATGGCAGAACAGCCTGTCAAAACGATGGCTGACGTGAGTCGATACGGTGATTTCGGACCGATGCTGGGGCACGTCTTGCGGCAGGAAAGAGAAAAGGGGACGTACCCGGTCAAATGGGTAGATCCTGAACAGACAGTACGTGCTACCGTGATCGGAGCAGGAATGCAGAGCACGGAAATCAGTGGCTCTACGGTACACATCAAGGCAGAGCTGCTGCCGATCCGAAACATCCCCATTCTCAAGCTGGAGCTCTCTACTGAGCATTTGACCGATCCGGAAAAGCTGAAGCGTGAAGTGACCAATGTGTATGACCTGGGTGTCCGCCTGTTTGAGCAAACCTCAGGTATCCCGTTTGCACTGTCGCTTTCTGGTATTGGCTACTGCTCGTACCAGCTGCTGCAGATGATCGCGCAGGAGCTGTCGGATCAATACCGGCGTACGTTTTCCGATAGTCGGATCATGGTCGTGATCTGTGAATCAGATATGGCCAAAGCTTTGGGTCAAGCATTAGCGATGAGGTGCAGCGGGAAACCAGAAATTATATGCATCGACCAGGTGCGAGTAGAATACGGCGATTACATCGACTTGGGCGAGCCGATTTCCGGAACGATCATCCCTGTCGTCGTAAAAACGCTTGCCTTTGATGAAAGGCTTTAAAAAGGGGTGAATGGGATGAACATGAAAACGACTGTACTCGGACAGACCTACCAATTTCGAGATCTGAAAGAAATCTTCGCGAAGGCAAACGAGGACAAATCAGGTGACCAGCTGGCTGGAATCGCCGCTGAGGATTCTCGCGAACGTGTGGCAGCCAAGCAGGTGCTAGCGGATCTTACACTCGCCGATATTCGCAACAACCCGTTGCTTCCTGCTGAGGAGGACGAGGTATCCCGCGTGATCGAAGCGGGGATCAACGAGAAGGTCTACAACGAAATCAAGAACTGGAGCGTCGCTGAGCTGCGCGAATATTTATTGAGCCACCAAGCGGGTGACAGCGAAATCAAGAGAATCAGTAGAGGATTATCCAGCGAAATGATCGCGGCGACTGCCAAGCTGATGAGCAATCTCGATCTGATCACAGCAGCGGCCAAAATTCGCAACATCACGCACTGCAACACGGCCATCGGCCAACAAGGCGTCCTGGCAGCACGGGTGCAACCCAATCATCCTTCTGACAATGTGCAGGGCATCAAGGCAGCCCTCTATGAAGGCCTGGGCTATGGAATCGGTGATGCGGTCATCGGGATCAACCCGGTTATCGATACGTCTGATAGCGTCAAGGACATCCTGATGATGACTAAAGATGTGATGAACAAGTGGGACATTCCGACCCAGAACTGTGTGCTGGCTCACGTCTCTACGCAAATGCGAGCCATCCGTCAGGGAGCGCCTGCTGATCTGATTTTCCAGAGCCTCGCGGGAAGTGAGAAAGGCAACAATGCGTTTGGGATCGACGTTGCCCTTTTGGATGAGGCCGATGAGCTGATGCGAAAAGAAGGCACTTCTACTGGGCCAAACTTCTGGTATTTTGAGACAGGTCAAGGCTCGGAGCTTTCCTCGGAAGCGCATTTTGGCATTGACCAGCTGACGATGGAAGCGCGTTGCTACGGACTTGCACGCAAGTACCAGCCCTTTATCGTAAATACCGTCGTTGGTTTTATCGGACCGGAGTATTTGTACGACAGCCGACAAGTCATACGAGCAGGACTGGAAGACCACTACATGGGCAAGCTGCACGGTCTGCCGATGGGTTGTGACGTATGCTACACGAACCATATGAAGGTCGACCAGAACGACATGGACAATTTGGGCATTCTCCTTTCTGCAGCGGGAGTGAACTTCGTCATCGGAGTGGCCATGGCAGATGACGTCATGCTCAATTACCAATCGACGAGCTTTCACGACATCGCGGCTTTCCGGGAAGTGCTCGGTCTGCGTCCAGCACCAGCGTTTGAGAAATGGCTGGAGAAGATGGGGATTATGGAGAACGGCAAGCTGACTGCAATCGCTGGCGATCCGACGATTTTCATGTAATCCGGGAGGTGATAAATGGATGGAACAGCAATTGGATTATTTGGTAGACAAGGTAGTGGCAGAGCTGCAAAAAAAGCTGAGTGAAATGGCACCGTCAGCTCCAGTCCAGACATCAGGGAAGGCCGTGGAAACGAAAAGCGTTACCGAGAAGGAATCCGCACAGGAGCTGACCGCAGGAGCAGTCGGACAGCAAGGGCAGTCGTCTGTACCGCCAGAGCCGGAACGAACGGCGCACGTGCCGAATCCGAAGTGGAAGGAAGGTCTTCAGGAGCTTTTGGACAGTACTCCTGCCCGGATCGGTGTATGGCGTACCGGGGTCCGTCCTCTGACCAAGACCATGCTTCAGCTCAGACGCGACCATGCGGCTGCTGTCGATGCCGTGTATGGAGAAGTGCAGCAGTCCTTGTTGGATGAGTTTTCTCTATTTACAGTGGAGACGCAGTACGATAATACCGAGAATTACCTGAAGCGTCCGGACATGGGGCGAATCCTGAATGACGAAGGCGTGCGTCTGATTCAAGAGCGCTGCCAAAAGAAACCGCAAGTGCAGATCATCGTTTCCGATGGTCTGAGTGCCAGTGCAGTCGACGCCAATCTGCGGGATGTGCTTCCATCCGTGACCGACTCCTTGAAAAGCTACGGATTGACTTGTGGCACCCCATTTTTTGTCAAAGGCGGTCGAGTGGCAAGTATGGATCACATCGGTGAACTCTTGCAGCCCGAGGTGTTAGTGATGCTGATCGGAGAACGCCCAGGCCTGGTGACAGCTCACTCGATGAGCGCCTACATGTGCTACCGCCCGCGTAAAGGCATGGTTGAGTCCGAACGTACCGTTATTTCCAATATCCATCGCCAAGGAACGTCGCCGATTGAGGCAGGCGCGCATATCGGAACCATTCTGAGCAAAATGCTGGAGCAAAAAGCGAGCGGTGTGAAGCTGATTCTTTAAATACAATCAAGAGGAGGATTCATCATGACATTTCGCAGAAAAAAAGTAGCCGTAATCGGCAGCGGTTTTACGGGAGCGACTACGGCATTCATCATGGCGCAAAAGGAACTGGCAGACATCGTGCTGGTCGATATCCCGCAGCTGGAGAACCCGACCAAGGGAAAAGCGCTCGACATGATGGAAGCTTCGCCTGTATTGGGCTTTGATTCTACGATTGTTGGCACCTCCGACTACAAAGACATCGAAGGCTCTGATATCGTCATCATCACAGCAGGCATCGCACGCAAGCCGGGCATGTCCCGCGACGATCTGGTTGCTACGAATGCGTCGATCATGCGCTCCGTTGCAGAGCAGGTCAAAACGTATGCACCAAACTCTATCGTACTGGTGCTGTCCAACCCGGTCGATGCGATGACCTACACGTTCTTCAAAACGTCTGGCTTCCCGAAAAACCGCGTCATCGGTCAGTCAGGTGTACTCGATACCGCTCGCTTCCGTACTTTTGTCGCGATGGAGCTGAACGTATCGGTAGAAGATGTGACGGGCTTTGTTTTGGGGGGACACGGGGATGACATGGTGCCTCTTCTGCGTTACTCCTATGCAGGTGGCATTCCGCTGGACAAATTGATTCCGCAAGATCGTCTGGATGCGATCGTCGAGAGAACGCGCAAAGGTGGCGGAGAGATCGTCAGCCTGCTCGGAAACGGATCTGCGTATTATGCACCGGCAGCCTCATTGGTACAAATGGCTGAGGCAATCCTCAAAGACAAAAAGCGTATCCTGCCGTCTATCGCTTATCTGCAAGGAGAATACGGCTACAACGATCTCTACCTTGGCGTACCGACATTGCTCGGAGCAGGCGGGATCGAAAAAGTAATCGAGCTGGACCTGACAGCAGCAGAAAAGGCTGCCCTGGATAAATCCGCTGATTCGGTGAGAGCGGTCATGAAAGTGGCTGTACAATAATAGAAAAGAGATCTCAGAGGGCTGCCAACGTGGTAGTCCTTTTGTTTTGAAGTGGTATAGTGGAAGGGTACTCTGGACATGATTTGGCAGGAGTCCAGAGAGGCACGGCGAAGAAAGATAAGTGTGACATAAACGTTTCGGAATCAAGTCGAAAGGATGAGACATATGAAACTAATCGAAATCAGCAAGGGGATCCTGACGAATTGCATGGCTTTGAAAGCGGGCGAGTCTTTTCTAGTAGTCGCCGATGACGTCAAACGTGAGCTGGGAGAAGCCCTCTGGGAGGCTGGCAGACAGCTTGGAGCGGAGTCTGTTTACCTCGTCATGCAGGAGCGGGAAAAGAGCGGACAGGAGCCGCCTGCGTTCGTGGCAGAAGCAATGAAACACGCGGATGTAGTCGTCTGTGTCACGGCGCATTCGCTGACCCATACAAAAGCACGTAAAGAAGCTGCCGCCAACGGAACCCGCTTGGCGACCATGCCAGGAATTACGGAAGACATGTTCCTGAAAGGCGCGATTGCAGCCGACTATTCCCAAGTGAAAATTTTGACAGAGAAAGTAACGGACCTACTCACGGCAGCAAGCACGGTGCGGATCGAAAAAGATGGCAAGAGCCTGCAGTTCTCCATTGCTAACCGCCCTGGCGTGCCTAGCACAGGGATGTACGTCAATCCGGGAGAGTCGGGTAACCTCCCGTCCGGAGAAGCCTACATCGCGCCAGTGGAAGGTTCTGCAGAAGGACAGATTCTGGTCGATGGCTCCATTTCCGGGATCGGGAAAGTGGACAGCCCGCTTTTGCTGACCGTAGAAAAGGGACGAATCACCAAAACAGAGGGCACGACAGGCGAGCGGTTGCTTCAAATTTTGGGTGAACAGGACGGCCGCATGCTGGGCGAATTCGGGATCGGTACCAACGACAAGGCGCGCATTACCGGAGTCGTTTTGGAGGACGAAAAGGTATACGGAACGATTCACGTCGCGTTTGGCAGCAACAATACCTTTGGGGGAACGATTGTGGCTGGTGTGCACATCGATTTGGTCGTGAAGGAGCCAGACGTCTATCTGGACGATCGTCTGATTATGAAAAAGGGGCAGCTGCTGGACCTTGCCTAAAAGGTGAAAAAGAGGAAAGCAAGCACGCATCTTATTGCCAGACCCGGTTCGAAGTGAGCCGGGTTTTTTGCGGGGAAGCATCATTCTTTGCAGCAAAGATGAAACTTGGAGAACTATGGTGTAAAATGGGAGAAATCCTATATATGGATGTGGGCTAATGTTGTTGTTTGAGCAAATCGTCGTGGTCATCTCAATCGGAAATGTCATGTTGGCCGCTGTCCTCATCTTTATGGAACGGCGAAACATTGCAGCTACCTGGGCATGGTTGATGGTCTTGTTATTTTTGCCTGGTGTGGGCTTTATCGTTTATTTGGTCTTTGGTCAAAAATTGAGTAAAAAGAAGCTTTATCGGCTGAAAGAGGGGGAGTTTTCCCACTTCCGTACAGCTGTTGATAAACAGAAGCAGCTATTGGAGAGCGGAAATCTGGAAATGAATGACCCCGCCATGGAACGGCATCGCGACATGATATTCATGAACGTGGTCAGCGATGGCGCCTATTACACACAAGATAACAGCGTGCGAATTTTTATCGAGGGGAACAGCCTGTTTGATGACATGTTCCAGAAGATTGATGAGGCTCGCGAGCATATCCATCTCCTGTATTACATCATTCGCAACGATGAGCTGGGGAGCGAATTGATGAATTTGCTCGTCAAAAAAGCTTCGCAAGGCGTGAAAGTCAGGCTGCTGTACGATGCAGTAGGATCGGCAGGAATCCCTTCGAGGTTTTTCAAACCCCTTCTGGCGGCAGGAGGAGAAGTTGCTTCCTTTTTCCCTGCATCTTTTTCATTTGTGAACTTTCGCGTCAATTTCCGAAATCACAGGAAGTTGACTATCATTGATGGGAAGATTGGCTATATCGGTGGCTTCAACATTGGAGACGAATACCTAGGGAAAAAGAAGCTGGGGTATTGGCGAGACACCCATTTGCGGATGGAGGGAAGAGCGGTCTACATGCTGCAGGCACGCTTTTTCCTCGATTGGAACTTGTCGTCACCAAAGCGTTTAGCGGAATCGCTCACGTTGTTCCCGGAGCTGCAGGGGCTGGACAAAGGAATTGGCGTACAGATCGTATCCAGCGGCCCAAATTCGGAGAAACAGCAGATTAAGAACGCTTACTTGAAGATGATTTACAAGGCGAGAAAGAAAATCTACTTGCAGACTCCATACTTTATTCCCGATGACAGCATGTTGACTGCCCTCAAAATGGCTGTGATGTCGGGAGTAGATGTGCGCGTGATGGTTCCGGGAAAGCCGGATCACCTGATGGTCTTTTGGGCGACGCATTCCTATCTGGGGGAACTGCTGAAAAGTGGCGTCCGCTGTTATTTGTACGAAAAAGGATTCATGCATGCCAAAACAATCGTGGTCGACACCCAAATTTCCTCTGTCGGAACCGCGAATATCGATATTCGCAGCTTCAAACTAAACTTCGAAACCAACGCCTATCTATATGATACGAGGATGGCGGAGAAGCTAGAGGAGCTATTTATCATGGATCTCGCTGATTGCCGGGAAATGACGATGGAAGAATATTTGAATCGACCGATGCGCTCACGGATTCAAGAATCACTCACGAGACTGCTGTCACCCATCTTATAATCAAAAATGGACCCGCTACCCTGTCGAGATGACGAGGTTAGCGGGTCTTTTGCATTCGGAAGACGCAACTTAAGCGGTACCCAGCTTAACACCCAGCTCGGCCAAGTACTGGCGATAGGCGATGCTGGCGCGGTCGCATTTCAATGACAGCTCGACTTGCAGGTCGAGAGGGAGATCTTCTGGCTTTTGATTTTCCACGATCGGCTTGTCCTGCGCGAAAATCATGTCCTGGAACTTGTTGATCTCCTCATCGGTCAGATTCGTTTCATAGTTGAATGTCAAGATCCCATAGGCGACCGATTGGTTCTCGTCAAGCGGCATGACTGTCAGAAGAATAGACATTTCGTTGCTTGTTTCCCGGTCGCGTTTCGTGAATTTCACTGTCAGCGGACGCAGTACTTCATAAGTGTAATAGACATGCTTCGCTTGCCCTGTACCATCTGGATCTGGTTGGAACACGGCGATTTCATCTGTTCGAATTCCGCCGTTCTCATTGCGGTGTACGTGGTAGTCACCGATCTCCATATGTGTCGCTACACCCAGATAGCCTTCGTGTACGACAGCGAGATGGCCGACATCGAGGAAGTTTTCCACGACACGAGGCGGCTTCGCTGCTACCGTTTGCGGACCCCAGATGACATTGCGGTGGCCAGAAGCAGCAAATTCAGGCAAGGAGAAAAAGTCAGGAGCATTGTTGTTCAGATTGACCCATACAAAGCCATAGCGCTCCGCACAACCAAAAGGAATGGCGCGGGCTTTACCCGGAATGGCCTGATTTTCGGGAAGCTGTGGAATTTTCACACAAGCCCCGGACGATTCGTACTCCCATCCGTGGTACGGACAGACGAGCTTTCCGTCGCGTACACAGCCGAGGGATAAAGCCGCTCCTCTATGAATACAGAGGTCTTTGAAAGCATGAACACCTTGCTCATTACGAAAAATAACTACCCGTTCTCCCATAATGGTGACCTGAAGAGGACGGTCTTGCACATCCAACGAACGGCAGGCAACAATCCACTCATTACGCAGTACGGTATCTTGCACGATCATCTATGAGACACTCCTTCGTGGATAACTTGATAGAGATAGGACTTGGGACACATACTCCATCATTGTAGCGGGTTCAACCTGTTTTTTCAATAAAAACCGAACGATATTATAACGAATATGAATATATGTTTATTTTAGTTGCTAAAAGTAAGAATGATCATTTATAATCTGCGTTATAATGTTCGTGATTTGTTAATGAAATCATTTGGGGAGGCCATTCTAAAGTGGAACAACATCGCGAGAGCGCGGGGCTCGTCGTGGGCGTCGATGAAAAGATTAGTATCAGCAAAGCCTTTTTGCTTGGCATGCAACACGTGCTGGCCATGGACTTGTATATCGCTCCTATCATTATTGCTGGCTTGCTGACTATGGACGCATCGAGTACGTCCTTCTTCATTCAAATGTGCTTTTTGGCGACTGGGATCGGTACTTTGATCCAGACTGGCTTTGGACTGCGTTTGCCAGTTGTGCAGGGTCCATCCTACGTACCCATTGGTGCCTTGGCTGCCATTGGTAGCAAGCTTGGATTGAATGCCATGATCGGGAGCTTGATACCAGGTGCTTTGTTGATGGCCTTGATGGGATATCCTTTGAAATGGTTTGCCAAAGCGGTGCGTAAGTTTATCCCGCCTCTGGTCGGAGGAACGGTGATTATTATCGTAGGAATCGCCCTGATGCCGATCGGGATGGGCAACATTTACCACGCTCCAGGAGATATTTGGACCAATGTCTTTATCGCGGCTGTATCGGCGGGTGTTCTGGTCACCTGTATGCTGCTCGGAAAGAGAGCGAAAGTCGCCGGTACATTTTTCCGACTGGTGTCCGTATTGATTGCAATTGCTGTCGGTACGTTTACCGCAGCCTTTTTCGGAACCGTAGACTTTAGTCCGGTGGGACAAGCAAGCTGGCTGTCGCTGCCGAAGTTTTTCCCGTATGGCGCACCTGTGTTTGATCTCAGTGCGGTATTGACCATGCTGTTCGTCTATTTGATCATCATGATTGAAACGACAGGAACCTGGTTTGTTGTCTCTACGGTTACCGATAGCGAACTGACCGAAAAACGGTTGAATCGTGCAGCTGTCGGAGAAGGTCTGGGATGCTTTATCGGCGCGTTGTTTGGTGGTACGCCTACGACCGGATATTCCTCCAATGCCGGTTTGATCGCTGTCACGGGTGTAGGTAGCCGCATGGCGATCATGGCGGGTGGGGTCATTCTGGTGGCTCTCGGCTTGGTGCCAAAGCTGTCGACCGCGATCACCTGCATTCCGGAACCAGTCATCAACGGAATTTTCGGGATTGTTTGTGTAGCGATTGTCGCGAATGGTATCAAAGTCATTCAGCATATTTCTATCGACGATCGCAACATGATGGTCATCGGATTGCCGATTCTGTGCACGATTGCGGTGACGGTACTGCCAAAAGAAGCGTTGAATGGTGTACCTGATTTCGTGAATTACATTTTATCCTCGGGTATTACGGTAGGGGCGCTGGCGACTGTCATCCTCAACCTGATCATTCCTGAAGGGAAAGAGAAAAAGCAGGCAGCTGCCAATCAGCAAGTCGCCTGAGGAAAACGAAAGCCCGCTCCGGATCATGCATCTGGAGCGGGCTTTTTTTGATTAGGATACGAGTTCAAACGATTCGGTGATCTCGATACTATCCTGAACCGATTGAACCATCGGACAATTTTTACGAGAGGCTTCAATCGCTTTTTTCACTTTTTCTTCCTGTAGATTTTCTCCACTGATGATGAAGTGCAGGTGAATCTTTTCGATCCGATTCGCCTTTTCCTCATTTCGCACGACCTCAGCCGTTACCTTCATGTCACTGCACGGCATTCTCATTTTATCCAGAACTTTGCGCAGAACTCCGCTGCTGCAAACCGCGATAGACGATACCATGAGCTGGAAGGGGCGAAAGCCGTATTGCTCGTCGCCAGATACATGCAGGTCTCCGTAAGACAAATGGGTCACAAATCCGTTTTCCTTGGCTTCAAATTGCATAGGGATAGGCCTCCTCGTAGACGGTTTTCTCCATTATAACCCAAGCGCTATTTCAACAGAGAGTGAATGCAACGCGGCAACATGTCCATCAAGGTATCAAATGCATAATCCACATCGAGTCGTTCGGTCCACTGATGGGCGTCGCGTCCGACTGGTCCGAGGTTCATGACAGGCACATCAAAAGCTTCCAGTTCTTGCAGCGGGATCGAGTAGCCTCGGTCCCACATCGGCATGTTCGCGACCAGCGGCTGCATGGAAGCGGCCGGGTATTGCAAGCCGACATAGCTCAAATCGGAAATGCCACCGAAGTAGTTCTGATTTACGAGAGTCACTTTGTGCTGCTCCCGCGCGTAGGCTTCCATTTCTGCCGCCACGCGCTGAATGACAGGGTGATTGCGCGAGCTGACAGCCGGATAGAACGGAGGAGCAAAGAACAGGATGATCATCGGAGACAATTCCTTACACAGAATCGCCAGCTGATCGACCAGCTCGATCGTCATGTCACGGTCATCTTTTTCGCCGCGACTCGCTACGACATCGGCCTGAAGCTGGATCAATCGATCTTCTCCGTAGGTTTTGGTGGCATAAGCGTGTAGATGCTCATAGCTCAAGACGTTAATAGACAGCTCCCGAGGCGCAAATGGCGCATTCGCGGCAAATTGAGTGGCATGTCTTACGTACGTCTGCTTGATCTGTTCGGCTACCTTCTTGGCGGATTGCAAAAGCGGCTCTACGACATCTTCCATCCGTTTTTCCAGCAGGAACAGATTGAACAGGGTAACTGCACGGTGCGGAATTTGCACCGAGTACTCTTTTTTCAGGTCCTTTTGGATCAGGTTAGTGGGAGGAGGCGATGCTTCTCCCTCGACGACCTCGCAGAAGGAGGTGTTCAGCTCCAACTCGCAAGTAAGCTGGGAGGCCATGTAGTTTCCATTCAGTCCAGCAAAAGGCTCTCCGACGTGCGTTTCCTTCCCATAGCAGAGGAAGCCAGGAAGTACTTTTCCGATGGATCCGGTGTACAGGTACTTGTTTTGGTCGCCGGGAAAACGGGTGAACATCGGCTCTGAGTTCAGGACAGTTTTGTAGCTCAGATCAAATTCTTCTGCGAGTGCGAGCAGGGCAGGAACAGCGGCGCGCATGCCGACAGAGTTGACTTCCTCGTCTGGAACGGTCAAAAGCAGGATATTCCCCTCAAACTCTCCTTCACAAGCACGCTCGATCATCGACATGTGGAGGGTAAGTCCACATTTCATGTCCATCGTCCCGCGGCCAAACAACCAGTTGCCAGTGTTGAGGTCGTGCTGCACCTCTGCGGGCATCTCGGCTGCATTCGCCTGAAACAGGGGAGTGAGCGTCTGTGGATCAAAAGCATGCGTGCGCCAAGCGCCGTAGTCCTCGACATCGACGACATCGAAGTGGCTGACGAGAATGATGGTGTCGCGGGCGCCTTCTTTTTTGACCAGTGCTGTTACGAAATGACGTCCATCCTCTGTCGGATTGGCACGCACGTGGTCAGGGTGAGCTTGATAGTAGGGCAGGGAGCGCAGCTGCTCCACGACATAACCCGGTAATTGTTTTTCAGCTAGGGAGCCCGTCACGCTCGGAATGCTGACAATATTGCACAGAAGATCGACCAACTGTTCCTTTGTTTGCCATTTGCCCATGAAAAATGCCTCCGTTTTCCGTAATGTGAAATAGTTTTCCGTATCGTGGATAAAAAAATTAAGGAAGTCCGCCGATTTTTTGGGAGATTTCCTTAGCACCCTGCTTGGCTTTTTCAATCAGGATAGCCAAACGATCCTCGGTAATCCGGTAACTCGGAACACCAATGCTCAAAGCGCCGACTACTTTGTGGTTGTAGCCGATGATAGGTGAAGCGATCGAGGCGGTTCCTTCTGTCTTTTCGCCGTAGCTGACCGCATATCCATTTTGTTTGATAGCAGGCAAGCGTTCTAGGAGCTCGCGCTGAGCTTCCTGCTCCGGGAGAAGCTGCGCCACGATGTTTTTGGCTTCTGTCGGATCCATATTGGCGAGCATGGTCTTGTTTGCAGCACCGATATGCAACGGAATACGCTCACCCAGATTGTCTATAATCCGCACGGTCATGGGACCCTCTACTCGTTCGAGGATGATGGCACTCGTGCCGTGTGGAATGCTCAAGTAAACGGTTTCTTTTACCTCGGCGGCTAACAGCTCCATCACCGAACGGGCAACAGCACGCGTATCGATTTTATCAAGGAGTCGCAGTCCGATCTCCATCCAAGTGTAGCCGAGCTTATATTGTTTGGTTTCCGGGATTTGCATGATCAGTCCGTATTGCATCAAGGTGCTGATCAAGCGATGAACCGTACTGAGAGGGAGAGCCGTCTGATCCGCAATCTCTGAGATGGACCAATGCGGTTTGTTTTCGTCAGAGACGAGGACATGAATAATGCTCATCGCCCGGTCAATCGATTGTACCAACGTGTTTCCCCCTATGTTTTGCCGCAAGACCACCAGGTAGGAAGGTGCCTTGCCGGGCTATTTCTTGTTCCAATCTATCAGAATTTTTTGGACGAATCAATATGATCAACGCGAATAAAAATACGTTGACAAAAAATTTCAAACTATTTTACATTAAGAGTGTTATTTCGCATTATGGAAATAGTTCCACAATGCGGAAAGATAATAGACGGTAAATGAGGTGACCGCATTGGTGAAGTACGGCTGCCAATCTATGTACGGTACGATTGAAAGCATCATGATGAAACACCCCAAAGACGCGTTTATCAGTCAAGACCATTTGAACCGTCATTGGCGTGAGTACAATTACGTTACATGCCCTGACTATGACGAAGCGGTCCGGGAATACGAGCAGTTTGAAGCGATTTTGAAACAGCACGTGCCGGACGTCCGTTATTTGCCCGCTGATGAGCGAACGGGAATAGACTCCATCTATGCACATGACTCCGTGAAGATTACCGAAAAGGGAGCGATTTTGCTCCATCCAGGGAAAAAGCTGCGCCAAGGGGAACCGGAGGCTGTCCGAGACTATTTCACGAGCATCGGGATTCCTATTCTCGGTGAAATTCAGGGAGAAGGTCTCGTGGAAGGCGGCGACGTCGTCTGGATGGACGAGCGTACGGTTGCTGTAGCGAGAGGGTATCGGACCAATGACGAGGGGATTCGTCAGTTAAGAGAGCTGACTGCGGATGTCGTCGATGAATTCATCGTCGTACCTCTCCCGCACGGCAATGGTCCGGATGAATGCTTGCATTTGATGTCCGTCATCAGCTATGTCGACAAGGATTTGGCTGTGGTGTATTCCAAGCTCATGCCGATCTTTTTCCGGGAATTGCTGATCCAGCGTGGCGTCAAGCTGATCGAGGTACCAGATGACGAATACGACAATCTAGGTTGCAACGTCCTGGCTATTGGACCGCGAAAAGTCGTCGTCCCTGCTGGCAATCCAGTAACCATACGTCTGCTGGAGCAAGAAGGTGTAGAAGTGCTCGAATACAAGGGAACGGAGATTTCCTACAAAGGCACAGGGGGACCTACCTGCCTGACATCGCCATTGGCAAGAAGATAAGTATTTGGGAGAGAAACCATACACGATTCGGAAAAGAGAAGGGAGCAACAACGACATGAAATTTACTCGTGCGATTGTAAAAAAACCAGGAAAGAGCTATGTGACTGGATTGACGACTTCTGATCTTGGCACACCTGATTTTGAGCTTGCATTGAAACAGCATGATGCTTATATCGAGGCACTGCAAAAAGCTGGATTGACGGTAACGGTCCTTGAAGCCGACGAACAGTTTCCAGACTCCACCTTTGTTGAAGACTCCGCTGTATTGACAGAAAAGTGCGCCATCATTACCAACCCGGGAGCAGCCAGCCGAAATGGGGAAATCGAGGATATGAAACGGGTCATACCTCAGTTCTATGACACGGTCGAATACATTCAGTCACCAGGTTACCTAGACGGCGGTGATGTCATGCAAGTGGACGATCATTTTTACATCGGTCTCTCCACGCGTACGAACCTGGAGGGAGCGGAGCAGCTCAAGGACATCCTGGGCAAATACGGCTATGGAGCAACGATTGTTCCGCTGAAAGAATTTTTCCATTTGAAAACTGGAATCGCTTACTTGGGCAACAACACCTTGGTGCTGGCAGGCGAGTTCATTGGTTCGGATGATTATAAAGACTACGAGCAGATTATCGTGAGCAAGGTAGATGAATACTCCGCAAACTGCATTCGCATCAACGACTACGTCATCATTCCCAAAGGCTTCGATACGACCAAACAAAAACTCACGGATGCGGGCTACAGCGTGATTGAATGTGACATGTCCGAGTTCCGCAAACAAGATGGAGGATTGAGCTGCCTGTCCCTGCGCTTCTAAGGCAGGCAGTTCCTTTACCGTGTAGCTGGAATGTCAAAAGTGCGGAAGTGTGAGTGTTGTGAAAAGGGAGGGACCGTATGAACCTTGGGAATGAGAAGGACAAACATTTGCAGCGTTCGATGAAAAGCCGCCACTTGTTTATGCTGTCGCTTGGCGGCGTCATCGGGACAGGTCTGTTTTTGAATGCAGGCTATACCATCAATCAAGCCGGACCAGGTGGAGCGATCTTGGCCTATATCATTGGCGGCGTGCTCTTGTATCTGGTCATGACATGCCTTGGTGAGCTTTCCGTCAAGATGCCGGTGACGGGGGCGTTTCAAACGTATGCGACAAAGTACATCGGCCCAGCAAGCGGTTTTACTCTCGGGTGGATGTATTGGCTGGGATCTGCAACGACGGCGGGAGTGGAATTTACCGCTGCGGGTATGGTGATGCAAAGGTGGTTCCCTGATACGCCAGTCTGGATCTGGTGTGCCGTTTTTATCGTGTTGTTGTTCAGCTTTAACGCTCTGACGACAAAAGGATTTGCTGAGACCGAGTACTGGTTTGCAGGCATCAAGGTGTTAGCTGTTATCTTTTTCATTATCGTCGGTGTGGGAGCCATTTTCGGTATTGTCAGCTTGGATGGCAAGCCAGCTCCGTTCTTCTCCAATTTCTCCGCAGACGGAGGGCTGTTCCCGTTTGGCATCAGTATCGTCTTTGTCACCATGATGAATGTCGTATTCTCCTATCAAGGCTCGGAATTAATCGGGATTGCTGCAGGCGAGACTGAAAACCCTCAGAAAAACATTCCGCGAGCCATTCGCAATGTCATTTTCCGCATTCTCATTTTTTACGTGGCATCTGTCACGATTTTGTCCGCGCTTTTCCCGTCCAGTGAATTAGGCTTGCTGGAAAGCCCGTTTGTCACGGTATTCGATGCTGTAGGGATTCCGTACGCAGCCGATATCATGAATTTCGTTATCCTGACAGCGCTCTTGTCTGTGGGGAACTCGTGTCTGTACGCCGCGACTCGTTTGCTGTGGGCGTTGTCGCATAGTGGGATGGCACATCCCGTTTTCGGAAAACTCACGAAACGGAGCGTGCCGCTAAACAGCTTGCTCATGACCTTGGCTTTTTCCCTCTTGTCCCTTTTGACGAGTGTACTGGCAGCCGATACGGTTTACGTATTGTTGATGTCGGTCTCCGGTATCGCGATTACGTTTTGTTGGATGGGAATCGCCTTATCCCAGTTCAATTTCCGTCGCCAGTATTTGCGTGAGGGTGGTAGAGTTGAAGACCTGCAATTCGCGGCTCCCTTTTATCCGGTCATGCCGATCCTTTGCCTGGCGCTCTGCACGTTCCTCATGGTCTATCCGATCTTTGATGCGACGCAGCGATTTGGCTTGTTTTACGGAATCGGAGCTCTCGTCGTCTTTTATCTGTATTACTACCTGCGCTATGGACGTCACAAGGACAAGCGTCCCCATGTGCCTACCCAAGGTTAATCACATGTATGGCGTGAAAAATGCCCCTACCCAACGTATCGGGCGGGGGCATTTTTCTATTCGGGAGTAGCTTATCTGCGAGGTGAAAT
Organism: Brevibacillus choshinensis; assembly: GCF_001420695.1. NCBI lineage: Bacteria > Bacillati > Bacillota > Bacilli > Caryophanales > Paenibacillaceae > Brevibacillus > Brevibacillus choshinensis. The sequence goes on along the minus strand of NZ_LJJB01000010.1, from coordinate 1,552,770 downwards.
GCCGAATAATTCAGATAAAAAAGGATTAACGAATAGTCCATCCGGATCGAGCTGAGAGCGGAGTGCGAGAAAATCTGCGAGGTGAGGGAGGACAAGGTGCAGCTGGTCGGATTTCATCGTATGCATTTTCCCCCAGTGCGGTCTGCCACCATGACGCTGAAAAATGGACTCCATTCGTTCAAAATACGGTTGATGTTGCATGCCTTTGTACATGTGGACGGCAATAAAGGCGCTATCTCTCCCATGAGCGGGACTGAGCCAGATATCGTCTTGTTTCACATAACGGCATTCGATGGGGAAATGAACAGCGAATTGATCTTGTTCGATCGCCTGGAGTAATTCCTCGACGACGTCTTTCATCTTTTCAGCAGGTACACTGTACTCCATTTCATAGAAACGCACCAGGCGAGGGGTAGCAAACAGGCGGTGACTATACCCGCTCTCATCGACAGTCGGGACCGCTTGGGCGGAGAGTCTGCTAACGGGCTTGCATAAGGAAGGGATCAGTCGGCAGCTTTCAGACAAGAGCCAGAAGACGGCGTTTTCCATTACCATCTTTTTCACGTAGCTCCACGTCTGGTTCACATTAGTCAGCTCTGTTGTCTCGTCCATAAATTTGACCTGAGCTGTATTCGAGTAGGGGAAGGCATAAAACTCAAAATGTCGATGATCTTCCCGGAACGCATCGAGAGACGCGAGACATTCATTCAGCGGCATGCGGACACTGCGATAGCGAAGGCGATAAGTGGGAACGACCCGGAGACGAATCCGGACGAGGATGCCGAGTAAGCCGAGCGATACTTGCAACGCACGAAACAGGTCAGGCTGTTGGCCCTCGGAGCATTCCAGCACTTCACCTGCGGCAGTCACTACCGTCATACCGACCACTTGCGTAGAGATGCTGCCAAAGCGAATACCTGTACCATGTGTACCTGTACTTACGGCACCTGCAATGGATTGGGCATTGATATCGCCCAGATTTTCCTGGGAGTAGCCATGCTCGTACAATAGCTGGCCGAGATCTTTCAGGTTCGTACCTGCCCATACCTCGACCGTATGCTGGTCAGAATCGACGGCATACACTCCTTGAAGTCGTTCAAGTGATAGCAGGCAATCGTCCGTCTGCACCAGGCGAGAAAAGGAATGCCCGGAACCGACGACGCGGATGTGTTTTCCGGTCCGCCTGCAGTCATTCACTATCGAAACGACATCTTCTACGGATTCTGGTAGCGCGACTTGCTGTGGCCGACTCTGTACATTTCCTGCCCAGTTTTTCCAGAGCTTTGTCTGCTGACTCAAAGTGAGCATAACCCGTCCCCCCTGTAGGTGTTCACTTCTCGAACCACTTTTCCACCCGAGACACAGTACAGTCGTGAAAATCGCTCACACAGCTCTCCGGCTTTGGCGTGGCGGAAAAAGATCGGATCGCCTAACGACAGTTTTTCAGTTCCGCGATAGCGGATCGGCGTCTGTACTTCTCCAGCGCCTTCATTGGGCAACAGCTTGATCTTTTCCGGTAAATAAGGAATGGGTAGCCTGTCTTTTCCCGGAGATCCCGAAGCGATGTAGCCGCCACCTGCGCACGTGTAGATGTTTGCGGTGGGCTGTCTGACAATTTCCAGAGCAAAGCCAGCTGCTGGGTGAAACCGGAAGTCCTGATAATAATCGAAAAGGGCAGGGGAGTAAAAGCCTGAGCCAGCCGTAACTTCGGTGACAGCCTCTTCTCTCCCAGTCAGGTGAAGACTGCCTGTACCGCCTCCATTCACGAAACGAGGGGCAATGCCCAAATCTTTGATCGCCCCGACAAGCATGGCACGGCGCTCGGCAACTTCTTTCACAGAATGCTGCTTGAGCAGGCGAACTACCGTGTTCTTGAGGAATTGATGGGGATAACGGTCACCCACCCCTGCAATCTGTGCCTCGTATCCCATGATGCCATCGAGATAGAGATGGTCGGATGCGCCTACACGGCGAACGACGTCCAAAGCTCCTTCCAGTGAACGAATCGAGGAACGCCACACCCCGAAATGAAATCCCCACACATCAGAGGACATATCAGCATCGATACAGACAGGGAGACAAACCCCAGCCTGTTTGGCGATCTGTTCCACATGATCAACATGCGAGGGGGAATCGATCATCAGCGTAATCATACGACCGTTCTTCACTTCGGAAGCGATCGCCATTAGCCAGCTCTTTTCCCAGATCGGGTAGCCCACGAGCAGTTGGTCCAAGTCTTGGGCGCACAAATGGAGAACCTCCGGACCGGAGTAGCACATAATCCCGGTAAAGCACTCGTCTAGCTGCAAAAGATGCTTGAGGATGTCGACGCTTCGAATCGATTTGCTGGCAATTCGGATCTGTTTCCCATTGCTTTGGAGTCGAATTTGCTGCGCGTTTTCCTCGAGCAGATCGAGATCGACAAAGGCAAAAGGCATCGGAACTCCGGCAAAGGCAGACTGATAATAGCGATAATCCCGCATGTACAGGCCTCACCCTTTTTGTATGCTTGTAATGACTATATGAATGGAAATTTTCTACCTATTCCCTCTTTTTCTGTAGTTTCCTGCCGAACGCTGCAAGCAGGATTTTTAGAAACAACGAACGTTCGGATTTAATGTTCGGGTTTTGGTTATATGACTACATGTTTTCATGGGTTATCCGTTCCAAATAGTTGCAAACACGAATAAATAGGCTAAATCATATTGACATGATTCACATTAGTCGCTATTATACATATTGTTGATTGTCACAAAACTTGTTTGATGAATCTTACAATTCGTATATCCTCAGAAATATGGTTTGAGGGTCTCTACAGGGAACCGTAAATTCCCGGCTACGAATGGGGTTGTCTCTGACATACTCTATTCGTCGGCCGGGAATTTTTGTGCTTTCATAAAGTGATACGGTAAAGGAAGAAAGTATAAGTGCAACATAGCGAGACTTCGAACAAAAGTGAGAAAGCGAGACTTGTGCCCTTTGGGTACTATGACTCCGCTAAAAAGCCTGGCGAAGTCAAGTTTTCAAACATGCTCACGAGGGGGAAACGAACATGAAGAAGTACGATGTGATCGTGGTAGGAGCAGGTCCAGCAGGGATTTTTACATGTTATGAGCTGACGCGAACAAGACCAGACGCCAAGGTGCTTTTGATTGACAAAGGGCACGACATCTACGGCAGACGCTGTCCGATTTTGGAAGAGAAAATCAAGCTCTGTCCACCGCCAGCAGGGAAAAAAGATTTTGCAGGTTGTCTGCCAGCCTGTTCGATCACGAGCGGTTTCGGCGGTGCTGGTGCTTACAGTGACGGGAAATTTAACATTACGACGGAATTTGGCGGTTGGATGACGGATTATCTCAGTCCTTCCACTGTACTCAATCTGATCAAATACGTGGATTCGATCAATCTCGAGCACGGGGCGACAGAAGTGATCACAGATCCTACAACAGAGACAATTAAAGGTATCGAACAGCGTGGCTATGCAGCGGGTCTCAAGCTGCTGCGTGCTCAGGTGCGCCACCTGGGAACAGAGCAAAACCTGCAAATTCTGCAATCGATCTTTGAGCATCTCAAGGGCCGAATCGATATGATGTTCAAGACAGAAGTGGAAGACATCATCACGGTCAAGGGTGAAGCCGGGCACGAAGTCAAAGGGGTCACGCTGAAAAACGGGGAAGAGTACGAGAGCGATTTTGTTGTGATCGGACCGGGGCGGGATGGCTCGGCTTGGCTGACGAGTATCTTGAAAAAACGCCGTTTGAAGATGTACAACAATCAGGTGGATGTAGGGGTGCGCGTCGAGACCTCCGACGTGGTCATGCGTGAGATTAACGAGCATCTGTATGAAGGGAAGTTCATTTTCAACACATCCGTAGGTACTCGAGTCCGCACATTCTGTAGCAATCCATCCGGGCATGTCGTTGTGGAAAACCACAGCGGGGTCATGGCGGCAAATGGTCACTCGTACAAAGACCCGGCTCTAGGTTCGACCAATACCAACTTTGCGCTTTTGGTCTCCCATACCTTTACAGAACCGTTTGACAAACCAAACGAATATGCTCGGGAAATTTGCAAGCGGGCGAATGATCTGTCCAACGGTGGGGTGATCGTGCAAAAGTTCGGCGATATTATGCGCGGCCGCCGTTCTACCGACTCGCGTATTCGGGAAGGATTCCTGGAGCCGACGCTGAAGGAAGCTGTACCGGGTGACCTCGGACTGGTGTTGCCGTATAACACCATGAAAAGCCTGGTCGAAATGGTTGAGGCACTGGACAAAGTGACACCAGGTATCGCGTCTGAGCACACCCTGTTTTACGGTGTCGAAGCCAAGTTCTACTCCGCTCGTCCGAAATTGACGGAGGAATTCGAGACGGAAATCAAAGGTCTGTTCTGTGGCGGCGATGGAGCGGGCATCACTCGCGGACTCGCACAAGCAGGAGCAGCGGGTGTCTGGATGGCCCGCAATATGGTCAAACGATTTCAATAGATAGCAGCAAATAGAAAAAGGCTTCCACTCCTGACAATGAATCATTCAGGAAGGGGAGCCTTGTTTTTTCGTGAGAGGGTATTCGTGCTTTTAAGCCTGTACGTTGTTTAGATTGTCATTCATTTTCTTCAGTACGCGGTTAAAGGTAGCCAAATCTTCTTCAGAAATGTCTCGCAAAGCGGCATTTTCCAAATGGACAGCGGCTTCCAGCCATTCCGGGAATTTCTCAACGGCTTGGGGGGAAAGCGAGACGTAACGCTCCCGTTTATCTTCCCCTTCTGCACGGATGACCCAGCCCATTTCTTCTAAACGGGTCAACGTCCGGGTGATCGTTGGCGCTTCCACGTTCAGATAGTTGCTGATTTGAACTTGCGTCAACGTACTGCGGTAGTGAAGGCACATGAGGATTCCCCATTGAGAGCTGTATAGGCCCTTTGGAGAGAGAACCCCGTTCAGTTTTTTACTGAAGACTCTGGCAGTTTGACTGACTTTATGTCCGTAATATTGCATGATATCCTTCCTCCATGAAAACGAGTCCGATATTCCATACACTTGCTTGCTTAAGTAAATATGTACAAATTACATACTAACAGGTTCATTCATATAAGTAAACACTTATTTGTATATACAGAATAAGCATATACCCTGCCACGACAAATAAGCTGATGCCTGGTTATGAGCGCATCAGCAATCGTTGCCGTGATTCGCTTTTGTTTTTAATCAGCTGCCAGGATGCTGAGTGGCCCTGCTTCATTAATGATGGGCTCCAGATCGTACACGGAAATCGGAAACATGGGGAACCCGACGTAGTACGGAGTGATTTCATAGAGCTGAAAGTAGATGACCAATGTTTTGTCCGCGAGATAAAAGTCTTGGTCAGGCTTGATCGTCGTGAAATTGCCCAGCGTCGGGATTTGTCTTTGCTTGATCTGTGCTTTGACCCTGTCAGACAAGACCTTGATGTAATCACTTCCTGGTTTGAAAAGGTCTCTCAAGGAAAAGATTTTCCCCGTGTCGACATCTGCCGAGACAGACCCGAGGAAGGTCATCCCATGAGCCATCTGCGGCGTGTAGGCGTAGTTATTGAGAGTGGCGCTAAAAATGCCGCGTTGATTGTTTTTGATCTCATAGCTGCCTTGCATTTGGGTATTTCCTTGGACCTGGACTCTTTGTTGCTCGTGAATCAGTCCTTGGACGGTTTGCAGCAGGGAGCGATTGATTTGCAGCTCAGCCTGCTGATTGGAAAGCCCGGACAGCTGTGGATAGTAGATGGTGGTGGAAGGATTCTTGATCGTACGCGTCATGACGGTGACGGGCAAACGGTTTAATTCCACTTTTTTTAGTCCTTTCCTTTATGAATAGGGATCTGTCGTATCAGCCTATTCGGAAATGGGCGAAGATGTTTCTAGCGTTCGCATTTTTTTCACATGTACAGGAACATTTCTCCATCTATAATGGTAAAAGAATCCGATATATCAATAGAAAGGTAAGGAGGGGGACATTCATGCTTCAGTTGGTGCGCAACACCTTGACCAACAAGGAAGGCTTCATGATCTTTGTTTTATGGAATCATTTATGGATGGCCGGACTGATTGCTTTCCAGGAAAATGTGAATTTCTGGTTAGTCAGTTCGTTAGGATTGCTGGTGACCCTGATCGTATCACCGTATTATTTCATTCGCAGGAACAGCACCGTAATCCGATATCTTGTCGCGATTGGACTCATGTTTTATGCCATTTCATTCGATCATTTTAGCTCCGACCAGGAAGTAGCTTTTCTCGCATTTATCGTAATGGGTTTTTTGGCAGCGTATTTGGACTGGAAGCTGGTCGTGTTTGCAGGTATTTCGCAGATCATTGCCACACTGGTAGGCTTCTACACGGGAACCTATCAGATCTTTACCGGCGAGTACACCGAAATCAATCTCGCTGTTCGGATCGTAGCCATTTTGATGATGATGGCGGCGGTGACGTACCTTTGCCTGGCAGGACAAGCATCTCTCGGCAAAGCCAACTGGGCGAGACGAGAGGCAGAGGAAAAAGAACAGCGCTTGAAGGAAATGCTAGAGCACATCCAGATGATGACTGAACAGCTGGATCGCACGACCGAGCATGTGCATGAACATGCAGAAGGGACGAAGCGCAATACCGACGATATGATGATCGCCTTCAAGGAAGTCGCGACAGGCATGGAGTCTCAGGCGAATTCTACGGTGAAGATCGAGGAGGAAGTGCAGTCCATCGATCAGGAAATTGTCGCCGTTACCACGCAAACCAGTGCGATGAAGAGTGAATCCGACCAGAGCAATTTGCGTTTGGTAGAGAGCATCGGGATGATGAGTGAACTCTCCAACCAGATGGAGCAAATCGTACAAGCCGTTACTATTGCGGCCTCGACGATTCACCAGCTCAATCGTCAAGCCAATCGAGTCGAGGAAATAGTGGGAGCCATCAATCAGATTGCTACACAGACCAATCTGTTGGCGTTGAATGCCGCTATCGAGTCGGCTCGGGCAGGAGAGCATGGACGAGGGTTTGCCGTAGTAGCTGATGAAGTACGCAAGCTGGCCGAGCAAAGTGCCACTGCAACTCAGGAGATCACGGAAATATTGAAATCTCTTCATCAGGAAAGCGAAAATGCCGTCCAGCATATCAGCAATGGAGAATCGTCGGTAGCCAAAGGCCAAGAGCTGGCTATGAAAACAGTGGCATCGATTGAAGCTGTACGCGCGGGAATGGTCACCTTCCTAGCAGCAGCGGAGCATGTACGCTCGAGTATGGATCGAGTCAAAATGCGCTCAGGTGAAGTGGCAGTCGAGATGTCGACGATTACAGCAGTAACGGAGGAATCCGTAGCGAATCTGGAAGAACTGTTTGCTACTGCGGAGAATCAACACCAAAAAGTGCGGGAAATCACAGAAGAGCTGGGCGAGCTCAACACGTTGTCGCATCGCCTGCAGCAGACATTTCAAGATAAATAAGATAATATGAATAGAAATAACATTTGCTTTTTTGATCGGTTCTGCTAGAATGTATTTGACTATAATCCTATAGAATTACTACCTTATCTAGAGCGGCGGAGGGACTGGCCCGATGAAGCCCGGCAACCACTGTACCTTGTACAGACTGGTGCCAATTCCTACAAGACAGGTGAAATGTCTTGGAAGATGAGGAAGAGGACCGTTCCGGACGCAAACTCTTCCTCAGGGAAGAGTTTTTTTGATGAAAAGGAGATGTTGTGACAATAATGACGAACGTTAATCGTATATTTTAATCTAATGTACGTAAATTATATTGATTTTTTGGATGAAAAGCCGTACATTACATAAGTGAATAATAAAAAGCGAATATAAATGCACAGGATAGAGAGGGGAACACCATGAAGAAACTATTGTTGGCATTGACCACATTTGCCGTATTGGCAGCAGGATGCTCCGCTGGAGGAAGCGCACCAGCTGATAAACCAGAAGGACAAGCAGCAGGACAAGAGGGAGCGGCGAAAAAACGCATTGCCTTGATCCTGCCAGAGAAAATCGGGGTCAACCCATTCTTCCAGCAAATGGATGAGGGTGCCAAGAAAGCCGGTCAAGAGTTTGGTGCAGAAGTAAAAAGCATCGAGTCTACCGATCATGGAGCGATTGAAGAGAATCTTCGCGTAGCGGTGGCAGAAAATTACGATCTGATCATCACTTCTTCTTTTGAAGCAGAGGATGCGTTGAAAAAAGTAGCAGCAGAAAATCCGGATCGCAACTTCGCGATCATTGATACCGTAGTAGATTTGCCAAACGTCCGCAGTGTTACCTTCCGTGAGCAGGAAGCAGCGTACTTGATGGGTGCAGCTGCTGGATTGGCTACCAAAACAAACAAAGTCGGCATGGTTGTAGCGATGGATATTCCCCTCCTGAAAAAATGGACAGGCGGATTCCAAGAGGGCATGAAAGCAACCAATCCAAACGCCGAGTTCCTCGTGAACTACGTGGGCAGCTTCACTGACCCGGCAAAAGCGAAAGAACTGGCATTGCTCCAAGCTTCCAAAGGCGCTGACTTCATTAACGGTGCGGCAGCTGTAGGCGATCTGGGCGTTTTTGAGGCAGCGAAGGAAAAAGGCTTCTACACTTCCGGCCAAGACGTTGACCGTACAACTATCGATCCAGAGCATATTGTTCTTTCCCAGCTGAAAGGCACTGATGCAGCAGCGTACGAAACTGTGAAGTCTTTTGTCGAAGGCTCTCTGAAGCCAGGCGTAGTGACCTATGGATTGAAAGAAAAAGGTGTGGGCGTAACCTATGTGACCCACGAAAGCAAAACGCCGCTGAACGCTTTCATCGGCCAAGAAGTAGTAGACAAGGTGAAGGCTATCAATGACGAGATCGTAGCAGGTACACGTAAAGTTCCTGACTCGTTCTAATAGCTGGCAGCACTCGTGCATTTAGGTGACCGACTACAGCTGTGTAGTCGGTCGCTTGTGTATTCGGCGAAAAAATGAGGAGAAGGAGGAGTGGGAATGACGCATCGCTTGGAAATGAAGCAGATGACCAAGAAATACGGCGAATTTACCGCCAATGATAACGTGTCGTTCACCCTGGAGGCAGGCGAGGTTCACGCGATTGTCGGGGAAAATGGAGCAGGGAAAACGACGCTGATGCGGATGCTGTACGGGATGGAACAACCGACATCGGGCGAGATCGTGCTGAATGGCAAGCGGGTTGCTTTCCGTGGTCCAAATGACGCGATTCAGAGTGGGATCGGCATGGTGCATCAGCACTTCATGCTTTTTGGAGAGTTTAGCGTGGCAGAAAACATCGTCATAGGATACGAGCCCAAGCAGGCTGGTTTTTTCCAACGCGCAGAAGCAGTGGAAAAAGTGCGTGCTTTGAGCGAGCAGTACCGGATTCCCATCGATCCACAGGCAAAAGTGTCTGTCTGCTCGGTCGGAGAACAGCAACGGGTAGAGATTCTCAAAGTATTGTACCAGGGAGCGGAAATCATCGTGCTGGATGAACCGACCGCTGTATTGACTCCACTGGAGGTCAAGGATTTGCTGCAAACGATCCGCCATTTGGCTGCAAGCGGAAAAAGCGTCATCCTGATTACCCACAAGCTGCAGGAAGTAATGGAAGTGTCGGATCGAATCACTGTCTTGCGTGGTGGACGTGTGACTGGGAACGTTTCCCGGAATGAGACGAATGTGGACGATCTGGCGAGGTTGATGGTGGGCAGAGAGCTGGAGCAGTTGAGTCAGCGTGTCCCACTGGATGGGAAGCGACTGCTGCACGTGGATCAGGTAACCATGCGAGAGAAGCAGACATTGCTGGATAACGTCAGCTTTGCCGTTCACCATGGGGAGATCGTGGGGATCGCAGGTGTATCTGGCAACGGACAGTCGGAATTGCTGCAGGCAATAAATGGCTTGCGACCTGTTCAGGAAGGGAAGATCCATTTAGGTAGTGCTGATGTGACCAACAAGTCAGTGGAAACCATCCGAAAGGCTGGAGTGGCGCACATTCCTGAAGACCGCTATCTGTGGGGAACGGCCAAGCAAGAGAGCGTCGAGGAAAACGCTCTGATGGGCTATCAACGCAAGCCGGAATTCTATCGACGCGGCGTAATTTTGCGCGACGCGTTTCGTCAGGTGGTACGAGGCTGGGTGGACCGTTTTGCGATCAAAACAGGCTCCCGACAGCTGCAGGAGCTGGCAGGAAACCTATCGGGCGGAAACTTGCAAAAGCTGATCGTGGCGAGAGAGCTGGGGCAGGAAACGCCTTTGCTGATTGCCGCTGAGCCGACTCGTGGCGTAGATATTGGAGCGATGGAGTACATCCATCAGGCACTTATTGAAAAACGGAACAGTGGCGATGGCATTTTGCTCGTCTCGTCTGAGTTGTCCGAAATTCTCGCTTTGTCAGACCGCATTTTGGTCATGTATAAAGGGAGAATCGCTGGTGAACTGGCAAGATCAGAAGCAACAGAAGAAAAAATCAGCGTGTTGATGGCAGGAGGAAACGTTCATGGCAGCAGTCAGAGAGCTGTGTAAGTCGTTGGTTCAGCCGATCCTGGCAGTCATGATCGGGCTGTTGACCGGAGCGGTAGTAATTGCAGCAGTAGGTGAATCGGTCGTGGGCACCTATCAGGAAATGTGGAAGGGGGCATTCGGCAGCTTTTACTTCTTCACTTCCACAATGGCACGCGCGACGCCGATTATGCTGATTGCACTCGGACTGGCTTTGGCCTTTCGCGCAGGGGTATTTAACATGGGGGCCGAGGGACAGATGGTGCTTGGAGCCATCAGTGCGACATTGGTCGCGATCTACTTGCCAGCGCCGGGTATCGTGAAAATGCTGGTAGGTATCATCGTGGGGATTACCGTGGGCGGACTCTGGTCGCTACTGGCAGGGTACATGGAGGCAAAATTCCGCATTCCCCTACTCATCTCCACATTGCTTTTCAACTATATTGCTGTGCTGTTTGCCAGCTATTTGGTGAGCGATCCGTTTCAGGACCGGACGGGATCTGCTGCTCTCGCGCAGACCGTAATGCTGGACAAGAGTGCGTGGCTACCCAAGCTGTTTGCAGGGATGAGCGTTCACGCGGGATTTTTCTTCGCGATTGCAGCCGCTCTACTATTGTTTTGGGTGATTCGCTTTACGCCCTTCGGCTATGAGGTCAAGATGCTCGGTCAAAACCCGTTGTTTGCCCGGTATGGAGGGATTAACCAGATCAAGGTCATGCTGACCGGTATGTTTGCCAGCGGAGGCTTGGCTGGACTGGCAGGAACGGTAGAAGTGCTCGGTTCCCACTATCGATTTGTGGATGGGGCGTTGACAGTGCCCAACTTTGCCTGGACGGGCATGATGGCTACACTACTCGCCAATTCCAATCCGATCGGCATTATTTTTACTTCGATTCTTCTGGCTGCGTTCCAGACAGGGGCAATGGGTGTCGAGCGAAATACGGAGGTTCCGCTGGAGGTGGCTAGCGTCATTCAGGCGGTACTCATCCTATTTATTTCTGCCAAGTTCAGCTATGACTGGTGGAAAAAACGGAAGGTAAAAGGGGGAGAATCGCATGGAGCTGCTTGATTTGTCCCTCATTAGTTCGACCATCCGGATGGTTACGCCGATCTTGTTGGCGGCATTGGGAGGAGCATTGTGCACACGTGTAGGTATTTTTAATGTAGGGCTGGAAGGGCTGGTGTTGGTTGGAGCCTTTTCTGCCATCGTCGGCAATCATTTTACGGGTAGCTTGTTTCTTGCGATTCTGTTTGCCGCGTTGATTTGTGTGCTGTTTTCTTTGCTGTTTGCCTATATGACGATCGGATTGAAAGCCAATGAAATCGTCGTAGGTGTGGCGATTAACTTTTTGGCACTCGGACTGACGACGTTCGCGCTGCGTGCCATCTTCGGTGTAAAAGGTGCGTTTTACGACAAGGAGATGGCTGGACTGCCCAAGCTGGACATTCCAGTGATCAAAGACATCCCGGTGCTGGGAGATATTTTTTCCGGACATTCCCCGTTGGTCTATCTCGCGTTTATCGCTGCCATTCTTCTCTACCTGTTCTTTTACCGGACCGTTACCGGGTTCCGTGTGCTCGCAGTAGGGATGAATCCTGTCGCAGCACGCAGTCTCGGGCTCAAAGTGACGGGGCTGCAGGTGCTGGCGATCACGATGTGCGGCGTCTTGTGTGGCTTGGCAGGGGCTCAGCTGTCATTGGGACAGGTCACGATGTTTACGGAAGGAATGACAGCAGGACGTGGGTTTATCGCCTTGGTAGCGATGATGATGGGGCAATCTCACCCGCTCGGAATTCTGGCGTCCAGCTTCCTGTTTGGTTTGATGGATGCGATCAGTATCCGCTTGCAGGGTTTTTCCTTGCCGACTCAATTTACTTCTATGCTGCCGTACCTGCTGACGATCGTGGCCATGTTCTTTGTAAAAGAGAAAAATCGGGCGGGAGGCAATCAACAGAGCTCCCGTTAATCCCGATATGATCACAACTAGATGATTAGAAAACTTGGCTTTGCCAAGCCTTTGGCGCAGGCGAAGCCTTAGTTGCGCTTATACTATCATCCTTAAAATTTTTATACTATCAGATAGTATAACAAAGGAGTAGTGCGATATGGACAAGGCAGAACGTATCAAACGAATGAAGGTGCCTACAATCGATCCAGCATTGGCCCTGCGCCTGCCTCCGGGGCAAGTACTGACAGAACGGTTTCCTATTCTCCATGAAGGAGAAGTGCCTGTTTACGATATGGCCGAGTGGACGTTGCGGGTATTCGGGGAAGTCGACCGGGAAGTGACTCTGACGTATGAGCAGTTCATGGACCTACCACAGACGACTGTCACCTGCGACATTCATTGCGTGACGCGTTGGTCTCGTTTTGACAACGCGTTTACGGGAGTAAGGTTCCGTGATTTCATGAAAGCAATCGGGGTAACTCCACAGAGCTCTTATGTCATGCTCCATGGCGATCAAGGCTATACGACTAATCTGGCACTTAGTGATTTGGATCGCGATGATGTGATTTTGGCGCATTCCATCGATGGAGAGCCGTTGACAGACAAGCATGGCTGGCCGTTGCGTCTGGTTGTTCCCCATCTGTATTTCTGGAAGAGTGTGAAATGGCTGCGTGGTTTTGAATTCATCGATGAAAATAAGCCAGGCTTCTGGGAGCAAAACGGCTTTCATCTAAACGGTGACCCTTTCCAGGAAGAGCGGTTCTCCGGTGAAGCGTTGCCGATCCCTGAAGACGAGTGGGAGAAAAAGGAGTTTGATTAATATGCTAACCAATCTAAAAATTGATCCTGAGCAACTGCCAAAGCGCGTCATCGTATGCGGAGATCCAAAGCGTGCGGCGTTGATCGCATCCAAGCTGGGCAATCACCGTCAGCTCGCGGAAAATCGGGAATATCATAGCTACGCTGGAGAGTGGAAGGGTGTCGAGGTAGCCATCGTCAGCCATGGCGTAGGCTCGCCAGGAGCGGCCGTCTGCTTTGAGGAATTGGCCAAGGGCGGGGTCGAGGTCATCATTCGTGTGGGAACAGCTGGTTCTTACCAACAGGCGATCCAACCGGGCAGTCTCGTCATCAGCTCGGCAGCAGTACGTCAAGACGGCTTGACCAGCCAACTCGTTCCACCAGGATTCCCTGCGGTTGCCGACCGCCGAGTAGCAGAGGCATTGGTCGAGGCGGCACAATCCAGCGATTCCGGCTTGCACATCGCCGAAGGAATCACGTTGACGCTTGACGTTTTTTACAACGGCGTACTCGAATTCCCGCACAAGCTGTACCAAAAAGCAGGAGTGCTGGCAGTCGAGATGGAAAACTCCGCCTTATTCGTAATCGCAGCGCTGCGCGGTATGAAGGCAGGCTCCATCCTAGCGATTGACGGTTTTGCGGATGCGGACTTGCTAGAGGATTACAATCCACATACGGAAACATTGGCAAAAGCCATTGAAGCGGAAGCGTTGATTGCTTTGGATGCTGTTGTGGTTATTTAATATAGAAGGAAAAATGCCCAGGACCATATTTTGCGTCCTGGGCATTTTTATTCTTCGTTGAATCGGTCGAGCATGGATATCGCATCGATCAGGTGATTGTTGAAAATTTGCCGAGCTATAGATAATAGCTCAATAATCATTGGATCTCGTAGCGAGTAGGTGACCTTATTTCCGTCCTTTGTTCCGTATACGATGTTCTTGCTACGCAAAATGGCCAGTTGCTGGGAAACAGCGGAGCCTTCGCTGCCAATCAAGCTCTGGAGCTCGTTTACGTTCTTGTCTCCTTCAGATAACAGCTCCAGGATGCGAATGCGCAACGGATGACCCAAAGCTTTAAAAAAATCAGCTTTAAATTGTTGCAGTTCTAAATTCAATGAAAAAATCCTCCATTTTTGAGTAGTGGCAGGTTCACTCTTGCTGCTGGGCTACATAATGCTGCGACTGATCCCCTTGTGGAACGGAAAGAGAGGCGCATTCCCGAAACGCAAGATGTTTGCAGCCCAAGCATTTGGTGAGATCTACATCAGAGAGAGCATAGTCTATAGCCTCACCGGTATTGGTAAAGTGATGTGCTTCTCCTATCATTTGATAGAGTCCGGTACGTTGTAGGAGTTCTTTGGGCTGAGCTTGTAATTCAGAGAGAATAACGGTTCCTCCCTGTTTTTGAAAGTGTCTGACCACACTGGCCAAGTTGGCTTCACCCGTAGTATCCATGAACGGGACGTTTCCCATGCGCAGCAGCAAAATGCTTGGCTTGTAAGACATCTTGCCCAGGATGGACATCTCTAGCATGCTCGCATCTCCGAAGAAAATCGGCCCCTCTATGGTGAAAATGCTGATCTGGGGGCAATCATGCCCTTCGTAAACCATGTGGGCCATGACCTTTTGATGTTTTTGAGATGGATCAGGCAATGCTTTCGCTACTTGTAAGGTTCCGCTCATTCGTTTGACAAACAGGAGAACCGATAGAACGAGACCAATCTCAACGGCCAATGTCAAATCAGTCAGTATCGTCAGTAAAAATGTGATAAGAAGAACGACAGAATCGCTGGTTCTAGTTTTGAGAATGTGAGCAAATTCCTTGCGCTCGCTCATGTTCCAAGCTACAAGCATCAAAATGGGTGCCATACTTGCTAACGGGATGTGAGAGGCATAGGGTGCAAATAAAAGTAGGACAAGCAATACGACAATACCATGAATGACGCCAGACATAGGTGAAACGGCTCCGCTTCTTATATTGGTCGCCGTACGAGCGATGGCACCAGTAGCAGGAATGCCGCCGAATAAGGGGGTGATCATATTGGCGATGCCTTGGCCGATTAACTCCCGGTTGCTGTTATGTCGATGACTCGTCATACCATCAGCTACCACCGCAGATAGCAGAGATTCAATAGATCCCAGTAGAGCGATGACGATCGCGGGACTCAAAAGGGACTGAATTCGTTCCAGCGTTAATTCGGGAACACGAAAAGAAGGTAACGTGCTTGGAATGGCTCCAAATGTTGAGCCAATGGTTGCTACTTTCTCTTCAAATAATAGCACAGCTACCAAACTGGATAGAACCAAGCCGATGAGAGACCCAGGAACTTTTGGAAGGATACGTGGAGTCAGTAAAATGAGAGAGAGACAAATGCAAGCGGTTAGGATGCTGTATACGTTGATAGTAGGGAAGTGGATGATGATTTCCTTCATGTTGGAGAGAAAATCTTCGTGTTTCTGAATGTCACGAAGCCCAAGGAAATTGACAATCTGCCCGCTAAAAATGATGACAGCGATCCCAGCCGTAAATCCGATCGTCACAGGACGAGGAATGTACTTGATCAGAGTGCCCAGACGGAATATCCCCATGAGGACGAGCATGGCTCCTGCCATGAGACCGGCAATAAGCAGGTTTTCATAGCCGTACTGCATGACGATCGCAAAGAGAATGGGGATAAACGCTCCTGTAGGTCCGCCAATCTGGTAGCGAGATCCTCCACACAGAGAAATCAATACACCCGCTACGATGGTTGTGTAGATGCCGTACTCCGGTTTGACTCCTGAGGCGATTGCGAACGCCATCCCAAGCGGCAGAGCGATAATCCCCACAATCAGTCCTGACACGCAATCCCTTCTAAACGACTTCATACGATAGCCTTCAAATCTTCCCGTCCACTGCATAATAGAACCCTTCTTCTTTTGAATATTTGATTATTTGAATATAGATTATGATAAGTCTGGCGTTTAGTCGCTGTCAATTCACATTTCCTTTTCCCTTTTTTAACATATCCTTCACGTTACCTTAACGCGGCTACAGTAACATTCTAAATAACAAGTGAACAGATTCCCTCGGTTGGAGCCATGGAGAAACCCCCGACAGCCTTTCCAAGCACTTTCTTCGAGAGTTCTTTGGCATTGTTGTGTCGCAGGGTTTTTTGCTATGCGCAAAGGAGGTCATGGAAATGAATCAAGCGGAATTCCTCGCGAGGCTGGGCCAGTACAAGCTCATCGCTTCCGTCAAAGAGGCGAAGTATTTGGAAAAGGCAGCGGAGGCAAACCTGAGTGCGGTCGTCCTTTCGATCGGAAACATCGGCGTGATTAAAGGGTACGTGGATTTCTTCAAAAACCGTGAAATTCCGGTGTTCATTCATTTGGAGCGGGTCGGCGGAATCAGCTATGACCGGGAAGGTATTGCTTTTCTTTCCCACTACGTCAAGCCTGACGGGATTGTGACGACGCGAAACACATTGATCAAACTGGCAAAAAAACAAGGTCTGCTGACGATACAACGACATTTTTTGGTGGACAGCGACGCACTGAAATCGGGGTTGCAGTCCATCCAGGAAACACAGCCGGATGCGGTGGAGCTGATGCCGGGCTTGTTGCCTGAATTCCTCGAAGAGTACAGAAGCGTGCTGGATACCCCGATTATTGCGGGTGGTCTGATCCGCAAGCGGGAGCAGATGGAGCAAGTACTGCAGCATGGAGCGACAGCGGTCTCTGTAGGTAGTCCCACATTGTGGAAGGAGTGTTTTGTACATGATTCAAGCTCTGTTGTTTGATCTAGATGGTACCCTCTTGGATAGTCGAGACGCGGTTGTCGATGCGGTTGCCTTTACTGCGGAACAATACGCACCCGGTCATTTTAGCCGAGAGGAGCTGCTCGCACGCTTTGGTGAATCGTTTGATGACTTTCTCGCGGCAGTCGCAGCTTCGGCTGGTGTGCCTGACAAAAAGGAAGTACTTGATCGATACTTTGCCTACGTACGAGAAAATCACGAGCAGCACGTGAAGCTCTTTCCTTTTGTTCGCGAAGGGTTGGAGAAACTGCAGGCAGCCGGATTTGAACTGGCGATCGTCACCAACAAGCAACGAGAATTTGCGATGGCTGGACTGGAGCTGGCAGGAATTGATCATCTGTTTGCTGCGATTGTCACCGTAGATGATGTGTCGCGGGGCAAGCCATCAGCTGAGCCTGTCCAAAAGGCGCTGGATGAGCTGGGAAGAAGCCCGGAGCAAGCGATGATGATTGGAGACAGTCGTTATGATGTGCTGGCAGCTGTAGGGGCCGGAGTATCGTCCGTCGTGCTGGAATGGTATGGAAAAGAAGAGTGGCAATATGCGATTCCTGATTTTCGCTTTGCTGATTTCCAAGCATTTGTCGCTGAAATGCTGACTGTAAAAATCCAGGGAGGGAGCTGATACAGATGGCACGAGTGGTGTTGAACCAGATCACCAAAACGTTTCAGAATCAGCAAGTGGTAAAAGGAATTGACCTCATGATTCCCGATGGATCGTTCACGGTTCTGGTAGGGCCATCGGGGTGCGGGAAATCTACGACACTACGGATGATCGCGGGACTGGAGAGTGCGACGAGTGGAGAGATCTTGATCGGGGATCAAACAGTCAATCAGCTGCCGCCGGGAAAACGAGACGTAGCGATGGTGTTTCAGAACTACGCCCTGTATCCAACGATGAACGTATACGACAACATCGCGTACGGACTGCGCAACCGAGGGACATCGAAAAAAGAATGCAAGGTGCTTGTAGAGGAAATCTCGGAGATCGTCGGATTGACGCCGTACCTCAAGCGCAAGCCATCCCAGCTCTCGGGTGGTCAGCGGCAACGTGTGGCATTGGCGCGTGCGATGGTGAAAAAACCAAAAGTATTTTTGATGGACGAACCGCTTTCTAATCTCGATGCCAAGCTGCGTAATCAAATGCGAGTAGAGCTAACTAGCTTACATAAACAGTTGGGCAGCACGTTCATTTATGTGACGCACGATCAGGTGGAAGCGATGACGATGGGCGATCAGATTGTCGTCATGAGTGACGGAGACATTATGCAGGTAGCAGCCCCGATGGACTTGTATCAGGAGCCGGAAAATCTCTTTGTGGCCCAGTTTATCGGTTCTCCACCGATGAACATCGTACCAGCAGAAGGAAAGAATGAGCAGCTATGGGGATTCCGACCGGAAAAAGCAACTTTGTTGTCTGCTTCCGTCTCACCAGCAGCGGCCCAAGATATGTGGGTAGCACGTGGTCAGGTCGTCTCCCGGGAAATACTTGGTTCGGAAACGCTGTTCCATGTAGAAACGGAAAAAGGAAAAATCATCGTCAAGGCAGATACTGAACTGGCGGGGCAGGTTGGTCCTTCTGTCACAGTCACTGTGGAATGGCCACACATGTATGTCTTTGACCGTATCAGCGGAAAACGAGTAGGCCGTCTGAATGGACGGGAGCATGTGTCGACCCTAACGGGAGGGGTGATCTGATGCGAAAGGCGGCAACTGCTCAAGCGTTGCCGGGTGCCAGCCAGGTGAAAACAGAAGTAGGTGCGACGCCGTCAACATGGCTAGATCTCGCGTCGCGACTTCGCCCGTATCTATACTTGGCGCCCGCGATGGTATGTTTCCTTCTGTTCTTCTTTTACCCGATCGGCTCCATTATCTATTTGAGCTTTCAAGACTGGTCGTTGATCAATCTGGAAGAAATGGAATGGGTAGGGCTGCAAAACTACAGCGATCTGATGGTGGACAAAGATTTCCAAGAGGTGCTGGCAAATACCGCCGTTTTTACTGTCGCGACGGTAGGCTTGGGCTTGACGATCTCGTTTTTGCTTGCTTTGTGGCTGAATCGCAAGGCCAAGGTATATGGAATTATTCAAGCGACCGTGTTTAGTCCTCACATCATCTCGCTAGTCTCCGTCTCGATGCTGTGGATGTGGCTGATGGATCCTCAGTTCGGGCTATTAAATGCAGCACTGGAAGCAGTGGGACTGCCTGCGTATACCTGGCTGACAGATCCGAAGAGCTCGCTTCTTTCCCTCATCATCGTCAGCATCTGGAAAGGTGTCGGTTACAATACACTGATTTTTATCGCAGGGCTGCAAAGCATTCCAGGGGATATTTACGAAGCAGCTGCGCTCGATCGGTCGCCATGGTGGCGAACACTCACGCGCATTACAGTACCAATGCTTTCGCCGACGATTTTCTTCTTGCTTATTATCAATACGATCTCATCGTTTCAAGCATTTGATACGATCGCCATCATGACACAGGGCGGACCGATCAACAGTACGAACATGCTCGTCTATTACATTTATCAGCAGGGAATGGATTTTTATAATGGCGGTCTTGCTTCTGCTGCTTCCGTGATTCTGTTGATTCTCGTAGGTATTTTGACAGCCGTGCATTTCTTGGTAATGTCCAAGCGTGTTCACTATCGGTGATAAGCATGAACGAGAAAGGAGGAAGAGCATGAATCGAGTGGGTGCGACTTCACTCAAGACAGTGGAATGGATTGGACTTTTGATTGTCGGTTTCCTGTTTGTATTTCCCTTTTTGTGGATGGCGTCCACCGCCTTCAAGACGATGTCTGAGGTCCGGCAATTTCCGCCGACACTTTTTCCCGAGACATGGGATTTGAGCAACTTTGCGCATGCATGGCAATCAGGCCCGTTCCTCACTTATACGTGGAACAGCATCTTGGTGGCGGTCGGTATTTTGGTCCTGCAATTCTTAACCGCGGTACCTGCGGCATACGCTTTTGCCCGATACAAGTTTCCCGGCCGCAATCTCTTGTTTGGTCTCGTGCTGATTGTCTTGATGATTCCTGGACAGGTGATTTTTTTACCGATTTACGTGCAATTGAGTGGCTGGGGACTGGTCAACACGCTGTGGTCGCTCATCCTGCCTTACGCTGCCAGTGCATTTGGAATCTTTCTGTTGCGGCAAGCATTCATGCAAGTGCCAGATGAAGTGATTGAGGCAGCGCGTCTGGATGATGCATCCGAGTGGAAAATCATGTGGACGATCATGGTACCGATGGCAAAGCCGGTTCTGGTCACCTTTGGACTATTCAGCTTCATCTATCACTGGAACGATTATTTCTGGCCGCTGATCATGACCAACAGCGACGAAGTGCGTACGTTGCCCATTGGGATTTCCAGTCTTCACATGTCAGACGGAGGGACCTTGTGGAACGTCATGATGGCGGGCAATATGATTCTCATTCTGCCGATTCTCGTGGTTTTCTTCGTGGCCCAGCGCCATATCATCAAAGCGTTTGTCTACCAATCCAAATAAAACATGATTTTGTGGGAGGACACTACATTATGCTTTCAATGAAAAAGACAGGAACCATTCTTTGTGCTTTGGCTATTGGTTTATCAGGAGTTTTGGCTGGTTGTGGATCGACACCGAAAGAACAATCGGCAGGAACAAGCAGCTCTTCTGCGCCTGCTGCGACAACGACTAATAGCGGACCTGTCACTATTGACTTCTGGTATGCACTAGGTGGCGTTCGTGGGAAAAAGATTGAAGAAATGGTCAAACAGTTCAATGAAACGCATAAGGATATTATCGTAAAACCGTCTTACCAAGGAGCGTATCAAGAGAATCACTCCAAAGTGCTGGCATCTGTTGCAGCTGGAAACAACCCGGATGTCACCATGGTGGAAATCGCCTCCATCGCTGCATTCGCTGATGCAAAGGTATTGGAAGATTTGACGCCATACTCCCAAGGCGATGAAAAGAAGTACATTCCGGGCCTTATGAAAAACTCCTACTGGAAAGACAAATTGTACGCTGTGCCGTTTAACCGTTCCACTCCACTGCTGTACATCAACCGTGACATGCTAAAAGAAGCAGGGCTTGATCCAAACGGTCCGAAATCGTGGGATGAACTGGTCAGCTTCTCTCAAAAGCTGAGCAAAAAAGAAGGCGACAAGATTACCCGGTACGGCTTCTCTACGCCTGTTGATATCTGGTTCTACGAAGCACTCGTTTTCCAAGGCGGAGGTAGCATCCTGAGTGAGGATGGCAAGGAGCTGACCATCAACAACGAAGCGGGCAAGGCACCACTTGAGCTCTGGTCCAAAATGGTGAAAGAAGGACTCATGAAAAACCCTCCAGGTGAAAACTACAACGCATGGGATGTAACGGAACAAGACTTCCTGAATCAAAAAGTAGGCATGATTTTCACCACGACAGGTTCCTTGACGGAATTGAATAAAAATGCCAAGTTTGACATGGGTGCTGCATTCCTGCCGGCCAACAAGAACTTCGGTACACCAACAGGCGGTGCGAATCTCGTCATGCTTTCGAAGTCGACTGATGCAGAGAAAAAAGCATCTTGGGAATTTATGAAGTGGATGACCGACACTGAGCAAACTGTTCCTTGGTCCATCGCTTCCGGTTACATGCCTGTGACTACAGCAGCAGTTGATTCACCTGAAATGAAGGCTTTCTATGAAAAACAACCGAACTTTAAAGTCGCAGTAGATCAACTGCAATACGGTTATCCGCGCCCAATGGCTCCTGGCTACAAAGAATTGCAGGATATCATCCAAAAAGAATTGCAACGTTCGATGCTCGGCCAAGCAAGCGTAGATGAAGCACTGCAAGCAGCGACAGACAAAGGAAGCAAACTGTTGAAAAAATAAGAGGAATACAATGGGCAAAGGGGGAGGCAACATGAACATTTGCATGGCACATCGCGGCTGGTCGGGTAAGGCACCGGAAAACACGATGACGGCGATTCGACTTGCACTCGCAGAGCCTGCGATTCAGGCGATGGAAATTGATGTGCAGCTGTCTCGCGATGGAGTTCCTGTGCTCATCCACGATTTTACGCTGGGACGCACCACGAATGGGAAAGGACTCGTCAAGGATCATACGCTGCAAGAACTGCGTGTACTGGACGCAGGCAGCTGGTTGGACGAGAAGTTTGCAGGGGAGCGTATCCCGACGCTGGATGAGGTATTGCGAGCAGTCAAAGGCCGTTGCACGCTGAATATCGAGCTGAAAGCGACGAGTGATATGTATCCGGGTATCGCGGAAAAGGTATTGGAGCTTTTGGAACAGCACGATATGAAACAAGAAGCCTACATCACGTCCTTTGACCACGAGTTGATTCGCCATGTTCGACAGCTAGATGCCACTGTTCTAACAGGCTTGATCGTCTGCGGACGTCCAGTGCTGATGATGGAACAGTTGGAGGCGTCAGGATCGAATATCCTTTCCATGGGGTATCCGTACTTGACTCGTGAGTTGACTGTCGAAGCGATCGAGCGAGGGTACAAGGTGGTCGCGTGGACCTTGGATGATCCCGAGCACATTCGTACGGTCATGTCCTGGCACCCCGACGTGCAAATTTGTACGAATCACCCAGATCGTATGCTCGAGTTTGTGTAGAGGTTTGAACGAAAAAAGCCGCCTGGGCGAATGCTTCGGGCGGTTTTTCGTGTTGGTGTTGACAGTTATCGCTTACTCATTTGATTGTAGCTGATGCAGGAGATGCTTCAGATTACGCTCGTACAAGCTGTCCAGGGTCCAAGTCTGGTATGCATCTGGGATGGGGGTACAGGAGGCAGCTTCGAGCGGATCTTGTTGTTCACTTAGCAGGCGAGCTTGGGCAAGAAGCTCCGTCAAATAAGTCTGCAAGCTTTGCAAAGCCTGTTTATCTGCTACGGGGCCATGACCGGGAACTACCGTATGAAACGCTTCTTGGCCCAGTCGATCCAATATGTGTATCCATTCGCTGACGTTACCGCTCTGTACGCTAGGATGACTATGTACAAAAAGCAGATCGGCCGCGAACAGGACCTCTTCTCCCGGCAAATACAGGACGGCGTCACAAGGACTGTGTCCATTACCCATGGCGCTCAGTACAGCGGTCCTCTTGCTGCCATGCAAAGTGAGAGAGCCATCGTACGAGATCGTAGCTGGTGACGGGACGAGTGTGAGAAGAGCGGCATCCATGGCGAGGAGGTCTCCGAGCTGGATGGACAGCTCTTGCCGCCTACGCTCATCTGTCTCCTGTTCGAGTGATGCTTTGACCGATTCCGGATATTCGGGATGGGCTAGGGCAAAGGAAAGGAACTGCTGAGTGCGCTCCAGCATCAGAGTGCGCGTCTGATCCGTAGAAATCATCACCGCATTCGGGAACGATTGGTTGCCGCCTACATGATCCAAGTGGAAGTGAGAGTTGATGACGAGGGAGACAGGACGATCGAAAAGCTGGACGGCGGTATTGTGCAAGGCCTGCCCTGCTTGCGGGGTGTACATGGTGGTGTCAAAAACGAGGGTTCGATCTCCGAGATCGATGATGCCTGCATTCGCCATGGCGCCAGTCCCCGGTTTTGCGATGGCTGCGTAAATACCGTCTGCAATGAAATCAACCGTGAAAAATGGGCTCTCAAGTGAAGAAACAACGGTCATGCGTATCAACCTCCGATAGAAAAGTAGGGAAGTCAGCATCGGGCCAAATCTGAGTGTTCCTCTTTCTATCATAGAGGAGGGAAAAGGCATTTTGGTAAAAAATGTATGGAATTCTTGTGTCCAGCTAAATGTCAGGTAATTTGCTTGGTTTTTTACAGACAATCGTAACCTCCTTTCGGCGAACTGCTTATGATAAGAAAAAGGCGGCTTCGCCAAGGAGTGAAACAGGACCATGATGCATCCCGATACGGAATTACGCTTCATCAACGATCAAATCGGGTACGGTGTGTTTGCGACCAAATGCATTCCCAAAGGGACGATTGTGTGGGTCATGGATGACCTGGATCAGGTATTGGATCCTGCTTTCGTGGAAACACTGGATCCATTACGAAAACAGGACGTGCAAAAGTATTCGTTTAAAAACCAGTTCGGCAAGTACATCCTTTGTTGGGATAAATCCCGGTATGTGAATCATAGCTTCCATGCGACTTGTGTAGCGACGATGTACGATATGGAGCTGGCAGCAAGAGATATTCAACCGGGTGAAGAACTGACAGATGATTACGGAACTTTAAACTTGGATGAACCCTTGGATTGTTTCCCGGAGGAAGGCACGAATCGCTCTCGGGTGATGCCAGACGATCTCCTGCGCTACTATCGACAATGGGATGAAATTGCGGCGGGAGCATTCGAGCATTTCAATCACGTCGAACAGCCGTTGAAGCATCTGATTCGCCCCGAGCATCAGAAAAAGTTGCACGCCATTCTGGAGCACCACATCCCTCTCGACTCTGTGATTCAGCTCTATTACCGGCCACCGTCGAGAAAATAGGTAGGGTGAGAGACATCAGCGGGCCGGACCACTACGGCCCGATTTTGTTGAACTCTGGAGGGAGAATCAGTATTATGGAATGTAAAGGTGAAGTGAAAGGTTGATTTCATTGGAAAACAAGGTAGCGTCATCTAACTTTATCCGCAATATTGTGATCGATGACTTGCAAGAAGGCAAAGTAAAAGAAGTTATTACCCGATTTCCCCCGGAACCGAACGGGTATCTTCATATTGGACATGCAAAAGCGATCTGCCTGAACTTTGAATTGGCACACGAGTTTTCTGGGAAAGCCCACTTGCGTTTTGATGATACCAATCCGCTTAAGGAAGACATGGAGTACGTAAACGCGATTAAAGAAGACGTGAAATGGCTTGGCTTTGATTGGGACGGGCTGTTCTTCGCTTCCGATTACTTTGAGGAGATGTACAACCGCGCTGTACTCCTCATTCAAAAAGGGAAAGCGTACGTAGACGATCTTTCTGCTGAAGACATGCGTAAGTACCGCGGTACATTGACGGAGCCAGGTGTGGACAGTCCATTCCGCAACCGTTCTGTGGAGGAAAACCTCGATCTGTTTGCACGGATGCGCAAAGGTGAGTTCAAGGACGGAGAGAAAGTGCTTCGTGCCAAAATCGACATGACCTCTCCGAACTTCAACATGCGTGATCCGGTTCTCTATCGTATTTCCCATGCATCCCATCACAACACGGGAGATCAATGGTGCATCTATCCGATGTACGACTTTGCTCATCCGCTGGAGGATGCGATCGAAGGTGTAACGCACTCACTCTGTTCATTGGAGTTTGAAGACCATCGTCCTCTGTACGATTGGGTCGTCGCCGAGTGCGAGATGAACCATGTTCCGCGTCAGTACGAATTCGCTCGTCTAAATTTGACTAATACCGTCATGAGTAAGCGAAAGCTGAAGCAGCTCGTAGACGAAAATATTGTGGATGGCTGGGACGATCCTCGCATGCCGACCATTGCAGGGTTCCGTCGTCGCGGCTTTACTCCTGAAGCAATCCGTACCTTCGCTCGTGAAGTAGGGGTAGCTCGCAGCAACAGCACGGTCGATGAAAAAATGCTGGAGCACTTTATCCGGGAAGACCTGAAATTAAAGGCGCCTCGCACGATGGCTGTCTTGAATCCGTTGAAGGTGGTCATCACGAACTATCCGGAAGGCCAAGTGGAAATGCTGGATGCGGAAAACAACCCGGAAAATGAAGAGATGGGCAACAGACAAATCCCGTTTTCCCGGGAGATCTACATCGAGCAAGACGACTTCATGGAAAATCCGCCAAGCAAGTACTTCCGACTCTTCCCTGGGAACGAAGTGCGTCTGAAACACGCTTACTTCATTAAATGCAATGACGTGATCAAAGACGCCGATGGCAACGTCATTGAGCTGCACTGCACGTATGATCCGGAAACCAAGAGCGGTAGCGGTTTTACTGGACGGAAAGTAAAAGGAACGATTCACTGGGTAGAAGCGACCCAATCCGTTCCTGCTGAATTCCGCCTGTACGAGCCTTTGATTCTCGATGAAGAGGATAACGAAGGGACGTTCTTGGACAACATCAATCCAAATTCGCTCGAAGTGCAAAACGGCTTTGTAGAACCAAACATGAAGGACACGCAGCCTCAAGATAAATATCAATTCTTCCGTCATGGTTATTTCAACGTCGATCCAAAGCATACGAACGATGAAAAGCTTGTCTTCAACCGTATCGTATCGTTGAAGAGCTCGTTTGAACTGCCAAAAGGATAACGGAAGAAACGAATACCAAAACGCTGTTGGCATAGGAAACTGTGTCTGACAGCGTTTTTTCTTTTTACTTCCGGAAAGTCCAAGCGCATCGGAGGCGCATTCTGAGCTGAAGTATGGAGAAGCAAAGTTTTCTATTCTAGATATTTTCTGGATAGTAGGTATAATTATTCATATTGTGAATAAAGGGGGACAGGTAGTGAACGGAAAAACAGAGCTTCACCGCAGCTTGAAATTATGGCATATCGTAGTGATCGGCCTCGGCTATATGGCGCCGATGGCTGTTTTTGATACGTTTGGCATTGTGGCCCAAGAGACTGGGGGGCATGTTCCTGCAGCTTATGCGGTCACTCTTCTGGCTATCCTATTTACCGCAGCGAGCTACGGGAAGATGGTGAGGGTCTTTCCTTCGGCAGGGACGGCCTACACTTATACGCAGGAGACGATTCATCCGTATGCAGGCTTTCTGGTCGGATGGGCCTCCTTGTTGGACTATTTATTTTTACCGATGATTAATGCGCTGTTGACGGGTGTGTATCTGTCCTCCGTGTTTCCTGATGTTCCTACACATTGGTGGATTGTGGGCTTTATTCTTTTAATAACCTTACTCAATGTATTCCGGGTAACCGTGACGGCATCGGTGAATTCCTTCCTCGTACTGTTTCAAATATCCGTGGTGGTGGTTTTTGCGGGATTGGCGATTCGGGGGTTGATGCATGGTGGCGGGTTCG
Source organism: Brevibacillus choshinensis (assembly GCF_001420695.1). NCBI lineage: Bacteria > Bacillati > Bacillota > Bacilli > Caryophanales > Paenibacillaceae > Brevibacillus > Brevibacillus choshinensis. Next base: position 1,525,756 of record NZ_LJJB01000010.1, on the reverse strand, counting down.
AGCAGGTATTTACCTCGCGTCCGTTTTTCTCGCCTGACATGTCTTTTGCAGCATTGCTCTCAGGAGCGTCGATTCTTTGTTTTTCTTTCCTCGGTTTTGATGCCGTGACTACGCTGACAGAAGAAACGGTCGACGCGAAAAAGACGATTCCCCGTGGCATCCTGCTCGTCGCTCTGGGAGGAGGAGCGTTGTTTATCACAGCTTCTTACTTCTCGCAGTCGCTCTTTCCAGATGCTTCGGTCTTTTCTGACCCGGAAGCGGCGTCGGCAGAAATAGCTCTATCCATCGGGGGCACGATCTTCCAACTCGTGTTTCTGGCAGCCGCTTTATCGTCCACATTGGCTTCGGGCCTCGTTTCTGTTACCAGTGTGACGCGTCTCCTGTATGCGATGGGACGGGACGGATACTTGCCGAGGAAATGGTTCGGATATATTCACCCTCGCCTGAAAACACCGTTATACAACGTCTTATTAGTGGGCCTCCTGATGATGGCGGCGCTGTTTTTGGACCTGCTGACAGCTACGTCCTTTATCAACTTCGGGGCTTTGATCGCTTTTAGCTTTGTTAATATCAGTGTCATTGCCCATTATGCGTGGCGCCAAAAACGATTGCGGGTTGCAGACTGGTGGAGGTACCTCCTATCTCCTTTGATTGGTGCCGCGTTTGTCGGTTTTCTGTGGGTCAACCTGGATATCAAGTCTATGATTCTTGGTCTAATGTGGACCTTCGTGGGCCTGGTTTACCTGCTATATTTGGTGAAAGTAAAGCAGACAAGACTGGACCGCATGAAATTCGAGGAATAGTCGAGGAGAAGGACTAATGAACGTTCCGATATTTTCATCTATCCAAACAAGTGAGAAAGACGGAGTTGCCATGGAGTATGGGCTAGCTGGTCATTCTGATGCCCCCGTCCTGCTACTGTTACATGCGATCCGCAATACGAAAATGCTGTTTGCTGGTATCATTCCGACATTGGCCCAGCATTACCGGGTGGTAGCCGTCGATCTACGGGGGCATGGTCAGTCTACCGAGACGACTGTGTTTTCCTTTGAAGACATCGTGAACGATCTGATCGGATTGCTGGATGCTGAAGCTCTGGATCAGGTGACCGTAGTAGCTGCGTCGTTTTCCGCTGTGCCTGCACAAATGCTGGCTGTCCGGGAGCCAAAGCGCATCGCCCGGCTCATCCTGCTGGACGGAGGCTTTTACCAGTTAACGGAGATGCCTGGATTCGATTTGCCCAGTGTCGTACAGCGATTGAGTGCAACGAGGTTTCCGACAGTGGAGGAGGCAGAGCGACAATTTGCTGACAGATACGGAGATGGAAATCTGCCTAAAGGGTGGATGGCGACCGAGCTGGAACAAAAGAACGGTGGCTACTTTGGATACCGCTTGTCGAGAGAAGCATTTACTGCCTATTTCCGTGCCTATGCGACTTTCGATAAGCAGGGGTTGTTCCAGTCAGTATCCTGCCCGGTTCTTTTATTGCTCGCAGACCCAAGTCACTTACCTGACGATGAACAGCGTGCCTTTTACCGAGAAGCGGTCGATTCTTATAAACGAATCGTAACACAAGCTGAGATTCATTCGATTCCGGGGGCCCTTCATTTGTTGATGGTGACACATCCAAAGGAAACAGTGAGAAAAATCATGGCTTTTACAAGAAACTAAGGGACAAGCGCGATGCTTGTCCCTTTTTGTATGGAAACGACTATCATTTCGCTTCGCGCATGAGTTTTTGAATCGCTGGCGCATTCGCACCTTGCCCGGTTTCGCGCATGTGGTTTTTCACCTGCTCGAATGCATCGATTCCTGGTTTAGAAGTGACAGTCAGTACACGGGTATTCTTACCATACAGCTTTTGAATGTGAGCACGAGCTTGTGTCAAAGTCGTGTTGAGATCACTTCGCCCCCGTGTACCAGCTGTTCCTGGTGTTGTATGCTCATTCCCACGGGCTGAACTACCCGTGAAATTGCTGAGGAGATGGGATTGCATCGGATCCATTTGGTTGACCGATTGGCTTCTTGTCGTAGCGGGGCAGATGACAACAGCATCTTTGAGAACCAGTGCCTGAATGCCATGAACGCCAGCTGCATTCAATTGAGCTTCGAGCTTAGTGGAAGGACCGTCACTATGGAGGTGGGAGCTACCGATGCTGCTGTAGACATTCGTGCCCATTCCGTTAGAAGTCGTCCCGTGTGCGTTCGTGGTCACTTTTTTTTCTCTGTCTACGCTAGGAATGACGATATCCCCCGGTGCATGTTGCATGGATTGTGTCCGAGCGGGGTGCCGCTGTGGCGCAGCCTGATAATTACAAGCGGTTAGAAGGAGAACGATACCCAATCCCCCGGTACCCATCCATTTTCCGAAGCGTTTCATGTCGATCCCTCCTACATACTTTTTGCATACTTTTATCCTGCTCTGACACTTCCTTGAGTATTTGAGGAGGTTGTTGGAAAAAATATAGCAAGAATTGGTTTATCTTGTCGAAAAGATGCACAAACAGGTGAATAGAGACATCAGGAGGTGGTAGTGTTGGCACAAACGAACAATGGTAATGATCAACCGGTATCACGGAGGAACTTTCTGAAAAATTCCGGACTCGTGATAGGAGGTCTGGTTGTTGGTGGAGTAGCAGGCAGCTTGATCAAAAAAACTCCAGCACCAGCCCCGACGCAACCAGGAGCGACACCTGCTCCAGCAGCCGATTTCAACCAGGCATTAATGTACTTCACTCCCGAACAGTTCAAGGTTGTCGATGCTGCCTGCGAGCGAATTTTCCCTGAGGACGAAATCGGACCAGGAGCAAAGGCACTCGGAGCAGCTTATTTCATCGACCACCAATTGGCAGGGGACTGGGGATTCAACTCCCGCGATTACATGCAAGGTCCTTTTTATCCAGGTGAGGTGACCCAAGGCTATCAAGGCAGGCTGAAGCGCCGGGAAATTTTTGATATTGGAATTCAGGAAATGAACAATTACAGCACAAGCACACAGAAAAAAAGATTTTATGAATTGCCCCCTGAACAGCAGGATGCTGTGTTAAAGGCATTTGAGTCGGACGAAGTGAAATTGACCACCATTTCTGCCAGTGCCTTTTTCAAAATGCTGCGTGCTAGCACGCTTGAAGGTGTCTACTCCGATCCGCTGTACGGAGGAAACAAAAACATGGATGGCTGGAAGATGCGAAATTACCCAGGTAATCAGATGGCTTATACCCAAGTCATCGAACAGGACAAGTTCGTGAAGATGGCCCCTTTAAGCTTGCGGGATCATCAACATTAAGGGGGACTAAAAGACATGGCCAAAAAATTACCGAAAGTCGACGTGGTCATCGTAGGGGTTGGCTGGGGCGGAGGAGTCATTGCCTCTGAGTTGACCAAGCAAGGCTTGACTGTTGTCGGATTAGAGCGAGGCAAGGAAAGAAAAACGGAAGATTACTTTATGGTGCACGATGAGCTGCGTTATGCCTTGCGCTATGAAATGATGCAGGATTTGTCTAAAGAAACGATTACCTTCCGCAGTAAGAACAGCGTGCGTGCGCTCCCTATGCGATCTTATGGATCCTTTTTGCTCGGGACGGGCTTGGGCGGCTCCGGTGTTCACTGGAATGGACAAACCTTTCGATTCTTACCGTATGACTTTGAAATCCGCAGCAAGACCATCGAGCGGTATGGAGAAAAGAAAATACCGGACGGCATGACGATTCAGGATTGGGGCATCACGTACGATCAATTAGAGCCGTACTTCGACAAATTTGAGCGGATGGCAGGAATTTCTGGTGAGGAGAATCCATTGGGAGGCAAGCGTTCACAGCCGTATCCAACACCGCCGATGAAGATGACGCCTAGTATGAAGATGTTCCAAGAGGCTTCCAAAAAGAAGAACCTACATCCTTACATGATGCCATCGGCTAATCTTTCGGAAGCATACACCAATCCGGACGGTGTCTCCCGGGCAGCTTGTCAGTATTGTGGTTACTGTGAGCGGTTTGGATGTGAATACGGTGCTAAAGCGGATCCGGTCGTTACCGTCATCCCTGTTGCGAAAAAGACCGGGAAATTTGAGATCCGTACACACTCGCAGGTTCGACGCGTTTTACATAATGGGAAAAAGGCGACAGGTGTCATGTATACCGATATCACGACAGGTGAAGAAATCGAACAGCCAGCAGATATCGTTGTGTTGACCAGCTATGTTTTCAACAATGTAAGACTGCTGCTCATGTCCAAGCTAGGGCGTCCGTACGATCCGACAACGGGCAAAGGTGTCATTGGAAAGAATTATGCTTATCAGGTCATCCGAGGAGGAGCAGTTGGCTTTTTCGATGACAAGGAATTCAATCTGTATGCTGGGGCAGGCTCTCTAGCTATGTGCTTGGACGATTACAACGGAGACAACTTTGATCACAAAGATCTAAATTTCATCCATGGCGCGAATATCAGCCTTTCGCAGTTGGGTCTGCGTCCGATCGCCAACAACAAAGTTCCCGAGGGTACGCCTAGCTGGGGGAAAGATTTTAAGGCAGCATCGATCAAGTATGCGAACCGGTTTTTGTCGGTAGGGGCACAAGGGGCATCCATGCCGTTTAAGCACCACTTCCTGGATTTGGACCCGACTTACAAGGACGTATATGGAGATCCTCTTATGCGCATTACCTATGATTTTGAGGAGCAGGATCGACAGCTGGCCGCTTATTGTGCGGACAAGTGTGGGGAAATCGTCAAGGAAATGGGTGCCAGCAGCAAAATTGAAATCAATAAGAAGCTGGGACCTTACGATATTACCCCATACCAATCCACACATAATACGGGTGGCGTGATTATGGGCGCTTCGCCGGAAACATCAGCCGTTAACAACTACCTGCAAATGTGGGATGCGGAGAATGTGTTTGTCGTGGGAGCGTCTGCCTTCGCGCATAACAGTGGTTATAATCCTACTGGAACGATGGGCGCACTCTCTTACCGCGCTGCGGAAGGGATTTTGAAGTACAGAAAAAGTGGTGGAGGCTCTCTTGTATAAGGAGTGGTTTCCATTTTTGCAAAACAAGAATGCAATAATGAGAAAAGTCGTTGGTTGAACTGACGGCTTTTTTCTTGTGAAGAATAAATTAGATTTGCAGCTTTGCGAAAAATGAGAAGCAGGGCTGTAAAGAAATGGCGTTTCCATGCGATTTTTTGTCTTTGGCACGTTCCTTGCTATACCAGAAGCATACTAGATAGAAAAAAAGGAGAGACAAAAAGATGACAACCACCAAATGGGCAATGGATACTGCCATCATTCATACAGCACAAGAGCCATGTCAGAAAACAGGAGCAGTCGTTTCGGCTGTCGTTCCCGCAGTCGCTTACGCTTTTCCTGATGCAGATGCAGCGGCTGCTTGCGTAGCTGGCGAACGGGAAGGAACCTATTACGGACGCTACGGCAACCCGACGATCGCGACATTAGAGACCAAAATTGCTTCATTGGAGAATGGAGAGGCTGCATTGGGAGTAAGCAGTGGAATGGCTGCCATCTCAGGAGCATTGCTCGCCTATCTCAAACTAGGAGACCATGTCGTATGTACGCGTGATGTCTACGGAGGAAGTCACAAGTTTCTCACTTCACTGGCTCCTCGCTACGGCATTTCTGCTGATTTTGTGGATTGTACGGATTTGGATGCGGTGGAACGAGCATTTTTGCCCCAAACCAAGGTGCTGTACATCGAGACACCATCGAATCCTTGTCTGACTGTGCTGGATATCCCAGCTTTGTCGCGCTTGGCGCATGCACGAGGAATCACTGTGATCGTAGACAACACCTTTATGACGCCGTATTTGCAGCGTCCACTCGAGCTGGGGGCAGATGTAGTCGTCCACAGCGCTACCAAATACTTGAATGGACACGGAGACGTAATTGCCGGGTTTATCGTAGGGAAGCAGGAAGCCATCCAGTTTATGCGCAAGCACATCATGGGTGATCTCGGCCAAAATCTGAACGCATGGGACGCCTTTCTGATCCTGCGTGGACTCAAGACTCTGGGCTTGCGCGTCCGGCAGCACTGCCATAATGCAGAAGCAGTTGCGCTGTTCTTGGATGAGCATCCTGCCATCGAAAAGGTGTATTATCCAGGGCTCCCTTCACATCCGCAGCATGAGCTCGCCAAACGGCAAATGGAGGGCATGGGGGGAATCGTTTCGTTCGAGGTCAAAGGCGGATACGAGGCAGCCAAATCTTTCATTAACGCGCTGCGCCTCGCTATGATATCGTTTAGTCTAGGAGATCCGGAAACACTGGTGCAGCATCCTGCCTCGATGACCCACTTTTCCATTCCTGCTGAGGAACGGGTCAAATTTAACATCACAGATGGTCTGATTCGACTCTCTACTGGCTTGGAAGACGCAAAGGATATCATCGGGGACTTGGAGCAGGCATTGTCCCAACTACTGGTAGCATCAGTGAATAAGGACTGAGGAACGTAATGCAGGAGGACCAACATGACCGAATTTTCCCGCATAGAGGAATTCATTCAATCATACGCAGACAATATTTCGAAGGTGTTGGGGCTGGATGTCACCATACTGGATGAGCAAGGCATCCGTGTGAGTGGAACGGGCTACTATCAAGAACTTATTGGATTACCTGCACCGGAGGGTTCGTTCTTTCGGATGATTTTGCAGACCGGGCAACCGGGTATGATTTTCGACATGAAAAAAAACGACTCGCAGTGCATGAACTGCAAGTTTTTATTGCAATGCCGGGAGCTGGGGACCATCGGGTTTCCCGTGCACAAGCGGGAAAAGACGGTGGGGGTCATCGGAATCATCGGGTTTTCCACCGAGCAAAAGGAAAAGATGCTGCACCATTCAGAAAAGTGGATGCCCTTTTTGCAGCATATCAGTTCACTGATCGAGCACAAGCTGCTGGAGTTGGATGCTGAGCTGGAAAAGAGCTGTCACATTCAGGAAGAAAAGCCCGACGCATCTGTCAATCCGGTTTATTTTGCGCAGCTGATCGGGGCAGAGACTGGACTGCGGGATGTGATCGCCAAAGCTAGGAAAGTGACAAACAGCATTTCAACGGTGCTGGTTCGCGGGGAAAGCGGGACGGGCAAGGAGCTGCTAGCGAGAGCGATTCATAGCGAGAGTACCAGGAGCCGCTATCCATTCGTGGCGATCAACTGTGCAGCAATCCCGGAGAATCTGCTGGAAAGCGAGCTGTTCGGGTATGAAGGGGGAGCCTTCACCGGATCAAGACGAGAGGGCAAGCCGGGAAAATTCGAGCTGGCACATAAAGGTACGATTTTCCTCGATGAAGTCGGCGACATTCCGTTGGCTCTCCAACCCAAGCTTCTGCGAGTCTTGCAGGAAAAGACGGTCGATCGCGTAGGTGGGGTCAAAACGATTGGCATAGATGTACGTGTCATTGCGGCGACCCATCGGGATTTGGAACAGATGGTACGGGAAGGGACCTTCCGCGAAGACCTGTATTACCGACTCAATGTCATTCCGCTGCGACTACGTCCGTTGCGAGACCGGCGAGAGGATATCCCTTTGTACCTTCATCACTTTTTGTACCGATTTTCGACTTTGCTGCAAAAAAGTCGGTGCCAGCTTGATGCTGATCTAGCGCAACGACTTATCGAATACGATTGGCCGGGAAATATACGCCAGCTGGAAAATGCGGTGGAGTACATGGTGAACATGGCAGAAGGCGACGAGATCGGGATCGAGGATGTACCGGAATACTTGCTTTCTCCTGGAGAGGGAGAACGTACAGAGAATCAGGTGCACAGTCTGGAACAATTGCTGGCGGACTACGAGCGCTCTGTGTTACATCGTTATTTTACAGATCGTGCGTACGCTCAGGATAAGGCCGTCATCGCAAATGAGCTGCAGATCAGTTTGTCCACGCTGTATCGCAAGCTAGAGAAGTATGGAATGGAATAGGCAAAAAGTAGCTGTTGGGGGGGAAGCCTGTTTCCATTCTTCGCTCCAGGCTACGTCCTGCAAGGGAGTGTTGACTGCCCGCTCTGCGCTGAGTGGGACTCCACAGTCGCTCCGCCTGGAAACATGCTTCTCCTGCGAGCTTTTGTAGTTTCTAGCAACCTGTATTTGCAAAAGATTCAAGGTACGTACCAAAACTTTGTGAAAGCTCCCAGGAGAAGGCAGGGGGAGATTCAAGGTTGGCCGAGGAAAAAGGAGAAAAAGCGAAGATCTTTGGGGCACCAGCCGAAGCGGAATGGAAAAAGGGAAACACGGTCTTACGCGTCCACCTCTGAGATTCACCATGAATCGGCTACTTTGGACGCGGTTTCGCTTTTTCCTTGGAGCTGTACAGGGATGACCCCTCAGCACGGGACCCAAGAAGCTGGAGCGTTTTCTCCTTTTTCCTCTCTTCCACTACAGTCTGACCTAGTACAAAAAAAGGACGCGGGAGCACTTCGACTTCCCGCGTTTTTCTTATTTTGTTACATTCGCGTCATCAGGCTGGCTAACAGAGCAGCTCGCACCGAAAGCTGGTCAATCAGGATGTGCTCGTACTCAGCGTGGGGGCCATCACCCATTGCACCAAGACCATCGAGCGTAGGAATTCCCAAGGCGGCTGTAAAATTTCCATCACTTCCGCCACCGACATGAGCTTCGGAGAGGGCCATCCCCAACTCATCCCCGCAAGCTGTAGCGAGGTGGAATAGCTTTTCCGTCTGATCGGTACGTTCCATGGGTGGACGGTTCACATCGCCGGTAACGTGAAGGGTAGTTCCTTCGAGATGAGGAGCTGCGTTGGTGATGAGAGAGCTTATTCTTTCGGCTTCGGACAGACGGTTGATACGCACGTCAATCTCGAGATGGGCATTTTCTGCCACGACATTGGAGCGGTTTCCGCCACTGGCAATGCCGACATTAATCGTTGTGCCTTTGCTGTAATCGGTCAAGCTTTGCAGATACAGGATCTGGTGAGCCATTTCTTCAACAGCGCTGATGCCTTCCTCGTGGTGATTGCCCGCGTGGGAGGCTTTTCCTTTGATGGTCATGCTAAAGTGCCCGACCCCTTTGCGCGAGGTCTTTAATGCCCCCGTATTTGCAACGGCCGGCTCAACAACGAGGACGACAGAGCTTTTCAGGGCTTCCTGTTCAATGTAGGTTCGAGAGCTTGCGCTGCCTGTCTCTTCGTCACTCGTGCAGAGGAAGACGACTTTTTTCTGCAGAGCAATCCCTAGCTCTTTGCATGCTTTTACCGCCCAAATCGCCTGGATGATGCCGCTTTTCATGTCCAAGATGCCTGGTCCATACGCTTTGTTACCTTCTACTCGATAGGAGAGTCTGCCAATGTCCCATACGGTGTCCATATGGCCAAGAATGAGAATTTGCTCGTCTCCCTCCCCATATGTAAAACGCAGATGGTTTCCTGTGATTTCCATAGGGATCACTTCGGCGGTGATGCCCAAATGTTCCGCAAAAAGTGATTGAAACACCTCTCCACAGTGGTCAACAGCTTGCTTGTCTTGCGTAGGAGATTCGGCTTTGACGACTCGTTCCACATCGGCTAAGATACTCGCTTGATTTTCCTTCAAAAAATGGAGCAATTCGGACATGCTGACATTCCTCCTGTTAGGTATGTTGGGCGGTGGGCTCAGGTATAGATACTTCGTGAGCATTCAATGCACATAAAGCCAGCGTTTTTACCGCGATTTTCATCGTTTCTTCCTCGATATCGAATTTTTCGTTATGATGGCCAGCAGCAAGCGTAGTACCAAATAAGAGGTAAGAGGCCAGACCGCCATGTTGCTTCACTCGCTCCATCAAGTAGGTGGCATCCTCTGAGCCGCCTGCGGAGGTAGTATCCACAATGGATTCCACGTCCTTCACCCTGCCTGCCTGCGCTCGGATGTAGGGGAGCAGCTCCGGACTAGGGTCGCTGCTGCCTGCTTTGCCGACGATATCGATTTTTGACTCCACACCATACATCTGAACAGAGCCATGGATGATGTCGATAGCGCGGGCCAGTATGTACTCATTCACTTCACTGGTGTCGCCCCGTGTTTCCAGCTTGAACGAGGCGTGATTGGGAATAATGTTTCGACCGCTTCCGGCTTCCAGCACACCGACGTTGATCCGAGAGTTGCCTTCGCTATGACGGGGGATGGAGTGGAGATTCATGACGGCAGATGCGGCAGCAAGTAGTGCGTTTCGTCCTTCTTCCGGACTGCCGCCTGCGTGTGCAGCGATACCTGTATAGACCACGTCCATTTTGGTGGTCGCCAGGTAGCCGTACGTTCCGCATACTACCTCTCGCAGAGGGACGCCGGTACCGACATGGCAGGCGAATAAAAGGTCGACATCATCGGCAACCCCCGCCTCTACCATCGCTTTTGCACCGCGAACGCCTTCCTCAGCGGGCTGAAAGATCAGCTTTACGCGTCCGTAGAGTCCATCCTTGCATTGGCTCAGGACATAGGCTAATCCCAACCCGATGGAAGTATGGGCATCGTGACCACATGCATGCATCATCTTGTCATTGATGGAGACAAACTCCCCTGCAACGGGCAGATGATCAGATTCATGTGATTCCTGCAGATCGAGAGCATCCATGTCTACACGAAATGCGACGGTGGGGCCAGATCTGCCAGAGTCCAGAATGCCGACCACGCCAGTAAATCCACCTGACAAATACGGGAGCCATTCTGCGACCGCCCCTTGAGAAAGAGCTCTTTGTTCTTGCTCTTTGAGAAAGGCTTGGGGAGGTACTCCCATCCGTGCATCCGCGGCGATTACCTCTCTTCCTGCTTTCACCTCGTACCCCCATGAAGCGAGCTTGCTGGCCACGATACTAGCGGTGCGGAATTCCACCCACCCTGACTCGGCGTACTTGTGAAAATCACGGCGCCATTCCTGTAGGGAGGGATACAGTTCTTCCACAAGGTCATCCACATGTTCATCCATCGCTATTTTCCTCCTGTGCTTGTGAAATGAGAATGAATTACGTAATTTTCGCCAATATTTTAAAAACCGTTTCTTCACAAACGAAATAAAACCTGCAAAACGACTAAAAATATTACTTTAAAATTTAGAATATTTGAAGTTGACACTCTATTTTTCGTATTTTATAGTTTATCTATTAAGTGAAGGATAAACGAATATTTCTGTTAAGGGAGTTGACTTCTGTGCAGGACGTGTATGCATTCATCGAAGAGAATAGGGAGACTTATATTCGCTGGCTTCAGGAGATTTGCCAACAACCGAGTGTCGCAGCACAAAACCGCGGCATGAAAGAGACAGCCAATATGGTCGAGCAGTTTATCAGTCAGATCGGTGGGGAGTCAAAACAACTAGAAACGTCCGGCTTTCCAGTAGTTTACGGGGAGTTTTCCGGGGAGAGCGAGAAGATCCTGTCCTTTTACAATCATTATGATGTGCAACCGGAAGATCCACTCGATCTGTGGGAGTCACCTCCCTTTGGAGCAGAAATCCGCGATGGCCGCATGTACGCCCGTGGTGTGGCGGACAACAAAGGAAATCTCATGGCCCGACTTGCCGCCGTTCATGCTTATACACAAGTAAGAGGAAAGCTGCCTACTCGCGTCAAGTTCATCGTAGAAGGGGAAGAAGAGATCGGCAGTGTTCACTTGGAAGAGTTTGTGGAAAAGTACCGTGATGTCATCCAGGCTGACGGCTGTATCTGGGAGTTTGGCTATAAAAATGCGGACGGTCGCCCGCAGGTTAGCCTTGGGGTAAAAGGAATGTGTTATGTGGAGCTGGTATGTAAGGGCGCCAACACAGACCTGCATTCTGCCAATGCGGCGATTATCGAGAATCCTGCCTGGAGATTGCTTTGGGCACTAAATACATTGAAAACACCGGATGAGAAGATTCAAATCAAAGGATTTTACGACAAGGTAGCGACATTAAATGAAGACGATGCTGCCATGATCGACCAGATGATCTACAACGAGGAAAGCACATTGGAACAGCTGGGGTTGAAGTCGTTCTTGCTTGACTTGACAGGGATTCCCCTCAAAGAAAAACTGATCTTTCAACCGACGTGTACCGTGTGCGGCCTGGTTTCAGGTTATACCGGCACCGGATCCAAGACGGTTTTGCCTGCAGAAGCAAGAGTCAAACTGGACTTCCGTCTGGTACCAGACCAAGACCCACATGAAATCTTCACTTTGCTGCGAAAACATTTGGACGAGCACGGGTTTTCGGATATCGAAATGGAGGGCTATACGCTGGAGCATCCAGCCCGCACACCTTTCAACAATCCATTGACTCGCGCGGTGGTAAATACGGTGAAAGACATCTATGGCATGGAGCCGACGATTATGCCGATGTCTCCCGGGACAGGCCCGATGTACATACTCTGCCAGGATTTGGGTATCCCTGCTGTGTCGGTGGGCGTGGGCAATTTCGCATCGAATAACCATGCTCCAAACGAGAATGTCATCATCGAAGACTATATTCAAGGAATCAAGCACATGGCCGCCATATTCGAAGAGTTCGCCAAGGAGGCATAAAAATATGGACCATATCCCTGTTTTGTACCGTAGCTCCGAAATTCTTGCCAAAGCAAGCTCGCTCAAAGAGGAAGTAACCGCGTGGCGACGTGACTTTCACCAACACCCGGAGCTCGGCTTTGAGGAACTGCGCACGTCGGAGCTCGTGGCCAAACATTTGGAACGTTTGGGTCTTGAAGTGAGGCGCGGTGTGGGGCGTACGGGAGTCGTTGGCCTATTGCGAGGTCGACAGCCCGGACCAACAATCGGACTTCGCGCGGATATGGACGCATTACCTATTCAGGATCAAAAGGAAGCCGCCTATCGCTCTACTGTGCCGGGCAAGATGCACGCCTGTGGACATGATGCGCATACCAGTATCTTGATGGGGGCAGCTCAGTTTCTTTCCCAGCAGGTACGTCCTGAAAAAGGCAACATCGCGTTTGTTTTCCAGCCAGCGGAAGAGGGGCTTGGCGGAGCAAACGAGATGATCAAGGATGGGCTTTTGTCAGCGTATAACATCGAGGCGATGGCGGGACTTCACGTTTTTCCCGGAATGCCGACTGGACAGATTTCTGCTGTCCGCGGTGTAAGCTGTGCCGCAGCTGACCGAATTCGTATCAACATTATCGGGCGAGGTGGTCATGCTGCTCATCCTCACCAAGCGATCGATTCCGTTGCGGTTACGGCAGAAGTCCTTTCAGCTCTGCAGCATATCGCTAGCCGCCAAGTGAATCCACTCGATCCGATCGTCATCACCATCGGCAAAATCCAGGGGGGCAGCGCGAGCAATGTCATTGCGCCTGAGGTCGAGCTGCTGGGAACCGTCCGGACACTGAATCCAGCCCTGCGAGAACAAATGCCCGGTAAGATTGAAGCGGTTGTCCAGGGAGTGACGATGGCGCTAGGAGCTACATACGAGTTCGACTACCATTTCGGCTATCCATCCATCGTCAATGACGATCAAATGGTAGACCGGTTGCTGGCGACGTCCGATGAAGTTCTAGGTGAGGGAAAATACCAGCTGGTGACACCGTCTATGGGTGGTGAGGATTTTTCGTACTACACCGAGCACGTTCCGGGAGTATTTTTCCGTCTGGGTGTTGGCAATCCGGAGAAACAAACGCAGTATCCTCTGCATCACCCGATGTTCGATATTGATGAGGATGCCCTTCCAGTCGGCATCGCCATGCTTTCCGCGCTAGCCTTGAACTACCTAGGCAAATGAAAGAATGAAGGATTCAAGAGCGGAAAGAAAAGAGAAACATAAAAAGCTTAGGGGGCGAACAACATGAAAAAGCGTTTAGCTGGAATTGGTCTTGCCGCCATTCTTGCATTGTCTACAGCAATGGTTGGTTGCAGCAGCCAATCGTCGACAACGACGGCACCAAAGCAGGAGCAAACTGCCCAAGGCACGACTACTCCTGCAGCGAGTGATACGGGTGAGAAAGTCCTTACGTTTGCTAGCGGAAGTGACGTCGTCAGCTTCGATATTCACGATCACAACAATACATCGACAGAAGCAGTCCATGTCAACATGTTCAACTATCTGGTGAAGAAGGATAAAAATCAAAAGGTTCAGCCTGATCTGGCCACCTCGTGGGAGATCGTCAACGATAAGACCTGGCGCTTCAAGCTGCGCGAAGGCGTAACCTTTCACAATGGAGACCCATTTACCGCAGAAGACGTGAAGTTTACGCTGGAGCGGATCGCCAAAGATCAAAAGCTTTTGGAGTACGGGAATTATAAGCAAATTAAAGAAGTGAAGGTCATTGACCCGCACACAATCGAGATCATTACGAACGAATCAGAGCCAGTGTTGCTAAACAGGCTCTCCCGCCTCGGTTCCAGCATGCTTCCTTCCAAGTACATCAAGGAAAAGGGCTGGGATGAATTCCTCAAGAATCCAGTCGGTACGGGGCCGTATAAATTCCAAGAATGGAAGCGTGACGATCGTCTGATCCTGGTGAAAAACGATCAGTATTTCGGCGACAAGCCTAAGTGGGACAAGCTCGTTTTCAGATCCATTCCTGAGGATGCGACTCGTGTGGCTGAACTGTTGACAGGTGGAGTAGACATCGCCGTAAACATTCCGCCGAGCGACATGGAGCGGGTCGAGAGCAACGAAGGAACGCACGCGATGACGGGCCCGACTCAGCGCGTCATGCAGCTGTCTTTGCGTACGACACCGGGAACGGTCACAGAAAATCCGAAAGTGCGTGAAGCGATCGACCTTGCCATTGACGAAAAAGCGATCGTGGACAGCATTTTGGCGGGTGGCGGTACTCCTACACGTACTCGCGTGACGGCAGGAAACTTTGGGGCCGATCCAGAGCTGTACGGCAAATCGCTCTACGATCCCGAACGTGCCAAACAACTCCTGGCAGAAGCCGGATACGCCAATGGTGTGGACATTACCTTCAGTGCTACTAGCGGTCGTTATTTAAAAGACAAGGAAACTGCCGAGCTGATTCAAGCGATGCTGGCAGAAGTCGGAATTCGCGCCAAGCTGGATCTGTTGGAATGGAGCAAGTTCAACGAGACGTACAAAGCGAAAAAATTTGGTGAAGTATTCATGATTTCCTACGCAAACTCCATGTTTGATGCTTCCCTGGCGTTTGACCGTCTGACGACCGAGCGTGCCAAAGGGGAGTCGGATTACAGCAATCCGGAGGTAGACACGCTGCTGAAGGAAGCGGAAAAGAACATGAACCGTGAAGAGCGTGCGAAACAGTATGTGAAGGTTCAAAATATCATCGCAGAAGAGCGTCCACAAATTTACATGTACCAAATGAATGCGAACTTCGGTGTAAGCGACAAAATCAATTTCGAACCTCGACTGGACGAAATGCTGTTCGCAGATGAGGTCACCAAGAAATAGGGGAAGAAAACTAGGAAAGTACCCAGGAGGAGGTCTCTTCAAGCTGAGACCTCCTCCTGTCTAAAAAGACTCATTCGGAGGTGACACCATGAGGCAGTACTTGCTGAAATCTTTGCTCCAGATCATCCCTGTCCTTTTTTTGATCTCAGTGATTGTGTTCGTGCTCGTTTACTGTACAGGAGATCCTGTCTCCCTGATGCTGTCTGATACGGCAACAGACGAGGACCGGAGAATTTTGATTGCTGCGCTCGGACTGGATCAGCCTTTGTACGTCCAATACTTCACCTTCATCGGACACTTGCTCCAAGGTGACTTTGGGAATTCGTTTCGCTACGATATGCCTGCCTTGCCAATCGTGATGGAGAGGCTACCCGCGACATTTGAATTAGCGTTTGCCGCTATGCTCGTGGCAACCGTCATTTCCATCCCTCTAGGTATTCTCTCTGCAACTAAGCGTAATTCTTTCCTCGATGTCCTCTTTTCAGGAAGCTCCGTCTTAGGAAAAGCGATGCCACATTTTTGGCTGGGGATTATGCTCATTTTGTTGTTTGCGGTGGAGCTAAAGGTCTTACCGGTATCAGGGCGCGGCACCGTGGCGCACCTGGTCTTGCCTGCATTTACGTTGGGGACGGGGATCGCAGCTGAGATGACTCGCCTGATCCGCTCTAGCATGCTGGAGATTTTGAACCAGGATTACATCCGCACGGCTCGCAGCAAAGGCCTGCTTGAAACCATTGTGGTGTACAAGCATGCGTTGCGAAACTCGATGATTCCGGTCGTGACGATCATGGCGTTGCAGACTTCGACATTGATCGGGGGAACGTTGATTACCGAGACGATCTTCTCCTGGCCGGGAATGGGGCAGTTGATTATTCAGGCCGTCAATACGCGCGATATGGCCATTGTACAGGCAGCTGTTTTTGTCGTGGCATTCCTCGTCATCATCAGTAATCTGCTCGCGGATATTCTGTATCGTGTCCTGGACCCGCGTATCAAGTACAACTAATCGGAGGTGAGCCATGTGTCTGCATCCTTGGAAACACAAACGCCGCAACTACAGAGCATAGGCAAGCCGGTACAGCAAACCGGTCAGTTTGGACGATTTGCCCGCATGCTGTTCAAAAGCAAAACCGGTACGATCGGGTTGATTATCGTCGTTGCTGTCGTGTTTATGTCTCTCTTCGCGGGAGTAATTGCCCCGCATGACCCGGCCAAAACGCAGGCGGCCAAACGTCTGAAGCCGCCCATGTGGATGGAGGGTGGTTCCTCTGTCAACCCACTGGGAACGGACAACCTAGGTAGGGATGTCTTGAGTCGGATCATATACGGCTCACAAGTATCGCTCATGGTCGGTATCTGTGCGGTGATTTTGGCCGGAGCGATTGGGGTCATTCTCGGCTTAGTATCCGGTTATTACGGGGGATGGATCGACAGCATTATCATGCGTACGGTCGACGCTTTTCTGGCGATCCCCAATATTTTGTTCATGCTGGTTATTCTGGCAGTCTTAGGTCCGAGTCTTATGACGTTGATCCTCGTTTTAGGTTTTACCAACTGGGTGAAATATGCGCGGATCATTCGCAGTGAGGTATTGGGGGTAAAGGAACGGGACTACGTCAAAGCGGCACGGACCGTTGGGGCGAGTCACCGGAGAATCATCCTGACACACATCCTGCCCAACGTCATTTCTTCTTTTATCGTGGTTTCCACATTGAGTGTAGCAACAACCATCATCGCAGAAGCATCCCTGAGCTTTCTTGGTCTTGGAATCCAGCCGCCAGCCGTATCGTGGGGAGGCATGCTCAGCGACGGAAGACAGTACCTGGCTACGAGCTGGTGGGTCGCTACGTTTCCTGGGATTGCGATCACGATTACCGTACTCGGAATCATGTTCCTCGGGGATTGGCTGCGCGATGTGCTGGACCCGCGGATGAAGGCAAGAAAGTAAGGGGGGTGGTCAGATGGAAACGAAATTACTGGAAGTTAGGAACCTGCAAACACATTTCAAAACGGAAGACGGAGTGGTTCCTTCCGTAAATGGAATCTCCTTTTCCGTTGCCAAAGGAGAGACGCTGGCCATCGTAGGTGAGTCGGGCTGCGGCAAAAGCGTTACCTCCCTCTCCATCATGGGTTTGGTGGCTCCGCCCGGACAAGTGGTTGGCGGGGAAATCCTGCTGGAGGGACAAAATCTGCTCGCGTTAAACAAAAAAGAGCTTCGCAAACTGCGCGGCAACAAATTATCGATGATCTTCCAAGAGCCGATGACCTCGCTGAACCCGGTTTTCACGGTCGGCAACCAGCTGAGTGAAGTGTTTCGTCAGCATCAAAGCATGGACAAGCAGCAGGCACGTGCAAAAAGCATCGAGATGCTAGATACAGTGGGGATCCCGCGAGCAGATAAAGTGATCGATTATTTTCCGCATCAGCTCTCAGGGGGGATGCGCCAACGCGTAATGATCGCAATGGCCTTGGGATGTAATCCAGCTCTGCTGATTGCGGACGAGCCGACGACGGCACTCGATGTAACCATTCAGGCGCAAATCCTAGAGCTGTTGAAGAAATTGAATGAGGAGTACGATACGGGAGTCATCCTGATTACTCACGATCTCGGGGTCGTTGCGGAGATGGCGGATCGAGTCATCGTCATGTATGCCGGTGAGGTGGTGGAGCAGGCTAACGTCTTTGAACTTTTCGCTCGCCCGAAGCATCCTTATACAAAAGGTCTGCTTGGCTCGTTGCCCAAGCTCGATGAACAGCGAGAAGAGCTGGGGTCCATACCCGGTGCTGTTCCGAATCCACTGGATATGCCAGCTGGCTGTGCGTTCCACCCCCGTTGTCCGATTGCAACAGAGCAGTGTCAATCCAAGAAGCCGTCGCTTGTCGAGGTGGACCAAGACCATCTGGCACGCTGCTTATATGCGTAAGGAGGGAATGCACCATGAATCAGGCGCAGGAAGCGTTGCTCGAGGTAAAAGGGCTGAAAAAACACTTTCCGTACAAGCAAGGCATGTTTTCCAAAAAGATGGGCCACGTACGGGCGGTAGATGGCGTAGACTTTACGGTATTTCGAGGGGAAACACTGGGGATTGTAGGCGAGTCGGGGTGTGGTAAATCGACGACGGGCCAAATGATTCTCCAGCTGCTGGAGCCGACTGAAGGGGAGATCTGGTTCGAGGGCAAGCACTTGACGGGGCTCGGTAAAGAGGAAGAAAAAGCGATTCGCAGGAACATGCAGATGATCTTCCAGGACCCCTATTCCTCGCTAAATCCTCGCATGCGCGTAGAAGATATCATAGCGGAGCCACTTCGCGTGCACGGCTTGGGACGGGGAGGGGAAATCAGGAATAAAGTGGTGGAATTGTTGGAGCTGGTCGGTCTGGGTGCCCATCATCTGAGCCGCCATCCCCACGAATTCAGCGGTGGCCAACGGCAGCGCATCGGGATCGCCCGGGCACTCGCGCTACACCCCAGCTTGATCGTATGCGATGAAGCTGTCTCTGCACTGGATGTTTCTATTCAATCGCAGATCTTGAATTTGCTGAAAAAGCTGCAAAAGGAGCTGCAGCTTACGTACATTTTTATTTCGCATGGGCTTCCTGCCGTCAAGCACATCAGTGACCGGATCGCTGTTATGTATCTGGGCAAAATCGTGGAGCTCGCTGAACGCGACGAGCTTTTTGCCAGACCGATGCACCCTTACACGGAGGCCTTGCTATCGGCTGTGCCGATCCCAGACCCGACACAGCGAAAAGAACGGATAGTCTTGCAAGGAGATTTACCGAACCCGGCGAATCCACCGACAGGATGTCATTTCCACACCCGCTGTCGGTATGTCCAGGACTTGTGTCGCGAGGCGGCTCCACCGTTGCAGCAGCAAGTGGATGGTCATTATGTCGCTTGTCATTTTCCGTTGAATGAATAGCAGCGTGGCACATTAAAAAGAACAGCTGCCCCCCTAAGGCTGCTGTTCTTTCCTTTATTAACGTATGAGATTATAGCAACGATTTAACTTCCCCTGTATTTGGATTCACCACAAACCAGCCATAGGTGCTTGTATAGCTATCTCCAGACTGGAAGTTATTCACGACGGTTTGATAAACTTGAATAACATAATGGCCTTTTTCGTCGTCGTGATCGTATTCAACTACGTGTGTAGGAGTCAGGCTGCCGGCGAATTTCTTTTTGACCAGCTCCACCGCTTCCATCTTGGAATACATTTTGGCTACCGGAAGCTTGCCGATGAAAATAGATTTTGACTTTGCGTCATAAATCACGGGTTTGTTCAAGTTTTCCGCAACAAAGCGGATGGGAACGTATACAGAATTTTTGTACATAATCCCCTGTACGTCGCTCGAAGGCGATTTCGGTACTCCTTCAAAGTAGTAAGTGAACGGTGTTTTCGTTCCTTCGGTTACATCTGGAAAAGCTGGTGCTGCGATCGCGATCCCGGAGAACAACACCGAACCTACCACGATGCCCCCAATAAACGATTTGATGTCCCATTTCATGTAGTAAACCTCTTCCCTTTTATGTATCTAAATCTTCCCAGAAAATATTATGACAAAATTCGAGCAGATCAGCTATCAAGCGAGGGTACTAGGAAAGAAAGACTAGAAAAAATCGAAAAAATGGGACTGGACGAGCGAGGTCCTATTCTCTCTCGTTGCCGCAGCCTTTATGATAAGGTAGAAGCAAAACTATCGGACAAGGTGAGAATACATGACGATCTTGCAAAATGATTGGGCTCCCGTATTGGCAGACGAGTTCGAGAAGCCCTACTACTTGAAATTGCGGCAAATGTTAAAGGAAGAGTATCAGACGCAGACTATCTATCCAGATATGTTTAACATTTTTACAGCGCTCCATCTGACCGGGTATGAGAATGCCAAGGTTGTTATTTTGGGACAAGACCCGTATCACGGACCAGGACAAGCACATGGCTTGAGCTTTTCCGTGAAGCCAGGGATCAAGCCACCGCCTTCCTTGCAAAACATTTACAAAGAACTGCAAAGCGATTTGAACTGCACGATCCCGCAGCACGGGTATTTGACTCACTGGGCGAAGCAAGGAGTAATGATGCTCAACACGGTACTGACGGTACGCAGCGGTACTCCCAACTCGCATAAAGGATTAGGCTGGGAAACGTTCACCGACCAGATTATTACCCACCTGAACGACCGGGAAACGCCGCTGGTGTTCATTCTCTGGGGCAAGCATGCTCAGGAAAAAGCTTCGTTCATTGATACGAGCAAGCATTTCATCATTCAATCGCCGCACCCTAGCCCGTTTTCCGCCAATCGCGGCTTTTTTGGCAGTCGTCCTTTCTCGCGGACAAACGCGTTTTTGCGTTCCAAAGGCATCGAGGAAATCGATTGGCAGCTGCCGCTCGTTCCAGAGGAAGAGGCTGACTAGATGCAAAAAAGGATCGTCCGTCGTGGATAAACGGGCGATCCTTTTTTATAAGGATGGAGCAGAGTAGAATGACCTAATCCTTGCTCTTGATGACGAGTAACTGACCAGAGTGCAGCGAGATCGTTCCTGTGTCGGCCTTCAGTACATTGCTGATTCCGAGAGTATCGCCGATGCGCAGCGTGGCATTTTTCAGTGGATATTGAAATCCATGGAGGGTGATGCCAGTCACTTCCGGGCTTAAAGGAAGCAAGGAGAGAGTAGAAAAATGGTCCCGCTCTACCGTAAGCGCACTGTCGATCAGGCGAATCTCATTGTTTTCATCAACGATTTTGCAAGGAATATCAGCTCGCAGTGCTTTTTGCAGTAAATGAACATTCGCCAAGGAATGATCGAAGCGAGAGCCTAATGCCCCTACCAACACGATTTCTGCCGGTTGTTGTTCCAATGCCCAGGTGAGAGCCATTTCCGTATCCGTCAGATCCTTCATGATCGGGTCACAAGAGGAAACGGACTGGCTATGCTGCTCGATTTCTGCTTTCTCATCAGGACTGACGGAGTCAAAGTCACCGATGGCGAGACGAGGCGAAAAACCATGCTGGACGAGGAACAAGGACCCTCGATCAACACCGACTAACCAATCTTCTTGCTTGATATGATGAATGGCCCATTGTCCCAGACTTCCACCAGCGAACAATAAGATTCGATTCGATTTCATGAGATAGCCACCTTTATTTCTGTATCGTAGATCGAAACGTGCTCTGACAAGCAAGGCGGTAACCTTGGGTTAGCTTGCTACCCAGTTTTTGTTGTTCCTGACCCGTAGGAGACGAGAGACAGGAGCCCCCCTCCATCAGTTGCACCGTGCACTTTCCGCAATGTCCTTGCTGGCATTTGTAGGCCACAGGGTATCCTTGTGCCAATGCCGCTGACAGGAGAGTTTCGCGGGGGACAGCATGTACGTGAAACACTTGATCGCGCTGTTTTACTCGCACGCTGGCTTGTCCGCCTTGCAGACGAGCTGCGGATCGACTGTCCGTACGATTGGCTGGCGATGCTGGTTTTGTATGTATAGGAGTTGTTTGCAGAGTAGTAGGGATGGAGCGACCGGTAATCAACGAGCCTACCGTGAGCTGTTTGCGCATGGGAACCTCCAAGGAACAAACTTTTTTCCATCTTACCATGCCAGCAGGTTGAGGGACAGGTACGGGTATTGTCGAGCGAAAGTGATTGAATTTTTAGTTTTTGTCGATTAAAATTATTTTATTAAATAGATTGGAAGGTGATTCCATGATTACCATCAAGCGGATGAGTGACTGTACATTTGCGGAAGTGACAAAAGCTTGGAATAGGGGCTTTGAAGGTTACTTTTTCCCGATTACCATGACAGAGGAAATGTTGGTTCAACGCCTCGGAGCGGAAGGCTATGTGCTCAGTCTGTCGGTAGTTGCCTTTGATGATCAGGAGCCCGTCGGCTTGGTAGCGAGTGGACTGCGAATCATCAATGGTCGAAAAATCGCATGGAATGGCGGCACAGGAGTCGCCACTGCTTATCGTCGTCAAGGGCTGGGACGGCAGCTGATGGCAGCAACGCTTGAGCTGTACCAAGAAGCAGGGGTAGACGATGCTACGCTGGAAGCCGTCAGCCAAAATGACAAAGCGATTGCCCTCTATGAACAATTGGGCTACGAAGTATTGGACCGATTGTTGTTCTGGCAAAGGACCAACGCTCTTCCTGCGAACCTTTTTGGTGTCAAAGAGAATACAGCGTATCGCGTAAGGCATGTTCTCGCCGGGGAGGCTTCTATGTTACCTTTTTATCAATCAGACGCGCCTTGGCAAAACCAGTGGCAGAGCATGCGGGACGGCGAAGCATTGCTGGTCGAGGACGAACAAGGTCACGCTGTCGGTTACGCGATGTACAAACGGACGGTAAATGAAGAGGGAAAGGTCTCTTCTATCGTACTCCGTCATTGTGCAGCGCAGCCAGCGCATAGCGATGCCGATACGATCATGCGTGTGGCATTGACCGAGCTTTATGCGCCACATGAACTGGAATGCCGCCGTTCGACCTTTAACTTGCCAGCAGCTCAGGAACAGCTTCTACGGATTTTGGAGGAAGCAGGCTTCGGTCCGTCGGGAACGGAGCAGGTGTATATGGTGAAAAAAATGAAAACGCCCGAGCACACAACTGTCTAATTTCATTTGTTACGTCTGACAGTGGGTGCAGAAAAAGACTTTGCGGGAGGAGAGCCTGTCCCCTACGATTGCGTGACTGCAGCGTAGGCACGGCTCTCCTCCTCTGTCGTATACCCGGCAGCGGGCGTTGAAGCCGCCCGTGAGTCCGTCCCCTTGGTAGAGTGGAGTTTCCATATATCCACCGTATTGCATGGCTTCATTTAAAACAGTCTGCATGGATAGGTAGAGTCGAGTCACCTCTTCAGGAGTCAGATCGGGGATGCGTCGTGTCGGTAGGATTCCTGCGTGGAAACAGATTTCATCGGAGTAGCAATTTCCGATGCCGGCGAGCCAATGCTGATCGACAAGGGCAGTCTTGAGTATCCCACGCTTGGTGGATAACAGCTGAGCCAAATGAGCAGCGGTAAACGCAGGGGCGAGCGGTTCCGGCCCTAGATCTGCGAGTCTTTCATCGATTTGCTCAGTTGTCAAAAGATGAAGGTACCCTAGGCGTAGTCCATGAAAATAAAGGATGCGGTTGCCAAGCGAAAGCGTCACTTGGGATGAGCGGGGCAGCTTGTCCTCTGCCGTACCGAGATAGAGAAAACCGCCCAGCATCAAGTGAAGCAGCAGGACATAGCTGTTTTCCAAATGAAACAACAGGTGTTTTCCGCGTCTGTCGATGAGAGTGAGCCTTTTGCCACGAACGATTTGGGCAAATTGATCCCCAGGCAGATTAACCGTCTTTTCCCGTTCGACATGGGTATCGGTAATCGCAAGCCCACCGATCTGCTGCTGCAGAAGTCTCCGATAAGTCTCCATCTCAGGTAATTCGGGCATGGCTGCCTCCTATTGATGCGTACTTTCTATTTCATAGGTTTTCCAGTGGACCCTTCGATCATGCTTCTTCCCGCCACGCTCAGACAAAAGGGCGTTTTTTTGATTTTAGGACAAGATTACCAACGCTATACTCAAATCGGGTAATATAGTATAAGGGTGTAGCCCGAAGCCATATGTACGGACAGGAGAAAAGTAGGATGCAAAAAGTAGAATTAATCGCTACGGCGACATTTGGATTGGAATCCGTGGTAGCGGAAGAGGTAAAAGCACTCGGCTACACGGATGTACAGGTGGAAAATGGCAAGGTGACATTTACCGCGGATATTTCTGCGATTGCGCGAACAAATTTATGGTTACGAACTGCCGACCGGGTGCGTCTAAAGATTGGGGAGTTCCAAGCGACTACGTTTGACGAGCTATTTGAGAAGACCAAGGCTTTGCCATGGGCGGACTGGATCACAGAGGACGCTACGTTTCCGGTAGAAGGCAAGTCCGTGAAGTCTACGTTGTTCAGTGTGCCTGACTGTCAGGCAATCGTGAAAAAGGCTGTCGTGGAAAGTCTGAAAAAGACGTACAAGCGGGATTGGTTCGATGAGCAGGGACCGTTGTACAAGATCGAGGTAGCGTTACTGAAGGATGTGGCGACACTGACCATCGATACATCCGGGCCGGGATTACATAAACGGGGCTACCGCGAGCTGATCGGTACCGCGCCACTCAAGGAGACGATGGCTGCGGCAATGATCATGCTGTCCCGTTGGAAGCCGGATCGCGTTTTCATGGACCCGTTTTGCGGCTCTGGTACCATTCCGATCGAAGCAGCATTGATCGGGCAGAATATCGCACCAGGTATGAACCGGGAGTTTGTATCGGAGAGCTGGACTACCATCCCGAAGTCCGCTTGGAGAGAGGCTCGCGCGGAGACTCACGATCTGGCGCGCTATGATCAAAAGCTGGAGATCATCGGTACGGATATGGATGAAGAGATTTTGAAGATCGCCCGCGTTAATGCGGCTGAGGCGGGAGTCGATGATCTGATCCATTTCCAACGCATGGATATGCGCGATATCCGGACCAAGAAAAAGTACGGGTATCTGATTTGCAACCCGCCGTATGGAGAACGCTTGGGCGAGTGGAAGCAGGTAAGCAAGATGTATGGGGAAATGGGTAAGACCTTTGCTGCCCTAGATACATGGTCTTTTTACGTCATCACGTCAGACGAATTGTTTGAAGAACATTTTGGACGAAAGGCGAGCAAAAAGCGGAAGCTCTACAACGGAAATATGAAGGTCGATTACTACCAGTTCTTTGGACCAAAACCGCCTCGCCCGTCGATGGTTCCCCCTGCCGAATAAGAAAGAGAAGGGGTAATTGGAGGAGAATACAATGAGTAAGAAACGAATGGGAAACCGCATCGTGGCCGCTTGCCTGGCGTTTTCTACGCTTTTGGCCACAGCGGCTCCGATGGCTGGCGCTGCATCGGATGCGAGTAATACGAGCAATGCGACAGCGGATTCTGGACAGACTGAGGTGCAGAATCAAGCCACTACAACGTTCACAGATCTAGGGAACAGCTATGCGAAGGAAGCCATCGATCACTTGGCGTCTCTTCAGATAATCAATGGTCAGGGAGATGGCCTTTTTTATCCACAAAAAACGATTTCCCGTCAGGATATTGCCGTTTTGTTGACTAAGGTGGTCGGATTACAGCCTAAGACAGCAAAAGAGGCGAGCTTCGAGGATGTGCCGGTGGAGAGCCCTTATGCGCCGTATGTCTATGGACTATCGGAGCTTGGTGTCATGAACGGTAGAAACGACAGCACAGTGGGAGCAGCTGATCCCCTGACAAGACAAGAGCTAGCGGTGTTGCTCTCGCGTCTGATGCAAGCAAGTCATGTGGCAAAAGCAGCAAGTACGAATACAGCTACGTACAGTGACGAAGAGGAAATGGCGGGCTATGCTCGTGAAGCGATCGTAGAAGTCACCAATCAGCGTTGGATGCAGGGGGCGAATGGGAAGTTTAATCCGCTCGGAACCGTGACGCGTGCGGAAGCGGCTGTGATTGCTGAGCGCGTATTGAATGCCCGATACCAGCAGGCAGAACAAGCCCAATTCAAGTTGAGCACCAAGAGTGTGAGCTTGATGGCGGGCACCAGCCAGCGAGTAAAAGTGGCGAGTGCTACGGGGGAAAAGCTTCCGTTTACGCCAATCTTCGCTTTTGACCGACAAGAGCTGGGAACGATCCTGCCCGATGGGACATTCGTTGCTGGCCCGACACCGGGAAAAGGGAATGTGACTGTTACGGTGGGCTATCATACCGAGACGATCCCGGTCGAAATTACAAATGCTCCAAAGAATGACTCCGGAGACCAGGCGGTAAATGCTAGCGAACAGACAACGAATTCGAAGGAACAGACTGCTGATTCTACGAATGCAGCTTCTGATGCTGCCAGCCAGGAAGCTTCTACGGTAGATAACCAGAAGCCCGCAGATGAGGAGGAAGCTGTCGAATCGGCTGAGCAGGACGATTTGGTCAATGTGGCTCCGGGTAGCTTTACCTCGGTAAAAACGTTCGGACCACCCGATTCTTATTTCCAAACCGTAGAGAAGCAGTATCCGGGCCCGGTAGGCGGGTTGGTGACGCCATCCGAGGAGTGGACTGGCTTTAACCGTCAGTTCGGTCGGAAAGTGACGGTAGCTTTGTCACAAGATAAACCGCTGGAGCGAATCGCGTTGACCTTCAAACAGCAAAAGACGTCAGGGATTACACTTCCTGAGTCGATGGACGTAGAAGTATCGCGGGACGGCAAATCCTGGTCTTATGCGGGGAAAGCTGTTCATGACGTCCCTGCATCTGAGGAAAAGCAGGTATTGCGTACGCTGAGTGTGACGCTCCCTGACGTAGAAGCACGCTACGTTCGTGTCTCCTTCCCGGTAAAAGTTTTTGCTTTCGCTCGTCAATTGGAAGTCTGGGCGAACGAAAACAGCCGATGGGAAGGAGCGGTGTTGCTGCCGCCACCTAGTCCGGCGCAGATGATGGAAGATAAAAAAGCAGGAAACCGCGTGGAAAATATGCTGCTTGCGTATTCCGGTGCATACGGGGACCGAGGAAACTGGACCAAGGAAGACTTCCTGCCAATGGTCGGCTATCGCACGGCAGACGGTTACATGCGTGACCAAATGTTTGATACAGTCCTCTTCCTGCCGTATCAGGACATGGCTGCAACTAAGCAAGGCTGGCAAGGGTATCTAAATGATCTGTTTGGGACAGATAGACAGCTGGATGCTTTGAACAGTGCTATGCGGGAGTACAATCGTCTGAGAGGGACTTTGTACACGACACCTACACAGGAGAATGTCGTTTTGGCATTGCCATACCCGAATATGAATCAGACCAACTTCGGTAAGCTGGCGGATAACAAGCCATCGCTCTCGTTTAATCCGGCAGGCATTGGTGAGGAACAGGCATACGAGAACCGCAAGCAGGCGTTGGAATGGTACTTCCAGGAGCTGCAAAAGCGTTGGAACAAGGCGGGGTATTCGTACCTGAAGCTGGAAGGCATCTACTGGTTCCATGAACTGATCGAAGACAGTGCTCCAAAGGAACGTGATTTGATCCGCAGCATGGCAGGAATGGTTCATGACGAGGCGTTGCGTTTCTACTGGATTCCGTATTACGGTGCTCCAGGGGTAGGGGAATGGAAATCGTTGTATTTCGACTATGCCTTCCTGCAGCCGAACTATTACAGCGACAAGCCGGTGCAGCTCGACCGTATCGAGGGCGTGCTAGACACCGTGAAGAAGTATGGGATGGGTGTAGAAATAGAAGGGGATGAGCGGATGTATCGTGATCCCAAGTTCTATCAGACTTATTACAACCAGCTCGTGGCCGCCCACAAGCTCGGAATGGATAAAAACAATGTCCATGCGTACTATTACGGCTCCAAGACATTGATCCAGTCGGCAACCAGCACCGATCAGGTCGTACGTAGCATATACGATGATACGTACAAATGGATGCGAGGTAAGTTTGACCGGGAAGAGTATTACGAGGCAAACGAAATGCCGTAACAGCTAGTACAGAAAAAAGAGTCTGTTTCCCTTTTTGTGAGGGAGCAGACTTTTTTTGTCGAGAAAGTGGCTGTAATGGAGAAAAGCCTTTGTCCATTCTGCGCTCCGGGCTACGTCCTACAATGGAGAGGAGACTGTCCGCTCCACCATGGATCCCGAGGGAATCGCCAAACGGCGCGCAGCTACGCAGTTATTCATGGATAGCGATTCTGTTTCCTCGGGATACATGATTCCGCTAAGAGGGACTCCGCAATCGTTCCGACTGGAAACATACTTTTCTAGCGGGCAGAGCTTTCTCATCTAACGTTGAAACACTTGTGGAATCCTTTCAGGTTGCCAAAACGCATGGTAACCTTTTTTCATTCAAATGAAAACGAAAACCCTGCTAACAACATTACGTTCTTAGCTCTTTGAGGAAAGCTATATGGTTTTCCCTTTTTCATTGTTTGTGATCCAAGCTTGCAAATCTCGAACGAAATAAAAAGCTCGCCAGGAAAAAGGAGAAAAAAGCGAAGGTATTAGGGACGCAGCCGAGGCGGAGTGGAAAAAGTGGAACACGCTTTTAGCGTCCACCTTGAAAGGCATCTTTTGAGACGACTACTTTGGACGCGGTTCCGCTTTTGAAATGGAGCCGTGCAGGGATGACCCCCGTGCAAGTGTCCCTACTAACCTGGAGCGTTTTCTCCTTTTTCCGCCCCGCCTCTAAAGTCCGAACTGAAGGCGCATCCTTATCCTCGTACAGAACCACAAGCCTGGTCGTGCAAGGCAACCAAGTCACGCAAGATCAGCTCTCGCATGGCATGGAGCTGTGGGCACGGATGGTAGTAGTTTTTCCCGGTGGCGCACGGTTTCCCGAATGTAGGGACGCCCGCAGCGGCAATTTCTCGCAGCCACATTTCCTTTAATGAGTGGAGGGGGCGAGAAGCTTTTGCCATGCATCCCCAGCCGAGCAACATCCACGGGTGCTTGACCAGCTCATGAGATCGCGTGATGTGCTCATCTAGTGCCGTATCACCTGCATGAAGGAGGGCTTCGAACAGGCTGACTGCTTCTTTTGCTTGCGGGTTTTGCAGGGAAAAAAGGTTGTAGATGTGCAGTCTGCCCTCGAGTGTGCCTTGCTCTGCTTTTGGTTGATAGATCGCTTCGGTCAGTTTTACCAGCTGGTGCATGGTTG
Organism: Brevibacillus choshinensis; assembly: GCF_001420695.1. NCBI lineage: Bacteria > Bacillati > Bacillota > Bacilli > Caryophanales > Paenibacillaceae > Brevibacillus > Brevibacillus choshinensis. The sequence goes on along the minus strand of NZ_LJJB01000010.1, from coordinate 1,496,730 downwards.
GATCGAGCGTAGTTTGTCCCATGATCGAGTGATGAGGCGCAGGCCTTTCCCGGAATAGGGTGGACGAGCCTGGATTCAGCAAGAGGCAGCTTCCCAGTGATGCAGATGACGTACCCCATTGAATATAGGCAGATGTTCGGTACACATGCTCTCCCTTTGTTTTAAATGTGGCGAATGCGCTCGGCTGATTCATGGAAATAACCCCCTCCTGACGTGACTCTCCTACCTAGTACTCACTATATGCTAGATTTTGAAAGCTAGTACGACTGGTACAGTTGGAGGGCAGAGAAAAGGCCGACCCCCGTCACAGATGGGTCGACCTCATTTGTATTACGATTGGGAAGATGAGTGCTGTTCCTCTGGGATCATGCGGAACAAGCGGATATACAGATACGCGCTGAACAGGGAGACCGCCAGAATGATCCCGAAGACGCCTACAGGCGACAGCCATTGAGAGATCCCGATGGTCAGGGGAGCAATAAACCGTCCGATGGAAAACTGCAGAGACGAAGCCCCCATATATTGTCCGCGAGCATCTTCTGGTGCGTATTTACTAATAAAGCTCTGAGCCACTGGAGTACGAATCAACTCTCCGAGCGTCAGGATGGTCATACAGCCAAACAGCAGCCAGATGTTCGCGGTAAAGGCCATCAGGAACATACCAAAGCCGTACAGGACCGACGAGATCACCATGCTGTTTCGGTCGCTCCAATGCTGGAACCATCGGGTGACGGGAAGGGTAAACAAGACGACAAGCAAGCCGTTCAGTCCCATCAGCCAGCCGAATGCACTGGTCCCGCCGACAGTAAATGTCCAGTCTCCCCACCAGAGCAGCGGTTGATTGGTTACATGCTCTTTGACGTATAGAGCCATGTACATATCCAGTTGCATAAAGGCGATGGCTACGAGGATGCCGGCGCCAATGTAGAGAGCAAACACTTTGTCACGGAAAATGACCGCGTATCCCTTGAATTGCTGGGTGAGGGAGAAGCGTTCCTTGGCTTTCTCCTTGCGTACTTCTACGGGCAGGGTTTCCTTTACCAGAAAGAAGATGGCACAGGCGAAGAGTAGCTCGATGACCGTACAGACGAGCAACAGTTCAAAGCGGTAATGCACAAAGAAGAACGAGCCAAGTACAGGTCCTGCGACTACCCCTATGTTCATTGCCGTGTAAAAGGTAGCAAAAACAAGTCGACGATCTTCCTCCGTCGTCAAGTCTGCCACCATCGCGGAGCTGGCAGGCCAGTAGAGCGAGCCTGCAATGCCAATTCCGATGAATGCAAAATAATCGACTAGGGGAGACCCGGAAAAAGCAAACACCGCAAACATGAGCGAAGACGTACAGAGTGATAGCAGCATGGTCGGCTTACGACCTACTTTGTCAGCCAAATAGCCTCCGAACAGGTTGGACAGCATACCCAAAAGCGGTGGAACCATCAGCAAAACGCCCGCGACGTCCTTTCCGAACGAGTCGCTGAAGTATAGTGCCATAAACGGAAAGTACATCCAAAAAAAGGTGTGAGTAATCAGTTCGCCGAACAAACGCACTTTTAAATTCAAATCCCATGAACGCCAATGCATGACAAGATCCTCCATTCCTACCTGGTTCTATCTCTTTTGCAGGAGCCTTGACCATCACTTTTTGCACAATAAAAAAGCGCAAACGGGAGAGCTTCCGCTTGCGCTTTTACGATCGATAGAAGGAGTCGGGCAATGTAGCCAGTCTGGAGAGGAGCAAAAAATGGCCCCATACCTGATTTGGTATGTTCCTCAAATAAACTGGTGCCCAAACATCCAATCGGGAAAAAGACGGAAGCGGTTCTGGCATCCTGCAGCTTCTTGCTATAGGTGGTCTTTAAGAGGCAGTGCCCCTTATCAGAGGCCCACCTAAGCGCAGATAACTACAGAAACGACCATGAACCAACACTCCCGTCCTTCAAATTATTTGTACAGATCAACTCTTGTTGATTAGGATACTTCAAAAGCAGGAACCGACGCAAGGAAAATTTTACGATTTATCGGAATTTACTTGAATAGTCCCTGGGTGGTTTGCAACGACCTCACCAATGATCTTTGCCCACTCGATTCCTTGGGCGTGCAGCTCTTCCAAAAGACGGGTTCCTTCTGCCGCGGGCACGCTGATCAAGAGCCCTCCAGAGGTCACGGCATCACACAAGATCAGACGATCGAGCTCATCCATGTCCTCAGGGAATTGCACGCGATCCGCTACCCAGCGGAAGTTTGATTTGCTTCCGCCGGGAATGATTCCTTGCTCTGCAAGGTCGCGAGTCCCAGGCAAAACAGGAACGTCATTTGCGTAGATTCGAATGCCAGCTTGGCTGCCTTCTGCCATTTCCAGTGTGTGTCCGAGTAAACCAAATCCGGTGACGTCCGTGCACGCATGCACCGGGAAGCTTTCCATGCATTCGGCTGCGTATTTGTTTAACGTCGCCATGACGGTCATCACCAGCTCGGTTTGCTCGACAGAAAGGGCGTCACGCTTGATCGCGGTCGTCTGGATGCCGACGCCGATCGGCTTGGTCAGGATCAGCACATCTCCTGGTTTTGCTCCGGCATTGGTCAAAACGCGAGAGGGGTGTACTGTACCCGTAACGGCTAACCCGAATTTCGGTTCGGGATCATCGATGGAATGCCCGCCGACGAGTACGGCGCCTGCTTCCGCTACCTTGTCCGCAGCGCCACGCAGAATATCGGTCAAAATAGACGGGTCCAGCTTGGAAATGGGGAAACCCACGATGTTCAGTACCGTGATCGGTTTGCCGCCCATGGCAAAGACATCGCTGATGGCATTGGCTGCCGCAATTTGCCCGAACCAATACGGATCGTCGACGATTGGGGTGAAGAAATCGAGTGTTTGTACAATGGCCAGGTCATCATTCAGCTGAAACACACCGGCGTCATCCGATGTTTCTACGCCCACCAAAAGACGTGGGTCACGTACTGCTGGGGCAGGCAAGTTTTTCAGAACTGCTGACAAGGCGTCCGGACTGATTTTGCACCCACACCCACCTTTTGTGGTGAGGGAAGTGAGTTTTACTCTATCTGCCATGTTATGGCCTCCTGACTAACGAGGTATAATAATAGAATATCTGAAAATTCAAGTAGATAAATCTAGCATAACAGAAGTTAGGGTGACATACATTGCATGAAATAACCGTTCAGGAATTGTTGGTCAAAGGATATTCGAATTTGGTAGACGTTCGTTCGCCGGGAGAGTTCGCCAGAGAATCGATTCCCGGGGCGGTAAACATCCCGTTATTTAGCAATGAGGAACGAGCGCTGGTAGGAACGACTTACAAGCAGGAAGGACAGGTCGCTGCTCAGTGGCTGGGTATGCAGATTGTTTCACCCAAAATGGAAGCGATCATGCAAGCTATCAAACAACGGGGAGAGGAATGGGGAGAGCCGCCTACGATCTTTTGCTGGCGAGGTGGAATGCGGAGCAGGGCTATGGCGACGTTCGCCACATTTTCGGGTCTGCGCGTTCGACGCTTGCAAGGCGGGTATCGAGCGTACCGTCAGCACGTACTGGAGACGATTGAACCATATGAACTGCAAGTCCCTGTCTTCTTGCTACACGGTATGACGGGCGTGGGGAAAACAGAACTACTCAAAAGATTAGAGGAGAACGGACACCCTGTTCTCGATCTGGAGCGAATGGCAGGACATCGTGGCTCGGTTTTCGGGCATATTGGGAAAGGCAAGCCGGCCAATCAGAAGATGTTTGATGCCCGTTTGTTTGAAACGCTGCAAAGGAATCGGGATGCTTCCCTCTTTGTGATGGAGGCGGAGAGCAAGCGGATTGGGAATGCTATTTTGCCGCCTTTCTTGGTCGATGCCAAGAAGCAGGCCATCCATATTCAAGTCACGGCACCACTAGAGATGCGCGTCCAACGAATTTACGAAGAGTATGTGGTCCCGTTTTCATGGCGTCCCGACTTTGCAGAAAAAGTGGAGCTTTCGTACACCTCGATCGCCAGGAGAATTCCTACGGAGCAAGGAGCTCTTTTGCGCGACGCTCTCACCAACAGGGATTACCGCACAGCTATCGCTTTGCTTTTAGTCCATTATTACGACCCTCGGTATCAAAACAAACAGAGTGAATACGTGGAGAGTCTAGAGCATCATGTGGACGCTGTCGATTTGGAAAAAGCGGTACAACAAATCGATGCCATAATTGAAAAAAGTCTGCCCATTCGGTAAAATATATTTTATTAAATACGAACGTAGGGGGAGAACGTATGTTGGATTCGCGATTGGTCAAACTGGCTGAAAATTTGTTGAGCCACTCGGTTCGCCTGGAAGAAAAGGAAAGTTTGCTGATTGAAGTTCGGGGAGAAGGTCATGCGCTTGCCAAAGAATTGGTGAAACAAGCGTACGCAAAAGGAGCTTATCCGTTTGTTCGAATCATCGACCCGACCATTCAGCGTGAACTGATGATGGGCGCCAGCGAAGAGCGTGCTGCCCATCTGGCGAAGTGGGAAGAGCCAATGTTCAAGGATCTGGATACGTACATTGTCATCAATGGACCGGCAAACGATAGCGAGATGTCAGATGTACCAGTTGAACGTCGCCGCGCGCATCAAAAGGTGATGCAGGACCTAAATGATTATCTGACCTCAAACGTGCGCTGGACACTCCTCAATTACCCGACTGCTGCCATGGCACAGAGCGCAAATATGTCGACGGAAGCGTTTGAAGATTTTTATTTCAACGTCTGCTCTGTTGATTACAAAAAGATGCACGAAGCATTCCTGCCGTTAAAGGATTTGATGGATCGCACGGACAAAGTACGCCTTGTTGGGAAAGGTACAGACCTGACTTTCTCCATCAAAGACATCCCGAACGTCATCTGCTCTGGATTGCGCAACATTCCGGATGGAGAGATCTTCACAGCACCTGTGCGTGATTCCGTGAACGGGAAGATTACGTACAATACAGCAACTAGCTATATGGGTACCAAGTTTGAAAATGTCAGCCTGACCTTCGAGCACGGCAAAATTGTCGAAGCGATTGCCAACAACACGGAAAAGCTAAACCAAATCTTTGATACTGACGAAGGAGCGCGCTACATCGGGGAATTTGCGATCGGCGTTCACCCGTACATTTTGCATCCCATGAACGATATTTTGTTCGATGAAAAAATTGCGGGTAGTTTCCACTTCACACCGGGCCGTGCCTATGACAACGCGGATAACGGTAACCGCAGCCAAATCCACTGGGACATGGTGAACATCCAGCGTCCAGAGTACGGCGGTGGAGAAATCTGGTTTGATGACGTGTTGATTCGTAAAGACGGTCTCTTCGTTTTGCCAGAGCTGCAAGGACTGAATACGGAAAATCTAAAGGGGTAAATTAGCTCGTATATGTGATTGAGCCAAAGCCATCATGCCAAGCATGGTGGCTTTTTTGACTGAATCAGAAAGTATAAAACTTCTTAGCCAATCTTCCTGATTCAGCAAAAATAACCTTCCGCTAAAACGCGGCCGCTCCTCCAAGAACAGGCTTCGATAGAGGTTTTCTTATCAAAAGGACTTTCTAAAAGTTATGGTGGTACCAACATAGCGGAGGTTAGGAGAAGCAGGTTTCCGATCTGCGCTCCAGCCTACACCCCGCAAAGGAGTATAAACTGTCCGCTCCACAACGATTCACGGGGAAGCGGTAAAGTAGTAGCCGCTCCGTAGGGAATCCAGAGGTACCGCTTCTGGATCCCTTGAATTCGTTGCTCCGCTAAGTAGTTTTCCGGAGTCGCTCCGCCTGGAAACCTGCTTCTCCAGCGAGCTGTTATGGTTTCTAGCTACTTGGTATGAAGAGATTCAAGGGAGCAAAAGCTTAATTCCCCAATCGTTGCGCTTCGAAGGACATGGGTGAATCAAGCGAAGAACGAAGTCATCAAATATGTCTGTTCGACGTGTCTCGGGAGCAATTGAATAAGGAAAACCAAGCTTTCGGTTTTCCTAGGCATTGTCCCACGAAGGTTTTCCTCTCCTCCACTACAGTCCGACCGAGTGGAAAAAGGGAGTGGGTGTATTTCCAGCGTTTTACTTATTTTCAGGAATCACATTTTAATTATTTTCTAAACAAAAATGTTTACAAATTACCACTACCTACCATATACTTATTATACAATAAAGTTTATTAAGTGGATGCGGGGGAATGAACAATGATTCAACTAGGATGGAAACAACGCTTGCACACCTTTTTTGCGGGACGTCTGCTCGGTTGCGAATTTCTTGCTGACGAAGGGTATGTGACCCAATTGCTGGAGATGGGTCAGAGGGCTGCGATAGCTGACTGTGATCAAGCGTTAGAAGACGTCAGGATCTACCGGTAAGTGGGTCGATAGGGAAGGGAAAACAGCAAAGTAGCATGTCCCCCATTCTTTTTTGCTACAATAGGGAAAAAGCATGAAACAGAGGGATCTACGTGAGCCGCAAGGACTGGATGGAATATATCGTCACAGAAGAGGACGAGGGAATGAATGTGGAGCAGATCGTTCGGCAAAAGCTGAACGTATCGGGGCGTATGATGCAGCGGCTGACGAGAAGCAAAGGCATTCAGCTCAACCGCAAGCAGCCTTTTTTACAGCGTCAGGTAAAACCAGGCGATCAGGTCGCAATCCGGGTCGTAGAACGACCGCTGGAAAGACAGCCGCAGCATGATACGTCTCGAGAGAAATTGCCGACAGGGGCTCCGTCACCAAGCGATCGTGCCACACAACAGGCTTCTACCCTGCCAATCGAACTGCTGTACGAGGATGATCACTTGCTGATTGTGGGCAAACCGGCAGGCATGATGGTACACCCGATCAAAGAGGAGCAGGATGGTACGCTCGTCCATGCCTTGGCAGATCTGTTTGCACAGCGTGGCGAACATGTGAGCATCCACCCCGTGCATCGTTTGGACAAAGACACATCGGGAGCGATTTTGATCGCAAAAAGCAGCTACGGCCACCAGCTCGCTGATCGTCTGCTCCGAGAAGGTGGCATTCATCGCGAATATGTGGCAGTCGTTAGTGGCGTATTACCAGATGATCGAGGAACGATTGAGGCGCCTATTGGTCGAGATATGAAGCATCCGACCAAGCGGAAAGTGACAGAGGGTGGCGATGCGGCCATCACGCATTACGAAGTGATCGAGCGTTCCTCGTATATGACGATGGTACGTGTTTGGCTGGAAACCGGGCGTACTCACCAGATTCGGGTTCATTTCGAGCACATCGGTCACCCCCTCGCAGGTGATACCATGTACGGAGGAGTGAGAGGGTTGTTGCGCAGGCAGGCACTCCATGCATCGTCATTGACCTTCCACCATCCACTTCGCGACGAAAAGCTCCATTGTGAAGCTCCACTACCTACGGATCTGAAGCGATTGATCCAAGCTGAATTTGAATAGAACGGGAAAAGACTGGTTTTTGTGCAGTCTTTTTCTTTTGTGTTGATTGACGTAACAGTGTTATGTTACATTGATCGTGGAGGTGCTTTACATGGACCACGACTTCATTTCGAAAAAGGAGCTGTTGGAGCTAACCGGCATTTCGTACGGGCAGCTGTACCGGTGGAAAAGAAAAAGCCTGATTCCCGAGGATTGGTTTATCCGCCGCGCTACATTTACGGGACAGGAGACCTTTTTTCCAAAAGAGCAAATCTTGGCCAGGATCGATAAGATCATTCATATGAAGGATGACCTGTCATTGGATGAACTGGCGGACATGTTTTCACCCAATCTGGCAGGATCGATGATAAAGCTAGAGGACCTCACCAAACAAAACATTGTTTCGAAGTCGGCGCTAGATCTTTTCGTCCAACACTTCGGTACTGCAGAGGCATACCCATTTCAACACATCTTGTACGCCTACATGGTGGAGCGTTTACTCGTGACGGGAGAGATGAGCCTGGATGAAGGAAAAGGCTTGATGCAAGTACTGGAGAGCCATTACCCACATTTTCAGGGGAAACCATGCGAGCTGATATTCGTCCGCAAGATGGGTATTTCTGCTTTTGCTCTGGCGTCGAGCGCTTCGGAATTGTATTTCGATCATAGTGTCAAAGTGGTCAGCAGGCTGAGTGTGGCCAGCTGTCTGGAGGAATTGAAAGCAAAACTCACATAAAGCTGGGAGGTATACGATGATGAATCAGGACAATCGACCGGATCTGGTCATACATGGTTCGGTACATGCTTCAGGAGGCGTCTATCGGGAAGTAAACGTGCAGGGCTTCGGCAAGATCAAGGGAGATGTGGAGTGTCTTGATCTGCATTGCGCGGGTCACGTCAGCATCGACGGCGATGTGCAAGCTACCAGAGTCAAGGTGGAAGGAAACGCTACGGTGCGTGGAGCGATGAAGGTAGAGACTATGGAGGTCTACGGCCAGATCGATGTCAACGGCGACGTGGATTTTACCGAACTGCGTGTAGATGGTAGTGCGAAGGTACATGGAAATATATCGGGCGAGGAAATTCAGCTTCGTGGCTTTTTAAAGTCGACGGGCGACTGCGAGGCAGAAGTGTTCAAGGCAAAGGGAGCTTTCACCATTGGGGGTCTTTTAAATGCCGGACGAGTGGAAATTGATTTACATGGCGGCTGTGAGGCGAGAGAAATCGGCGGCGAGCACATCGAGGTTCGCAAGGCGGGTAACAGCACCTTAAACAAACTCATCAAACACATTTTCAACAATACGCTGTCCGTCGGTACAGTAGAGGGTGACGAGATTTATTTGGAATACACGAGGGCCAAGGTCGTGCGGGGTAATAACATTGAGATCGGACCTGGATGTGAAATAGATCTGGTTGAATACACCGGAGAGTTTCGCAAAGATAACAGCTCCCAGATAAAAGAACACAGAATGCAGTGAGGTGCGAGCCGCAGGGAGTTTTCGAATCGCGAGTGCAAGAAGAGCCTGAAAATGATCAGGCTTTTTTGCTTCAAACCTCTACAACATCATCCTATTACTAACAAACTGTAAAATTTTTCATGAAAGCGCATGCAAGTGTTTACACGCATTTGGGTGCAGGATATAATGACTTTGGTAAAAAATTCAAATGTTAGTAAGCACTTGCATGGAACAAGGAGGAGCAGCATGGACCATTCAGATATAGAACCGTCACACGGAGGGAGAGGTGAGGAGCAAGAGACACGCGAGCGCATTTTGGCAGCTGCCAGTCAGCTCATGGCCAAAAAAGGGTACAAGGGCGCGACGACCCGCAAGATCTCCCAACTCGCGGGAGTAAATGAGGTCACGATCTTTCGCCATTTTAAAAACAAGGAAGCCATTCTTGAGGAGCTATTAAAGGGAATCTTGGATATCCGCCAGCAACTGGAGAATCATCTGCATGGTGAGTTTTCCGAGCTGAAAGAAATCCTGCTGCGTTATGCGCGGGGGTATTACACTATGCTCGTGGAACGCAAGGAAGTACTCTTGATCTGTATGATCGAGGCAGACAATCACCCGGAAGTGATCAAGCTGTTCAGTAGCGTTCCGATGACGGCGGTCGAGGTGCTGTGTAACAAACTCCAGGAGTTCCAGGACCAAGGGCATTTGCCAAAGGGAGATGCATGTGCTGCAGCACTCATGTTTGTTTCGACATTTTTTTATGCGTTTATGGCAAAGCACCGCGTCAACCTCAATCCAGAGTTCCAGGAAGAACAGCTGTTTGAGGATGCTACTAACATCTTGATGCACGGAATTACGGGGATCACGAATTCACATCGCTAGATACATAAGAGCGGAGGACGTCATGAAAAAGAGATGGCTTGTTTCTGCAATGATGATTAGCTTATTGGCAACGTCAGCTTGCAGCCAGACCGAACAGCAGGTAGCAGCGCCAGTAAAGGAAGTAAAGCAAGTGGTAATGGAAACGGTGAAAAAGGAGCAAGCCATTTTTGTGTCGGAACTTTCTGGCACCCTGCAGCCACTGGAAGAGGCAGTCGTTTCTTTTGAAGTCGGTGGACGCGTCGTCGATCTTGACCGAAATGAAGGGGACAGTGTCAAGGCTGGCGATGTCCTCGCTCGCGTCAATGCACAGGATTACTCCTTGCAGGTAGCCTCTTCGAATGCGACTGTCCAACAGACTGCTGCCAATTTGAGTAAGGTCAACAACGGGGCTCGGGAGCAGGAAGTCACGCAAGCTCGCCTGATGGTCGAAAAAGCAACGACGGCTTATCAGAAGGTACAGGATGATTTCAAGCGGATCGAAAAGCTGTTCCAGGAAAAGGCGATTTCCAAAAGCGAGTACGAAAACGCACAGAACGGTTTGACACTGGCGGAGAAAGACCTGCAGAATGCGCAACAGGCATACTCGTTGGTCACACAAGGAGCACGCGCAGAGGATAAAGACTTGTCCAGAGCGAGCTACAACCAGGCAGTGATCGCCAAGGAAGTAGCGTCCACGACATTGGCAAAAGCACAGCTGCGTGCCCCAATCAGCGGGACGATCATGGCGAAGCTGTCTTCGACGGGAACGTTGGTCAGTCCAGGAACTCCTGTGTATCAGGTAGGGAACCTCGACACCTTGAAAGTCGTGCTGCCTGTACCTGACCGCGATATTTCCTCCTGGAAAGAAGGAGAGACGTTATCCCTCGAACTGTACGGACAAAAACGGGATGCCAAGGTCGCCAAAATCTTCCCTGCTACAAACCAAAGCACAGGCACCATCGGGGTCGAAGTGCAGCTGGCGAATCCAAAGCATGACTGGTTTGCTGGTCAAGTGGTGAAAGCGACTAAGACCATGAAGGGACAGGAAGGCATCTATGTTCCCGTAGAAGCGGTCTTGAGCAGAGGCCAGAACGATGCACATGTTTTTGTGAATGCAGGTGGAAAAGCAGTGAAAACAGAAGTGACCATCGGCCAATTGACCAATGATCGACTGGAGATTCGAAGCGGTCTGAAAACGGGAGATGAGCTGATCGTAAAAGGTGTGGATCGACTATTTGACGGTGATCCGATCGAAGCTGCGGGAGGTACAAAACCGTGATCGAGTACATCGTACGCAAGCGCAAAATTACGCTTTTGTTTTTCGTAATGATCGTGCTTGTCGGCTTTCTCAGCTTCTTTCAGCTGCCAAAGCAGGAGTCGCCAGACATTATCATAAACATGGCGACAGTCACGACGATCTACCCGGGGGCTTCACCTGAAAAAGTAGAACAGACGGTCACGAAAAAGCTGGAAGAAAAAATCAACGAGCTGCAAGGACTCAACTATATTTCCTCTACGTCTACGCTGGGAGTCTCCTCGATTATACTGGAGACCAAGAGCGGCGTAGATCCAAAGCAAAAATGGGATGAACTGCGGAAAAAGGTAAAGGATGCGGAGGCGGATCTCCCTGCCGATGCGAAGCAGCCCATCATCAATGACGACTTGAACCGTACCTTTGTCCAGACATTTGCCGTGACAGCAGATACGACTGACCAATTGTACAGCTTGCGTACCATGTTGAAGTCGTGGAAAGAGCAGCTGCGCACGATCCCCAACGTCGCTGATGTGACGGTAGAGGGGCTGCCTGAGCAGGAAGTGCATATCGAGGTCGATACGCAAAAGCTGAGCCAGTACGGACTCACCTGGGGTCAGGTGTTGATGGCGGTCAAAAAGGAAAATGAAAAAATTCCGTTGGGTGACCTGACGACCGACAAGCGCACGTATCAGCTGAAGCTTGCGGAAACGGCCGATGTGGAAGAGTTGAATCAGGTCATTATCAGCCGTTCTCAGCAAGGGTATCCGATCTATCTGAAGGATATCGGAACAGTGAAGCTGACGACAGAAAGCATCAAGGCGATGTCCTATTATAACGGAAAGCCGTCTCTATCTGTCAGTGTAAACGCGGAAACCGGAAGCGATGTTCCTTCCCTGCAAAAACGTGTAGACGCCATGATGGTGACACTCGGCAAGACTCTCCCCGTTTGGGCTGAGAAGCACTCTATTTATAGCCAGAATGAACGGGTAGATGAGCTGTTCTCGGATCTTACCCGGGAAATGCTGATCGCGATTGTAGCGGTATTGCTGGTATGTACGCTCGGTTTGAACTTAATTACTTCCTTTGTCGTAGCGTTGGCCATACCGATTTCACTGGCAGTAGGGCTGTTGTTCCTGCCGTCACTGGGTATCTCCCTGAATATGATCTCTATTGTTTCGCTGATTATCGTATTGGGGATTCTGGTAGACGATGCGGTCGTAGTCAATGACAATATCGAGCGCCGCTTGTCCGTCTTGGGTGAAAAGCCGTTGAAGGCGGCCGTCAAAGGTGCGAATGAAGTATCTATATCGATTGTGACTGCTACTCTCGCGACGATTGCCTCCTTTGCGCCGCTGATGTTTTTGAGCGGGAATGCCGGACAGTTTATTCGTCCTGTGCCTGTTATTATTTCGTTAACGATGCTGGCATCGATGATCATGTCCCTCACGATTATTCCGATCTTCCGCCAATGGTATGAGCAACGGCGAAAAGCCGGCGTAGAAGGCTATCGAAAGCCGGCAGGTCTGTTAGGAAAGCAATTGAACCAATTGACAAAATGGTATGCCAGCAAGCTGATGCCCAGGATTTTGCGTCGTCCGCTGCTAGCCGGAATGATCGGGGTCTTGATTGGTACGGCAGCGTACGGGCTGGTGCCACTGACACCTGTACAGCTATTTCCCAATGACGATCGTCCGCAGTTCCTTGTCAATATTCGCGTGCCAGTAGGCAGCAGTATTTACGAAACCGATCGCGTGGTTCGCGGTGTCTCGGAGTGGATTTTGAAGCAGCCTGCAATTGAATCTGTTGCGTCCTACGCAGGTGGCAGTGCTCCCAAAATGTTCGGGGGAGATACTGGAGCAGGCAGCGGGATTACGGTAGGTCAGCTGGTCGTCCGCTTTGATGAGAAGAAGGCGAAAATTGACGACATGATGGAGCCGTGGACGGAAGAGTTTAAAAAGATGTACCCGGAAGCGACGATCCTCCCTACACAGCTTGAAGCGGGGCCACCAGTCGGCAAGCCAGTCGTAATCCGCTTGTATGGAGAAGATATCGAAACGCTGCGCTCCCTTTCTGCGCAAGTGAAAGATCTGGTAGCCAATGTTTCTGGTACGTACGATGTGCAGGACAACTTCGGTGTGGAACGGTACACGCTTGAATTCGTCATCAATAAGCAGCTGATGGAGCAAAAGCTGGTCAACTATACCGATTTGTCCCAGACACTGCGCCTCGTCAGCGAGGGCATTACGGTCAGTGAGTTTGATTCAGGTACGGACTTGATCGACATCAAGCTGTTCCTGCAAAAAGGGCAGGAAGAGCCTGCACTGCTGTTCCAGCGACTCAGTATCGCCAACGCAAGAGGCGAGCTTATCCCGCTATCCCAGCTGGCGGAGGTCAAGCCGACATTTAGCACGCAGGCCATTCCGCACCGCGATTTGTCGCGCAGTGTGACTATCTCCAGTGACTTGAAGGGGCGGACAGCTACAGAAGTAATGACAGAGCTCAAGCCCAAGCTAAATGGCATCTCGTTGCCAGAAGGATACCGCTTTGAAATTGGTGGGGAGACCTCGGAGCAGACCGATATCTTCATCGATATGGGCAAACTGTCTATTCTCGTCGTGTTCCTAATCCTGATTTTAATTGCCATGCAGTTCTACTCGCTCACTATTCCGGTGCTGGTCATGAGCACGGTCTATCTCGCGGTGGCGGGAAGCCTGATCGGACTGTTTGTCACGCAGACACCGTTAGGCTTCATGACCATGATGGGCGTCATTTCTCTCTCCGGAATCGTCGTGAGAAACGGGATTGTTTTTATCGAGTTTATTGAAGAGGCTCGACACGCAGGGATTGAGCTGAAGCAAGCAGTCATTCAGGCGGGAGAGGCGCGTTTGCGGCCGATTCTGTTGACCTCGATGACTGCAGTGGCAGGGTTGATGCCGCTTGCCATCTCGGGTGATGTACTGTTCAAACCGCTTGCTGTCACGATTATATCGGGGTTGCTGTTCTCTACCTTGTTGACCCTCATTGTCGTTCCTTCTTTTTACACCGTATTGACCCAGCGGAAAATGAAAAAGCTGGCGAGAAAGGCAGCAAAGCGTCCCGATCTGTATGGTCCGGAGGCGGAACTGAATTAACGCGTGTTTCAAAGAAGCTAACAAAGGAGAAGTACTCAATGGAGTGCTTCTTTCTTCTTTTTCCCCTTTTTGTCCGAAGTTTCCCCTGAGGAACAAGACGTCCGCGTTTTCCCGCGGGAAAAGGCTGTGATATGATAGGGGCAACTGCGAGAGATAAAAAATAGAGAGAATGAATGTGATAAGAGGAAGGGAGTGTCCAGGATGCAACAGCCCCAGCTTCTCCATGAAGAAAAGGTATTCAAAGACCCGGTGCACCGCTACGTCCACGTACGTGACCAGTTCATCTGGGATTTGATCAATTCTGCAGAATTTCAGCGGCTGCGCCGAATCAAGCAACTGGGCACCAGTTATTTTACCTTTCACGGTGGCGAACACAGTCGGTTTAACCATTCGCTCGGCGTGTATGAGCTGATGCGCAGGATATTGGAGAAATTCGAGGAGCGGATCAAACTTACATATGAGGAAAAGCTTCTCTGCTTGTGTGCCGGTCTGCTGCACGATGTGGGCCACGGCCCCTTTTCTCATTCCTTTGAAAAGGTATTTCGCTATCATCACGAGGATTGGACGCGGGCAATCCTTTTAGGAGACACGCAGATCAATCGAATTCTTCGCCGCTTTGACGATGATTTTCCTAAGAAGTTGGCGGAGGTCATTAATAAAACGTACGATAACAAGCTCATCGTCAGCCTAATTTCCAGCCAGTTGGATGCCGATCGGATGGATTATTTACTTCGCGATGCCTACTATACGGGAGTCAATTACGGTAATTTTGAGATCGAGCGAATTTTGCGGGTGATGCGCCCACAGGAGGACGGCATCGTCTTTAAATTCAGCGGGATGCATGCGGTCGAGGACTATATCATGTCTCGTTATCAGATGTACTGGCAAGTGTATTTTCATCCGGTGACGCGCAGCGCGGAGGTCGTTCTGCGAAAAATCTTCCAGAGGGCCAAGCTGTTGTTTTCTGAAGGCTATCCGTTCACACAGGAGCCTGTCATGCTGTTGCCATTTCTGCAGGATAAGGTAGAGCTAAAGGATTATTTGGCTCTCGATGAATCAATCATTCTTTTCTACATGCAGCAGTGGCGGGGCGAAGCCGATCCGATTTTGAAAGATTTGTGCGGTCGTTTTTTGGACAGGAATCTCTACAAATACGTCGAATATAACCCTAGAGATTTCCGCTTGCTGGCAGAGCTGAAGGAAGAGTTCCAAAAGGCGGGCATTGATCCAATGTATTATTTGGAGGTAGACACCACCTCTGATCTTCCGTATGATTTTTACCGTGCCGGAGAAGAGGAGGAGGAGCGAATTCCGATCATGCTCCTAATGCCGACAGGAGAGCTTGTCGAGCTGTCGCAGAAGTCTGAGATCGTAAAGGCCATCAGCGGCAAGCGCCGGTTTGATTATAAATTGTACTTTCCTTTAGATAAAGTCATGGCATTGCCGGGTAATATATCCCGGAAGATTCGAGAACGTCTGGGAGTGATGGAAGATGCTTAATCGTCACGCCAAAATCATACGCTTGATAGAAATCGTAGGCGAAGTGAGTGGGCGAAAAAAGCTGCAAAAAATGGTGTACATAGGAAAACATCTGCAAATGGATTTCGATGAGCGCTATGAGTTTCACATGTATGGTCCTTACTCGGAGGAGTTGACACTGCGGGTGGACGAGCTGTGCAACATGGGTCTCTTGGACGAGCAAATGGAGAGCAAGGGTGCTATCCATATGTATCGCTACACGTTGAACGAGACGGGGCGGGATTTTTTGCGTTTTCATGAGGTTGACTTCGGGAGTGGCGAGCAAGTGATTCGCCGTATGAACGAAGAGAACTCCCGTTTTTTGGAGCTGGTATCCACGATTTTGTATTTCTGTGACCTGCCGTACGAAGAGATGAAGGCCAAGATTTTTACCTTCAAAAGCAAACAGCGCTACACCGAGGAAGAAATCCAGAAGGGTCAGGCGTTTGTGGAAGAGTTGCGGGAAATGATGAAAGCAGACAACGACAGTCCGTTGATGTAATCGAGGTATGTAAAGGTAACGCATATTAGGATCCGCAAGACGTACAGTCCGAGCTTGTAAAAGTTTGGGAGGCGTCTTTTTCTTTTGCTAAAGGTAGAGCTCTATTGGGGGAGGGCTTGAAGGGGGAGCGGGAGTAGAAGCTGCTTTTCATAGGCACAGGAACATGCGGTAAAGGAAACGTCATTTTTTAATAGAGTCGAATCAACAGACCTCTGAGCGGGTCTGTTTTTTTTGTCTCATTGTGAGGATTCATAATGAAACAGAGCTCCTTGACAATTGCATAGGTAGTGCGAGGACACTTGGAAAGGGAGGCTGTTGATAACAATGGGGATTCGATCAAAGTGGCTGTGGATGACAGTGGTGGGTAGTCTATTGGTAACCGTCTTGTTGGCGTGGAGTTGGAGTACTGCTCGTGCACACGAGGCAAAGATTGTGTATGTGTACAGTGACTCCTGTGGATATTGCAAGACATTCGCCCCGACCTTGGAGACTGTTTGAAGGAATATCCACAGAGTACGGTGGAACGTCTGGATATCGGTGAACAGCGTGATCTGGATAGCGCACTGCGACTGGGAGCGGAGGCGACACCCACAGTGTTTATCGTGCAGGATGGAAAAGTCATCGACAAGCTGGAAGGAGACGCGCCTGAAGCGGTATTGAGAAATTTTTTTCAAAAAAATCTTAATTATCCTCTTTCTGGAAATGGAAGTAATAGGTAAAATATCGGTAGTAGAAAAGGGGGATAGCCGATGAAGACGCTGTGGAAGGGTTTGGGGACAAGCCTCATGATGGTAGGGATAACGGTCGGACAGTCGATATGGGGAGGGGGCTGGACCGTGTATCCGGCTGCGGCCGCACAGCCTCTGCAGACTATGACGGATTTTGCAGCTCACCCTGCCAGGGAGTCCATTCTCCTTGGCTTGCAAAAGGGCTTCATCTGGAAATATCCCGACGGACGCTTTTACCCGGACAAGCAGATCGTCCAATCTCAATTTGTGGCGAGTCTCGTTGCCATACGCGGGATCAAAGAGACAGCTCCTGTGCATGAGCTTCCTGCAGGACATTGGGCAAAAGGAACGTATGAGAGAGCGAAAAAAGCAGGAATCCTGACTGATATCAAGATTGATCCTAATAAGCTGTTGACCAAGGAAGAAGCGGCACAGCTCGTCTTTAACGCGTGGAAACCGTATCGAGGAGTGAAAATGAACGGCTACACGAATACAGGTGCACTGATCACCTGGGGATGGATGGACCCCGCCCCAGCAGGGCAGCCAAAGTTCCGGGAAGATTTGCCGGTGACGCGCGGGGATGCGGCGAAGATGCTGGCTTATCTTTGGAAGGATAAGGGGCAGTTGGAGTTGGGGGCAAAGTGGGCAGAGGAGTTTGAGAAGAGTCTTAAAATATCCAATGGACAAATTAGTGGGATAGTACCGAAAGGAGATAAAAATTTTACGATCCGAGTGAGCTTTGTCACTTTAGATAATGGGAGACTTGGTTATTTAAATGGGGAGTCGTTTAAAGTGGATATAAAGAAAGTGAATACTATTATGGTTCTTTCCATTCGAAACAATACTGATTCATCTGACGCGGGGATAATTCACTATCAGACTTCAAACTTAAAAAGAGAACTAAAGAATAAGCAATTTTCTTTGACAAACTAATAAGGGGTGCAATTAATTGAAGCACAGGAAGTATCTGCTTTTTGTGTTTTGCTTTAGTTTACTTTTTCTAGTTTTAATAGTTTCATCGAAGACCTTAGCTATTATGCCAGTCAATCGAGGGATTGATTTCGGGCTAATCGATCAAAATAAAAAAATTGGTCCTCCTAATGGGTTTGATGAGCTGCTTATTCAAGGTATTACAGCAAATTTAGGAGCAACGGATTCAATAATTGAGATTAATGGTAGCCGAGATGCACGTCATGCAATAGGTTTCGCAGATCTTCATGAAAAAGCAGATCGAGGCTGGTACTATGTCTACTCGCCTTCACCCCAAGACGCTAGTAAAGATTTTGATGAAGCTTTGTATTGGATTCAACGATTCAATGGAAATTCCAACTACATACTAGGAGGCAGTGCAAACGTTTATAGCAAAATGGTTTCGAATATTACGAATCCCTCAATGCCATCCTACCAAGCCTACAACCTCGCAGAACTAGCAACAGCCTCCGGTGGCGCCGGCTACACGATCGGTGACAACCTCGAGCCAAACGGAAACGGCTATATTTCCGTAGGCCACTTCCGCACCACTTCTCCACCTACCGGGCAAGTTTCGACCAATAAAACCAAATACGCGGTCAACGAACAGGTGACCATTTCGGCAAATGCCACGGACTATTCTTACTATGACCGTGGCATTCTTGTTTGGAATTTGTCGGTTATCAACAAGACAACGGGGAAGGGCTACTACCAGTTTGAAACAAACAAGGAATTTCCCGACCAGAGCGGCTACCTCCCGCCTGTAAACGAGTCCAGCAGTCCCAATCCTTTTCCCTGGAGCCAAGCCTACCAATACAAGCCCACCGAAGCTGGGGTCTACGAGGTTTCCCTCACGATTACTGACAGGCATCATCGCGCCAGACAAGGCTCTGCTAGCATGAGTGTATCGACTCCTTACACCTATCAATTCACGGTAGGGGACACTCCGACTGAGCCGGATCCAGACCCCGATCCGCCTGGAACGTGTAAACGCATCACGATGGACCTCCGATTGGAGCAGGAAAATAGCGACAAGGAACTCACAGGGGTGTCGAGTGGCGGTGAGAGCATCTCTGTGAAAGACGATACGAGAATCATTGCGACCGCCAAGAAAGCGGGAACGTTTAAGCACAATGGCGCAGTGATGCAGAGCGGCTCTGGCAACAATCGCAAAGTAGGGATCACCGATGCTCCAGCAGCAGGTACATTTACGATTGCCTATGAAAGCGATGATGGGACAGAGTGCTGGCAAAAGACATTTGAAGTCTCAAACGGTGAAGACGGAACAGATCGATGCCCGATTATAACCGTAAATGGCAGTACCGCTTACAATGGATCTACGATTGAAGTTGCTCCTGGCGAAGAGGTCAGTCTGCAGGCCAAATATACGGATGCAAATGGAGAGCAGGGACCCGCAGAAATCAAATGGGATGTGACCCGGCCAGATGGCTCTGTTGAGACACTGCCAGGCTTCTACGAGGAAGTAGGAGGACGTGAGAGATGGGGAACGCGGAATTCGGCAAAGCTGAGCCTTCCCTTTGGAACGGGGACCGATCGTCATGATGTCCTGCTGGAAAGAGGAAAAACTTATCAGGTAAAACTGAATTTCGAGAGTGCACAATGGTTGGGCAGACCAGAGTGCGATTGGGTGCTTACGATTAAGGTGAGAGATTCGTCTTGCACGATTACAGAGCAGTCGAAAATCAAGTTCAAAAAGTACGGGGAACCACCTTCTGAATTTCCCTCTGGAGGGGTGACTCTCACTGACTTCGATTTTGATCCCATCTACAAGGAGAATTTTACGCAAACCGCAGATGGATACGATACCCACATGAAAGTCTCAGCAAGCGCAGCAGGTACATGGTATCTGGAATATGGCGGGAAAAAAGTGGCGCTCAGTCAAAAACTGGCGGCTGATGAGAAGCAAGAAGTGCTGCTTCCAGAAGATTTTGAAGTGGGGGAGGAAATGAAGCTCGTATTCATTTCTGAGACGGGCTGCATCAGGGAGTTTGCCTTCACCGTTCTCACGTACAAACGATGCTATGGTCTGGTGGTCAGTATGGAAAACACGTCCGGAGACGAAAAATGGACACGAAACGTGGAACGAGGCGAAATCGTGGAGCTGAGCTCGTCAGATTTTAGCGATGCTGGTTATGATCTCAGAATGTTCACGAGCGAAGATACCAAATTCCTCGTGCAATGGTTTGACCCGGATACGAAGACATGGAAGTACAAGCGGGGGGACCATTCTTTGCCGAACAGTACCAATCCGCGAGAAAATCACTGGTTGAAGCTTCCAAAGGACGAGAACACAGACGAAGTACTCGAAGGGTTGTACATTGTTGAGTTTTATGACGAAGACGCCTCTGCGAATATGTGCGATGGACACTTCTTTATCCAGATCGGTGAAGGTGCACCTGCGGGTGAGAATCTGTTGATCATGAAGAGCAGCTTTTCCATCTCGCCCAAACAGCCGCAAGCAGCAGGGACCGCAAGTACCATCACATTCAAGATCAAAAATGCCGGTCAGCTGGAACATGACACCAAGCTGGCAGTCCGATGGGAGAGCTCTCCACAGGAAACGATGCTTGATGTGGATAAGTTCAAGCCGGGTGAAGTTAGAACAATAACAGTACCCACACAATATCCACAGAAGGGGGAAAACTTTATCGCAAACATCAACCCTGCGAAAAACAAGCCGGACAATGAAACGATTTGGTCCGATAACCGTGCCCTTTGGCCAGTCAAAATAAACGGAGACTCAGAGCTTCCAAATCCGCCTGGCGGGGGAGGAGATTTTGACGGCGGTGAAATCGGTTTAGAGATCTATGACAGTGACAAACGCCAATTGCAAAAACTGGCTGTGCAGGCGGACGGAGTGTGGGAACGTGAGCCTGCGACTGTTCGGGTAGTGATTGACCAGACGAAGATCAACGAAGGCTTTCAAAAGACTCAACAAGAAATCAATGCAAAAATTACGGAGTACAAGGGACAGCTCGAACAATCTGTGAGCGGTGAAGGAATACAAAACGTCACGGTCAATGCACAGCCAGGTTGGATTTCAGATGCGAAAAGCATGGCCAATTACAACCCGGTATTGCTTGATTTAAAAGTCAGTGGACCTGGGGTACCGCAGCAATGGCAAGTGAGTAGCGCATCGACTGGAGGGGATTACATTTACACAGGTACGATTGTCCCTACACAAACGACATGGCGCCAGGAGCTGCAATCGCTGAAATACAAGGCTGAAATCGACGGATTTGTAATTAGCATGGATTACAGCATTCAATTTAACCTGACCTACGATAGCTGCACGACAGACGAAGATGACGGGGAGACTTGTGAGGCAAAAAGCGAAACGAAAACAATGAGTGGCCGTTATACGATTACCGTGAAAGGGGGAGAGCGTCAGTTTGAGGTATTCGAGCCAAATGCTGTAGGTACCATTCACCATACAGCGGAATGGGTAGAGTATCATACCCGGGACCGTTATCCAAATAGCTTGCCCGATGACTTTTATGCAGGGGAGCGCATTTTGTCTCAGGTGGAGCTGCAGACTCGTCACCGACATCCAGTTAGTGGTCAGTACCCCGTCATCGTCTCCGCGCAAGCTTGGATCTCAGAAACAGGAATGAGGCAAACCCTGCTGCAATCATTATTGACACTTGGGGCAGTAAGCCCGCAGCTTTGGAGGGGCAGCACTTATTCAGCATCCAAGCTGGGCACTCGGGAGGTGGGCGTAGACATACCGTTGATGGGTGATAAGCAACGGGGCTTTCAAAAAGACTCCTCTTACGCTGTCTACTACTCCGTGCAGTTCCGTTTTGATGCGAAGAAAGGGTTTTTGTACCCGGTAAAAAGTGGAGGGCAAGGGCACGATCTGAGCGATTACCGGATCCCCTTCCGCATTATCGCTAACGCATGGGAACGCCAAGGAATACGTAACCACACCACTCACTAAATATATTTGCACCCCCTCGCTGTCTTTTTCTACTGTGGAGAAAGAAAGAGACGAGGGGGTATTTTTGTGGGGAAATCGGCTAAACGCCTAGTTTTTCTGTTGCTGATACTCACGTTGATAGGGAGCAGTTTTGATCAGAGTGCTTGGGCCCAGGAGGAACGCCGGTCGCTCGTAAAAGAGGCATGGGCGTGGGTAGAAAAAGGGGAACTACGTATTCAGGCTTCCTTGCAAAAGTCAGTGGATGAGATCGAGGTCACGGTCAAACAAGACGATGAAGAACTCACCTATTCATTTCTAGAGGGAACTCGTTTTTCTGTAGCGATCAAGCCGTCTGATAGCCGTCCATTAACGATCGAGTGGAGAACGGCAGAAGAGGAAGAGCCTGTGATTCGTTGGAAAATCCCTGTGCCTGAGTCAGTAAGGATAAGTACGGATGGAATCGAGCTGAAAGAAGTTTCTTGGGATCGGGGAACCGATAAAAAAGAAGACCGGCTGGAATTGACTTCATCTGAGGTCACAGAGCAGGCCGAAGAGCTGGAAGTACCAGCTCTGAGCCAACAGCAAGCAAAAGTGGAGCGATGGGCAAAAGACTTCTATCGCGAGTATTCCAATGATAAAAAACCGAGAGAAGCGGCTATGCGTAGTAGGCCAGCCACGTTTGAGCTGGAGCCAAACGATACCGTCGGAAAAGCTGATTGGCTGTTTGATGCAAAAGACGCCTTTGGCAAGATTGGGAAATCAGGCGATGTGGATATGTGGAAAATCAAAGCAACTAGAAATGGGACGATGAATATCAGTCTTCGCGATATCCCGAGAGATCAGGACTATAACCTATATGTGTTTTCTGGGGATAATCAGGAGCTGAGGAGCTCAGAACAAGCAGGACAAGCTGACGAAGCGATAGACGGAATCACTCTTGAACAGGGCGAATGGTACTACATAAAAGTCCAAGGAAGCGGCGGATCTTACCACAAAGATTTTTACTACCGATTGAGGGCAGATTTCGTGTCCGAGCAAGGAGAGGCCAAGCTGGATGAGTACGAACCAAACAATTCACTAGCGGAAGCACATACTTTGACCACCGACTACGATACTACCCTGCAAGCAAATCTTCACAGCCTGACCGATATCGATTTCTATCAATTCGGGATTACGCTGGCTTCGACTGTGAGATTAGATCTGAAGGAACTCCCTGAGGGGATGGATGTCGATCTGTACTTGCTGGATCAGGCGGGAAAAGTGCTTTCCAAGTCAGAAAAACCAAAAAACGCCAACGAACAAATTGTCTTTCAAGCCAACCCGGGGACGTATATCGTCAAGGTAGCTGCCAGCCAGCGCTCAGGATTTGCACCGAATACATACAAGCTGGATGTAGCAATAAATACAATCCCTGTTATTGTCATTCCGGGAATAGGCGGCTCTCGGCTTGAAGTAGAGGAAAGTGGCAAGATTTCTGAAATTTGGCTGGGGCTCGGGGATAGTCTGATTGGCATCAATGATCCCAGACATCGTAGACTTCTCTCACTGGAGCCGATTCGGCCAAACAGCGTTGACGTGCAGCCTCGTGAAGATGGAATCAGTATTTTCCCGGAGCGGGCAGACGAAGGGTTTCGTGCCATTGAGTACCTTTCCTATTCACCGTTAGATCCGATCCGAGACACGACAGAGCAGTATTACAGCATGGTCAAACAATTGGAAAAGATGGGATACAAAAAGTTTCGATCGCTATTTGCCATGCCGTATGATTGGCGCTACAGCAGTACCAAAAATGCGGTTGCCCTCAAGCAAAAAATTGATCTCGCCCTCCAAAGATCGGGTGCGAGTCAGGTGCAGCTGGTAGCGCATAGCATGGGAGGATTGTTGGTCCGAGAAACCCTTTTGACCAACGTATCCTACCAATCCAAAGTCAACCGAATCATTTACATGGGGACGCCATTTCTGGGAGCGCCGAGAGCTTATCAGGCCATCCAGTACGGCTACAACTTCTCTATACCGTGGATGGATGAGGGGACAGGAAAAATTATATCGGAGTATGCACCGGCCGTTTATGAGCTGTTGCCGTCCAAAAAGTATTTCCAGACCGTGGGCTTCTTGAAAAAGGACAAAAATGAACCGTACAGCTACGATGAATTTTTGCAAGACAAAGCAATTCGTTTGTCCTATGCACCGCTCGTTAAGCAAGCCGGCAAATTACATGAAAAATGGGATGCCAAAACAATCAATGTCCCACAGTACTCAATTGTTGGACAAGGGGAACCGACGCTGCTTGGCTATTTCTTTGACCATTATCACCAAGCTTGGACCCCTTATTATGACAAAGGGATGGGGGATGGCACGGTACCGTATCTCAGTGCTAGCTATGCGCAAAAAGACATCAAGAAGAAGTATTACGTGACTGGTGAGCACGCAAAATTACCGAGCATCCCGCAGGTCATTCATCAGGTAACGCAGCTGTTACAAGGAATAGAGGATACCCAACCCGGTCTACGTAAGTCCGCAAGCAAACAGCAGAAGTATTTGACCTACATCCTTTCCCGAGACGATGGCTCTTTTCCTGAGGTTAACGTCATCAAATCAGGAAAATCCATGACACTGAACCAAAAGAAAAAGGAAGTGTGGGATGACCTCTCCATTGAGTACCACGGTAATCTCGTCGTATTGCACATAAAAGACGGGGAGGATCTGGAGTTCGAGCAGACCAACCGAACGAAAGCGGGAGGAGCCCAGCTGCAAATCCAGCGTTTTTCATCAGAAGATCCCGAGCAAGAGCAGGAAACTGGAAAATGGTATCGGCTGGGCCAGAGGGGTCTAATGGAAGCAACCGATCTACGTCAGTAAGAAAGGAAGACAACATGGAAAATGTTCTTGTGTGGATCTTCATTGGCCCGTTTGTTTACGCGTGGCAATTAGCGGGTCCCTTTGTAGCGCTATTTATCACAGCCTATATACGCGCTGTATTTGGTTTTCGGGTATGGATAACGATACTAGTGGCGTTTTGTTCTAGTTTTCTCTATTACTTTGTCATCATTCCAACAGGTGGATTATTAGGAGGCGGAATGTGGATCATTGAGCTGTTGATGGCGCTGCATACATCATTGCTCGTGACCTTCTTGCTGTGGATCTTTGAGAAATGGATGTGGCGATCAAACAGAGCAAACAACGCCAAACAACCGACAGATTTATAACTGGGCACACAGTCAAATTGCGTCGCTATACGTTTCCGAGTAGAATATAGAAAGGAGAATGATGATCTGGAGGGTGTTAACGTGGATATTTTTGATAATAAAAAAGGCGGCTTTACCATCATGAGCGGAAAGACCGATGTGCATGGCGGTTTTGGTCAAGGGGTACTGGACCTGAATGCTGTCTCCTCAGTCATTATCGATGGCGACGAAGCATACATCGATATGGGTGCGTTGCATGCCAAGAGTTCAGTGGAAAAAGGGATTAAATGGACGATCAATAAAGACGAAGTGCCAAACGGAAAACCGTATTGGCTCGTATGGGTGACCGTAGACCGCAATGAAGCGGGTCCCTATTATGCGGGAGCGACTGCATGCTACATGGAAGTGGATCGGGAAGCACGCCGTGGCTATAAAATCTTGGCGGATCATGTCAACCGCATGGACTATTCCATGAAGCGCCGTATCATGCTATCTGACTTAGGAGAAAAGGAAAAGGCTGCTCTGAAAAAGCTTTTGACTGATAATAATGCGGCTATGTTTGACAATTCCACAGAGGAATTAAAGCAAGCTTTGTCCTAAACTTGCACAGATAGTAAGTTATTCCTATCTGGTATAAGTGCTGCTAAGCGAAACTTGCGCCCTTTGGTTGCAAAAGCTTCGCGGAGCCAAGCTTTCTAAGAAATCGTGAACGGTCTGTGAACAAATGGTGAAATCAATTGTTACCAGTTTGGGAGTAAGGTAAACTTATTTTCATATCTGTGTACATGTACACTAGGTCATCAAACAGGGAAAGAGCCGTCACTCTTTCCCTGTTTGTCATATATTCAGATCCTTTTTTTAAATGCATTCCGACCCTCCTGACTTAGACTTTTTTTTCAGCTCATGCTTTTTCGTTCAGAGCGGAACACTACAAAGGCATGACAACTTAAGTCTGACCGGAAGGGGCGTTACCCATGAGCGAAGAACCCCGTGAACAGGAAACAAGCGCCGATCATTTTGTTAAGCACGGCGGCGTCCATTTCCGCACGCACGTGTCTCCCCAGGAAATAAACAATTTTATTCGCAAGCTTCCTGCGGGAAAAAGGGACAGCTTGTTTGAAGTTTTGGAGCAGCTCGATCAAGCAGGCCTAATTAGCGTCATCAACGACCACGTCTTTACCGATGGTGATGGGGTCATTGCAGGCGGCGACGAGCGGACTATACGTTAAACAAAAAGGGGCGTGGCAGATACCACGTCCCTTTTCCATTACTCAACCGGCTTCCACCAGCTGCCCATCCGCTGCCAAAAAGAGGATGTATCCGGTGGCTTTAACGGTGTTGGCGCTTCATTCGCCGGTAAATGGTCTGTGCAGTAATCCTGCGGTTCTGTTCCACTCGCAAAGTAGAACAATTGAGGCGTAGGACAATGCTCGGTGGCCAATTTCCCCGAATGAGGATCGATGTAGACGGAGACCACTCCAGCAGGCATATCGAACAGAGCTGGAGGTTGGTCTTTCAAGGCACTCTCCATAAATTGCGCCCAGATTTTTTTGGATAAATATCCTTCTTTCACGTCGTCTACTTTTTGGTTTTTGTCGTATCCGATCCAGACGGTGGACACGAGCTGTGGCGTAAATCCGCTCAGCCAAGCATCATAATCGGTCGAGCCTGTTTTTCCAGCAACCGGGCGATTTAACTCATTTACGACTCGGAAGCCTGTGCCGCCACGCTCAAACACACTTTGCATCAGATTGGTCAGCAAGGAAGCAGCAATCGGATCAGCAGCAGGCGTTTTTTCCGGTTTTTCCTCGACCAAAATATTTCCTTGATTGTCCTCGATGGAAGTAATGGCGATTGGCTTGACAGCCTGGCCCTTGTTGGCAATCGCAGAATAAGCGGTATTCAGTTCCAGCGGGGAGACTGGAGACGTGCCCAAAGCCAGCGAAGGAACTGCTTGTAACGGGCTCGTAATGCCCAGCTTATTCGCTTCATCCACAACCTTCTGTGGACCCAAAAAGTCGATGGTCTTTACTGCGTAAATATTATCCGAGGTCTTGATGGCTTCCCGCATGTTAATCATCGCATGGGCATATTTTCCCCCGAAATTATTGGGGATGTATTGCTTGTTATTGTCGTAGGTAAAAACGGTTGGCTCGCTCTTCATCATGGTCAGAGGCGTGTATCCGTTCTGCAGGGCTGCGAGGTACATAATCGGTTTGAAAGACGAACCCGGTTGTCGTTTCCCAAGTGCACGGTTGTACTGACTCTGTTTGTAATCCCGGCCTCCGACCATCGCTTTGATGTAGCCGGTAGCAGGATCCATGGCGACCAGTGCGACTTGCAGGTTGGGATTATCCTTTGGCAATACAGATGCGACGATATCCTCTGCCTTTTTTTGCATAACGGGGTCCAATGTCGTATGGATCTTTAAGCCCCCGTGTATAAACAATTCTTCGTCGATGCCGTACTTGTTTTTGACCAAATTGGCGATATAGTCGCGGAAATAAGGTGCTTGCTCCGCCACGCTATCCGAAGTTCGATCTTTTAGCTTGATGGTTTCGGCAAAGGCTTGTTCGGCCTGCTTTTGGGTGATCATTCCGTCGCGCTCCATCGCATCCAGAATCAGCTTTTGCCGTGATTTTGCTTTTTCGAAATCGATAAAAGGAGAGTAGTACGAAGGTCCTTTTGGAATTCCTGCCAACATGGCACTTTCCGCGATGGTCAAACTTTTGGCGTCTTTGCCAAAGTATGTTTGCGCAGCAGCTTGTGCACCGTAAGCGGAGTGCCCGTAGTAGATCTGGTTCATATACATCTCCAGAATCTCGTCCTTGCTATAGTTCAGCTCCAATTGGATCGCGAGCAATGCTTCCTTGATTTTTCGTTCCCACGTTTTATCCAGGCTCAGGTATAGATTCCGCGCTAATTGCTGGGTAATCGTGCTGGCTCCTTGACGCATGTCCATGTTGATGACATCCACGTAAGCTGCTTTCGCCAATCGTCTCCAGTCGAAGCCGTAATGCTCGCGAAACGACCGGTCTTCAATGGCGATGGTTGCATCTACGAGCGGAGGAGCGATATCACTGATTGGTACTACGATCCGGTTTTCACCGCGATGCATGGTGTCCAGTACATCACCTGTAGAGGCGTAAATGGTCGTAGTCTGTTTGACAAATGTCTCAGGCAACGGCTGCGAACGTAGATACAAGATCAGGAGCAGGGCGGCAAAAGATACGCATAATAGGCTGAGTATGACAAATTTTACGAATTTCTTGGCCCAACGTAGATAACGGAGCAAGGGCGCTTCCCGAATCACTTCCATGTGCAAATCCTCCTTTCTCCCGATGGATTGTCAGAATCGGGACATACTAAGACACAGGATAATCCTAGTATGGGTCAGTAATTCTCTGGATAAACTTCCCTTAGCCAATGTAAGGAAGCTTGTCCAAAAAAACCTTGCATTTTGAAGGACAGCCACTATAATTTTCTTGTACTATCAGAAAGTATTGATATTCTTATGTTTGATAGTTCGAGCGCAACATAGCGGGACGTCTAACCAAGGAGAAGTGTTTTTCCTTTGGGAGCTAAGGTTGCCCTAAAAGGCTTGGCAAAGTCAAGTCTTCTAATACATGCGGTTACTTGAAGGAGGGTACATAACCATGAACATGGAATTGTGGTACACCGAGAAACAAACGGAAAATCACGGGATTACAACGAAAATTACTGACACCCTATACAGTGAAAAAACCGAGTTTCAACAAATCGACGTCATTACTACCAAGCAATTTGGACGCATGTTAGTGCTCGACGGCATGGTTATGACCACCGATGTCGATGAGTTTGTTTACCATGAGATGATCACTCACGTAGCGCTCAACACTCACCCGAACCCGAAAAAGGTGCTGGTAGTAGGCGGCGGCGACGGCGGAGCAATCCGCGAAATCGTGAAGCATCCATCCGTGGAAAAAGCGGTATTGGCTGAAATCGACGGTGGCGTAATTGAGTCCTGCAAAAAATATTTCCCTGAGATTGCAAGTGCGCTGACTGGTAATTCCCGCGTTGACGTACAAGTAATCGATGGTATCAAACACATTCATGACCACAAAGGCGAGTACGATGTGATCATGGTTGACTCCACAGAACCAGTTGGACCGGCAGTTGGCCTGTTCGAAAAAGGTTTCTACCAAGGCATCCATGACGCTCTGAAGCCAGATGGCATCATGGTAGCGCAAACCGAATCGCCATGGTTCAACCGTGAACTGATCAAGCGCGTATTCAAAGATCTCAAATCGATCTTCCCGGTTACCCGTCTCTATACTTGCAGCATCCCGACCTATCCATCTGGTCTGTGGAGCTTCACCATTGCTTCCAAGCAACACGATCCATTGGAAGTAGATGCTTCTAAAATCAAAACTCTTGATACCAAATACTACAATGCGGACCTTCACCACGCTGTCTTCAAACTGCCTAACTTCGTGGCTGAGCTGACCCGCGACTAATCGGAGGAGGACGAAGAAGAATGCGTTTTGACGAAGCATACTCCGGCAATGTCTTCATCCGTAGCCACGGTAATTACGAGGAGAGCCAGGCAGTCATTTACGGTATGCCTATGGACTGGACAGTGAGCTTCCGTCCAGGCTCCCGTTTTGGTCCTGCTCGGATCCGCGAAGTATCCATCGGTCTGGAAGAGTACAGCCCGTACCTCGACCGACTGTTGGAAGACATCAAGTACTTTGATGCAGGCGACATTCCACTTCCTTTCGGGAACGTGGAAGGTAGCTTGGATATGATCCGCAATTTTGTTGCGAAAGTGCTGGAAGACGGCAAGTTCCCATTCGGTTTGGGTGGCGAGCATTTGGTTTCCTGGCCTGTATTCCAAGCCGTTTATGAAAAGTACAAAGATATGGTGGTTTTCCACTTTGACGCGCATACGGACCTGCGTGACAACTACGAGGGCTATCAGTACTCTCACTCCACTCCGATCAAAAAGGTGTGCAACCTGATCGGTGGAAAGAATGTCTACTCGTTCGGTATTCGCAGCGGTATGCGCGAAGAGTTCGAGTGGGCGAAAGAAAACATGCACCTGTACAAATACGACGTGCTGGAGCCAGTGAAAAAGGTATTGCCAACTATCGGCAATCGCCCGATTTACCTGACGATCGATATTGATGTTCTCGATCCTTCTCACGCGCCGGGTACCGGTACGACAGAAGCAGGCGGCATCACTTCCCGTGAACTGCTGGACACGATTCATTTTATGGCCAACAACGGGGCAAACGTAATCGGTTGCGACCTGGTAGAGGTAGCGCCTGTATACGACCACAGTGAAATGACGCAAATCGTCGCATCTAAAATCGTGCGCGAGCTGCTGTTGAGCTTCGTAAAATAACAGACGATAGTCAAACGTCTCCGGATGCAAAAACCGGAGGCGTTTTTATGTCTTACCTAAAAGACAGATTATTTTTAAACATTTTAGTTTACAAAATATAACAATAACGATACGATGTTCTCGAGAAGTTTTAACGGGGGAGCTGTTTCCGATGAAAGAAGTCTTTGCTAACGTAGATTTTCGTAAATTATTTTTCTCTAATCTTTTTTCCGGATTTGGCCAAGGAATGACGATGATCGGGATTGCCTGGTATTTGGTAGAAACGACGGGATCGGCCCAGCTACTAGGCTCCACAATGTTTTCCTCTGCCGTCTTGATGTTTTTTATTGGTCCATACATTGGCACCTTGATTGACCGCTTTTCCCGCAAAAAAATGCTGCTGGTGGAAAATGCAATCGGATTTAGCGTACTCGGCGCCTTAGCAGTATGGGGCTTTTTTGGTTCGTACGTCGAATGGATGCTCATCGCGATTTATCTCGTGACGACTTTTATGTACCAGATTCATTACCCGGCTCAATCCGCGTTGGTACAGGAAGGCTTTGAACCGAGACATTACAATAGCATTAATAGCTTGTTGGAGATCGAAGGACAGACGGCTTCCGTTCTTGCGGGCGGGGTCGCCGGATATTTATTGAGTTCATACGGCTTGCATATCGTCATCCTTTTTAATGCGCTGACCTATCTGTTTGCTTTCGGTTTGCTGTCCACCATGAAATACACCTTTACCTTGGAGGGCGAAGCCAAGGCAAACCAGGGTGTCAATTGGCTGGGACAGCTCGGGCAAAGCTGGCGATACATACGGGAGAAGCGGGGGTTCCTGGTCTTTGGAATCTCAGCCATGATGCCGTTCATCGCCATTATGGCGAGCAATTTGTTAAAGCCCGTGTATGTGAGCCAGACACTAAAGGCAGACGTTTCGATCTTTTCTTTCGGAGAAATGGCCTATGCGATAGGAGCGGTGGCTGCAGGTGTGCTTGTCTCCATTATGGTCGCCAAAATGGGTCAATTGTCGGCGATCGTGGGCAACACTCTCCTGTTCGCAATTGTAATTATCGCGATGGTATCCTTACCATATGGCTGGGCACTGGTAGCATCCTACATGGTGTACGGCTGGTGTAATGCTTCTGTCCGTTTGATTCGACAATCTCTCTATATGACGATCGTACCGAAACATTTTATGGGGCGAGTCATGAGCTTTTTCAATTCAATCGGTATGATGATGCGTCTGGTGTTGATTGGTCTGTTTACGATGATGATCGACTATACAGGCGCAAGCACTGGGTATGTGATTCTGGCAGGTCTCTTACTGCTGGCTGCTGTTGGTATCGCCATTACGATGCGCTCCATGCTCGCTGAGGCTCATGAGCAGGCCGCGGTTGCAACGGAAGAGCGTTGAAGGGTAAAATGAACCGATGTAAAAGAATCTGGATTGGATGAAAAGGTGGAGAGTGGAGACAGTCATGCTAGACGTGCAAATCGAATTGACAGCCAAACACCGTGTAGACGGCGACTGGGAGGAAACGACCCACTCCTATCAAGGGAAATGTGTGCAGAAGGTCGGGGCCTGGTACTTGACCTACAAGGAGCAGGTAGAAGGCGCAGGAGAGGTCAGTACGACTCTCAAGCTGACGGAACAGTCGATCACGCTTGTACGTCAAGGCGGAGTATCGACACGACAGCAGTTCGAAAAGGGAGCCAGCACCCATTCGAGCTATCAAAGCCCGTACGGACCCTTTGCCATGGAGACTCATACGAATAAGCTGCGAATTCGCTATGAACAGGAGATGCCTACCCATATAGAACTCGCTTACCAGCTGTGGATGAATGAGCAATATGCCGGTGAGCACGAACTGTCCATACTGGTACGAAAATAAGCCGCCCTTGGCAAGGGCGGTTTTTTACACGTACAATAGGAGTATTCTGACTGGAGGCAAAAGGGGGACGTAAGCATGATGTTTGTGCTCGTGAACGGACTGATTGCCGGTCTTGCTTTGGCAGCGTTTCTGGCGTTGGGAGATGGCTTGTTTGGCACCAGCACGTTTTCCGTGTTGATTGATGTCAGCTACGTGCCAGGAATGGAAAACCTGCCTTCCATCGTCGAACTGTTCATCCACCTGCTCATCAGCTTGGTGATTGCCTATGTATGGTTGCGTTTTTATCCACGGGGCCGTGGTATAGAAGCGGCAAAGTACGTATTTTACTGGATGCTGGCTTTTGCGGTTGCGTTTCTGCCGTTTAGCCTGTTGAGCGGATCGACTCTTTCATGGACTGCGCTTTTGATCTGGGTGCTGGGACACCTGTTGTATGCGACAGTTCTCGTGGTGCAGGTGAAAAGGAACCGTGAGTGATCATGCTTGTATAAATGGAATGTGCCGAAAATTCGGCATAGTGATGATTTTTTGGCAGCATGGGTGAAGGGAGTGAGTGCCAGGATGCCATTGTCCGATACAGTGGAAATGTTACAGGCGATTCTCGGGGCAATTGACGAAGGGATTCACGTGGTAGATGCCAGCGGGATCACGATTTTCTATAATCATGTGGCGGCCAAACTGGATGGGCTCACCTCGGAGGAGGTCTTGGGCAAGCCACTACTCGAGGTGTTTCCTTCATTGGATCGCGAGTCCAGTACATTACTCCGCGTAATTGATAGCGGCGAGTCGATCTACAATCAGCCACAGGTCTATAAAAACTGGAAGGGCGTACGGGTGGAGACGATTAATACTACCTTGCCGGTGCGAGTCGGTAAGCGCTTGGTCGGAGCCGTCGAGGTCGCGAAAGACATCGGAAAGCTAAAGGAGCTGTCAGAGCGTCTAGTTGATCTGCAGGCCAAGATCAGCAAGCCCAAACGGACGAAGCGTTCAGCAGATGGACTTTCTTTTCAGTTCGAAGATATCTTGACCAGTAACGAAGAGATGAACCAAGTGAAGGAGCGTGCTCGTCGGGCAGCACGAACTTCGTCCCCCGTGTTAATTTACGGCGAGACGGGTACTGGAAAAGAACTTTTCGTACAATCTATTCACCAGGCATCGGCGCGTAGCAGCAAGCCGTTTATTGCTCAAAACTGTGCGGCGCTCCCTTCTTCTCTGCTGGAAAGCTTGCTTTTCGGTTCGACAAAAGGGAGCTTCACAGGAGCTGATGACAGGCCAGGTTTGTTTGAGCTGGCTGATGGAGGCACCTTGTTTTTAGATGAATTAAACAGTATGCCGCTTGATTTGCAGGCCAAGCTGCTACGTGTTTTACAGGACGGTCAGATCCGTCGTATTGGCGGCAGCCAGCAGATCAAAGTCGATGTGCGCGTGATCGCTGCAGTCAATGAACCGCCGAAAATCCTTGTCCAACAAGGATTGATGCGTACAGACCTGTATTACCGGATCAATGTGGTGTCGTTCGAATTGCCGCCATTGCGCAGGCGGAGGGAGGACATTGATCTTTTGGTAAGCCATTTCCTCGATAAGTTTAACCAGCAATTCGGCATGAATGTACAAGGAATCAGCCCCGAAGTAAAGGGATTGTTTGCCTCTTATGCGTGGCCAGGAAATGTTCGCGAGCTGGAGCATGTCGTTGAGGCTGCGATGAATATGGTCGACTCGGATACGATCGAGGTGGATCACCTGCCCCCGCACTCGCTAGAGAGACCGATGGGGCAATCGACTGCGGAGACGTGGATGCCGGAAACGCTGCTGCAAGCTAGGGAGGGTCGGTCATTGCCCGACCTGATGAAGGAAATGGAGGAGCAAGTCATCCAAGAAGCGATGAAATCGACGGAAGGCAATGTACTTCGGGCAGCAAAGCTTCTGGGAATACCTCGTCAAACCTTGCAGTACAAACTGAATCAGCGAACGAATCCTTTAAACTAACTGCCGAAAATCCGGCACAAAAACCGATCGAGAATAGAGCGAGAACTGCAGGAAGAAGCCGACAAAACGCTCTATTCCTTATTTTCTAAATTTTTCGATTTGGTTGGCACGACCCTTGCATCTCTTGTTTTCGTGAGTGAAATACACTAGCTTCACCACTGACGAGAGGAGATGTAACACGATGACGGTAGCGACTAAGCGCGACTGGCGCCAACTTGAGCTTTGGAAAGATGTAACAGACGAACAATGGAATGACTGGATGTGGCAGCTGACCCACACCATTAAAACGGTAGATGATCTCAAACAGGTGATCAATCTGACGCCTGAAGAAGAAGAAGGCGTACGCATTTCCACGCAGACGATCCCGTTGAATATTACTCCATACTACGCCAACCTGATGGATCAAGACGATCCAAAAGATCCAGTGCGTATGCAGTCTGTTCCTCTTTCTTCCGAGATGGTTCGCACCAAGTACGACATGGAAGATCCACTTCATGAAGACGCGGATTCACCTGTGCCAGGTCTGACTCACCGCTATCCAGACCGTGTCCTGTTCCTCGTGACCAACCAGTGCTCGATGTATTGCCGTTATTGCACACGCCGTCGCTTCTCCGGCCAAATCGGCATGGGCGTACCTAAAAAGCAACTGGATGCTTGTATTGACTACATCCGCCGCACGCCTGAAGTGCGTGACGTTCTTTTGTCCGGTGGAGACGGCCTGCTGATTAACGACCGTGTACTCGAGTACATCCTGAGCAGCCTGCGTGAAATCGAGCACGTAGAAATCATCCGTATCGGTACTCGCGCTCCTGTTGTGTTCCCGCAGCGCATTACCGAAAACCTGTGCAATATCTTGAAAAAGTACCACCCTGTATGGCTCAACACGCACTTCAACCATCCAAAAGAAATTACACCAGAAGCAAAGCAAGCCTGTGAAATGCTCGCCAACGCAGGTGTGCCACTGGGTAACCAAGCCGTTATCCTTGCTGGAATCAACGATTGCGCCAACACCATGAAAAAACTGGTGCAGGACCTGGTCAAAATCCGCGTCCGCCCATACTATATTTATCAGTGCGACCTGTCCGAAGGTATTGGTCACTTCCGCGCACCTGTAAGCAAAGGGATCGAAATCATCGAACACTTACGCGGCCATACCTCTGGCTATGCAGTACCGACGTTTGTGGTGGATGCTCCACACGGTGGCGGTAAAATTCCTGTAAGCCCGAACTACATTATCTCGCAGGCTTCCGACAAAGTGGTATTGCGCAACTTCGAGGGTGTAATTACCTCGTATCCAGAACCAAAGCACTACCACGAGCACGACGAAGAAAACTGCGAATACTGCAAGGCATCCAAAGGAAAAGCTGTGGGTATCGCTGCCCTCATGCAGGACGAAGCAGACAATCTGGAGCCTACCGATCTGCCGCGTAACAAGCGTATCAAAGCGACCAAGGTGAAGTCGCTGGCAGACGTTCGCACCGAGCAAAAAATAAAAAAAGAGCAACCGGATTCCACGGAAAAAGAAGTTTCCGGTAAATAAGAGGAGTTTGTAGAGGCAGTCGTCTGGAGTTGATCCGGACGGCTGTTTTTTGTATCTGCAAGATCGCACCCTCAATAAAGTAAGATTTATTAGATTTTTTCCAGCGTAGTTTTAAGGATGGTTGGCCAGCAATAAGTATGATAAGATCAAGGCATATTCAATATCGAGCGATCGCTCAGTTTTGTTTCATTTTTCGGAAAAAGGCACCTTGGAGACTGAATAGTCATTCATTTTTTTGCCTGATTCTGATAAAATAGAAACAAAAGAAAACTCGATCAATTGAGGAGGAGTAGAATCATGCTGGCACTCATTAACCTGATCGCCTTTTTCCTGGTGCTCGCTTACGGACTTTACTTGGCCGGACATGTCGTCTACAGCAGGTATTTGTTCATCAAGCTGGGCAAGAAGCCAGACGTGAAGGATGACTTTGGCGCACGCATCAATCTGTTGCTGGACAACGTCATTTTTCACAAAAAGCTCTTGAAGGACAAAAAGAGCGGCATCATGCACGGCGTCATGTTTTACGGCTTTATCATTTTGCAGTTCGGTGCGATCGAGTTGGTGATCAAAGGACTGTCAAAAGGCTTTGAGCTTCCATTTGGTAGCGCTCACAAATACTTCAGCTTGATGCAGGAAATCACGACGTTCCTCATCCTGGCTGCTGTAGGATACGCTTTTTATCGTCGGTACATTGAAAAGCTGAAGCGTCTCAAACGCGGCTTTAAATCAGGGATAGTTCTGCTGCTGATCTCCTCGCTGATGGCGTCGGTTCTACTCTCTCTCGCATTTGAGCAGCTCTGGCTGGGTCATGAGCCTTCTGGATTTGCTCCGATTTCATCGGTTCTTGCTATCATTTTTTCCGCGATCGGTATGGGGCAAACAGCAGGTGCAGCGCTATTCTACGTATTCTGGTGGGCGCATCTGATCATTCTACTTGGCTTTGCTGTCTATGTCCCGCAGTCCAAACACGCTCACTTGCTCTTTGCTCCTGTGAACGTCTGGTTCAAAAAGCTGGACCCGCCTGGCAAGCTGTCGAGCATCAACTTCGAAGATGAGACCCAGGAGGTATTCGGGGTCGGCAAAATCGAAGACTTTACCCAAACGCAATTGATCGACCTGTACGCCTGTGTGGAGTGCGGTCGTTGTACGAATATGTGTCCAGCATCGGGAACGGGTAAAATGCTGTCCCCGATGGATTTGATCACGAAAATGCGTGACCACCTGACGGAAAAAGGAGCATCGGTGACATCCCGTACGCCATGGATGCCGAGCTTTGCCTTCGCTGACACGAAAGCCAATCAGATTGCAATGCAGTCTTCTGAAGTAGCAGCGACCTCCGAAGGTGCAACAGCTGTGTATGAGAAAAATCTGATCGGCGATGTCATCACGGAACAGGAGCTGTGGGCTTGTACCACCTGTCGGAACTGCGAAGACCAATGTCCGGTGATGAATGAGCACGTAGACAAAATCATCGACTTGCGCCGTTATCTCGTCATGACAGAAGGCAGCATGCCCGCAGAAGCTCAGCGTGCCCTGAACAACATCGAGCGCCAAGGCAATCCGTGGGGGATCAACCGCAAAGACCGGATGAAGTGGATCGAAGGCTTAAATGGCGAATACGCGGTTCCAACGGTCAAAGAAGCGGAGGAATTCGAGTACCTGTTCTGGGTCGGTTCCATGGGATCGTTTGACCTGCGCAGTCAAAAAATCTCCCAAGCCTTTGTCAAACTGATGCACGAAGCGGGAGTGAAATTCGCTATTCTCGGCAACGAGGAGAAAAACTCAGGTGATACTGCCCGCCGGATCGGGAATGAATTCTTGTTCCAACAGCTGGCACAGGAAAACATCGCCTTGTTTGAAGGGTACGAAGTGAAGAAGATCGTCACATGTGACCCACATGCTTTCAATACGTTCAAAAATGAGTATCCGGAATTTGGTTTGCAGGCGGAAGTCTACCACCACTCCGAGCTGTTGGCCCAGTGGGTGAAAGAAGGACGTCTGAAACCGATCAAGGAAGTCAACGAGCGCATCACGTACCACGATTCCTGCTATTTGGGACGCTACAACGAGATTTACGACAAGCCACGAGTCATTCTGGAAGCCATTCCAGGCGTGGAACTGCTCGAAATGAAGCGTAGTGGTTGCGACAGTATGTGCTGTGGTGCAGGTGGCGGCTTGATGTGGATGGAGGAGCACGAGGGCTCCCGTGTCAATGTGACCCGTACGGAGCAAGCTTTGGAAGTAAACCCTACGGCAATCGCCAGTGCGTGCCCGTATTGCCTGACGATGATGAATGACGGCGTGAAAACAAAAGAAAAAGAAGACGAAGTAAAAACGCGTGACGTAGCGGAGATTCTGGCTGACGCTATCTAATGTTCACATTGGAGGAAAAGCTGCTCGTGCAGGGCAGCTTTTTTCTACCTAAATACATTGACTATTGTGGCAGCAAACGGCAAAATGAGAGTATAACAAATTGAGCGAACGCTCGGTCATATGAGACCTTTGGAATGAAACTTCAAGTGGAGGGATCGTTCACATGAAAACAGTGATTGTAGGGGCGGCGCGTACCCCCTTTGGCAAGTTCGGCGGAGCTTTGAAAGCGTTGTCTGCCGTGGACCTGGGAGCAGCGGTCATCAAGGAAGCGTTGGAGCGATCGGGTGTCTCTGGCGAGCAAGTCGATGAGGTCATCATGGGCATGGTCGTACAGGCTGGAGCAGGCCAGGTTCCTTCACGTCAGGCGGCACGTAAAGCGGGATTGCCGTGGAATGTGGCTAGCGAGACGATCAATAAGGTATGTGCTTCAGGCATGCGTGCTGTGACGATGGGCGATCAGATCATCCGTGCAGGTGACGGTGAGATTATTGTTGCCGGTGGGATGGAGAGCATGAGCAACGTCCCGTATGCTTTACCCGATGCGCGGAACGGCATGCGTATGGGAGATGCGATCGTTCGTGATCTCATGATGTACGACGGTCTCACTTGTCCGTTTGATCAGGTACCGATGGCTGTCCATGGCAGTAATGTAGCGGATGAGTTCGGAATTAGCCGCGAAGCACAGGATCAGTGGGCACTACGCAGCCAACAGAGAGCGTCACAGGCGATCGAGAAGGGGCTTTTCGCAGATGAAGTGGTCGCCGTGTCGATCCCGCAAAGAAAGGGAGATCCACTCCTCGTTACCAAGGATGAGGGACCACGATCGGACACAACGATTGAAGGATTGGCAAAGCTACCGCCTGTGTATAAAAAGGACGGGACAATCACAGCGGGCAATGCCCCGGGAATTAACGACGGTGCAGCTGCCATGGTCCTGATGTCCGAAGCCAAGGCAGCAGAGCTCGGAATACAACCGCTGGCGACTATTTTGGGTCATGCCGAGGTGGGGGCTGAGGCTCCTTACATTGCGACAACGCCAGGTCTCGCCATCCAGAAGCTACTGAAAAAGACGGGAGTAGCATTGGAAGACATCGACCTGTTTGAAGTAAACGAAGCGTTTGCGGCAGTCACTTTGACAAGTGGCAAAATCGTCGGTTGGGATGAGGAAAAAGTGAATGTCAACGGCGGAGCGATCGCACTGGGACATCCGATCGGAGCGAGCGGTGCACGGATCATCATGCATCTCGCCTACGAACTGAAACGTCGAGGTGGCGGACTCGGGATTGCAGCAATATGCAGTGGGGCCGCACAAGGTGACGCGGTTCTGATTAAAGTGGAGTAGGGAGGACTTTTGCATGAACGTACAAGCGATAATGGTGATTGGCGCAGGACAAATGGGCAGCGGCATCGCGCAAGTAGCGGCACAAGCTGGTTTCCGCGTCTATCTAAACGATATCAAGCAAGAATTTGTGGACCGCGGTCTGGCGACGATTACGAAAAATCTGTCGCGTAACGTGGAAAAAGGTTCCCTGAGTGAGGAGGAAAAGCAGGCTGTGCTGTCACGCCTCGTGCTGTCGACCGATTTGGCAGATGCAAAGGATGTAGACTTTGTCGTCGAGGCTGTTACGGAAAACATGGCGGTCAAGACGCAGATCTTTTCCAAGCTCGACGAAGTTTGCCCACCGCATACGATATTGGCTAGCAACACGTCTTCCTTGCCTATTACCGAAATTGCTGCTGTGACCAAGCGCCCGGAGAAAGTCATTGGAATGCATTTCATGAATCCGGTTCCCGTGATGAAGCTGGTCGAGATCATTCGTGGACTGCAAACGGCAGACGAGGTTTACCAGCTGACAGAAGATCTGTCCAAGCAAATGAAAAAAGTCCCGGTCAGCGTCAATGACTTCCCTGGTTTTGTTTCCAACCGAGTACTGATGCCCATGATCAACGAAGCGATCTACTGTGTATACGAAGGTGTGGCAACTCCAGAGGCGATTGACGAAGTGATGAAGCTGGGGATGAACCATCCGATGGGACCGCTCACTCTCGCTGATTTCATCGGTCTGGATACATGTCTGTACATTATGGAAGTGCTACATGAAGGGTTTGGCGATTCCAAATACCGCCCTTGCCCGCTGCTACGTAAATATGTAAAAGCGGGATGGCTCGGCAAGAAATCCGGTCGAGGTTTCTACGTTTATAACTGACAGATGATTTCGGCAGAAAGGTAGGACTGAGATGGATTTTCGACTAAATGAAGAGCATGAAATGATGCGTCGAATGGTTCGTGATTTTGCTCAAAAGGAGATTGCTCCTTTTGTTCCAGTGATGGAGGAGACTGATCAGTTTCCACGCCATATTTTGAAAAAGATGGGCGAGATGGGGCTGATGGGTGTTCCAGTGGCAGAAGAGTGGGGAGGAGCAGGTGCGGACTTTCTCTCCTATATCATCGCCATACATGAAATATCCAAGGTGAGCGCGACAGTGGGCGTCATCTTGTCTGTTCATACATCGGTTGGCACCAGCCCGATTCTGTACTTTGGGACAGAAGAGCAAAAACGAAAATACGTCACCAAGCTAGCTGCAGGGGAGTACCTGGGTGCATTTGCTCTGACCGAGCCACACGCTGGTTCTGATGCGAGTAGCATCCGTACATCTGCCGTTCGTCAAGGTGACGAGTACATTTTAAACGGAAACAAAGTGTTCATTACCAATGGCGGTGAAGCGGACACGTACATCACGTTTGCCGTAACAGATTCCTCCAAAGGAACGAGAGGAATTTCCGCTTTTATCGTGGAAAAAGATACTCCAGGATTTACCGTCGGGAAAAAAGAAAAGAAAATGGGGCTGCATGGCTCCTACACGACCGAGCTGGTGTTTGACAATGCTCGCGTCCCTGCTGAGAATTTGCTCGGGCAGGAAGGGGAAGGTTTCACGATCGCGATGGCAAACCTAGACACCGGAAGGATCGGGATTGCCGCGCAAGCTTTGGGAATTGCGGAGGCTGCCGTACATTATGCGACAGAGTACGCCAAGGAACGAAAGCAGTTCGGTCAGTCCATCGCCAAACAGCAGGCGGTAGCTTTCAAGCTGGCAGACATGGCGACGGCAGCAGAAGCAGCGAGACTCTTGGTTTACCAGGCAGCATCATTGCGCAGTCAAGGGAAAGCGTGCGGGATGGAAGCATCTATGGCCAAACGTTTTGCCTCTGATACAGCGATGCACCTCGCGACCGAAGCTGTGCAAGTGTTTGGTGGCTACGGTTACACGCGTAAGTATCCGGTGGAGCGACTGTTCCGCGATGCCAAAGTCACACAAATCTACGAAGGTACCAATGAAATTCAACGAATCGTGATCGCCAAGCATTTGCTTGCTGACTAAAAAATGAGTTGTTGTCCGGCGAAGCGTTCTGGTTCCGGACTGACCGAAAAGCACACGGGGGAGTGGTAGAAATGAATTTCCAACTGACCGAAGAACATGAGATGCTGCGAAAAATGATCCGTGACTTTGCCGAAAACCAGGTGGCTCCGACGGCAGCGGAACGCGATGAGGAAGAACGCTTTGATCGTTCCATTTTTGAACAAATGGCACAACTCGGTCTGACGGGAATCCCGTGGCCGGAAGAATACGGAGGAGCAGGGGCCGATTACTTGAGCTATGTGATCGCGGTTGAAGAGCTCTCCCGCGTGGATGCATCCATAGGTGTGACGCTGTCTGCTCAAGTATCATTGGCAAGCTGGCCTCTCTACAAGTTTGGTACGGAAGAACAAAAGCAGAAATTTTTACGCCCATTGGCAGAAGGTAAAAAGATGGGAGCGTACTGCCTCACAGAACCGGGCTCGGGCTCTGACTCAGCAGGTATGCGCACCACGGCTGTTCGCGATGGCGACCAATATATTTTAAACGGAAGCAAGATCTTCATCACGAATGCGGGTGAAGCTGAGATTTACATCGTATTTGCTGTGACAAGTCCAGAGCTCAAGCACAAGGGCATTACCGCTTTTATCGTAGAAAAAGGCATGGACGGCTTTACGATGGGGAAAAAAGAGAAGAAGCTGGGGATCCGCTCCTCGCCAACGTTGGCTATCAACTTTGAAGATGTCCGCGTTCTGGCAGAAAACATGCTGGGGAAAGAAGGCGAGGGCTTCAAGATTGCGATGATGACGCTGGACGGCGGACGCAACGGGATCGCAGCACAAGCACTTGGAATCGCACAAGGTGCCTACGAGCACGCTCGTAATTATGCAAAAGAGCGCAATCAATTCGGTAAACCAATCGCGGCTCTGCAAGCGATCCAATTTAAGCTCGCGGACATGGCTACCAAGATCGAAGCGTCTCGTTTGCTCACTTATCAAGCGGCATGGCTGGAGGATCAAGGACTGCCATACGGTAAAGCATCCGCGATGTCCAAAGTATTTGCGGGTGACACTGCGATGGAAGTAACTACGGAAGCCGTGCAAGTATTCGGCGGATATGGTTACACTCGTGAATATCCAGTAGAGCGCTTTATGCGCGATGCGAAAATCACTCAGATCTATGAGGGTACGAACGAAATTCAACGGGTCGTTATCAGCAACTACTTGTTGAAAGAATAATCGAATCGAGAAAAACTGCGGACTCGTTTCCAACCACCGACTGGGGAGCAGCACCCACTGCTCCCACCATTTCTTCTATAATAAAAAGCCCTACTTACTGAATGGGAAAAGAAAGGTTTGGCTTCTGTCGCTTCCTCGCGTATAATAATTGCGAAAAGATACAGAGACGAGCGTTTTTTTGCTTGACTTTTGGTGAAGCATCTGACCAAACGCTCAGTCGGTCGGAAAGGTGGATTTGTTGTGTCCGAGAAAAGAAAAAGCATTCCTTCCTTAGTGAAGGACCCCAAGCTCATCGAGAAGCGGCGGGAACAGATTATTGAAGCGGCAGTGAATCTGTTCATTCATAAAGGCTTTCATAAAACCACAACCAGAGAGATCGCCCGTGCTTCTGGTTTCAGTATCGGTACCTTGTATGAGTATATTGAATCAAAGGAAGATGTCTTGTATCTCGTTTGCGACGCAATCCATGCGGAAATGGAGAGTCGTCTGCGCGAGGCCATCAATTTTAACGGGACCGGTCTGAAAATATTAAAGCTGGCTCTCAAGAGCTTTATCCGTGTGATGGACCAAATGAGCGATCGCGTGTTGCTCATTTATCAAGAGTCTAAGTCGCTGCCAAAAGAAACGCTTCGCTTCGTTTTAGGACGCGAGGAGGAAATTTCGCAAGTTTTCGTGGAGATTATTCGCAAAGGAATTGCTGACGGTTCCCTTCGCATGGACGAAAAACACGTCAAGCTCATGGCCGATAACATTATGGTGCTGGGTGAGATGTGGGTATTCCGTCGCTGGGCCTTG
Organism: Brevibacillus choshinensis; assembly: GCF_001420695.1. Lineage (NCBI taxonomy): Bacteria > Bacillati > Bacillota > Bacilli > Caryophanales > Paenibacillaceae > Brevibacillus > Brevibacillus choshinensis. Next base: position 1,453,243 of record NZ_LJJB01000010.1, on the reverse strand, counting down.
CACAAGCACTATACGCTAGAGGAGTTCACCGAAAAGCAGATAGCCTTGTTACTGCGCGAAATCAGTGTCTCCGAATAAAAGGTAGTTTAAAAAGTTCGGGAAACATCCCCCTTTTTAAACTTATTTCATATGAATCTCGGGGAGAGTGGAACGATGGAAACAGAATTGTATCGTCCGCAAAACAAAGTTCGTTTTGTGACCGCAGCCAGCCTGTACGATGGTCACGATGCCTCGATCAACATCATGCGTCGTATTTTGCAATCTTCAGGAGTCGAAGTGATCCATCTGGGTCACAATCGTTCTGTTGATGATATTGTTACCGCCGCGATACAGGAGGATGTGCAAGGCATTGCCATCAGCTCTTATCAAGGCGGTCATGTGGAATATTTCAAGTACATGATTGATTTGCTGAAAGAGCGGGGCGCAGAGCATATCCGCGTATTTGGTGGCGGGGGCGGAGTCATCGTTCCACGCGAGATTCGGGAATTAGAGGAATATGGAGTCTGTAAAATTTACTCGCCAGATGATGGGCGTCATTTTGGTTTGCAGGGCATGATCAATGACATGATCCGACAATCCGATTTTCCGACGGTCAAGCAGCTGAACGAGGAATTCCAGGAGCTCCGTGAGCAAAACCACCGAGCGGTCGCGCGGCTGATTTCCGTGGCGGAATACGCCGTCGACCAACCTGAGTGGGTAGAATCGATCAAGAACAGCGTTCCTGAGCCGCAAGAGACGATTCCTGTGCTGGGGATTACCGGTACGGGTGGCGCAGGGAAAAGCTCTTTGACTGATGAACTGGTTCGTCGCTTTATTCGCACATACGCTGACAAGACAATAGCCATTCTCTCTGTCGACCCGTCCAAGCAAAAATCAGGCGGAGCGCTTTTAGGTGACCGCATCCGTATGAATGCCAACAACACGCCGCGTGTCTACATGCGCAGCTTGGCTACACGTAAATCCGGTATGGAGCTGTCTGCGGCATTGGAGGATGCGATCCGAGTCGCGCGTGCAGCTCACTTTGACTTGATCATCGTGGAGACGAGCGGGATTGGCCAAGGGGATGCGCAAGTCACTGACGTGTGCGATGTTTCCATGTACGTAATGACCAGTGAGTTTGGGGCGCCATCTCAGCTGGAAAAGATCGATATGCTGGACTTTGCCGACGTGATCGCGATCAATAAGTTTGAACGCAAAGGCTCCGAGGATGCCTTGCGTGAAGTGCGAAGGCAGTACCGGCGAAATCACCAGCTGTTTGAGCTTCCAGACGAGAAAGTACCTGTCTACGGAACGATTGCCAGCCAGTTTAATGATCCAGGGACCAATGTCTTGTTTGCGGCACTGATGCACAGGATTGTGGAGAAGACTGGGGTAGACTGGTCGGTAGAGCAATTGGATACGACTCCTGTCAAAATTCATAAAACTTCGTTGATTCCGATAGAACGGATCAATTATTTGCAGGACATTGCCAATACGGTTCGAAAATACCGCCAATTTACTGACGAACAGTCAGCGATCGCTCGGAAGCTGTTCCAACTGCATGGTGCAAAGGAAACGCTGTTGGCCTCCGGAGATGATTCTGCACAAGAAGTAGCAGCTGTGCTGGATAAACAAATCGGGTTGTTTGAAGAGAAGCTACATGCGGAGTGTAGACGCATCCTCAATCAATGGCCAAAGCTGAAGGCTTCTTATAAACAGGATCAATATGTGACCAAAATCCGTGACAAGGAGATCGTGACAAAGCTGTTCAGCGAATCGTTGTCCGGTACTCGCATCACCAAAGTAGCCGTGCCTGAGTACGAGGATTGGGGCGAGATTTTGAAATGGTCGCTCAAAGAAAACGTACCAGGGGAGTTCCCTTACACGGCAGGCGTATTCCCGTTCAAGCGGGAGGGAGAAGATCCCAAGCGTCAATTCGCGGGTGAGGGAACGCCAGAGCGGACCAACAGACGGTTCCACTTCTTGTCGCAAAATGACGATGCGAAGCGACTCAGTACCGCATTTGATTCGGTGACGTTGTACGGGGAAGACCCTGACTATCGCCCTGACATTTATGGCAAGGTCGGGAACAGTGGTGTGAGCATTTGTACGCTGGATGACATGAAAAAGCTGTACGCAGGCTTTGATCTGTGTGCGCCAAGCACTTCTGTATCGATGACCATTAACGGCCCGGCTCCGATGATTTTGGCCATGTTCATGAACACGGCGATTGAACAGCAGATGGAAGCATTCGTGCAGCGAGAAGGTCGTCAGCCTACCGCAGAGGAGAGCGAGCAGATCAAAGCCTACACGCTCTCTACCGTACGTGGCACCGTGCAGGCGGATATTCTCAAGGAAGATCAGGGACAAAATACCTGCATTTTCTCTACGGAGTTTGCTCTGCGGATGATGGGCGATATCCAGCAGTATTTCATCGATAAAAAAGTACGCAACTACTATTCCGTCTCTATCTCGGGCTACCATATCGCGGAGGCTGGGGCGAATCCGATTACCCAATTGGCGTTTACTTTGTCCAACGGCTTTACGTATGTCGAGTACTATTTGAGCCGCGGCATGAACATTGACGACTTTGCACCGAATTTGTCGTTCTTCTTCTCCAATGGTCTCGATCCGGAATACACCGTGATCGGACGTGTAGCACGCCGCATTTGGGCGACCGTGATGAAAAATCGCTATGGTGGCAATGATCGCAGCCAAAAGCTCAAATACCACATTCAGACCTCGGGCCGTTCACTGCACGCGCAAGAGATGGACTTCAATGACATCCGGACTACCCTGCAGGCACTGGTCGCGATCTATGACAACTGCAACTCGCTGCACACCAATGCTTATGACGAAGCGATCACGACACCGACTGAAAACTCAGTACGACGCGCGATGGCGATCCAGATGATTATCAACAAAGAATTGGGCTTGGCGAAGAATGAAAACCCGCTGCAGGGTGCATTCATCATCGACGAACTGACCGATCTGGTCGAGGAAGCAGTCATGCAGGAGTTTGAGCGAATCAGTTCTCGTGGTGGCGTGTTGGGGGCGATGGAGACTCAATACCAGCGCGGTAAAATCCAGGATGAGTCGATGTACTACGAAATGAAAAAGCACACAGGGGAGCTGCCGATCATCGGCGTCAACACCTTTATCAACCCGAACTCCTCTGAGGAAGACTACGAGATTGAGCTGGCGCGTGCTACGGAAGAGGAGAAGGTCCAGCAGATCCTAAACCTGCGTGCCTTCCAGGAAAGCAATCGAGTTCAGGCTGGAGTAGCTCTTCGTCGACTGCAAGAAGTCGCTACGTCCGGTGGCAATATTTTTGCGGAGTTGATGGAGACAGTGAAGGTTGCTTCGCTGGGTCAAATTAGTGCAGCTTTGTACGAGGTTGGCGGTCAATACCGTAGAAACATGTAAGGAAGTGTCCCTCGGCAGCTAGCCGGGGGATTTTTATGTAACAAAACGGTCATAGAAAAAAGCGGCATAGGGGAATCACTGGCCGCTTTTGTTTTTCTTTTTAACAGTTTCGGTATATTCCAAGGATTTGCCGCGAGGAACACTGAGATTTCTCCAGCTCGTATCCTTGATCTGTTTGGCCGCATAGACAATCTGCCCGATGTGATAGGGATAATGAGACACCTGTCGGATAATCGCCTTTAAGACGGTATGAGGCTCGTCACGGATGGTGACCGTTTTCATCAGGTCTTCGTCACTGAGTTTGGACAAGGCGTCGAAAAACGTTTGCCAGCCATCCTCCCACGCGACCATCAATTCCTCCCGACTCGCGTAGCCGCCTTCAAATTCCAAATCGCGTTTCCGATTGGGCTTCTCCCCATCGCTTGATAAAAAATCTGTCCATCTAGCGATCATATTCCCCGATAAATGTTTGACGATGATGGCGATACTGTTGGATTCAGAGGAAGGTGCCCAATGAAGCTCACCAAAGGTAAGTTGTTCCATCGCTTTTTCTGCCAAGAGTTTGTTCTCTTTAAACTTATCAACTGTACATAAAAGGAATTAGTGTGCCATTTCCAATGGAATCCTCTCCTTCTCTTGGAAATACCCATTATCTACCATGGTAGCATAGCTTTGCTAAAATGATGAAGAGAAAAAGACCGTGAATAATATATCGCGAACCCCGTTTGAAAGCCTTGCATTTTCGTCTAAAATAAGGAATACTGTATGTTAGCCTTCGTATGTAGTACAATCGAAGCATCCGACATTATTGTAGATTTACCTATACAAAGCCGCGCCTCACCAAGAAGTGTAGGCAGTATGGTATCCCATAGTTTTCAATGGAAAGGACGTGCCCTGAGTGAGTCAATTGTTTGCTCATGTTGATTCCGAGAAACTGAGTGAGATGGCATTGGTTGACATTGCGTATGAAATTTTGCGTCAAACCAATCGAACTTACAACTTCCGCGAGCTGATGGATGAACTGGTTGCCGTTCGCAAGATGACGAAGGAACAACTCATGGCCATCATCGCTCAAGTATACACAGAAATTAATATCGACGGCCGCTTCGTTTGCCTCGGTGACAATGTCTGGGGTCTGAAACGCTGGTATCCGACCGACACTGTTGAGGAAACACAAGAGGGCGGAGGAACCAAAAAGAAAAAGGTTATCTTGGACGACGACTTCGACGACTACGATACGGAAGACGACATCGTCGAAGAGTACGAAGAAGACGATGTGGTTATCTTTGAAGACGAAGAAGAATTCGTGGACGAAGAGGCTGAGATCGAGGAAGAAGAAATCGAAGCTGAAATCGACGAAGAGGAAATCGAAGACGAAGAGGAATTGTTCGAAGATGAAGAGCTGGCAGAAGAGGAATCGGACGAAGAAGGCGACGATGATGCCGCTGACGACGATGACAAATTATAAGTCCTTGACTTCCGCTTGAGGGACAGATAAAATACTCCTTGGGCTTCACATGAAGAAGGATCAAATATGGGAAACTATAAAACAAAAGTGCCCCTACCCCATTGCTTTACGGGATAGGACTCCGCTTTTGTTTTTTCTTTTTTTTGGAGCCGTCTTCATACGATTTATCATCATCTTGAGGAGGACGTTAGCATGACGAAGTATATTTTTGTGACAGGCGGGGTCGTATCCTCGTTGGGAAAAGGGATTACAGCGGCGTCTTTGGGACGACTCCTGAAGAATCGGGGTCTCAAGGTAACCATCCAGAAATTTGACCCATACATTAACGTTGACCCGGGAACGATGAGTCCGTATCAACATGGGGAAGTATTCGTGACCGATGACGGAGCGGAAACGGATTTGGACTTGGGTCACTACGAGCGGTTTATCGACATCAACCTGAGCGCGAACTCCAACGTAACGACTGGTAAAATCTACTCCTCTGTTATCGCGAAAGAGCGTCGCGGTGACTACTTGGGCGGAACCGTACAGGTTATCCCTCACATCACCAACGAAATCAAAGAGCGGGTATTCCGTGCAGGGCGTGAAACCGGAGCAGACGTGGTAATCACAGAGATCGGCGGAACCGTTGGTGACATCGAGAGCTTGCCATTCCTGGAAGCGATTCGTCAGATCAAGAGCGACATCGGCCGCGAAAACGTCATGTACATTCACGTGACGCTCGTTCCTTACATCAAGGCAGCCGGCGAAATGAAAACAAAACCAACCCAACACAGCGTAAAAGAATTGCGCAGCCTGGGTATCCAGCCGACAGTCATCGTCACTCGTACTGAGCAACCGATGACACAAGAAATGAAAGACAAGCTGGCATTGTTCTGTGACATCGATAAAAATGCAGTAGTAGAGTGTATCGATGCTGAGACGCTTTATGATGTTCCATTGCAATTGCAAGCACAAGGACTGGACGATTATGTTTGCCGCCATCTGGGCTTGACTTGTCAAGAAGCGGATATGACCGAGTGGAAATCACTCGTTGGCAAAATCAAAAACCTGTCCAAAACCACTCGCATCGCGATTGTTGGTAAATATGTTGAACTGCACGACGCTTATTTGTCCGTTGCAGAAGCTCTGTATCATGGCGGTTATGCTATTGATTCCAAAATCGACATCAAATGGGTGAGTGCAGAAGAAGTCACCTTGCAAAATGCAAGCGAACTGCTCGGTGATGTAGATGGCATCCTCGTACCAGGTGGTTTCGGTGACCGTGGTATCGAAGGGAAAATCATCGCGACGCGCTATGCTCGTGAAAATAAAGTTCCGTTCCTGGGTATTTGCCTGGGTATGCAGATTGCAGTTATTGAGTTTGCGCGCCACGTAGCTGGCATGGATCTGGCAAACAGCTCCGAAATCAATCCAGATACACCTTACCCGGTTATCGATCTCTTGCCAGAGCAAAAAGAAATCGAAGACAAGGGTGGCACGATGCGCCTGGGTGTTGGCCCAACGAAAGTTGAAGAGGGCACATTAACCGAACAGGCTTATGGCAGCACTGTGGTGTATGAACGCCATCGCCATCGTTATGAAGTAAACAACGAGTACCGTGAGCGACTGGCTGAGCTGGGCTTGCGTTTTGCAGGTACGACACCGGATGGACGTCTGGTAGAAATCGTGGAAGTTCCAGAGCATCCTTGGTTCCTGGCTACCCAATTCCACCCAGAGTTTACATCCCGTCCAAACCGTCCACAACCATTGTTCCGTGATTTTGTAAAAGCAGCGCTTACCAACCAGAAGTAATAGGACTAACTGAAAAACGCACCTGCGCTAACATTGTCGCAGGTGCATTTTTTTTGGAATTAGTGGAACAGGGGAGTGATCCATGCGACCCAGTACGCTGCAGGGATGAGCAAGATCTGAGCGAGCAGCGTCCCGAAAAAGCGGGAGATCATCAACCACATGTACATATCGCGGATCGAGTCAAAAGAAGACTTTCCTTGCATCGCCTTTTCCGTCATGAGCGCTACTTGCGGGTCCACTAATATCGTCATGAAAATGGTGGCAAAGCCGTTGATCATCCCGGATGACATCAAGACGGTTGCCTTGTAGTCAGGTGCCAGCAGAGTCGCGTAGAGAACGGACAAGATACTGCTCGTATAGATGCCGGTACCGATGCAATTTAACAACAAGAGGCGTTTGGGCACGCCTTTGATTCGAAAGCGGGAAATGACTTGGAGACTAGGCACACGGACATGGTGCCGGACACTCCGGATGCTGTCGATGGTGACAGCTGTGCGCAGCATCTGTGGGATCGAGCCAGCTAGCTCCAGATGGGCGATCAGTCGTTTCGAGAGCTGTGCAGCAGTCGGAAAGAGCAAGATAGCGGTCAGGGTGCCGAGGGAAGCCGCAGCGATAATCAAGTGCAGCTTCAGGCTCGGATCGGTGTGCATGAGCGCAGCCTGATCGATCAGTCCTCCGGTAAAGGGGCCTTGTATCAGATTCGACGTACGGGACAAAAGTAGGATAATTCCTACGAGCGAAAGGGCAACCGCCAATCTTCCGGTCTGTACGCCTGCATAGCGAACTGCGTAGGAAAGAGTCTCCGTCGTATGGATAATGAAAGTTAACAAGCAGATCAGCAAGACGGCGTCCATCATGGTATGTCGGCTCCTTACTTAGCTAAAAAATAGTATCCCTATTATACTCCAAAGCATTGGAGTGGGAAAATTTCAACGAGATGCGGGGAGGAGTTTCCTGAATTTAGGCGAACCTTATGTCATTAAGGAAAAGGCTCTGGTCAGGGGGGGAATCGAATTGTTGGACAAGCATGATAAAAAAGTATTGGTGGTAGACGATCAGTACGGTATCCGCATCTTGTTATACGAAGTACTAGGTAAGGAAGGTTACAAGACGTTTCAGGCGGCCAACGGAAAGATGGCATTGGAAATCGTTGAAAAGGAATCTCCTGATCTGGTTATTCTAGATATGAAGATCCCGGGTATGGACGGAATTGAGATTTTAAAGCATATCAAAAAAATCAATCAGGACATCAAGGTTATCATGATGACAGCTTACGGTGAGCTGGACATGATAAAGGAAGCGACACAATTAGGAGCATTGACACACTTCACAAAGCCGTTTGATATCGACGAACTGCGTATGGCTGTGCATCAACAATTAGCTTGTTAGTCCCAGAGGTATCCTAGACATGCGTACCTGTTAACAAGCAGGTGTCTGTGATATAATAAGCCACAGATTGAAGTCTGCTAGAGGAGGATTTACTAAAATGCCACTCGTACCTATGACCGCTTTTACCGAAGACGTCAAAAAGGATAAATACGCCGTCGGACAATTCAATTTGAACAACCTGGAGTTCACTCAAGCGATTACCGAAGCAGCGATGGAAGAAAAGTCGCCAGTTATCTTCGGAGTGTCTGAGGGTGCTCTTAAATACATGGGCATTGACTATACCGTAGCCATCGCAAAAGTGGCAGCGGAACGTGCTGGTGTCCCAGTCGCTCTTCACTTGGACCATGGCAGCAACTTTGACATGGTAATGAAGTGCATCCGCGCTGGATTCTCTTCCGTTATGTTTGATGGTTCTCATCACTCTTTTGAAGACAACCTTCGCCTAACGAAGCAAGTAGTAGAGGCTGCGCACGCTGTTGGCGTTTCTGTAGAAGGCGAGCTCGGTACGATCGGTGGGGTAGAAGATGACCTCTCCGTAGACGAAGAAGACGCAACTCTGGCAAATCCAGAGGAAGCAATCCGCTTCTGGGAAGAAACCAAGGTAGACTATGTAGCGATCGCTGTTGGTACAGCACATGGTATGTACAAAGGCGTTCCTAAAATCCGCTACGACATTATCGAAAAAGTAGCGAGCAACATCGGCGCACCAATCGTGCTGCACGGTGGTTCCGGCGTACCGGATGAAGCGATTGTCAAATCGATCAGCCTGGGCGTTGGTAAAATTAACGTGAATACGGAATCTCAAGTCGCATGCACCGAAATGATTCGCAAAGTGTTGGCTGCCAAGCCGAACGAGATTGACCCGCGCAAATACTTGGGCCCTGCTCGCGACGCGATCAAGGAAGTAGTTAAAGGAAAAATGCGCTTGTTTGGCAGTAGCAACCGCGCGTAACCAAGGAGGATAACCATGCGTTTTCTGATAGATACAGCAAACGTCGACGAAATTCGTGAAATTCACGAGTGGGGCGTTCTTGCAGGCGTGACCACGAATCCATCCCTGGTTGCCAAGGAAGGACGAGATTTCGTCGAAACACTCAAAGAGATTATCGACATTGTCGATGGACCCATCAGTGCCGAGGTCATCAGCACCGAAGCGAAAGGCATGATTGAAGAGGGCGAAAAGCTAGCTTCCCTGTCCAAGAACATCGTGATTAAAATCCCGATGACAGCTGAAGGGTTGAAAGCAGCGAAGTACTTCTCGAAAAGAAAGATCAAAACCAACGTGACGCTGGTGTTTTCTGCTAACCAAGCATTGTTGGCTGCACGTGCAGGAGCGAGCTTCGTTTCTCCGTTCCTGGGACGTTTGGACGATATCGGCCAAGATGGCATGAATTTGATCGATGATATCTCTGAAATTTTTTCTGTTCACGGGATCGAAACAGAAATTATCGCGGCGTCGGTTCGCCATCCCGTCCATGTGACGGAAGCGGCAAAGCGTGGAGCACATTTTGCTACCATTCCGTCCAAAGTATTTAAACAAATTATTACTCACCCGCTGACAGATAGCGGTCTGGAGAAGTTTCTCGCTGACTGGGCTAGCATGCAAAAATAAGATCGTATTAATAGCTCCAAGCACCTTTTCCACTGGGGAAGGTGCTTCTTTCCCGATTACGCCTGAGGAGAGCAGAACATGGATAAGCTGATCATCAATGGTGGGAAACCGCTCGCGGGGACGGTAACCATCAGCGGAGCGAAAAATAGCGCAGTCGCCTTGATTCCGGCAGCGCTTCTGGCGGATGGGCCAGTCGTCATTGAAAACTTGCCCCGCATTCAGGACGTGGACATTTATTGTGAGCTCCTGCAAGAAATGGGAGCTGACGTGCTTTTTGAGGATGACTGGATGGAAGTCGATGGGCGAGCGATGAGGCTGATGCTGATGCCCAACGGTCGTATTAAAAAGCTGCGTGCTTCCTACTATCTCTGGGGAGCTCTGCTAGCGAAGTTTGGAGAAGCACAGGTAGGATTGCCGGGTGGCTGTGATCTAGGTCCGCGTCCGGTCGATTTGCATATCAAAGGCTTTGAGGCGATGGGCGCCCAGGTGGAAAATAAGAACGGCGTCATGACTATCAAAGCAAAGAATGGCCGACTCCAAGGAGCGCGGATTTATCTCGATCTGGTCAGTGTCGGTGCAACTATTAACATCATGCTGGCTGCTGCCAAAGCAGAGGGCGTGACCATTATTGAAAACGCAGCTCGCGAACCGGAGATCGTCGATGTGGCTACCCTGTTAAACAATATGGGTGCCAACATCAAGGGAGCGGGCACGGATATGATTCGCATCCAGGGCGTGGAGCGTTTGCGTGGCTGTCGCCATACGATTATTCCCGACCGGATCGAGGCAGGGACCTATATGATCGCTGCAGCAGCGACGAACGGGAATGTGTTGGTGGAGAACGTTATCCCCAAGCATCTCGAATCATTGACTGCAAAGCTGCGAGAAATCGGGGCGCAAGTGGTGGAAATGGACGATTGTATTCAAGTAATCGGTCAAGAGGTCTACCGCTCTATTGATGTGAAAACAAGTCCGTACCCAGGATTTCCTACCGATCTTCAACAACCGATTACAACCCTTTTGACATTGGCAAAAGGATCGAGTATCGTCACAGACAATATTTACAGCTCGCGCTTTCGCCATGTCGATGAACTTCGACGCATGGGAGCGACGTTGAAAGTCGAAGGCAGGTCTGCCGTGATCGAAGGTGGCAGCAGCCTGAATGGAGCGAAAGTGGTGGCGTCAGATTTGCGAGCGGGAGCAGCCTTATTCATCGCGGGTCTGGCTACAAATGGAACAACAGAGCTAGAAGGCTTGGATCATATTGACCGGGGTTATGAAAATTTAGTAGGCAAGCTGCAAACACTAGGAGCCGATGTGGTACGGATAGGCTTGCATCGCTCAGAAAGTCATCAACGTTAATGAATCACCAGGAGAGGAGTCTTCCAGAATGGAACGCAGTTTAACACTTGAACTGGTACGTGTGACCGAGGCAGCAGCTTTGGCTTCGGCTAGTTGGATGGGTCTCGGAAAAAAAGATGAGGCTGACGATGCCGCAACAACTGCAATGAGAAAAGAGTTTGAAAAAGTGCCGATGGACGGAATCGTCGTAATCGGTGAAGGGGAAATGGATGAAGCGCCGATGCTCTACATTGGAGAGCGTCTGGGGCAAGGAGTTGCTCCTGCGGTTGATGTAGCGGTAGACCCGTTGGAAGGAACAAACATCCTCGCCAAAGGTACGTGGGGAGCAATCTCTGTTATCGCGATTGCAGACCGCGGCAATTTGTTGCATGCGCCTGACATGTATATGGAAAAAATAGCAGTAGGACCAAAAGCAGTCGGCAAGATTGATATCAACGCGCCGATTCGCGATAACCTGAAGGCTGTTGCACAGGCGCAAGGCAAGGATATCAGTGACTTGGTAGCGATTGTGCTGGATCGCGACCGTCATCAACAAGTCATTCATGAAATCCGTGAAGCTGGTGCTCGGATCCGCCTCATTTCTGATGGAGACGTAGCTGCGGCTATCAATACGGCATTTATGGATACAGGGGTAGATATCATGTTTGGCTCTGGTGGAGCACCTGAGGGCGTTCTAGCTGCCGTGGCATTGAAATGTCTGGGTGGAGAAATCCAAGGCAAGCTCTTGCCGCAGAGCCAAGAAGAGATCGAACGCTGTATTAAAATGGGGCTGACGAATCCTCATCAAGTCCTGTTCATGAACGATCTGGTAAAAGGCGACGATGCCATTTTTGCTGCGACAGGCGTTACGGATGGAGAACTGCTGAAAGGTGTACGTTTCCAAGGGACACGCGCAACTACGAATTCAGTGGTCATGCGAGCAAAAACGGGAACGGTACGCTTCATTGAAGGGAATCACCGACTGGAGCGCAAACCGACGCTATAGTCACTTTCACATCGCAAGAAGAGTAAATAAAGAGTGGTGGATGTATGTTAATTTCTGAACTAGAAGAAAAGAAACTTACCGATCTCTACAAATTGGCAAAGGAATATCACATTCCGTACTATTCACAGTTAAAGAAGAAGGAATTGATATTTGCGATTCTTCGTGCCAGAGCGGAAAAAGACGGTCTCATGTTTATGGAGGGTGTACTGGATATCCTGCCGGAAGGATACGGTTTCCTACGCCCGATCAACTATCTCCCTAGCTCCGAGGACATCTACATCTCCCAATCGCAGATCAGACGCTTTGATCTGCGGATGGGGGACGTAGTATCGGGTAAGGCACGGCCGCCAAAGGAGAACGAACGTTATTTCGGGCTCCTGCAAGTAGAGGCAGTCAACGGAGAAGACCCCGAAACAGCTGCAGAGCGTTTGCATTTCCCCGCTTTGACACCGCTGTATCCTCAAACCAAGCTCGTACTGGAAACATCTCCTGATCGTGTTTCCACCCGCCTGATGGATCTCCTCTCCCCTGTTGGACTGGGTCAGCGTGGACTTATTGTGGCTCCGCCAAAAGCGGGCAAAACCATGTTGCTAAAAGAAATCGCCAACAGCATCACGGAGAGTCGCCCGGATATACATTTATTTGTTTTGCTTATTGATGAGCGCCCAGAAGAAGTAACGGATATGCAGCGTTCCGTAAAAGGGGAAGTCGTAGCTTCTACCTTTGATGAATTACCTGAAAATCATATCAAGGTAGCAGAGCTGGTCCTGGAGCGCGCGAAACGTCTGGTCGAACACAAGAAAGACGTCGTGATTTTGCTCGACTCGATCACACGATTGGCACGTGCCTATAATCTGGTGATTCCACCGAGCGGTCGGACGTTGTCTGGTGGTATCGATCCAGCTGCTTTCCATCGTCCCAAGCGCTTTTTTGGTTCAGCGCGGAACATCGAAGAGGGTGGCAGCCTGACCATTTTGGCTACTGCACTTGTAGAAACCGGCTCTCGTATGGATGACGTCATTTACGAAGAGTTCAAAGGTACGGGGAACATGGAGCTACATTTGGATCGGAAGCTGTCAGAGCGTCGGATTTTCCCTGCGATCGACATTCGTCGTTCCGGGACGCGGCGTGAAGAACTGCTTCTCACCAAGGAAGAGCTGGACAAGTTGTGGATGATCCGCAAGAACATGAATGAGACCAACGAATTTGTGGATTCATTTATCAAAAAGCTGGCGGATACCAAAACCAATGATGAATTTTTACAAACGCTGGAATCCAAGCAAAGTCGCGGAAAAGCAGCAAATACGACGGTGAGTTCTTCATGACTCACCGTCATTTTTTTGTACCTTTAGGCATACCGTAGGGAATAGAAATTCGAACGAAGGAGGAGTCTTCTGTGGATTACGTGCAACCCGCTCACATAGGGAGCCCGGAAGAGGCCAAAAGGGTGGTCGTGGAGCAGACCTTGTTTCAAGCATTCAATCCTTATGCGAGCTTGGCTAAATCTGATGCGCCATCAAAAAATAAGGTCATGGTGTATGCCGTGAACCAGGGGGATACCCTCTCGGACATTGCCCATCGGTATGGCCTCACTTTGCGCAAGCTGATTGAAATGAACAAGATCAATAATCCCAATTTTGTTGGAGTAGGGATGAAGCTGATCATCAGCCGGGATGAAGTGAAGCATATCGTCAAACGCGGAGAAACGCTCAACTACATATCGACACGATACGGTGTCAGCAGGGAATTGCTGGTAGATCGCAATCCTTTGCTCAAGTGGCTGTCGGACAACCTATATGTGGGACAGGTCGTATATGTCCCAATCATAGGTGATCGACCGTTGCAGGCAGAAGACCTGCAGCAAAAACGGAATACGTCTCAGGCGGCGAGCAGACAAGTGATTGGGCGCGTGCGGGAACGCATGGAATGGCCGGTGAAAGGTGCTACGATCACGAGTGGTTTCGGCGTACGCTGGGGAAAAGCTCATAAAGGGGTAGACCTGTGGAATGAAAGCGAGGCAAAAGCGCCCATCTATGCAGCAAAGTCAGGGGTTGTAGTCGAGGCAGGGGCCAATCGATCGGGTTACGGCCGGATGGTGGTGCTCGATCACGGGGACGGGTTGCAGACGTTTTATGCCCATATGCGCAGCATTATCGTCGCTCCTGGTCAATCGGTGGGAGCGGGCGATATGCTTGGGTTTATGGGACAGACGGGCGATTCGACGGGGTACCACTTGCACTTTGAGGTACGGCAGGACGACGTACCGATCAATCCGCTACCGTATCTCGGCAGGTAACCCTTCACAATTTACATTGCTTTTTCAATGCGTTACAATGGGCAAAGCAAAGAAGCGAGGCGATTTTCCCATGTATTTAGTGTACGCAGATGAAAAAGGTAATGTATACGACCACCCCGGCTTGCTGTCGGTGGCACGTAACGGTGATATATTGACTGAAATTCTGGAGGAAGAGCTGATTCCGCTGCCGGAAGGAGCGACTTTAGTCAGCTTGCCAGATACCGTACCGATCGGGATGGATCCGGATACAGGTGAAATGGTAAAGCTGGATGGTTGTACGGCGGTGGGAGCACTTGTTCCTCAAGGAATTACACGTTTGCTGCTTCCTGGGTATGTGAAATCAAACAAGGATAGCAAGCTACCTCTTTTCGGTTATTCCGCTGTTGTTTGGAAGGATGGTAGTTTCTGGGTAGCGGGTCGAGCGAGTGATGACATCTACAAGTGGGATCCACTCAACTTCCCGATGGACGAGCTTCGTCAGCGCGTGGAGAAAACGTTGGAGCAGTTTCCGCAGAACCGGATTTTGAACCATCTATCTCATTGTGCGCTGGAGTATGAATGTCTGACAGCTTCCAATAACTTCTTCCATCGCTGGGAAGGAAGCCTGCCGGTTTCGTATACCTGTAATGCCGGTTGCTATGGCTGTATTTCCGAGCAGCCCGAGGATAGCGGCTTCCCGTCTCCGCAGACGCGGATGAACTTCAAGCCAACGGAGGATGAGCTGGTGGAGGTCATGCTTCATCATCTGCAGGATCCAGAGAGCATCATCAGCTTTGGACAAGGCTGTGAAGGAGAACCTTCCACGATGGCATCCATCATTGTTCCGGCGATGCGTCGCGTGCGGGAACAGACAGATCTGGGCTACATTAACATCAACACCAACGCAGGGCTGACGGACCACATCAAAGGAATCGTGGACGCGGGTCTTGATCTGATGCGGGTCAGTATTATCAGCGCGATCGATGAGCATTACAATGCGTACTATCGACCACGCAACTATACTTTGGAAAATGTAGCGCGTTCGGCTGAGTATGCTGCTTCCAAAGGTGTTTATACCTCGATTAATTACCTGTGCTTCCCAGGGGTCTTTGACCGTGAAGAAGAGATGGAAGCGATGATTAACTTCATCCGCAGAACAGGAATCAAATTGATCCAGATGCGCAATCTAAACATTGATCCAGAGAGCTACCTGTCGATGATTCCGAAGGCTCAGGGCGAAGTGTTTGGTATGAAGCAAGCCATTGAGATCTACCAGGAAGAGCTGCCAGATGTAGTGATCGGGTCGTTTACTCACATTCCTCCGGAGCAGCTGCGACGCAGGAAAAACATGGCCTAAGTCGGCAACCTGTTGCATTTGTGCTGACGGCGTGCTACTATTTTTTATGTGTTTATATAACTCTGTTTCGGCAAACGATTCAGGGCGGAAAGAGGTGCATTGAGATGAAACAAGGTATTCATCCACAGTACAACACTGTGAAGGTAACATGTGCATGCGGTAACGAGTTTGAATCCGGTTCTGTGAAGCAAGCGCTGAAAGTGGAGATCTGCTCCAACTGCCATCCTTTCTTCACCGGTAAACAAAAATTCGTTGACGCTGGCGGCCGTGTAGACCGTTTCAAACGCAAATACAATCTTTCCTAATCGGAGAGGATTGGAGCAACCAGGTAGAGCAATCTGCCTGGTTTTGTTTTTCTCCGGATCTTTTTCTTATCGATACGAGATGGTGCAATGAACAAATCGGATATCCCATCGTCGATGCGTAAGGGAATGGCGCATTTCCCCATCTTTAACAAGGTAGCGCAGGGAGAGAAATTTGACCCGGATGGAGTTTTTGTAAAAAAATATCTTCCCGAGCTGCAGCAAGTACCTCTACAATATATCCATAAACCGTGGGAAATGCCGCAGAGTTTACAGGAGCAAACGGGATGCGTCATCGGTCTGAACTATCCGCCTCCGTGCGTGGACCATGCGCAAAGAAGGAAGCTCGCTCTGTCCCTGTTCAGGAGGCCAAGGATCGTCGTCTGACAAAGGCAGAGTAATCACTTCTTGATAAAGGGAGATAGAAACGTGGCACAACTTTATTTTCGCTATGGAGCAATGAACGCTTCCAAATCGATTCAGCTTTTGACAGTCGCTCATAATTACGAGCAATCAGGAAAAAAAGTAATGGTGTTTACTCCGGCAGTCGATGACCGCTTTGGAGTGGGGAAAGTAGCTTCGCGTGTGGGGATCAGTCGGGAAGCCTATCCGATTACAGAAGAAACGAATCTGTACGAAACCGTCGCAGCGGAGGAACGAAAGCCGCATTGTGTACTTGTGGACGAAGCTCAGTTTATCGGCAAGCATCATGTCGAGCAGCTGGTGGCGATTGTAGACGAGCTTGGCATTCCTGTGATCGTCTACGGGCTGTTGAAAAACTTTAAAAACGAGCTCTTCCCGGGAAGTGCAGCGTTGCTGTGTGAGGCAGATAAGGTAGAGGAAATTAAAACCGTATGCGTCTACTGCAATAAAAAAGCGACCCATATCCTCAAGTTTAAAAATGGAAAGCCTGTCTATAGCGGAGAGACTATTGAAATTGCTGGAAATGATACCTACAGCAGCGTCTGTCGACGTCATTACTACCATCCGCCAGCCAATCTAGAACGAAAAGAAGATTGATAGTGAGCAAATGCCACCCCGATTCGCCCGTGCATGAGCATCCGACGTGATGCGCAGACTAAGGCAAAACAGGAGGTGGCTTTTTCATGCGACGCTTGCCTATTTGGAAAAGCTCGATGGCAGTGCTTTGTGTGGCTGCCCTTGCTTCCGTGCTGACTGCCGGATGCAATCGAACCATGACACAGGAGAAGGGCTACGGAACCCAAAATCTGGATCGGCAGCACAATACCACGATTAAAGGGGAGACTAGTGGCGATATCATCCATCGTCCTGCGACTCCAACGGAAGATCGGGACGGGCTGATGGGACGAAACCAAAACCCGAATCTGATCATTGGACATAACCAAACGCGTGGATATCAGGTCGATCTGAAAAATATGGAGATGATGGCCAAATCCGTGCCGGGTGTAGAAAATGCCCGCATCACACTGAACGGCGGAAATGCATATGTTACTCTTGATCTGGTGCACAACATAACAGCTAACCAAGCGCGGACAATCGAAAAAGAGGTTATTGCAGGACTGAAGCAGAAAATACCACGCTACGATTTCCATGTAACCTCAAACGAAGGTTTTCATCGCTAGTATCTGAGACAGTTGTGCAACAGCGGTGCGGATCAAGCGAAAGGCTCGGCATCGCCGGGCCTGTTTTGTTGTTTTTCATCTATGGAATCCTTTTCCCAGTAAAATAATGCGCTTTGACTTATTTCTTGTTTCCTCCTATAATTTATCTGTTATGATTGTATTTTCGTATTCTTTACGATTGGGGTGAAGTACAGTGTTTACACGCTTATCCGCAGTTGAAGAGCGTTTTGAAGAAGTGACCAATCTCCTATGTGACCCCGACGTCATTAGTGACACAAAACGCTTGCGTGAATTGTCCAAGGAACAGTCTTCCCTGGAAGAAACCGTGACGACCTACCGTGAATATAAATCAGTTGTATCCCAGGTGGATGATGCCAAGGCCATGCTGGAAGAGAAACTGGACGACGAAATGCGTGAGATGGTCAAGCTGGAAATCAGTGAATTGGCTTCGCGTAAGGAAAAATTGGAAGACCGTTTGAAAATCCTGTTGCTGCCAAAAGATCCGAACGATGAGAAAAACGTTATCGTCGAGGTGCGCGGTGCAGCAGGCGGAGACGAGGCTGCCTTGTTTGCAGCGGTACTGTTCCGTATGTACACTCGCTTTGCCGAGCGCAACGGCTTCAAGATCGAAGTATTGGAAGCAAGCCCTACCGATATTGGTGGATACAAGGAAATCGTCTTCTCGCTTAGCGGTCGCGGCGCTTACAGCAAAATGAAGTTCGAAAGCGGAGCGCATCGCGTACAGCGTATTCCGGCTACTGAGTCCGGCGGGCGCATTCATACCTCTACGGCGACTGTTCTGGTACTCCCGGAAGCAGAAGAAGTAGAAGTAGAAGTACACGACAAAGATATTCGTATCGACACCTTCTGTTCGAGTGGTGCCGGTGGACAGAGCGTTAATACCACCAAGTCTGCCGTACGTGTAACCCATCTTCCTACAGGTATCATGGTTTCCTGTCAGGATGAGAAGTCGCAGCACTCCAACAAAGATAAAGCATTGCGTGTATTGCGTGCTCGTCTGTACGATTTTTACATGCAGCAGCAAAATGCCGAAGTAGATGCCAACCGCAAGAGCTTGGTGGGTACTGGTGACCGCAGTGAGCGTATCCGTACGTACAATTATCCACAAAGCCGTGTGACCGACCACCGTATCGGCCTGACGTTGCACCGTTTGGAGTCAGTTCTCGAAGGCGAGCTGGATGAAGTGATCGACAACCTGATCATGCATGAACAGACGGAGTTGTTGAAAAGCCATGCAAACACAGCTTGATTGGTCTGATGTCACGACGATCCGAGAAGCCCTGACACGGGCTTCTTCCTTTTTACGCGAGAATGAGGCCAAAGATCCTGTATTTGAAGCGGAGCTGTTGATTCGGCATTGTCTGGACTGGGATCGTACGCGATTTCTGATCTCCATGATGGATCCTATCACTCCCGAGACGATTGAACGATTGGATGAGTTGCTCCAGCGACGTGCCCAGCACGAACCGTTGCAGTACATGTTTGGTTCTCAGGAGTTTTACGGACGCCCTTTCGTCGTACGACCAGGGGTGCTGATTCCTCGGCCTGAAACCGAGATCCTGGTGGAGCAAGTGCTCTTGCATGCAGAAAAGCTGTGGCCAGACAGTAGTAGTCTTGATGTGGCTGATATCGGAACAGGGAGCGGAGCCATTTGTATTACGCTTGCTTGTGAGCGTCCGGGCTGGAACGTCACAACGGTGGACCTTTCTCCAGATGCGACGACCATCGCCAAGGAAAATGCACAACGGCTTGGTGCGCAGATACGCTTTTTGCAAGGGGATTTGGTGCAGCCTTTACTCACAGCAGCTGAGCAAGTCGATATCCTTGTTTCCAATCCGCCCTATATCCCGAGCACGGATGTAGACGAGCTGGATGCTGAGGTGCTCGAGCATGAGCCGCGGTTGGCCTTGGATGGTGGTTCGGATGGTTTGGATTGCTATCGTCGCCTGTGCGAGGCGCTGCCAGCAGTGCTGCGATCGCGATCGCTTGTCGCCTATGAAGTCGGCATTCATCAAGCTCGTGATGTAGCTGATCTGATGTTGGCTTCCGGTGTGATTGATGAGGTGCATATCGTTTCAGATTTGGCGGGAATCGAACGGGTAGTTATCGGTGTCAGACGATAAGGACCTGCTCGTCTCGCCTTTTTTTGCTATATGGACGAATATTTTAGATCCGTGTTTGAATTCAGAACCTTCTGCCCATACTGATGCTAGAGAGAAAAAAGAGAGAAGTACAAGCACAGTATAGAGGGAGAGGTTGTATATGAAACGGACAGTGTTGATGGTATTTAGTGTATTGATGCTAATGATGAGCTGGGAGGGACAGCTTACTTCGGCCAATGTGATGGACAATGGGCCGATCCCTCAAGAATCGATTCGCCTGCGGATCATTGCCAACAGTGATTCCTTTCAGGATCAATGGCTAAAGCGGGAAGTACGTGACGCGCTCATCGCGCAAATGGATACGTGGGCAAAAGACATCGGATCATTTGAGGACGCGGAAAAGGTAGTTTCCGCCAATCTGCCGGTGATGCAGCAAGTGGTGGATCAAACGATTCGCGATCGCGGTTTTTCCTATCAGGCAGTTGTTGATTTCGGACAGGTTCCATTCCCGACAAAGCTGTATGGCTCCTACGTCTACCCGGCAGGTAATTACAAAGCGCTGCGCGTACAGATCGGGGAAGCAAAGGGACAAAATTGGTGGTGCGTTCTGTTTCCGCCACTCTGCTTTATCGATATGTCCAATGGGGATGCGGTGCAAGCGACTGCGACTTCTGAGGAGAACGAGCAAGCAAAAACGAGTGACGCAAACATAGAAGGAAATGTGCAACCGATCGAGGAAACGCACACTGCTGTGACTGGCAGAACGCGTGAGGGCTGGCAGGAATGGCGGCAAATGCGTTTGGAGGACGGGCAAGCTGGCCAACAACCAGAGGAAGAAGTAGAACCAGAAATTCGTGTGGTTGCAGCTGAGACTGATCAGACCGATTCTGTGGAACAAATACAACCAGAGGCTGTGCCAGCGCCACAGGTTCAAGTGCGATTCTATCTGCTGGAAAAGCTGGAGAAGCTGTTCTCCTGATCATAAAAGATGAAACGACACCCGGCGGAGGCTAGGTGTCGTTTCGTCGCGATCAGGGACAGATTTTATTGCAGCAATGCTTTGACGTCAGGCTTCAGCAAGTTGACGAAGCTACGCGAAGGAATCGTGAAGGAAGGCATTCCTGCGGCATAAGGAGCGATTTCGTACTGAGTGAAATGGATGACCAGATTTCCGTTTTCAAAGGAGAAAGGTTGATTTTCAGCGATGGTTTCAAAGTTATACATATCTTTGATCTCAGGGTTGGTCTGAATTTGTTGTTTGATCAGATTGTTTAGAACGTAGCGATAGTCGTATCCTGGTTGGAACAAGTCAGAAAGCTGCAGGTTTTTCGCCTTGTCCAGATTTGCGATGTTGTAGAACGTCACATCTGTCATTCCGTGGGCTCCGCCGGTGTACGTGTAGGTTTGTACAGAGAAGGCTACGAGCTTGCCAACGGATTGCACTTTATAAGAAATGTCGATGGCATGTGGATGCACGGGATATCCATATTTCTTGGCGTCAATCGCGTCTTGCTTGCCCCCGATTTGACTGGCTTTGAGTTCATCCTGAGCAAGCTTGAGTATGTCGGCATTCAATTTGGCTTCGAAAGCTTTGTCGGTCAAGCCACTGATGACAGGGAGCGAAATGTTGGCTTCATACTCCGCCGTTTTCTGTTGAATGACTTTCGATGTGATCACGACACCTTTTGCCTGTGGTTTTTGGACTTGTACGACAGGCGTAGCCGGTTTTGTCGGTGCGGCCGGTTTGGCTGCAGTTGCAGCAAATGCAGGTGCGGCTACAGCGCTGAGTAGGATAGCAGAGCTAATAACATTTACTGCCAAAGATTTGAACGATTTCATATGAATGTCACGATCCTTTCAATAAGGGGCCGTCTTAGATTTTGTTGACTCCCTTATCCTACTACATCTGTGAGAGACGTTCGGTTAAAAATTGGTAACAATGACTTTTTCCACGGGGATTGAAGAAGTTATTCACAAGTTACCCACAGGCTGTTGAAAACTTTAATCAGCACATCTATACTAAAGGCACTCATTGTTAAGAAACGTGCTAGAGAAAGGACATTTATAGAATGGAACGAAACGTAGTGACGAAAGTTTGGTCTGTGGATAACGATGTGGAAAATGCTGTGGAAAAATTACAGAGTTGTACACAGATTGTGGATGCAGCGCGTTTTCTCCGTGAAAATGCGGCTGTCGCGTTTCCAACGGAGACTGTCTATGGTTTGGGAGCCAATGCATTGTCCAATGATGCAGTGGAAAAAATATTTGCAGCAAAAGGCAGACCTAGTGATAATCCACTGATTGTGCATATTGCTACAAAAGAGCAGTTATCCACGGTCACGTCTGATATTCCGGCCAAAGCGGAACAGTTGATGGATGCTTTCTGGCCAGGCCCACTGACTATTATCCTCCCAAAAACGGATCAGGTAGCTTCATTAGTGACGGCTGGACTGGATTCAGTCGGGGTGCGCATGCCTGATCATCCGGTTGCGCTCGCATTGATCGCAGCAGCGGGTGTCCCTATTGCAGCCCCTAGTGCCAATCGTTCTGGTCGCCCGAGTCCAACGACAGCAGCACATGTACTTGCTGACTTGGAAGGCCGTGTAGCGGGAGTGGTGGATGGTGGGGCGACGGGTGTAGGACTCGAATCGACGGTGATTGATGTGACAGTTGAGCCACCTGTGGTCCTGCGTCCTGGGGGCATTACTCGTGAACAGCTGGAAGAGGTGATTGGCCCCGTAGATTTGGACCCATCCTTTCAGGCAGGAGCTTTGGAGACTCCGCGAGCACCAGGCATGAAGTACACGCACTATGCGCCAGAAGGTGAAATGTGGCTGGTAGATGGTGACGAAGAGCCTGTGCGCGAAAAAATGGGTGACATGCTTCGCGAGGCGAAACAGCACGGTCGAAAAACCGGTGTCCTGGCTACCACAGAATCCTCGGATTATTGGCAAGCGCATCCTGATGCCGATGTGGTTCTCTCGGTAGGCTCACGAAGCGATCTGGGAGAAGTCGCGCATCAGTTGTACGCCGTACTGCGCGATTTTGACCATCATAACGCCCAATTTATCGTGGGAGAGACTTTCTCTCGTGAGGGACTGGGTATGGCGGTCATGAATCGCCTGGAAAAAGCAGCAGGGGGCCGCATCCAGCACGCCTAAAATGTCTTGTCTAAACTCCTTCTTGTCCGCATAGGTTGAAGAGACGAGGAGGGGGAGGCCAGTTGGATCAAGTCTTGTTTCAGTGGGGGCAATTTCTGACCTTGCTCATGATAGCCTTTGCGTTGAGTATGGATGCCTTTTCTTTGGGGATCGGCGTAGGCATGGTAGGGATTCGATTGCGGGAAATACTAAAAGTTAGCATCACCATCGGGCTTTTTCATATAGGAATGCCTATAGTGGGAATCCTCGTCGGAGCGTATTTGTCCGAATTGGTTGGGGATATTGCCGTTTTTATCGGCGGAGGTGTCCTCATGGCGATAGGTTTGCATATGTTATGGAACGGATTCGTCAATGGCGATCAAAAGGTTTTGAGAACCAAAGGATTTGGCCTGATGATCTTTGCCTTCAGCGTGAGTCTGGATGCTTTGACCGTAGGGTTTTCTTTCGGATTGATTGAGGTGAACAGGCTGTTGGCTATTTCCCTTTTTGGCATTATGGGAGGCGCCATGTCCTACTTCGGTTTGCTTCTGGGCAGAAGTGTGGGAGGATGGCTGGGGGATTATAGCGAATTAGTAGGTGGACTTATTTTGTTTTGTTTTGGGTTAAAATTTATCTTATAGCACGATGACGCAGGCAGAAGGAGGCGAGTTACGTGAAACGGATATTGTTTGTCTGCACAGGCAACACATGCCGCAGTCCGATGGCAGAGGCGATGTTTCGCGTCAAAACGGCTGGACAAGGCTATGAAGTTCGCTCTGCAGGCGTGGCAACTTTTGACGGACAATCGGCTTCGTTGCATGCCAGAGAAGTAATGGCAGAGCGCGGGATCGAGCATGTACATCAGTCTAGTCGACTGGATGCGGGGCTCATCGACTGGTCTGATGTGATTCTGACCATGACAACGAGTCATAAACATGCCATCCTGACGTATTTTCCAACTGCGGCGGGCAAGGTACACACCTTGCGAGATTTCGTTGGTGTGGAAGGTTATGGCGATATAGCCGACCCGTTTGGTGGGACATTGGAGGATTACCGCAGGTGTGCGGAAGAAATTGAAGAGTCTCTGGACAGGCTATCTGTTCGATTGCTCCAAGAGCGCTTTCGTGAATCGCGTTAAGAATGAAGTGCTGGTGTGAGAACAGTACCTTGTTTCGTGTGATAGTACGAACATTTTCTTCGCCAAAAGGTTAAATGTTCACTTTTTACTTGTGCGATTATGATGTATAATGAGTGAGATCATGAACAAGCGAGGGATGACAAGATGAAAGTAGCAATTGCTGCTGATCATGGTGGATACAAGCTGAAAGAGGAGATCAAGACGCTGTTGGCCTCCTTGAATATCCAGACGGAAGACTTTGGCTGTTCTTGCGCAGATTCGGTTGATTACCCAGACTATGCTTTGCCAGTAGCTGAAAAAGTAGCAGCTGGTGAGTTCGACCGTGGGATTCTGGTCTGCGGGACTGGGATCGGTATGTCTATCGCGGCCAACAAGGTACCGGGTATTCGTTGCGCATTGGTGCACGACACGTTCTCGGCAAGAGCAACACGCGAGCATAACAACACAAATGTACTGGCTATGGGAGAACGCGTAATTGGTCCTGGACTCGCGCTCGATATCGTGAAAATCTGGCTGGAGACGGAGTTCCAAGGTGGACGCCACGAACGCCGAGTGGAAAAGATTTCGGAGATCGAAGCGAAACATGCGGGAGTGAAGTAAGTGGATCTGCTCGCCATTGAAAAACAGGTCAAGGAAGTTGTTGAGGAAGTTGCCCGCATGGCGGAGCTTGCGCCTGGACAAGTCTTTGTTATCGGCTGCAGTACCAGCGAAGTGCTGGGCAAGCATATCGGCAAGGCAGGAAGCAAAGAAGTAGCTGCCGCCCTTTATCGTGGCATCCGCACCGTTCAGGAACAGAGCGGGTTTGCCGTGGCTTTTCAATGTTGTGAACATTTAAACAGGGCATTGGTCGTGGAACGTGAAGTGATGGAGCGATACGGATGGGATGAGGTATCGGTCGTCCCCGTCCCCACAGCAGGTGGTTCCATGGCAGCCCACGCTTACGCACAGATGAAGGATGCGGCTGTGGTAGAGCATATTCGTGCTCATGCGGGTATTGATATCGGCGATACGCTGATCGGCATGCATTTGAAGCATGTTGCGGTACCTGTAAGGCCGACTCATCGTGTTGTAGGGGAAGCACATGTAACGGCAGCACGGACTCGTCCCAAGTTGATTGGCGGTTCTCGTGCTGTGTACGAATCAGCACCACTCAATGAGAGTTGTACCTAAAAAGAATGTGAGACAAGCTCATGTTCACGAAGGAGAGAATAGATCATGCTAGATTTTTTGCGTAAACAAGACCCGCAAGTATTGGAAGCCATCCAGTTGGAGTTGGGAAGACAGCGCGACAAAATTGAACTGATTGCGTCCGAGAACTTCGTTAGCCGCGCGGTTATGGAAGCAATGGGAACTGTCCTGACAAACAAATACGCAGAAGGTTATCCTGGCCGTCGTTACTATGGCGGATGCGAGTACGTAGACATTGCGGAAAACATCGCACGCGATCGTGTCAAAGAACTGTTTGGAGCAGAACACGCAAACGTTCAACCGCACTCTGGCGCTCAAGCTAACATGGCTGTATACTTCACCATTTTGAAGCCAGGCGATACTGTACTCGGTATGAACCTGTCCCACGGTGGTCACTTGACGCACGGAAGCCCAGTTAACTTCTCCGGTACCTTGTACAACTTCGTAGAGTACGGTGTTGATCAGGAATCTCATCTCATCAATTACGAAGACGTTCGTGCCAAAGCTCTGGAACACAAGCCAAAATTGATCGTAGCTGGTGCGAGTGCGTATCCACGTACGATCGACTTTGCGAAATTCCGTGAAATCGCGGATGAAGTGGGCGCATACTTCATGGTAGACATGGCGCACATCGCTGGTCTGGTAGCAGCAGGTCTGCATCCAAACCCAGTGCCACACGCACACTTCGTTACTTCTACTACTCACAAAACCTTGCGCGGACCACGTGGCGGTTTGATCCTTTGCAAAGAAGAATTTGCGAAAGCGATCGATAAATCCGTATTCCCTGGCGTACAAGGTGGACCATTGATGCACGTGATTGCTGCAAAAGCTGTTTCCTTTGGCGAAGCGCTGCAACCTGACTTC
This sequence comes from Brevibacillus choshinensis, assembly GCF_001420695.1. Classification (NCBI taxonomy): domain Bacteria; kingdom Bacillati; phylum Bacillota; class Bacilli; order Caryophanales; family Paenibacillaceae; genus Brevibacillus; species Brevibacillus choshinensis. Next base: position 1,427,237 of record NZ_LJJB01000010.1, on the reverse strand, counting down.
AAAGACTACGCAGCTCGCATTGTGAGTAATGCAAAAGCTTTTGCTGAAGCACTAAAAGCAGAAGGCCTGACGCTCGTATCTGATGGTACCGATAACCACCTGGTGCTGGTCGACGTGAGCAAAATCGGCTTGACTGGTAAAGTAGCTGAGCATCTGTTAGATGAAGTCAGCATTACGACTAACAAAAACACCATTCCTTACGATTCCGAAAGCCCGTTCGTAACCAGCGGTGTTCGCATGGGTACTCCAGCGGTCACTAGCCGTGGCTTTGATGAAGAAGCCATGAAAGAAGTAGCGGCAATCATCGCGCTGACTCTGAAAAACCCAGAAGACGCAGCGAAACACGAAGAAGCACGCCAGCGCGTTGCGGCTCTGTGCCAACGCTACCCGATGTACGAAGGATTGGAAATCTAAGTTTTACCATGTTCGAAAACAGACCCTTAGTGGGTCTGTTTTTTTTACATAGCCAGCTAGAAAGTGAACAAAAAAAGAACGAAGATTGGGCAAATTGACGGCAGGACACTCCTTCGCTATGATGAGAAGGATGTATTGATAGGGAAACGGAGGAACGATGATGAGCCGTGTATACGTGTTTGACCATCCGCTGATCCAGCATAAAGTAACTTATATCCGTGACAAGAATACGGGGACCAAGGAATTCCGCGAATTGGTGGACGAAGTTGCCACATTGATGGGCTATGAAATTACCCGCGACATGCCTTTGGAGGAGACCACGATTGAAACACCAGTGGCTACCTGCAAGTCCAATGTGATCGCAGGGAAAAAAGTAGGTCTGGTACCGATTTTGCGCGCTGGTCTCGGTATGGTTGACGGACTTTTGAAGCTGATTCCTGCTGCGAAGGTAGGCCACGTCGGTCTGTATCGCGATCCGGAAACTTTGCAGCCAATCGAGTACTATGTCAAGCTGCCATCTGACGTCGCTGAGCGCGAATTGATCGTGATCGATCCAATGCTGGCAACAGGCGGATCTGCTGTAGCAGCGATTGCCGCACTGAAAAAGCGCGGAGCGAAAAATATGAAGCTGATGTGTTTGATCGCGGCCCCAGAAGGAATCAAAATGGTACAGGACGAGCATCCAGATGTGGATATTTTCGTTGCTGCTATAGACGAATATTTGAACGATCATGGATATATCGTGCCAGGTTTGGGCGATGCGGGTGACCGCTTGTACGGCACGAAGTAGCGGGAGAGGGAAACCGATGAAAACTTGTAAAGTGATGACGGTATTCGGTACGCGTCCGGAAGCGATCAAAATGGCACCGCTTGTGCACGAGCTAAACAAGCACGGCGAGCAGATTGAATCGGTCGTTTGCGTGACGGCACAGCATCGTCAAATGCTGGATCAGGTGCTGGAGATTTTTGAAATTAAACCGGACATTGATTTGAATATCATGAAAGACCGGCAGACATTGGTGGGAGTCACGACTCGTGCACTGGAAAGTCTGGATGCGGCTATCAAGGAAGTGAAGCCAGATATCGTGCTGGTTCACGGTGATACGACCACGACTTTTGTTGCGAGTCTGGCAGCGTTCTACAACCAGGTGGCGATCGGCCATGTGGAAGCGGGCCTGCGTACGTGGGACAAGTACTCGCCATTCCCGGAAGAGATGAATCGCCAGCTGACCGGTGTGATGGCAGACCTGCACTTCTCGCCAACAGACGGCTCCGCAAATAATCTGCGTCAGGAAAACAAGCGAGAAGAAACCATCTACATCACCGGTAATACGGCGATCGATGCGTTGAAAACAACGGTGCGTGACGATTATACACACCCTGTACTCGACCTTGTTTCCGATCATAAAATGGTGCTGATGACGGCTCACCGCCGCGAAAATCTGGGTGAGCCGATGCGACAGATTTTCCGTGCGGTGAGAAGAATCGTCGACGAGCATCCAGAGATTGCCGTCGTCTATCCGGTGCATCTCAACCCTGCCGTGCAGGAAGTGGCGCATGAGCTCCTCGGAAGACACGAACGAATTCATCTGATCGACCCACTGGATGCTTTTGATTTCCACAACTTTGCTCGACGCGCGCACTTGATCCTGACCGACTCTGGTGGGGTTCAGGAAGAAGCTCCTTCTTTGGGTGTTCCAGTTCTCGTATTGCGTGATACGACTGAACGCCCAGAAGGTATCGCAGCAGGCACACTGAAGCTGGCGGGTACAGATGAAGAACAGGTATACGCAATGACAAAAGAACTGCTGACGGACCAGAAAGCATTCGAAGCTATGGCTCATGCCGCCAATCCATACGGTGATGGGGAAGCATCCCGCCGGATTGTGGAAGCCATTCTGTATCATTTTGGCTTGCGTTCGGATCGTCCGGAGCCGTTCCAATCTGGTCATTAAATACCCAGTCTCTATAAAATGTCGTCCACAAGATCCCGCCCGGTTTATTGTCACAACCGGGCGGGATTTCTTTCCATTCCGTAACGGCATACTATTTGGTATATTTTTCTAATAGAGAATATAGCGACAAGGTGAAACTATCAACCACCTTGCTGCGTCTAAGTTTTAGTTAGGACACCTACATACACAAAGACACAAAAGAGACAGGAAAACGGAGAGGAGTTACCAACATGAGAGCGCGGAAGGCAGTGACGCTGCTCACGGCTGCAACAGTAGCCTGGGGAGCTTTTGTTCCGTTTGTGCCCCTTGCGACGAATGTCGCGCTGGCGAGAGCGGAATCAAGTCCATTGCAAATGATGTGGCAGACCCCGATTGGCGAGGGCACCACTTTACTCAAATACACAAAATCCTTTGCGAATCAATTGGTTACTGTGATGGTGACCAAGGTCGATTTGAGCAATCAGTACGTAGAAGTAAAGCCCGTCTACGGAACAAAAGGGAAGTTGACCGAAAGACAAACGGTTACGCAAATGGCACGTGAGACGGGAGCAATTGCGGCGATCAATGCCGACTTCTTCAACATGTCCAAACGCGGCGCTCCATTCGGGATCGTCCAGAAGGATGGGGAACTGATCTCTTCGATGGGTCTCATTTCTTACTGGTACAGCCTGGGTCTGACTGGAGACAAGACCGCAATCATCGAAAAATTCGGATTTGGCGGGAAGGTAACTGCGCAGAACGGGGCTACCTATTCCATTCAAGGGGTCAACAAGGAAGAGTACAACCCCAGCGAAGGACGAAAAAGTCACCAGAATCAGCTGAATTTGTACACGCCTTCTTTTGGTAAGACAAGCCTAGGCGCTATTTCCGGCTACAAGGATGTTGTAGAGGTGCTGTTCGTCGACAACGTAGCCAAAGAAGTTCGCATGAATCAGCCAGGAGTATACATACCTTACAACGGCTACGTCCTATGGGGCCACGGAGAAGCGGCTGCCTACTTGAAGCAAAACTTCCCGGTAGGTTCTACCGCTCAGGTCGAATACCAAACGACACCGCAAAACCTCAACCTGTTGCAAGCAGTGGGAGGAAACGTTCTCTTGGTCAATCAGGGAAAAGCGCTCACCTCTTTCCAAGCGGATAAATCCATCACGTCTATCAACTCACGTACGGCCGTAGGGATTTCTCAGGATGGCAAAACGCTGTACATGGTGACGATTGATGCCAGCAAAGGGGTATACCTCGATGAATTGGCGAAAATCATGGCAGAACTGGGGTCCTATCGTGCTGTGAACTTTGACGGGGGCGGTTCCACGACTCTTGCTGCACGAATGCTGGGGGAAACACAAGCGAATTTGTCCAACGTACCGAGCGGGGGCGTTGAGCGCAGAGTGCCTACTGGTCTGGCCGTGTACAATACGGCTCCTCCAGGAGATCTGAGAGGCTTTACCATCGATGTACCTTCGGATGTGCTCATTGGACAGACTGTTTCGATGACTGCTTCCAAAGGGTATGACACGCATTTTCAGCCGTTTGCCATCAATTCCTCCAATGTCAACTGGAACGTCAGTGGCTCGGATGCGGGTACGGTTGAGGGAACGCGCTTTACGCCTGCGCGTTCGGGGCAGATCACATTGCAGGGACGCTTGGGCAATGTGACGCAAAATAAAGAAATTCACGTCGTTTCTGGCAGCGAAGTCCAGCAAATCGTCGTTTCTCCAAATCCAATCACGGTCGCTCCAGGCCAATCCCTGACGCTTGATATCAAAATCAAGACGAAGAAGGGTGCGCTGGTTCAGGCTACACCGCTTAGTGTGCAGACCAGTGTAGATTCGTCCATAGCCACTGTGAACGACAAGCTGCAGCTGGTAGCGGGTGAACAGCCAGGCAACGGGAAAGTGACCGTCACCTATGATGGCGTCTCGACTACGATCCCATTTGCTATCGGTCAATTCGAACAGCCTTGGTTGACCTTTGATAATCAGGTCGGCATGTTTCATGCAGCGAATCCAGCGAGCATCAGCTCTGCCGGTTCATTTGCAGCAGTCAGCGATCAAGTATTCCGGACGAAAAAATCCGCGAAACTCGTTTACAACTTCTCAGGAGCTCCGGCGAGCAGCATGAGGATTGCCTACGGTGTGCTCGGAGCCAAACCGGTAGCGATCCCAGGCAAGCCGCTTGGATTGGGACTGTGGGTAAATGGCGACAACAGCAGACACTGGCTGCGTGCAGAAGTGATCGATGCGAACGGCAAAACGGTCTACGTCGATCTGGCAAAAGAAATCGACTGGTCGGGCTGGAAGCAGGTCAAAGGCTACTTCCCGAGCAATGCCGCTTATCCGTTGCAGCTCAGAAGCATTTACGTCGTCGACCAGCCAAACGACGGCATTACACACGATCAAGGCACGCTGTACTTCGATGAAGCTTCGCTCCTGTTGCCAAACCAGACAGGTCAACCGAGTGATACAGCGGTCGTACCGGAATTGCCAGGCAACATGTCACTGGGATCGGAGCTCGACTTGCAGCATTCCTTTGTGAATACCGCATCCTTCCTGGAAACAGCACTGATTGAGGTCGATCCGATCGTGACACAGGCCCTCCCAGGCTATGTACCGGCGGATTACTCTTTCACCATCAAGCCAGGAGAGCTAAAAGCAGGTGCAGAGGATCGCATTTCGACGTCGCCAATCCAGTTGACGCTGGTACCGAAAAAATGGATCGCCGGAAAAGGAATTGGACTCTTGTACGTGAATGAAGCCAACAATACGCTCGATCCACTGCTTGGTACGAGAAATGCACAGGGGCAATGGGTCTATGACGTCAACTCCTACGGCAAGTATGTTCCGTACTATCTGGACAACGCAGGTGCATCGTTTACCGATATCGCCAATCATCCAGCAAAAGCAGAAATCACGTACATGGCAGATAAAGGCTATGTAAAAGGTTTGACGGAAACCACATTTGGCCCTGAAGTGTCTTTGACTCGGGCGCAGTTTGTCACGTTGATCGCTCGCACCTTTGACTGGGAGCTTCCATCTACACCAAAGCTCGGCTTCAAAGACAAGGTGCCCGCTTATGCGCAGGGAGCTGTGCAAGTTGCCGTATCCAAGGGATTGGTCAAAGGCTACGGGGACAACACGTTCCGTCCAGACCAGCCTGTGACACGTGCAGAAGCGGCTGTGATCCTCGACCGTCTCGTGAATAAAAAGGGAGCGTCCAAAACGGTTGGTGACAAAGGAACATGGCCTTCCTGGGCCTCCACGTCTATCACCAACATGGTGGGACTTGGTCTGATGGATCCGGTAAGCAACAAGTTCCAGCCAAACAAGGCAACGACCCGTGCTGTATGCGTCGTGGCACTGTATCGCATTTTGCAGCAAACGAAATAAGTAGAAAACAACCAATAAAAGGACCTAGTTTCTCCAAATGGAGCGACAAGGTCCTTTTTTGTTGCCAAACGGAACAAAAATGTTTTGCGAAAATATGTTAACCAAATTAAAATACAAGTTAACAAATAAGTGTTAACGAAGGAGTTGGTTTGGTTGCTTTATTCGCAAGATGAGTTGGCTGCCAAGAACAAGCAGTATCTCTGGCATCCTTTTACACAAATGAAAGACTACATAGAAGAGGAACCGCTGATCATTGCCAGCGGGAGGGGCATCAAGCTCTTTGATGTTCATGGAAAGGAATATTACGACGGCTTTTCGTCTGTATGGCTCAATGTTCACGGTCACAATGTGCCAGAGCTGAATCAGGCGATTATCGAGCAGCTCGATCAGGTTGCCCATTCTACGTTGCTCGGTATGGCGAATGTGCCGTCTATTCTGCTGGCGGAGCAGCTGATTCGATATGCACCAGAAGGCTTGACCAAGGTGTTTTATTCGGACAATGGGGCTACCGCTGTGGAAATATCACTGAAAATGGCGTTCCAGTATTGGCAAAATCGCGGCATTGCAGGTAAGCGGTCTTTTATCACCATGAACAATGCCTACCATGGCGATACCATTGGGGCAACCAGTGTGGGAGCCATTCCGCTGTACCACCAGGTCTACAAGCCGCTCCTGTTTTCGCCGTATGTGATCCCGTATCCGTACCCTTACAGAGAGGGGGGTGACGATGCAGCAGTGAACGCTACGCTCGATCAACTCGAGCAGCTGTTGCAGGAAAAAGCGACTGAGATTGCCGCCATGATTGTAGAGCCAGTGGTACAGGGAGCCAGCGGAATGATCATCATGCCGGACGGTTGTCTGAAGAAAATAGCCGACATGCTGCAGGCCTACGACGTACTTCTGATTGCGGATGAGGTAGCGACTGGTTTCGGGAGAACGGGGAAAATGTTTGCCTGCGAGCACGATGGCATCACCCCAGACATCATGGCAGTGGCAAAAGGAATAACGGGAGGATACCTGCCAGTAGCGGCGACACTCGTCAAGGAAGCAATCTACGAAGCCTTTTACGCTGACTACGAGGAGCAGAAAACATTTTTCCACGGACATTCATTTACGGGAAATCCACTAGGGTGTGCAGTCGCATTGGCCAACCTGCGCTTGATAGAGGAGCGACAAATGGTAGCAGAGGTTGCGAAGAAATCGGAGCAGCTTGCCGGGATGTTGCAATCTTTTGCAGATGAGCCTCACGTTGGGGACATACGACAAAAAGGGTTAATGGTTGGAATTGAGCTCGTACGGGACAAGGAAACGAAGGAGCCCTATCACTGGAATGAGCGCATCGGGGTACGTGTTTGCAAGCTAGCCAGGGAGAAAGGTCTCTTGACCCGACCGTTAGGCAATGTGATCGTCCTCATTCCTCCTCTCGTCTCTACCGACGAAGAGCTGGGTGATATGGTAAACATCCTCTTTGAATCGATCAGAGAGGCCACTCGAGAGGCGAGGGTGGGAGTGGAATGAAGGAGCAGCGATATGCCGGTTTGTTTATAGCTGGAACGGATACAGGAGTAGGCAAGACCTTCGTAACGGCAGGCTTGGCAGCCGCTTTGCGTGAGGAAGGGCTCAAGGCGGGGGTGTGGAAGCCGGTCATGTCTGGAGCATTGGCAAACGAGGTGGGGAGTGATGCTTACCGACTGCATAGCATTTCCGGGGTGGAGGATTTGCCAGAGGAGATCGCTCCGTTGGTATTTCCAGAGCCGCTCACCCCGCTGTTAGCGGCAAGGGCAGCAGGACAGGAACTCACGATGGAGCAGGTTCTGCGAGGTGGGAAGATCCTCAAAGAACGCCATCATTATTTGCTCGTGGAAGGTGCGGGTGGACTCGCAGTTCCCCTTACCGAGACAGAAATGATGATCGACGTGGCCGTTCAGCTGGGGCTTCCCCTCCTGTTAGTAGCACGATCTGGACTAGGGACGATCAACCATACATTGTTGTCCATCTGGTACGCGCGAGAAAAGGGGGTACCAGTCGCTGGGGTCATTTTGAATGAGGCAAAGACAGATCATACCGACGATGCCAGTATCGCGACCAATGCGAGACTGATTGAACGGTATGGAGAGATCCCTGTTTGGGGGAAGGTGCCGAGACTGAAGGAGTCGCTCTCCCGTCAGCAACTGGTTGCGTTCATGCGGCAGCATGTAAACCTGGCAGCTATTCGTTCTGAGCTAGAAGCACAAATGATTGGAGGAGAGGGATCATGATCGATCAGACTACGGTTTTCGACTGGATGGACTTTGCGAAAAAGGCAATAAACAAGGACATGCTTACGCGTGAAGCGGCATTGAGCGTGTTACATGCGGATGACGATGAGCTTTTGCCATTGATGCATGCGGCATTTCAAGTCAGAAGACACTTTTTTGGCAAGAAGGTGAAGCTAAATATGATTCTGAACGCCAAAAGCGGTCTCTGCCCGGAGGATTGCGGGTACTGTTCCCAGTCTATTGTATCTACTGCACCAGTAGCCAAGTACACGATGCTGGACAAGGAAACGCTACTGGCAGGTGCCAGGGAAGCGATGAACCGCAAAGCCGGGACCTACTGCATCGTAGCTTCTGGTCGTGGTCCTACCGAAAAGGAGCTCGGGCAGGTCATCGATGCGGTAAAGGAAATTCGCGAGACGATGCCTCTGAAGATTTGTGCTTGTCTGGGGATTCTGAGCGAAGAACAGGCATCTCGTTTACAGACGGCTGGGGTCCACCGATACAACCACAATCTCAATACGAGCCGCTCCCATTATGGGGAAATCACGACCACCCATTCGTACGATCAGCGGGTGGAAACGGTAGATACAGTAAAGAGAGCCGGCATGTCACCGTGTTCTGGAGTCATTATCGGAATGGGCGAGAGCGACGAAGAAATCGTAGAGATGGCGTATGCTTTGAGAGAGTTGGACGCGGACTCGATCCCGGTCAATTTCCTGAATGCGATACCAGGCACACCTTTAGAAAATAACGGGCGGACTCCGGCTATCAAAGCACTGAAAGTTCTCGCGCTGTTCCGCTTCCTTTGTCCTACTAAGGAAATTCGTGTAGCAGGTGGACGGGAAGTCAATTTACGGTCTATGCAGCCATTTGCCCTGTACGCGGCCAATTCGCTATTCGTGGGAGACTACCTGACGACCCCGGGTCAGGAAATTACGTCCGATCATCAAATGATTGAAGACCTCGGATTCGAGATCGAGTTATGCGCGCTGTAGGCAGGAAAACGGCATGACGAATCGATATGCTTGGATGGACGAGGAATGGGGGCGTCTGGAAAAAATCGCTCAGTCGAGGCAAATAAACACCGTGGATTCCGTACTTGGGGAGCGGGGGGCATGGATCCGGGTATCAGGCAGATCCTTGCTGAATTTGTCGTCGAATAACTATCTTGGACTTGCGCATGATCCAAGGTTGAAAGCAGCTGCGACGGAGGCGATCGAGGTTTGGGGGGCGGGCGCGACAGCCTCCCGATTCGTCAATGGCAGCTGTTCCTTGTATACCGAACTAGAACAGCGTTTGGCAGATTGGAAGCAGCGAGAGGCAGCGCTGGTATTTGCAAATGGCTATCAGGCGAATACCGGTGTCATCTCTGCTCTGGTTGGTCGGGGAGATGCGGTATTTAGCGATCGGCTGAATCATGCCAGTATTGTGGACGGGATCGTTTTGAGTCGCGCTGAGCATTACCGTTACCGCCATAACGATACCGAGCATCTAGAGTTCCTGTTGAAGCAGCATAGGAATGCGCGTAGAAAATTAATCGTCACAGACACCGTATTTTCGATGGATGGCGATACGGCTCCGCTGGCCGAACTGGTGACACTGAGAGATCGATATGGAGCTTTGCTGATGGTCGATGAGGCCCATGCAGGAGGGGTGCTAGGAGAACGCGGTGAGGGGCTGAGCCACGAGCTTGGTCTGCACAACGAAGTCGATGTGATTATGGGGACTTTCAGCAAGGCGTTTGGTGCATACGGGGCGTATATTTGCGCGGACCAGAGCGTGATCCGGTATCTGACCTCCAAGGCTCGTTCCCTCATCTACTCGACCGCTTTGCCACCTTCTGTGATTGCCTCGATCCATGCAGCACTGACGATCGTGCAGGAAGATACGAGCAGGCGGGGGCGCTTGCGTCAAATGTCCAGCTGGTTCCGGAAGCGGCTAAACACGCACCCATTTGAAGTAGGAGCAGGATCTTCCCCCATCATCCCGTTGATTATCGGGGATAACGAAAAGGCACTCCAATACAGCAGGATGCTGGAAGAGCGTGGTATAGCCGCAGTGGCGATTCGCCCGCCTACAGTGCCTGTGGGAACAGCGCGAATTCGCTTCACGGTAATGGCAACACATACTCTTTCCGAACTGGAGTGGGCAGCTGATCAATTGAATCAAATTCGTGCGGATCTGGAAGGGGAGAGAGGATAAATGGCGACGAATCCAGCCATTGTGTGGCTACCTGGATGGGGGATGCCTGATGAGCTCTGGGACCCGATTCGGTCGGGGTTACCTGCTTACCATCACGTCATTCCAGACTATACGAGAGTGACACAGCCAGAAGAATTTATCGTCATGATTGAAAAAGAGGTAGGGAGAATCAGCCACTTGCCATTGATCGTGGTCGGTTGGTCCATGGGTGGCATGCTTGCGCAGAGATTGGCGGCTCGTTATCCAGTGACAGGGCTCGTCCTCATCAGCACCACAGGTCGCTTTGTCCGTTCGAGGGAGGAGCGGAGCAAAGGCTGGCCAGAAGCCTATGTGACGAGGATGCAGCGCGGGCTGGTAGAAGACAGGAAGCACGTGATGGAAGCATTTTACTTGAGTATCCTCTCAGAGCGGGAGCGGCTAGAGAAAAAGTGCTCGTTTCAAGTAAAGGGGCAAAACGAGTGGACCCAAGAGGCCCTTAGGGCAGGACTCGAATATTTGCGGGAAGAGGACTGCCGTCCGTTCTCTCCCGCTCTTTTTTGTCCAACAACGATCATACATGGAACGAATGACACTGTTTGTCCGGTTGCAGCTGGTGAAGAATTGGCAGCGCAAATCCCGGGTGCGACCTTTATGCAAATAGAAGACTGCGGTCATGCGCCGCTCATTTTTCATCCAGAAATCATCACGCTTGCTGTACAAAGGATGGTGGAGATACATGGGGAAACGGACCGTAGGAAACCGATTTAGTGAAAAGGCGGGTACGTATGATCAGTACGCGCTGGTGCAAAAGAAGATGGCTGAACGGCTACAACAGCTCATTTTCAATGCTGCCATTCCGGAAAAAGTCACGCAGCTTCTCGAAATTGGATGTGGAACGGGAGGACTGACCCGTTTGCTGCGAAGGCATTTTTCTGAGACAAAGTATCAGGCGATCGACATTGCCCCGGGGATGCTCGATCAAGCGAGAAATCAGTTGCGGGCAGAAGGTCTGGATTGTGACTTTCTGCGGGCGGATATCGAAGATTGGGTCTGGGCACAGAAGGAAAGGACGATGGATTTGATCGTATCTGGCGCCTGCTTTCAATGGCTTTCACAACCTGCCGAAACGTTGAAAGGTATTGGTAAGCTTCTGCGACCGGGTGCTCCTCTGCTTTTTTCGACGTTTGGTCCAGATACATTTGAGGAGCTTCATGCGTCATTCGGGTATGCGCACTTGTGCTTGGGACAGGCTGATGTTCGTCACGGTTTATCGTTTTACTCTGGTGACCAATGGGAATCGATGCTGCTAGTAGCGGGCTTTGAGGAGATACAAGTCACCTCGCAAAAGGTCGTCCTGACTTATCCATCCGTGATCGATTTTTTGCATGCAGTAAAGGCAGTTGGGGCAAATGAGAGCCAGGAAAAAGCGTCTGGTCTGGGGCATAGGAGTCTTCTAATGGAAATGATAGGGTACTATGAACGAGCATTTGCGACTGAACACGGCATACCGGTTACATACGATTTGCTGTATATTCAAGCAAACCGAAGCAGGAATCTACAAAAAAACATGGAATCATAGGAAGGTTGACTAACTTGATTCCGAGGAGTGTTTCGACTATGGGTCAAAAAGAAATCGTAATCGCTAGTGCCGTGCGCACTGCCATAGGAAGCTTTCAAGGGGCGCTGTCTGGTGTAAGCGCTACAAAATTGGGTGGTATCGTGCTGGAGGCTGCTCTGGAACGCGCTGGCGTACCCAAGGAAGCGGTAGACGAAGTAATCATGGGGAATGTGCTGCAGGCGGGTCTGGGACAGAATCCGGCGCGTCAGGCATCGATACAGGCGGGTTTGGCAAATGAGGTACCATCACTCACGATCAACAAAGTTTGCGGCTCTGGACTCAAAGCCGTGCATTTGGCTGTACAGGCAATTCTGAGCGGTGATTCAGACGTCGTGCTCGCCGGTGGTATGGAGAACATGAGTCAAGCGCCATACTTGCTGGAAGGCGCTCGCAACGGCTACCGCATGGGCGATCAAAAAGTGGTAGATTCCATGATCCGCGATGGTTTGTGGTGTGCCTTTAATGACTATCATATGGGAATCACGGCTGAAAATCTGTGCAGCAAATTCGAGATTGGCCGCGAAGAGCAAGATGAATTCGCCGCGTGGAGCCAACAGAAGGCACAGAAAGCTCTGGAATCCGGACGCTTTCAGGAGGAGGTCGTACCTGTTGCCATTCCTCAGAGAAAAGGCGATCCAGTGATGTTCACGGTCGATGAATTCCCGCGTGCGGGAGTGACAGCAGAAGCACTGGGTAAATTAAAGCCTGCTTTTAAAAAAGACGGCAGCGTGACGGCTGGAAATGCTTCGGGCATCAACGACGGGGCAGCAGCGCTTTTGATTATGTCCAAGGAAAAAGCGGATGAGCTGGGCGTCAAACCATTGGCACGAATCATTGCCAATGCTAGTGCAGGTGTCGATCCGAGCATCATGGGCTACGGTCCAGTTCCGGCTACAGAACGGGTTTTGGAGAAGGCTGGATTGTCTATTTCCGACATTGACCTGATCGAAGCAAACGAGGCATTTGCCGTACAATCCTTGTCTGTAGGCAAGGCTCTCGGCTTTGATTCCGAGAAAGTAAATGTGAACGGAGGAGCGATTGCCCTGGGTCACCCGATCGGCGCCAGCGGAGCTCGAATTTTAGTTACCCTTGTTCACGAATTACAAAAGCGTGACGGGGTAAAATATGGGTTAGCGACTCTTTGCATTGGCGGAGGACAGGGAGTAGCGACAGTCATTGAAAAAATATAGTTTTCAAATGTGAACGCTTTGTGTACAGACGGAGTCGAACGTTGACAAAGGGAATAATTCTTCGTTAATATGGATGAGGGCAAAGGGGCACTTGACACCAGCCCTCTCCTTATGTATGAAAGGAGAATGTCCTGTGTCGAAAATTGATAATCCTTGGCGAGCCATCACATTGGTCACTTTGATTGGTGTCGATATGGCAATTTGTGTGATTGCAGGGGTGTTTCTGGGTAAGTATCTGGATGGGCTCTTTGCTACCAATCCTCTGTTTTTGATGATTGGACTTCTCGCAGGATTAGGTATAGGCGTTTACAGCGTCTACCGCATTATTCGCGGGTACCTCTAGGGAGATGGGACATGCAAACGTTTTCTTTGGCTATGCGAGCCACTTTTCGCTATGCCTTTTTCAGTATGGCGATCGCCACGATACTCTGGGCGGTGTTGCCATCATACCGATTTTTCTTGCAAAGCCTCCTACTTGGGATGGCTTGCAGTCTTGTGAATGGGACTGTCCTCTTCAGCAAAACCTGGCGTATCGGTCAGATGGCTGTCGATCCAAGTGTACGGCCTAGAGGGACTGGCATGCTACAACGCCTCATCGTCGCGGGGTTTGCTGTCTTCCTGACGATGCGCTTTCCTCACTTGTTTGGACTTGCCGGAGTTTTGATAGGATTGTTCCTCTTTCAGGTTCTCAGCTTCCTTTTTGTGTATCGCTCCTTTAAATAGATAACTGGATTTCTTTTTTACATGTACGCTTGAAACATACTCGCGCGGAAGAAAGGGGTGAAATACATGCATTATTCTCTGCGATTTGAATGGTTGGGCATGGTATTTGACATCTCCACTATTCTCATGATTCTGGTAACCTCTCTGGTCGTACTCTTCATGTGTATCGGGATGACACGCAGCCTGACCTCCGCTACTCCAAGCGGCGCGCAAAACGTGATGGAATGGATTGTGGACTTTGTCACCGGTATTACCAAGAGCTACATTACACCAAAGAAAGCCGCGGGTTTTGTATCCTTGGCACTCACGTTGTTCCTCTATATTTTCTTAGGGAACCAATTGGGACTTTTGCTCAACGTGAACACAGCTCACCATAATGGTCCAGGCCATGAGGTTAGCCAAGGTGTCGTCGACATGCTGACGATCTCCACCAATGATGAAATGAAACAGCAAAAGGTGGAAAAGGTTACGGAAGAGTTGAACTCTACCGATCCGCACGCGCATGGCGTAGTAATTGGTTGGTGGAAATCGCCTACCGCAGCGCCGAGCGTAACATTCGCTCTGGCACTCATCGTTCTTCTATACGCTCATTATCTGGGAATCAAGAAGAGCTTTGGCGGTTGGCTGAAACATACATTCCTGAACCCGATTCACATTCTCGAGGAGTTCATCATCAAACCGTTGACGCTTCCTTTGCGTCTATTCGGTAACATTTTTGCGGGTGAGGTTTTGATCGCCTTCCTGCTGAGTGTAGGAATCTTCGGTAGTATTCCGCTGTTCATCTGGCTGGGTTACTCCGTATTCGTTGGTTCCGTACAGGCGTTCATCTTTACAACGCTTGCGATGGTGTACCTCTCGCAGCAAGTGAACGAAGATCATTAATCGGCAATTTCCGTATCTCATTCTTTTTTACAACACTAAGGAGGTTTTTAAACAATGGAAGGTTTGGCACTAGCAATCGGTATCGTATTTGGTCTTGCTGCTCTTGGCGCGGCAATCGGTAACTCCCTGGTAATCTCTCGTACAATTGAAGGCGTAGCTCGTCAACCAGAAGCACGTGGTAACCTGATGGGTCTCATGTTCCTGGGTCTTGGTCTGGTAGAGGCAGTTCCGATTATCGCTGTTGCGATCGGTTTCATCCTCTACGGTCGTCTGTAAGCGAGCAACGGAAACGATAGGCGGGCGCTTGATACCCGCCTCTATTTTTGGATGAAGCGGTATGAATCCGTGAAGATACATCTTTCTTTTCGCAGGAAGGAGTGAAACGAATGCTCGACTTTGGTGCCGTATCCCTGGAATGGGGAACGCTATTAATCCAAGCAATTGTATTCTTGTTGTTGTTGCTGGCTGTTCGTAAATTCGCCATGGGCCCGATCGTGGGCATGATGGAAAAACGCCGTCAGCATATCGAAAGTGAAATCTCCTCAGCTGAGCGCAACCGTAATGAAGCGGAAGTACTGCTCGCTGAGCAACGTCGTGTACTGGATGAAGCACGTGCTGAATCCAAAGCCATCATCGACCGTGCTGCAAAGCAAGCGTCCGATGAAGCTAGCAAAATCGTAGCGGAAGCACAAGCTGCATCCGAACGTATGAAAGCGGAAGCAAGCGCTGAACTGGCTCGTGAAGTAGAAAAAGCGAAACTGGAACTGCGTGAGCAAATGACTAGCCTTTCCGTACTCTTGGCTTCCAAGATCATCGAGAAAGAACTGGACGAAGCTGCACAAAAGTCTACTGTTGACAAATTTCTCGCACAAGTGGGAGATCGCTTATGAGTAGCGCAGTAGGTAAACGTTATGCTCGTGCTCTCTTCGATGTAGCGAGCGAGCGTGGCAAGATCGATCAGGTGGAAGCAGACCTCGGCGCAATCGTGCAAGCTGTTGAGCAGAATGCCGATCTGAGCAAGATCATGCATCATCCGCACATTGCTGCTGATGCAAAAATCAAGCTGGTTGACGACCTGTTCAAAAGCCACGTAGGGGAAGAAAGCTACAATTTCCTCTGCGTGCTGATTCAAAATGGACGGGAAGTAGAACTGGCTGAGATCTACAGTTCCTTCGTGAAGCTGGCGAATGATGCTCGTGGTGTCGCAGATGCGATCGTTACGAGTGCAAAGCCACTCACATCCGAAGAACAAGCAGAGTTGGCTGAGAAGTTCGGTCAAACCTTGAATAAAAAGCTGCGTTTGACGGCAGTGGTAGACCCAGCTATCCTCGGTGGCATCGTGATCAAAATCGGTGACCGTCTGTACGATGGCAGCCTGAAAACCAAGCTGGAAACCTTTGCGCATCAAGCGTAAAGTTCGGTGGACTCAAGAAGTTGGATGAATGGGGTGAATGTAAGTGAGTGCAATCAGACCAGAAGAGATTAGCTCCCTCATCAAAGAGCGGATCGCTAACTTTAAATCTGAAATCGAAGTTGTGGATGTAGGCACAGTCATCCAAGTAGGTGACGGTATCGCCCGCGTTCACGGTTTGGAAAAGGCCATGCAAGGGGAGCTCCTCGAGTTCCAAAATGGCGTAATGGGTATGGTACTCAACTTGGAAGAAGATAACGTGGGTGTCGTTATTATGGGACCTTTCCGCGACATTAAGGAA
The DNA here is from genome assembly GCF_001420695.1 of Brevibacillus choshinensis. Classification (NCBI taxonomy): domain Bacteria; kingdom Bacillati; phylum Bacillota; class Bacilli; order Caryophanales; family Paenibacillaceae; genus Brevibacillus; species Brevibacillus choshinensis. The sequence goes on along the minus strand of NZ_LJJB01000010.1, from coordinate 1,410,918 downwards.
GGCGATACTGTAAAACGTACCGGCCGCGTTATGGAAGTTCCAGTAGGGGAAGCGCTGCTCGGCCGCGTAGTAAACCCACTGGGTCAACCAATCGATGGTCAAGGCCCTATCGCTAATGACGGTTTCCGCCCAATCGAGAGCCCAGCTCCTGGTGTTATGGCGCGTAAATCCGTACACGAACCACTCCAAACCGGTATCAAAGCGATCGACGCGATGATCCCAGTTGGTCGTGGACAGCGTGAGTTGATCATTGGTGACCGTCAAACTGGTAAAACAGCTGTGGCGCTCGACACGATCATCAACCAAAAAGGTCAAAACATGATTTGTATCTACGTAGCAATCGGTCAAAAGCAATCTACCGTTGCAAACATCGTAGAAACTCTGCGTAAAGCAGGCGCTTTGGAATACACCATCATCGTATCCGCTACAGCTTCTGACCCAGCTCCGATGCTGTATCTGGCTCCTTACACAGGTGTAACGATGGGTGAATACTTCATGTACAAAGGACAACACGTCCTCTGCGTATACGATGACCTGTCCAAACAGGCTTCTGCATACCGTGAGATGTCCCTGTTGCTCCGTCGTCCTCCAGGCCGTGAAGCATACCCTGGTGACGTTTTCTACTTGCACTCCCGTTTGCTGGAGCGCGCTGCGAAATTGTCCGATGAATTGGGTGGCGGTTCTATTACTGCTCTGCCTTTCATTGAGACTCAAGCTGGCGACATCTCCGCTTACATTCCTACCAACGTAATCTCCATCACGGATGGACAGATCTTCCTGGAGACTGACCTCTTCAACGCAGGTCAACGTCCAGCGGTGAATACTGGTCTTTCCGTATCCCGCGTAGGTGGTTCTGCGCAAATCAAGGCGATGAAAACGGTAGCAGGTCCGCTCAAGCTCGAGTTGGCTCAATACCGCGAGCTCGCTGCTTTCGCTCAGTTCGGTTCCGACCTGGACAAAGCGACCCAAGCTCGTCTGACCCGTGGTGAGCGCTTGATGGAAATCATGAAACAAGGTCAGTTCGATCCAATGCCTGTTGAGAAGCAAGTCGCTTCTATCTATACAGCAACAAAAGGTTTCCTGGATGACATTCCAGTTGGCGACGTAGGCCGCTTTGAGAAGGAGCTTCTGTCCTATCTGGATTCCAACAAACCGCAACTGTTGGAGCATATCCGGACTACGAAACAGCTTCCAGATGCAAAAGAAATGAACGCAGCAATCGAAGAGTTCAAAAAAGGCTTTTCGGTAACTCGATAATCGAGTGCGGTTGACATCAGATGCATGCCGGGCGATAAAGCTCGGGCATGCGTCCTCAAGGTGGTGAATACGAGTGGCTAAAGGAATACGTGAGATTCGACGCAGTATCAAAAGTACGAAAAATACGCGCCAAATCACGAAAGCGATGAAAATGGTGGCAGCTGCAAAGCTTCGCCGTAACCAGGAGAAGGCAGAGGCGGCACGTCCGTACGCTGACAAAATCCAGGAAGTGATTTCTAGCATTGCGAGCGGTACCACTGGTTCCAAGCACCCAATGCTTCAATCCCGTCCTGTGAAAAAGACTGGTTACATTGTCATCACTTCCGACCGTGGACTTGCAGGTGGCTACAACGCCAACATGCTTCGCGCAGTGATTAATACAATCGCTGAAAAGCACAAGTCTAAGGATGAGTATGGCATTTTCGTCATAGGTCGCAAAGGTCGCGACTTTTTCCAGAAACGTAATCACCCGGTAATGGAAGAAGTGACAGGTCTGCCAGCTAGCCCAGCCTTTGGCGACATCAAGAAGATTGCAGGTGCAGCGATTCAGATGTTCGCGGATGAGAAAATCGACGAACTGTACCTCTGCTACAACAAGTTCCAGAGTGCAATTTCGCAGGTACCTACCGTAAAACGCTTGCTGCCGTTGGAAGCTCCCGAGAGCAACAGCGAACGCAAAATGAATTACGAGTATGAGCCGTCCTCGGAAGAAGTACTGGCCGTTCTGCTGCCGAAATATGCGGAAACACTGGTATACAGTGCGCTTCTGGAAGCGAAGGCTTCCGAAGAAGGTTCCCGTATGACTGCAATGGGCAACGCGACAGACAACGCAACGGATATGATCAACCGTTACACATTGATCTACAACCGTGCCCGTCAGGCAGCCATTACTCAAGAGATTTCCGAGATCGTCGCAGGTGCAAACGCACAAGCGTAAAGGCAGCGAATAGCTCCCAATTCAGCTTTACAGGAGGGGAAGAAGTAAGATGGCGAATGGACGCGTGGTTCAGGTAATGGGTCCGGTTGTTGACATCGAGTTCGATCGTGGACACCTGCCTGCCATTTACAATGCGATCAAGATTCAACATAAAGCACAAAGCGCTGGCGAGCGTGACATCGATTTGACTGTTGAGGTTGCGACTCACCTTGGTGATAACCAAGTTCGTACCGTAGCGATGTCTTCTACCGATGGTTTGGTTCGCGGTATGGAAGCAGTAGATACTGGTGCAGCTATTTCCGTTCCAGTGGGTAGTGTAACCCTCGGACGCGTATTTAACGTATTGGGAGAACCGATCGACCTGCAAGAGTTGGGTCAAGTAGATCGTCGTGACCCAATTCACCGCAAAGCTCCTGAGTTCGTTGATCAAGCGACTACTATTGAGATCCTTGAGACAGGAATCAAGGTTATTGACCTCTTGGCTCCTTACATCAAGGGTGGTAAGATCGGTCTGTTCGGTGGTGCGGGTGTAGGTAAAACCGTTACCATTCAAGAACTGATCAACAACATCGCACAAGAGCACGGCGGTATTTCCGTATTCGCTGGTGTAGGTGAGCGTACCCGTGAAGGTAACGACCTGTACCACGAGATGAAAGACGCAGGCGTTCTGCCGAAAACCGCGATGGTATTCGGTCAAATGAACGAACCACCTGGTGCACGTCTTCGTGTAGCTCTGACCGGTTTGACCATGGCGGAATATTTCCGTGATGAAGAAGGCCGCGACGTACTGTTGTTTATCGATAACATCTTCCGCTTTACCCAAGCGGGTTCTGAAGTATCCGCTCTCTTGGGCCGTATGCCATCCGCGGTAGGTTACCAGCCAACACTGGCTACCGAAATGGGTCAACTGCAAGAGCGTATTACTTCTACGAAAAAAGGTTCCGTAACGTCTATTCAAGCGATCTACGTACCAGCGGATGACTATACTGACCCGGCTCCTGCTACTACGTTTGCTCACTTGGACGCTACGACTAACCTGGAGCGTTCTATCGCTGAGTTGGGGATCTTCCCTGCGGTTGACCCACTCGCATCCACTTCCCGTGCCCTGTCTCCGGACGTTGTAGGTCAAGAACACTACGATGTGGCTCGTGGCGTGCAAAAAATTCTGCAACGTTACAAAGAACTGCAAGATATCATCGCAATCTTGGGTATGGATGAGTTGGGTGATGAGGACAAGCAAGTAGTTGGACGCGCACGCCGCATTCAACGTTTCCTGTCCCAATCCTTCCACGTTGCTGAACAATTTACCGGTAACCCTGGCCAATATGTGCCATTGAAAGATACCGTACGCAGCTTCAAAGAAATCCTCGAAGGTAAGCACGACCACCTTCCAGAGGTAGCGTTCCTGTATGTTGGAACGATTGATGAAGTGGTAGAGAAAGCGAAGTCCATGGCGTAAGACACCCTGGAAAGGGGAGACCAGTAAGTGAGCAAGATGACAGTTGAAGTCGTAACTCCTGAACGGGTTGTCTACAGCGGTCAAGCTGAAATGGTCATTGCCCGCGGTGTAGTTGGGGATCTCGGTATTTTGCCGAATCACATGCCGCTGGTGAGCCCGCTGAAAACAGCGCCAGTTCGGATCAAAACAGAAGGCGAAAAAGAAGTAGTGATGGCTGTAAGCGGCGGCTTCATGGAAGTTCGCGGCGATAAAGTGACCATCCTTGCTGAAACGGCTGAATTGCCGGGAGACATCGACGTTGAACGTGCGCAGGCTGCGAAAGGCCGTGCAGAAAAGCGTTTGAATGAGAAGTATCCTGACCTTGACTTCCAACGTGCTGAGCGTGCGCTACAACGTGCGATCGCTCGTCTGGATGTAACGAAGTAATGCAATAGGCTGGTATCCCCGCGCCCACGAGGTTGCGGGGATTTTTCGTACTTAGGTTGTATGAGCTGGGACTGTTTGGGGGCATGATATTTCCAGTTGGTAATTGCCTATGGTTTCTGTGTATAATAGACCTAATGCCCTGCCGACAAGCGTAATTGTATGGATGTCATCGGGATGAAACGGCATTGGCTATTGGGGAAAAAGGAGAGTAGTAGTGATGCAAACCATTCGCGATATCCGCCAAAACAACGAAGGCGTAGTAATTCCCAGCAGCTATGCGGCCAATGGTTGGTCCAGCGTGCTGTCTCATGAAATGAACGTGTTGTTTCAAGCTATGTGCTATGTAGTTACGAAATTCGAAACCAAAGCAGAAATGGAAAGCGCGCTGAAAGATTTCAACGCTCTGGAAGGCACGTTTACTGCTCCGGTTAAAGATCAATTTAAATCAGAAGAAGATTTCAATGGCTACGTGAACTTGTTGAATCGCTTTAAAGCTTTCATGAGCCGCTCCAACTATGAGTATCCAAACTCTCGTGAAGCTGCGGTTGAACTGTTCACCAAATGGGGCTTGGTTATCGACAAAGGGGATGTATGGGATGTTCCTGTTTACCCATTCCCGGATGCTGCTGAGCTGTTCCAATTGAGTGATGCTGAAACACTTGCTCTGGCTCATGTGAAGCTGGAAGCATTGGTTCATCCGATCTTCAGCCGTCTGATCATGACGTTGCATGAGCAAGATGAGAATACGTTCAATCTCTCCAAAGCTGAGCTGAAGAATATGCTCAACACGAACGACGAGATGTTGACGGAAGTGTTGATCAAATTGACGCCGTACATGGAAGAAGCGATTGAAAACATCCTGGAGATTCCAGAAGACGAAGCCATGACCTTTACCGTTGTGTGGGAGCGCGTTTACGAGGACTTCCTCGGAGAACAGTTCTCTAAAAACGTGCAATAATGGAATACAGGATGATTAGACAGGCCTATTCGTTTAGTCATCAAAGTATGATGGAAAAACTTAGGGAAACTACCCTGAGTTTTTTCCTTTATATGGCACATTAGGGAGGCTTTCGTTAGACACTTTATAGGCAATTTGCTATAATGATAAAGGTATTTTTTTCTATCAGTATCAGATTGCGCCAATAAAAAAACCTACATCCGAATACTGCAGGCAGTACCCTTTGCAGGAGTCTCCACTCCATCAGAGGGCACGAAGCAAGGGATCCATACACTTTCACGAAAGCGGAGGGAACGTGGGTGAATGACATCTATACCAACAATTATGTCATTGTCGCCATCTTTTTGATCCTTGGTGTGTTATTGCCCGTGGCTACTGTCAGTTTCATCGGTCCGCTGTTACGTCCAAAGAAACCAACGCGGGAGAAACAAACTACTTATGAAAGCGGTAACATTCCGGTTGGGGACAGTTGGGTACGCTTCAATGTGAAGTATTACATCTTTGCCCTCATGTTTGTGATTTTCGATGTAGAAACGCTCTTTCTGTACCCGTGGGCCGTCGCCTACAACAAGCTCGGTCTGTTTGCATTAGTGGAGATGGTCATCTTTATATCCTTGCTGGTAGTAGGATTGATCTACGCGTGGAGAAAGAAGGTGCTGGAATGGAACTAGACCTGACAAGCATTGCGCCTGAGTTACAAGAAGAACTGGATCGCAACGTCATGTTTACGACGTTGGAGACAGTAAAGGGTTGGGTACGCAGTAACTCCCTGTGGCCCTTGACATTTGGACTCGCCTGTTGTGCGATCGAGATGATGGGAACGGGTGGGGCTCGCTACGACCTGGACCGTTTTGGAGTGATTTTCCGTGCGTCACCGCGACAATCCGACGTGATGATCGTGGCGGGTACGGTAACGAAAAAAATGGCGCCATTATTGCGCAGACTGTACGATCAAATGCCGGAGCCAAAATGGGTCATTGCGATGGGGTCATGTGCGACTGCCGGAGGCCCGTATGTGCGTTCCTACAGCGTGGTAAAAGGCGTGGATCAGGTTGTGCCTGTCGATGTGTACATTCCAGGTTGCCCACCGAATCCAGCTGCATTGATCTATGGAATCAACAAATTGCAAGAAAAGATTCGGTATGAAGCGAAGACTGGGAAGCAGGTGACCAGTCAATGAGTGACGAAAAACGCAAGCCGACGCCAGAGGAAAAGGCACAGGCGGCAGCAGAGGCTCGTGCCAAAGCTGAAGCTTTGCGAAAATTAAGAGAACTAGAAGCGGCGGATGAAACTTCGACGCAGGCAGATGAGAACGAACCGGCAGAAGCGAACCCTGCTCCAGCTCCAGTAAAGCCCGTCTCAGAAATGACAGCAGAAGAAAAGGCCGCAGCCAAAGCCTCAGCGGCCGCCGAGGCGAAAGCGAAGGCTGCGAAAGAGGCGAAAGAGGCGGAAGCAGCACCAGCGAAGCCCGTCTCAGAAATGACAGCAGAAGAAAAGGCAGCAGCTAAAGCCGCAGCGGCCGCAGAGGCAATCGCGAAAGCGAAGGCTGCGAAGGAAGCGAAAGAGGCGGAAGCAGCACCAGCGAAGCCCGTCTCAGAAATGACAGCAGAAGAAAAGGCCGCAGCCAAAGCTGCAGCAGCCGCCGAGGCAATCGCGAAAGCCAAGGCTGCGAAGGAAGCGAAAGAGGCAGTAGCTCCGTCTAAACCAGTATCTGAAATGACACCGGAAGAAAAGGCCGCTGCCAAAGCCGCCGCAGCCGCGGAAGCATTAGCAAAGGCCAAGGCTGCGAAAGAAGCCAAGGAAGCAGCCCAAGGCGCAGAAGCTGGCGACACAGGTACAGATGCCGATGCCAAGGCGAAAGCCGCAGCGGCAGCAAAGGCAAAAGCGGCCGCCGCAGCCGCCGCGAAGGCAAAAGCAGCGCGTGAAGCAGGTGCAGATGCCGGTGATGCGGGTGGAGAGGATGCCAAAGCCAAAGCAGCAGCTGCAGCCAAAGCCAAGGCTGCTGCAGCAGCCGCAGCAAAGGCAAAAGGTGCGCAAGCGACGGATGACGCCGGGGGAGCAGAAGAAACACCGAAAGCTCCTTCTAAAAATCAGCCTTACCTAGATAAATACATTTCCCGACTGACCGAAGTATTTGGCTCTGAGACGTTGGAAGCCTCCTATATCAATGTGTTGGCAAAAGAAGTTCCGACTCTTGTCATCAAGAACGATCGCTGGCTTGAAGTCGCTCATTTTTTGAAAGAAGACGAGCAATTGGGTTTTGACTACTTGTCCGATCTGCATGGAGTAGACTACGAGGACCGGATGGAAGTCTACTACCATTTATATTCCTACAAGAATCGGCAAAGTGTGGCGGTGAAGGTCAAAACGGACAGAGAGCAATCAGCAGTTCCTTCCGTCATGGACATCTGGTATGGAGCCAATTGGAATGAACGAGAGACGTTTGACCTTTTAGGCATTCATTTCCCGGGACATAGGGATATGCGTCGAATTTTGTTACCAGACGACTGGGTAGGCTACCCGTTGCGAAAAGATTACGTGCAATACGACGAGGAGGTTTAATTCAATGAGCCAGAACATCCTCACGACTCAAGTAGAGACCTCTCCTGATACAGGCATTCGCACGGAAGAGATGCTTTTAAATGTAGGACCACAGCATCCTAGTACGCACGGTGTGTTTAGACTGGTTGTAAAGATCGACGGTGAAACGATCCGAGAAGCGATTCCGGTGATGGGATACCTGCATCGCGGTACAGAGAAGCTGGCGGAAAACTTGACCTATACGCAAATCATTCCGTACACGGACCGGATGGACTATGTGTCGGCGATGACCAACAACTACGTTCTCTGTCATGCGGTAGAGACGATGATGGGCTTGGAAGTTCCAGAGCGAGCACAGTTTCTGCGTCTGATCGCGATGGAACTGAACCGTGTAGCCAGCCACCTGGTCTGGTGGGGAACGTATTTGCTCGACATCGGGGCGATGGGACCGTTTCTCTATGCATTCCGGGATCGGGAAATGATTCTCGACTTGTTCAATGAGCTATGTGGAGCACGGATGACCTTTAACTACATGCGCGTAGGCGGAGTCAAATGGGATGCGCCTCCTGGATGGGTCGAAAAGGCCAAAGAATTCGTGCAGTACATGAAGAGCGAGCTTCCTAGCTACCATCAACTCGTGACCGGAAACGAGATCTTTATAAGCCGGATCAAAGGGATCGGGAAGTTTGATACCAAGACGGCCTTGGACTATTCGCTCTCAGGAGTGATGCTTCGTTCGACCGGTGTCAAATGGGATCTTCGCAAAGACGAACCGTATTGCATCTACGATCGCTTCGAATTTGACGTCCCTACTGCGACCGAGGGAGATTGCATGGCGCGCTACCATTTGCGCATGGCAGAAATCGAGCAATCGCTGCGTATTCTTGAGCAGGCGCTCGATCAATTCCCGAGTGAGGGAGAAGTCATCGGAAAAGTACCTCGGGTTATCCGTCCACCTGCAGGTGAAACGTACGTGCGTATCGAATCCCCACGAGGAGAAATCGGCTGTTACATCGCCAGCCAGGGCAAGGATAAGCCATGGAGGCTAAAGTTTAGACGTCCTTCATTTACCAATCTACAAATCCTGCCCAAGCTGTTGGAGGGGGAAAGTCTCGCCAACATGATCGCCATCCTGGGCAGTATCGACATCGTGCTCGGGGAGGTTGACTGTTAATGAGTACACTCTTGCAGCAAGCACCCTCATGGGGAACCACCTTTTGGTTTATCCTGGCGGCAGTCGCAATGCTCGCGGTATTGCTGGGATTTGTGACCTACGCCATTTACTTTGAACGGAAAGTCATCGGCTGGATGCAATTGCGTATCGGCCCGAACCGGGTAGGTCCATTGGGCCTTTTGCAAACGGTCGCCGACGTTACCAAGCTTTTGCTCAAAGAAGACACACGTCCTCTGAACGCTGACAAAGCTTTGTTTACGTTAGCACCGATTTTAGCTTACGCGCCTGCCTTTGCCGTATTGGCTGTGATGCCCTTTACCGAAAGCATTCAGTTTGCGGACCTGGGGATTGGCCTTTTATACTACATCGCCCTGTCCGGGATCACGGTTCTGGGTGTGATTACAGCAGGTTGGGCTTCCAACAACAAGTATTCGCTGATCGGGGGTCTCCGCTCCGCTGCGCAGATGATCAGCTATGAAGTACCGCTGGTCATGTCCGTAGTGGGTATCGTTCTACTTACGGGCAGCATGAATCTCAGAGAAATCGTCGAGGCACAGCGGGATGTCTGGAATATCGTTCCGCAGTTTATCGGATTCGTCGTATTTATCGTTGCTGCACAGGCAGAGCTGAACCGTACTCCTTTTGACCTGCCAGAAGCAGAGTCCGAGCTGGTTGCCGGCTACCACGTAGAGTACTCCGGTTTCCGCTTTGCCATGTTCATGCTCGCTGAGTACGTTTACATGTTTGGAATGGGGACACTGATTACCATTCTATTCCTGGGAGGTTGGTTGCCGATCCATCCAGCCTTGAGCTTCATTCCAGGAATTATCTGGTTCATCCTGAAATTTTCGCTCTACGTCTTCCTTCAGTTCTGGATACGCGCTACGATGCCGCGCATGCGTGTCGACCAGCTGATGTCGTTTGCTTGGAAAGTGCTATTGCCCGTGGCGCTGTTTAACATCCTTCTCACAGCCGTAGTCGTCTCTTACCAGAATGGCATGTTCTAAAGAGCATCATGCCCGATTGCAGCGGCATTGGATGGAAGACCACATCCCGTGTTTCATAGCATAGGCTCGCCAAAGGCTTGGCGCAGCGAAGTTCTCAAATCTGAGGGGTGACATACATGCTAGGACTGGCCAAAGGCCTGGGATATACGTTTAAAAAACTGACCGAGAAAAAAGTGACGCATTTTTACCCGGATGTTCCGTTTCCTATGCCGCCCCGTTTTCGCGGCATTCAGCACTTTGTTCCGGAGAAATGCATTGTTTGCAACCAATGTGCACGTATTTGTCCGACGGAGTGTATTCAACTGACAGGAAAGCCCCACCCGGATCCGGATAAAAAGGGAAAAATCATCGACACCTATGATATCAATTTTGAGCTCTGTATCCTTTGTGACTTGTGCACGGAGGTGTGCCCGACAGAAGCAATTGTCATGACCAACAACTTTGAATTGGCTGCATACAGCAGGGATGAATTGTACAAAAACCTGAAATGGCTCGACGATAACAATACGAACGTCAGGGAGGAGAACTAGCGATGACAGGGCAATTCGTAGCCTTTTTTATCCTCTCTCTGATGACGATTGGCGGAGCCGTCTTTATGATCAGCTTCACCCGTGTTGTACACATGGTTATTTCGCTCGGCATTACGTTCATCAGCATTGCCGGTTTGTTCGTGTTGGTAGGGGCAGAGTTCGTCGGTGTTGCACAGGTGCTTGTTTATTCAGGAGCCATCTCCATCCTGATGCTGTTCGGGATCATGCTGACCAAACACGATGCTTATGATGAAGGGACGGGCCGCACGTGGAAAAACCGGTTCATCCTACTGTTCGTGGTAGTCGTATTCGCGCTACTGTTCTGGGGAATTCAAAACACTCCTTGGCCAGCGTCGCCACCACCAGTGGCTTCGAACGTAAGCAATGCACAAGAAATTGGTTTAGAGGTGTTCACCAAATACGTCATTCCATTTGAACTGGTATCTGTATTGCTGCTGGTCGCTTTGATAGGATCGATCATCATGGCAAAGAAGGAGGAGGATAACGAATGACGGTAAGCATTACCTCCTATCTGCTAGTCGCGTTGATTCTCTTTTGTGTCGGCTTGTATGGGGCTTTGACCAAGCGCAATGCAGTCGTCGTTTTGCTGTCAATCGAGCTCATGCTGAATGCGGTGAATATTAATCTGGTCGCATTCTCTAAATACGGCTTGTACCCATCGGTATCCGGGCAAATCTTCACGCTGTTTTCCATGACGGTCGCAGCAGCTGAGGTAGCACTGGGATTGGCCATATTGATCGCCTTCTACCGAAACAAGGCGACGGTCAATGTAGACGAGATGGATCAAATGAAACGATAAGATGGAAACCTGATAAGGAGGACAAAGATGGATATTCTTCTGCACTACGCCTGGCTCATCCCTCTGTTTCCGCTTCTTGCTTTCATCGTGATCGTTTCGTTTGGTCGCCAGTTGAAAGAAGGAGCTTCTCTCGTCGGCATTGTGCTGACGGCAGTTTCGTTCGGGATAGCGGCGCTCACCTTTTGGGAGAGATTCCACGGGGGAGCGACAGACTACAAGTTCGTCGTCGATTGGCTCCAGGTCGGAGACATCGTGATCAATATGGGCTACGAAGTCAATCAGCTCAATGCCATGATGCTGGTGATCGTGACTTTGGTGAGCCTGTTGGTTCAGATTTACTCCAAGGGCTATATGCATGGAGATGAACGCTTTCCTGTTTTCTATCAGTACCTCGCGTTGTTTACTTTTTCGATGCTGGGGCTCGTGATTTCACCCAATCTGCTGCAAGTGTACATTTTCTGGGAGCTGGTGGGTGTCTGTTCGTTCCTGTTAGTGGGTTACTACTTCTTCAAGCCGGAAGCAAAGGCTGCTGCCAAAAAAGCGTTCATCGTCACACGCGTCGGCGACCTCGGGTTGTTTATCGGGATTTGCCTGTTGTTCTGGTGGACTGGCAGCTTTGATTACGAGCAAATTTTTGAAAGTGTGGCACTTGGTAGGCTTGAACCATGGATGATCACGCTAGCGGCGATCCTCATTTTCATAGGAGCCATAGGGAAATCAGGTCAGTTCCCACTCCATACGTGGTTGCCTGATGCGATGGAAGGTCCTACGCCCGTATCTGCACTGATCCACGCTGCAACGATGGTAGCTGCAGGGGTGTATCTGGTAGCAGCGACGTATCCCGTGTTCATCGCTTCGGATACGGCTTTGACTGTTGTGGCTTACGTGGGTGGTTTCACCGCGATTTTCGCTGCTTCTATTGGCTTGACTCAGCGAGATATCAAGAGGGTGCTCGCATATTCGACCGTCAGCCAGCTCGGGTATATGATGATGGCCTTGGGTGTAGCCGGAGCAGCCGGGTATGTCGCCGGATCCTTCCATCTGATGACTCACGCCTTTTTCAAAGCACTTCTCTTCCTGGGGGCAGGTAGTGTCATCCATGCCGTACATACGCAGGATGTGTTTGAGATGGGGGGTCTGTGGAAAAAGATGCCAATCACCGCACTTACGTTTTTGATTGGGTGTTTGGCGATTGCGGGGATCTTTCCATTCGCCGGTTTTTGGTCGAAAGAAGCGATCCTGGGTGCGGTCTACGCAGCACATCGTTACGATCTGTTGGTGATCGCGCTTGTAGCTGCTTTCTTTACAGCATTCTACATGTTCCGTCTATACTTCCTGACATTTACCGGCAAGCCGCGCGGCAAGCATGAAGCACATGAGTCACCAGCCGTAATGACAGGCCCACTCTTGGTTTTGGCTGTTTTGGCTATCGTCGCAGGCTTCGTCAATACACCGTACGCGCCGATGCTGTCAGAGTGGCTGCTGGCTTCGAATACGGGAGCCGCCATTGTCAGCTTGTTTGGAGACGGAGCGGAGCACACGGCTACCTGGTTGCAAGTACTTGCCCTAGCCATTTCGATTCTGGGTCTCGTGCTTGCCTATCTGATGTACGGAAAAAAATCCATTTCCGCGGATGCGATTCCGGAGACGTTGCCTTGGCTCTATCGGTTGTCCTACCGGAAGTACTACGTAGATGAGTTCTACCATTACGTGATCGTCCGGCCGCTGGGATGGCTGGGTATCATACTGAACGGCTTTGACAAGTACATCGTGGATGGGTTGGTAGGCCTGACGGCAAAGATTACGCAGGGGATCGGATCCTTGCATGCCAGAGTGCAGAGCGGACAGATGCAGTCCTATGGGGCGATGGTAGTGTTTGGCTTGCTGCTTTTGATTGTCGCTATCAGCTTGACGGCTCGAGGAGGTGGACTCTTTGGATTCGGTCACTAATATCCTTTTGTCGTCACTCGTGTTTTCCCCACTGCTGGCGATTGTGATCCTCGCTTTCGTGCCAAATCATCAAGGCGGGGCCATCAAACAGATAGGGATATATGGAACATTGCTCCCGTTGATCCTGTCCTTGTGGATGTTCGGACATTTCAATTACGAGACGGCTAACCTGCAGTTTATGGAAAAGCATGACTGGATCTCCATTCCTATCGGCTTGGCGCAGACTGGCGCGGTCTTTACGTTTGATATCAACTATGAGCTGGGTGTAGACGGGATTTCGATGCCGCTGATCCTGTTGACCGCGATTATCGGTACACTGGCAGCAGTAGCCTCTTGGCAGGTCAAAAAGAGATTGAAAGAGTATTTTATCCTGTTTCATATCTTGCTGATTGGGATGCTTGGCGTCTTTGCGGCCGACAACCTGTTCCTGTTCTTCATCTTCTTTGAAATGACGCTGGTGCCTATGTACTTCCTCATCGGCATCTGGGGCTACGGAGAGCGTGAACACGCTGCGAACAAGTTCCTGTTGTACAACGGAATCGGTTCAGGCATCATGCTCCTGGCTTTCATCGTCATCTTTATCATGATGCGTACGCTGAATATCGATCAGATTGCCACCATTCTGTCCACGCCGGAACACCCGGCTGCAGGGGCACTGACACCGGGGTTCCGCTTTGGATTGTTCCTGGCACTGTTTATTGCATTTGCAATCAAGCTGCCGGTCTTTCCTTTCCACACGTGGATGCTAAAGGTACACGTGCAGGCGCCTCCTTCAATCGTGATGATTCACTCGGGGATTTTGCTGAAAATGGGAGCTTACGGATTGCTACGGATGGGTATCGGGTTCTTTCCGGAGCAAGCCTATCAGTTTTCGACATGGCTCGCGATTCTGGGGATCATCAACGTTCTGTATGGAGCGGTGCTGGCTTTCGTTCAAAAGGATCTGAAAATGGTGCTGGCTTACTCCAGTATCAGCCACATGGGAATCGTCCTTCTCGGTTTTGCCTCGATGAATACGATCGGCTTTCAGGGAGCGATGTTCCAGGTCGTGTCCCACGGATTCATCTCGGCGCTGCTATTCTTCTTGATCGGCGTGATTTGGGATCGGACGCAGACCTCGATGCTCGACGAGCTGGGAGGCTTGGCCAAATCGATGCCTTTTGTCAGCGGGATCTTGCTGGCTGGGGCGATGGCCTCTCTGGGCCTGCCGGGAATGTCCGGATTTATCAGTGAATTTTTTGCCTTCCTCGGCTTGTTCGGACGTATGCCCGTTCTCGCTGCAGTAGGTGCGCTGGGAATTGTACTGACGGCGGTGTACTTGCTACGGGCGATCCTGCGCACGACCTTTGGACCAACGCCTGATCGGTTTACTGGGCTCGCAGACGCACAACCGATGGAAGTCATTCCAATGGTGGTTCTCTTGGGCTGCATTATCCTGATCGGGGTATATCCAGCGGTTCTGGGAAATCCGATGCAGCAAGCACTGAAAACGATCGTACCCATAGTCACGGGAATAGGAGGGTAAATCCATGGACGTTAAAGATATCTTCTCGTATAACTGGAGTTACCTTCTGCCCGAGTTTATCATCCTAGGTTTTGCAACGGTGTTGTCGCTTCTGGACCTGTTTGCAGGAAAAAGACTCGGCAAACAAGTGATCGGGTGGCTGTCGTTGGTCGGAGTCGTGCTGGCTGCCGTGTTTGTTTTCGTCAATGTAAACACGCTCGACAAGCCCTATAGCTACATGACGGACATGATCCGCATCGACAACTACGGTAATGCATTCAAGCTGATTTTCCTTGCGGGTACGGCATTTGTCCTGCTGATTTCTCTGTCCTATTTGAAGCAGAGAGAAGTCGAGCATACAGGTGAGTATTACTACTTGCTCTTGACAGGCCTTCTGGGAGCGATGGTCATGGCGTCCTCCGCTGATTTGATCACGTTGTTCGTCGGGCTGGAGCTTTTGTCCCTTTCTTCCTACGTCTTGGTAGGGTTGCGGAAAAAGTCGCTCCATTCCAACGAGTCGGCTTTCAAATACGTGGTTTCAGGCGGTATTGCCACGGCTATTACGTTGTTCGGGATGTCGTACGTCTATGGTTTGACGGGAACGACGCATGTGTACGAGATTTCCACTCGTTTGGCGGAAGCAGGCATGGCGGGCTATCAGTTCCTCGTCTATATCGCATTTGCCTTTCTGGCGGTCGGACTCGCCTTTAAAATATCCGCGGCTCCCAATCACATGTGGGCTCCGGACGTCTACCAGGGTGCACCTACTCCCGTAACGGCATTTCTTGCAGTCGTCTCAAAAGCGGCTGGCTTCTCCTTACTGTTCCGTTTGTTGATGATCTCGTTCTTCAATGTGACGGATGGCACGAGTCGATTCTTCTTTGATCAGGGGAGTCTGTATCTTGGGATCATGGCAGCGGCATCGATGATCATCGGGAACACGATGGCGCTGAGGCAGACGAACGTCAAGCGGATGATGGCCTATTCCGGGATTGCACAAGCGGGATATTTACTCGTTCCGTTCGTACCGCCGACCACACTCTTTTTCAGCGAAGTGATCTTCTATCTTTTTGGCTACTTGCTCGTCAGCTTTGGGGCTTTTGCCGTCATTATGGTCGTCTCACGCGAGCAAGGAACAGAAGATCTAAAAGGCTTTGCTGGTTTGTATCACCGCTCGCCAATTATGGCCATCGCGATGAGCATTTTCCTGCTTTCCTTGGCAGGGATCCCGATAACAGCAGGGTTTTTCGGTAAATTCTATCTGTTCATGGGGGCATTGGCACAGGAAAACTATTGGCTCTCAGCGGTGATGATCATCACGAGTGTCATTTCGTACTACTACTACTTCGGGATCATTCGTCAGATGTACATGCGCCCGGGGACGAGCGAAACTCCTATGTATGTGCCTAAAGGCATCTGGACGTTTGTCCTCGTCATGGCAGTCGCTACCGTGTTCTTCGGTGCTTTCCCGGGACTGGTGACCGATTACGTCCAGGCGCATTTTAATCCGTCATTTGATTTTGGTAATATGCTCCCGCCGACTTTTCAATAAGCTCGTAACGGAGTAGCCATTCATGTACAATAGAGGGATAGCCTGTTTGACGGGCTGTCCCTTTTTTTATACAGATAGGAATTTATTAGATTAGGTGATACAAATGTGCTGTGGTTGTGGGGAGAAGCAGGTTTCCGATCTGCGCTCTAGCCTACACCCCGCATAGGAGAATAGACTGTCCGCTCCACAACGATTCATGGGGAAGCGGTAAAGTAGTAGCCGGTTCCCAGCGAATACAGAGGTACCTCTTCTGAATCCCATGAATTCGTTGTTCCGCTAGGGTGGGTTCCGGAGTCGCTCCGCCTGGAAACCTGCTTCTCCTGCGAGCTATTGTGGTTTCTAGTAACCTGATTTTGCGGAGGTTCCGGGTTCGTACGATGTCACATGTAGTATTGTTCTCATAGAAACTCCATGGAAGGCTCCCAAGAGATGGCGGGTGGGAGAATCAAGGTTAGCCGAGGAAAAAGGAGAAAAAAGCGAAGATCTTTGGGGCACTAACTGAAGCGGAATGGAAAAAGTGAAACACGCTCTTAAGCGTCCACCTTTGAGATTCACCATGATTCGGCTGCTTTGGACGCGGTTTCACTTTTTACATGGAGCTGGACAGGGATGACCCTCAGCAGGGGACCCAAGAAGCTGGAGCGTTTTCTCCTTTTTCCTCTCCTCCACTACAGTCTGAACTAGTGAAAAAATGGAACCAGGTGTATGCAACGAAAACAGAGGAGGAAATGAGTGTGCCGCAAGAAGTCTACGGCTTTATGAGCATCATTTTAACAATCGTGTTTATCGGTCTCAGCTGGTGGGCCCTGCAGTCGCTTCGTTTTGAAAAGTTCGTGAAAAACCCAAACGGAGCCCAGGCCAAGCTGCTGCAAATTTTTCTGTCCATCGTGGTAGGGTATGAGATATCCCGCTTCTTCCTTGATTACTTGGGCTGGTCTCTCACTTTCGGGAATATGTTCTCCTAATAACCCAAACTTCCGCAAGATTTATTGGTATATCCACCCAGTTTCATGTGCAAAATGGGAAGTACAAAGAGATGCATGTGAACGGGGAGAGGGATAAATATGGGGAAATGGTCAGGGTGGTTGATGCTGGCAGTTGTCATGATCATGGGTGCCATCTACTGGATGCCTGCGCAAGCGACAGAAGTAAAGCCAGTCGCCGCACAGCTGTTACGTGTTTTGGAAGACTCCGGAGCAATTGGGGAAACCATTCAGGTACGTGCACGGACCTCAATGGGACAGATGCAGAGCCCGGAGGAAGTCAAAGAGTTGGCGAAACGATGGGCTGAACAGCTAGAGATTCCTTTTTCCCATGTAGAACTCTCGCGGAAAAATCATATGATCGTCTATCAGAACGAAACCAAGCAAGATGGCGTTCAGTTACGCTACGAGGTGTCAGCGGTTTCCAAAAATGGTTCTTTTGACACATATTTAGTACTCCAGTTGACTGGAAGCCGTCAATCGCTACTATATATTGAAGAGATACAAGAAACGTTCGCGAAAGCCTTGAAAAGAGCCGACTTTATTCCGCAAATTAGCACTTGTATTCGCGGAATGTACAATGTTAAGATGGGTGTTGACCAACAGGAGGGTAAAATTTTGTCGATTTTTCAGACTCTCCATGCATCAGAGCTCGAACGTTTACAGGATGTTTCGGTTGTGAGCATATCTGGGTATACACATATGTGGGAACCATTCATCTCGTTAAACGGTCAAAAGATGAATCTACAGGTGGCGACCCATCGTGACAGCGAATCTGCAGGAACGTGGATCACCGTAGGAACACCAATCATCACTGTGGAATATTAGCACGCGGAGGGGTACACATTGGATAAAATTATTGTCCGCGGTGGTAAGGCATTGACGGGGAATGTGAAGGTCTCCGGCGCCAAAAATGCCGTACTCCCTATTATTGCAGCATCTATCCTGGCCGAAGAAGGGACATGCGTCATCTCAGATGTGCCGGCTCTCGACGATGTCAGGACAATATGCGACCTCTTGAAATCGATGGGAATCTCCCTTACATATGATCATGAAGTGCTGACTGTAAATGCTAGCCAGCTGACCAGCGTGGAAGCATCCTACGAACTTGTCCGCAAGATGCGTGCATCCTTCTTGGTAATGGGTCCGCTCTTGGCAAGACAAGGACGTGCTCGAGTCGCTCTTCCAGGCGGATGTGCCATTGGTACTCGCCCGATCGATCAACACCTTAAAGGGTTTGAGGCTATGGGAGCCAAAATCGAGATCGGACAAGGATTCATTGAAGCAAGCGTAGAAGGTCGATTGAAAGGTGCGAAAATCTACCTCGATATCGCTAGTGTAGGCGCGACGGAAAATATCATGATGGCAGCTGCTCTGGCAGATGGAACCACCGTGATTGAAAATGCAGCAGAAGAACCGGAGATCGTAGATTTGGCAAACTTCCTCAATCGGATGGGGGCTAAAATTCGCGGTGCCGGTACAGGCTCGATTCGCATTGAAGGTGTAGATAAAATGACGGGCTGCACACATTGCGTGATTCCAGACCGGATTGAAGCGGGGACCTTTATGGTGGCTGCGGCAATCACTGGAGGAGATGTCTTTGTGGAAGGCGCGATTTGTGATCACCTCAAATCTGTGACCGCTAAGCTGCGCGAAATGGGCGTAGAAGTGGACGAGCAGGAAAATGGAATTCGCGTTCGCCGTACTGGTGCGCTGAAAGCCGTTGACCTGAAAACATTGCCGTACCCTGGTTTCCCGACAGACATGCAATCGCAGATGATGGCGCTCTTGCTCGTGTCAGAAGGTACCAGCATTGTCACTGAGACCGTTTTTGAAAACCGCTTTATGCACGTGGAAGAATTCCGCCGCATGAATGCGAATATCAAAATCGAAGGTCGCAGCGCGATCGTCGATGGCGGCTCCAAGCTGACTGGAAGCAAAGTCGCTGCAACGGATTTGCGTGCGGGTGCTGCACTCGTATTGGCTGGTCTGGTGTCGGATGGGGAAACAGAAGTATCTGCTCTTCATCACATCGATCGTGGCTACGTCAACTTTACGGAAAAGCTGCAGGCATTGGGAGCAGACGTCGAACGTTATGTTCCTGAGACCAAGACTCGCGAAACCGCTGTGACGGAAACCGTGAAGGTAAGCTTCTCTCCTAATTTTGCATGATTAACGTGTCAAATAGATGGCAAAAACGAGACTCTCTGTGAAAACAGAGGGTCTTTTTTTGCTCTCGCTTCTCTCTCATTCTCTCGTTCTATCGCCTCGGGACAGGACATAGACATAAAAGTGTCTAGCACTCAACGAGGAGGATCTGTCGCATGAAACGTTACCTACTCATGTGGTTCATCGCTTTGCCGATCTTGCTCGTCGCCATTCCTGCAACGCTGGTCTACTGGTTTGCTCCAGGAGCATCCCCAGAAGGTCCAGCCAATGTCGCCGTGTCTGTTCCGGACAACCTTACCGAAGCGGGACCGCCTCTCCAAGTGAAGGTCTATCGCACGGAGAAAAAGGTGGTAGAAACGGTGCAGTTGGAAACGTACATCGCGGGAGTGGTAGCAGCAGAGATGCCTGCCGAATTTGAGCTGGAAGCACTTAAGGCGCAAGCATTGGCAGCGAGAACGTATATCGTTCGCAGGTTGAGCGAAAGCAAACTGGACGATGTGCCACAGGGAGCACAAGTACTGGATACCGTTCAACATCAGGTGTATATGGATGAAAGTCAGCGACGCGAACGTTGGAAGGATCAGTACGAGTGGAAGAACCAGCGTATTCTTCAAGCCGTACGGGCAACAGCAGGCGTCGTGCTGACGTACGATGGGAAGCCAATTGATGCTACTTTCTTTTCCACGAGCAATGGCTTTACAGAAAATTCGGGTGAGTACTGGGAAAAGCCAATTCCCTACCTGAAAAGCGTGCCGAGCCCTTGGGATATCCAATCCCCACGCTATGAAGAGACCGTGACGATGACGACCGATGAGCTCGAGAAGAACCTCGGTGTTAAGTTAACCCAAGAGGCATCCACGAACGGTGCCTGGTACCAGATCGAATCAAAGACGACGGGGAATCGAGTCGGCAAGATTAGCATTGGCGGCAAGGAGTTCACCGGGCGGGAATTTCGTGAAAAGCTAAACCTGAACTCGTCCTCTTTTACGATGGAGCTGCGAGGCAATCAGGTGTACATTACGACCAAAGGATTCGGGCACGGTGTAGGCATGAGCCAATGGGGAGCCAACGGCATGGCCAAGAAAGGGAAAAATGCCGAACAGATCGTAAAGTACTTCTATCAAGGAGTCTCCCTGCAAAATTTTACGAAGATCATCCCTGTTTAGTTACAGTTGCGCAAATTTTTACTTTTCCCTTCTCTCTCAGGTTTATACGCTAAAATTCTGGCGATACTGAGGGATGAGGTGATGAAAACAATGGAAGATCAAAAAAATCAGAATCAACCGATTCCATTCAAGAAGTCGAGTTCTTGGAAAAAAGTATTGGGTAAGAAATGGGCTTTTCCTGCAATCTACATCGGGACCGCAGCAATCATTCTCGCTTTTGTGATGTGGTATCAGGGTAGCGTCATGGACACGGTATCCAATCTGACGAACGTCAAGGAAAACGTGGCAGTGACTACCCCTGAGACCCCAGTGGCTTCACCACAAGGCGAAGAGTCGGTACCAGTCGCAGGAACTGTACAACCGTTGGCATGGCCAGTTGGAAAAGGCGTTCAGTACGATTTGGGGATGAGCTTCTATGACGAGCAAGCCTCCAAGGACAATCAGCAAAAAGCTTTGGTGAAGTACAACAACTCTTACTTCCCGCATACGGGCATTGATTTGAAATCCACGGATGGCAAAGGCTTTGATGTCGTCGCTGCACTGGCAGGGAAAGTCCTCAAAGTGGAAAATGACCCACTCGTAGGGAAAGTGATTGAAGTGGAACACGCAGACAAAATGGTTACCGTGTATCAAAGCTTGGAAAACGTAGTCGTCAAACCGGGCGATGAAGTGACGCAAGGTCAGGTAATCGGGTCTGCAGGACGCAACGAATATGAGAAAGATTCTGGTGTCCACTTGCACTTTGAAGTTCGTGTCGATGGAAAATCAGTCAACCCTGAACAGTATTTGATTCAAGGCGATACCACCGTCAAAAATCAATAAACACGCACAAAACACCTGTAAAAGACGACCTTTTGCAGGTGTTTTTTTGTTTTTGGTACAAACTGTTGAAAAAAGATGCGGCCGTGCTGGCTTGTCAGGCTTGGAAACGTAGAATATGTGTCCCTACGCACCCATATATTGTATCAGACAATGTAGATACAAGGAGGCGAGTGACGTGCACGACTACATCAAAGAGCGAACCATCAAAATAGGCCGATATATTGTGGAGACGCGAAATACGGTCCGGATGATCGCCAAAGAATTCGGTGTTTCGAAAAGTACAGTGCACAAGGACTTGACTGAGCGGCTGCCTGAGATAAATCCAGAGTTGGCAAACCAGGTAAAGGAAATTTTGGAATATCACAAAGCCATCAGACATTTGCGGGGAGGGGAAGCAACGAAAATCAAGTACAAACGACGTAGTAAAAAGGTTCGAATAGAACAGGAGGAAAGTGTATAAGAAAGAATTTCCTTGTCCTCTTACGTAGAAGAGCCTATGATATTAGGTAGAAATGTAACTGGTAACAGGGAGGACCTTTCATGTTTGGCAAAGATATCGGGATCGACTTGGGGACAGCCAATGTCTTGGTTTTTGTAAAAGGCAAGGGAATTGTCCTGGATGAACCATCTGTCGTAGCTATTGACAGCAAAACCAGAAAAGTATTGGCTGTGGGCAACGAAGCTCACCGAATGGTGGGCCGCACCCCAGGAAACATCGTAGCGATCCGACCTTTGCGAGAAGGCGTTATTGCGGATTTTGAAATTACTGAGGCCATGCTGAAACACTTTATGACCAAAATTGGCGGCAAAAGCATGTTTGCCCGTCCACGTATCCTGATTTGCTGCCCGACCAACATTACTTCTGTTGAGCAAAAAGCAATTCGAGAAGCTGCTGAACGTAGCGGTGGCGCCAGAGAAGTATACATTGAGGAAGAGCCGAAAGTAGCCGCAGTAGGGGCAGGAATGGACATTTTTCAGCCGTCGGGCAATATGGTAGTGGATATCGGTGGGGGTACTACCGATGTAGCAGTACTGTCGATGGGCGACATTGTGACTTCATCCTCCATCAAAATTGCAGGCGATACATTTGATGTGGCTATTATGCGGTACATAAAAAATAAATATAAGCTGCTGATTGGGGAACGCACGGCTGAAGATATCAAAGTTCAGATTGGTACCGTTTCCGACTCACGCCAGGACGAAATGGACATTCGCGGTCGAGATATGGTAAGCGGGCTGCCACAGACAATTACTATTCGATCAAATGAAGTCCAAGAAGCCCTGGCCGAGTCGGTCAGTGCAATTGTACAAGCCTCGAAATCTGTTTTAGAACGAACACCTCCGGAGCTTTCTGCCGATATAATTGATAAGGGTGTTTTCTTGACCGGTGGCGGCGCATTATTGCATGGCATCGACCAAATACTGGCGGACGAATTGAAGGTCCCTGTACTGGTAGCGGACGAGCCTATGATGTGTGTAGCCAAAGGAACAGGAATGATGCTGGACTACCTGGACAAAGTACCAGCGCACCGGAATAAGAAATTATTCAGGGGGTAAGATTACGTGATCAGAGGCTTGTATACGTCTGCATCTGGCATGCTGGCCTTGCAGAACAGGCAAGAATCGCTGGCGAACAATCTGGCTAACGTCAACACTCCAGGGTTCAAGCAGGACTTGGGTGTGATGCGTGCATTTCCGGAGCAATTGATTTCCCGTATTCGTGATCAAGAGGGTCCTGATATTCAGGGCTATCCCAATTTGAGTGGACAGGCTGCTGTGATTGGTCGGCTGAACTCCGGCGTCTACATGTCGGAGGCCATGCCCATGTTTACACAGGGTGATATCGCAGAGACGCGCAATCCTTACGATGTCGCTTTAATGGACAACCTGCAGCCTGATCAGGACGGCAATGAGCGCCGCTTGTTTTATAGCGTGGCTCGATTGGAAGATTTGACTCAGCCAGCACAGCCAGAGGATATTCGCTACACACGAAACGGCAACTGGAGCGTCAATTCGGACGGTTACCTCGTGACGGCGGACGGCTATTACGTGTTGGATGCTCAGAATCAAGCTGTTCGAGTGAATAATCCGGATGATCTGTTGAACGGTGTGAGTGTAGGGCAAGGTCTGATCATCAGTAAAACCGGGGATCTTCAGTATGAGGACCCAACTACCAAGGAACTTGTTTCATTGCCAAACAATCAAAGGCTTGGACTGAGTGTCATTACCGATCCTATGAAGCTGGTCCGTGAAGGTACGAACATTTTCCGTTTCGAAGGAGATATTCCTGTCGAATCGCTCGATGTAGCGGAGGCAAATGACCCACTTATCGCTGGGCGCTATGGCACCCAGCAAGGCTGGATCGAGCGGGCAAACGTCGATCCGATGCAGACGATCACAAGCATGATGAGCGCATTGCGCGCCTATGAAGCAAACCAACGTGTCATTACCACAATAGATGGCACACTGGAAAAAGCGGCAAACGAAATCGGCCGGGTAAACGGGTAATAGGAGGTAGCACAGATGCAGTCGCTTAACATTTCCACAGCTGCCATGCGCGGCATTCAGCAAGCGCTGGACAATACGTCCAACAACCTGTCGAATATCGATACGGTTGGCTTCAAGCGTCGAGTGGCATCGTTTTCCGAGCTACTTTCTGACTCGATGAACGAACAGCCCGCAGCAGATAATCAGAACCGCAATACGCCAGCTGGTTTGCGCATTGGCAGCGGTGCCCGTCTCGGACTGACCAAGCTCGATATGGGTCAGGGTAGCATGAAACAGACAGATGTACCGACGGACTTGATGATTCAGGGGGAAGGTTATTTCCTCGTTACGAGAAAAATCAAAGATGCAAATGGTGCATTGCTTCAAGAGGAAAACCGCCTAACACGTGAGGGGAATTTCAAACTCCAGTATAGTGATGATGACGGAGGATATGTCCTCCATACAGCATCCGGTCATATTTTGACCAATAGTAGCGGTAATCCCATCACCTTTAATGACCCTGTAGGAGATATCCTGATTACTGAGGATGGCAGTGTCACAATGGATGGTGAACCGGTTGATACAATTGGTTTATGGAAAGTGGACAACCCCGACGAATTGCAGCAGGTAGGACAGGACCTCTTCGATCCGGATCTGGCCTCTGGAATTGCGCCGGATACCAAATATAAAAATGCTCTTGACGAAGATGTCGCAACTCTGCGCCAAGGTGCACTCGAATCCTCCAACGTCAATATGATGGAGGAAATGTCCCAGCTGGTAAACATCCAGCGGGCGTATCAGTTAAACTCACGGGCAATTGGCATCAGCGATCAGATGATGGGCATTGCCAATTCAATCAGAAGCAGATAATTCAATCATGATGACGGGAGAGAGGAGCATGGATCGAGGAAAGGGACAACCATTCCCGCGTGATACCCAAGAGGTCAAGACAAAAGAACGCGCACGAAGAGGTAAGAATTGGCCCATCGTCATGATCAAGATCTTGATGGTCCCCCTTCTGTTGTTCTTCTCGCTGGTCATCGGACTGATGATCGGTTATGGTGTGGTTGGACATAAACCAACATCAGAAGTGTTTGATCTGGGTACATACAAGCATATGTGGGATTTGTTGTTTGCAGGGACTTAAGAAAAGGCTTATCGAAAAACGATTGCCCCAGAATAAATTTGCAAGGACTGTGCAGAAGCAATGGCTGCACAGTCCTTCGTTTTTAATTATTGCCGTATCGGCACAGTTATCAACATGTTACGCACGTAAACCTGCATGTCAGACAATAATTAACGGAAAATTCTAAATAAATAATATAATAAAACGCGTGAAAGCATTTTCATGAAACGAGAGGAGGAACTACATAATGAAGCGCAAGTTTATTGGTACAGCCTTTCTTACACTGTCCCTCTTGACAAGCCTTACCCCTCTTTCGTCGGCAGCAGCGGTTTCCAACGTACAATCGGAGGTCGTCAGCAGCGAGACAGCCAAACTGCTTCAAGAACTGCTCCGCTTCGATTCGACCAATCCTGGAGGACAAACTCTGGCGCTGGCAGAATTTTTGAAGAGTAAATTCGATAAACTCGGAGTGGAGACGGATGTCATCAAAACTCCTTCCGGCCAAGCTCACTTCATCGCTCGTTTAAAGGGAAATGGCACTAAGAAGCCAGTATTGCTCGCCGCTCATTCCGACGTCGTACCCGTCGAGCGAAAAAACTGGACCGTCGATCCGTTCGGAGGTGTTATCAAAGACGGATATGTCATGGGGCGCGGAGCTATGGACTTCAAAGGCGGGTTGGCAGTTTTTGCCCAAGCGGTCATGATGGTGAAAGAAAAGAATGTTTCGCTAGATCGGGATGTGATTTTTCTTGCGGAAGCCGACGAGGAAGCAGGAGAATATGGCACGGAATGGCTGGCGAAGAATTACTGGGAAAAGATCGACGCCGAATTTGCGCTTAACGAGGGCGGATGGATTTTCCAAGACGCCGATGGAAAGACAACACAGGTCAATATTACTACACGAGATAAGATCTATGTTTCCTTCAAGCTGACTGCGTCCGGAAAACCGACCCATTCTTCCCGGCCGATGCCTGACAGTGCCATTAAGAGTCTTTCGCTGGCACTGACGAAGATCACCAACTGGGATACCGACCCGACTCTTAACGATCAAACCAGAGAGTATTTTCTGGCCCTCTCGAGGACTGCCAAGGAGCCGCTCGCAAGCCATTTGAAGAAATTAGCTGAAAGCAAGGATCCATCAAAGGCTCGCGAGGCAGGGGAGAAGGTGGTGGAACTGGGTAGCTATCCACTCCTTTGGCATGCCTTAATGCGCAATACCGTTGCACCGACGATCATTCAAGCAGGCGTCAAGGAAAATGTCATTCCAGGTTCAGCTGAGGCCATCATCAATGTGCGGCTTGTACCCGGTTCTACGCCGTTTGAGGTAATGGAACAGCTTCAAAACGTGATTGCAGACCCTGAGGTTAAGGTAAGTTTGGCGAGCAATATGAGCGAAGAAGAGGCCGGGAAATACTACGACCAACGTACGAAAGCTGTACCGTCTTCAACAGAAACGGAGCTCTATAAGGCACTTGCGGAAAGCAGCAAATCGGTTTGGCCTGAAGCAGAGGTGGTTCCAGCATTGTTTGAGGCGGGTACCGACGGAGCGGCTTGGCGGAACAGGGGAGTCCCGGTCTACGGCATCTACCCGTATCCGCTTGATAACGATACCCTTGAGCGCATGCATGGTAATGACGAAAGAATATCCGTAAATTCACTCGAGGAAGGAACCAAAATGATTTACAACACCCTCATCAAGGTTGCTGGAAGCAACTGAAGAAAAAAGGACTGCCGGCAAGGGGTTATGGCAGAGGAATGGGAACCGTGTAGAACTTAGTTCTATGCGGTTCTTTATCTTTAAAAGGGAGGTCTAATTTCAAATGCCTTTGGCTTCCGTTTTTTGCAGGGACTTGTTGGGGCGATTGTCCACAGAGTATAATAGATCGAGTGGTTGAAAAAGGAAGTGACGATCTGACTACGGAGGGATATCCGTGAATCTTCCTAATTTGCTTACGATCTTTCGCATCGTGCTCATCCCTTTGTACCTGTACATCTTTTTTTCCGAAGAACCGTATCATGTAGAGATCGCATTGGGCATCCTGATTTTGGCGGGACTAACGGATATTGCAGATGGGTACATTGCGAGAAAGCATAAGCTAGTGACCACATTCGGGATCATGATGGATCCGCTTGCCGATAAATTAATGATGTTGTCAGTGATTGCTTCGTTGTTTTTAACAGAGCGAATCAGCTTGTGGGCAGCCCTGTTTTTCTTTGCAAGGGACGTAGCGATGATCGTTACAGGTGCGATCTACCACCTGCGCGGGAAGAAAACCGTACCGGCAAATGCGTATGGCAAGGTCACCACGGTATTGTTTTACCTGGTAATTCCTTTGGCGATGTATCGGTATGAATACAGTGAAGAGATTCTGTGGACGGTCATTGCGTTCTCGTTTATTACGAGCGCGATCTACCTGGGAAAGTTTCGTTTGCTGAACCGTACGTAAGGGAATACATTCTTGGTAGAGAAGAACACTTCCTTGGAAAAAGAGCACTTCCACAGAGGAAGCGCTCCTTTATCTTAACCCCGTTCCTCCGACAAGCGGAGATGGGTGTTGTCTTTATTCTCACTTAGCAGTAAGGTCTTCATGCATGGACAAGTCTAGTTAAGAATGGAAATGGAGCGGTGTTTCATGGAAATTAAAGCGCCTTTAGATATCGTACAGATTCAAGAAATCATTCCTCATCGGTATCCGTTTTTGCTGGTAGACAAGATTGTGGAGCTGGAGCAAGGCAAGCGAGCAGTTGGCGTAAAGAACGTAACGATCAACGAACCGTTCTTTCAAGGTCATTTTCCAGGCTATCCAGTGATGCCAGGCGTCCTAATTGTGGAAGCTTTGGCGCAGGTAGGAGCAGTAGCCATGCTGAGCATGGAGGAACATCAAGGAAAAATCGGACTGTTTGCAGGGATCGATGAGTTTCGATTCAAAGACCAAGTAAAGCCCGGCGATACGCTAACGCTCGATGTTGAGCTGACTCGCGTTCGCGGAACAGTCGGCAAAGGATATGGGAAAGCATTGGTAAATGGCAAGGTTGTAGCTGAAGGCGGATTGATGTTTGCACTTACTGCAGCAGCTCAGGCACATTCATGATCATCTTGAATGTGCCTTTCTTTTCAGGTAAAATGGCTAGTGGGCAACTTATACATTGAAGGTGAAACCATTGACCAAACAGGTCGCAAGTATATTAGGTGTACCGTTTACTACACGAGGCTTTCGCGAGAGCGTGGATTACATGGTCGAGAGGATTGAGAGCGGAGAGCACACACACGTAGTAACCGCCAATCCCGAGATCGTCATGCTGGCGAGAGAGCATCGGGGCTTTCGTTCCATTGTTGAACAAGCCTATGTCGTTCCTGATGGTATCGGCATTGTCTATGCAGCCAAATGGACGAATCAGCCAATCTATGAGCGCGTTACGGGAGTTGAGCTACTCGAAGCCTTGATGGCAGAAGCAGATCGGCGCCGTTGGAATGTATATTTGTTGGGAGCGCACCCGGAGGTAATCAGCCTGGCTGCAGAAAAGCTGGCTGAGCGCTATCCGAGCGCGTGCGTAGTTGGGTATCGGGACGGATATTTCCGACAAGACGAAGAAGAACAAATCGTGCAGGAAATCGCAGAGAAAAAGCCCCACCTCTTGTTTGTGGCGTTGGGTGCGCCGAGACAGGAAGAATGGATGGTCAAGTATCGCGATCAGTTGAATGCTTCCCTGATGATGGGAGTTGGCGGCAGCTTTGACGTCATTTCCGGGAAAGTAAAGCGTGCCCCTGTCATTTGGCAGAAACTGCATCTGGAGTGGTTCTATCGCCTGGCCTCCCAGCCTTCACGCTGGAAGCGTCAGATCGCCATTCCGCGGTTTGTCCTGACTGTCTTGAAAGAAAAATGGAGGTTCCGCTCCTAGATGCACCCGTAGAGAGGAGAACAGTCGATGTCTACATTAATCCTCGGATTTCTGACTTCGCTGATCGTATCATTTATCGCAACACCCTATGTCAAAAAGCTCGCAGTCAAAGTAGGAGCTGTGGATGCACCTAACCAACGCAAGGTACATACGCGGATCATGCCGCGGATGGGTGGCTTGGCCATTTACCTGGGTTATTTGGTGGCGTTCTTCCTATTCGTTCCCTACTCGAGCATGGGGGAAATGCTGGGGATTTTCATCGGTAGCTCGATTGTGATGATCGTGGGAATGCTGGATGACAAGTACCAGCTCTCGCCAAAATGGAAGCTGCTTGGCCAATTGGTCGCCACTGCGATTGTCGTCATTCCATTTGGTCTGAAAATTGGTGTCGTCAATCTTCCCTACACGGGCAGCATCGATTTCAGTAGCGGATGGCTCATGTGGCTAGCGATCCCGATCACGATGTTCTGGATCGTTGGAGTGACCAATGCAGTCAATCTGATTGACGGTTTGGACGGTCTATCGGCTGGTGTTTCTGCTATTGCCACCGCGACGATGGCAATCATGGCGCTGCTGATGGGCGATCACAACGTCGCGATCTACTGTTTTGTGCTCCTCGGAGCGATACTCGGTTTTCTGTACTTCAACTTTCACCCGGCCCGCCTGTTCATGGGCGACACCGGTTCACTCTTTTTAGGCTTCAACTTGGCTGCCCTGTCGATCATGGGCTTTAAAGAAGCGCTATTCGTTTCTTTCATCATCCCGATCGTCGTGCTGGGCGTTCCACTCTGGGACACATTCTTTGCTATCGTGCGCCGAATTGTCAACAAAAAGCCAATTTCCAGCCCCGACAAAGGGCACTTGCACCACTGTCTGCTCAACATGGGCCTGTCCCACCGTAGAACGGTTTTGACCATTTACTCGATCAGCATCTTCTTCGGAACGATGGCGATCCTGCTGACCAAGACCACCAAGTGGACAACCATCATTGTCATGATTGCACTCCTGATTGTGACCCACCTCGCAACGGAAATTGTCGGCCTGGTAAGTCGCCGCCACCGCCCGTTGATCAATGCGTATCGACGGATGCGATTGAAGCAGGCGGAGGAACAGCGAAGAACTCAATAGCGTAGAAAAATAGAAAGAGAGCTCCTGCTGATGCAGGGGCTTTTTTTTCACCATTATTTAGGGGGAAACCCTTAAGTACGAGCGATGATTGTCCGATAAAGTAAGGGAGAGTATAAGCCCGAACTTATAGTGAGAAGCGGGCTGAACACGAGTAACAGAAATTATGGAGAGGTGAAAATATGAAAAAGCCATATCAACAATTTCGTCGTTGGTTCGCCATGTGCCTGACGATGATGCTGCTTGTCACGGGTGTGTTGCCGGCGGTTCCTGCGTTTGCGGCAGTTGGTCCAGTTGGAACCAATTGGACAAATGTTACTACACCTGCGAAGGTCAGTGGTAGCGGTACAAGTACTGATCCTGTCTTAACGGATGTAAAACTCTTGTCAAAAGTTGAACTGACATACACAGACTCTACTAGAGATAACCAAGGTGTGGATGTAACTGTAGACGGAGTAACAGTTCCGACCACGAGCGCAAACAATTTTACTGCAGGTAAGGTGACTTTGCCTAACTTTTACTTGAATGGTGATGGGAGTCTGACCAAAGTAACAGTGAAGCCTAAAGTTACGCCTGACGCCGCGAAAGACATTGCGGAGATTTATTATAAGTATGTTCCAACAACGCCATCTACCAAACTCAAATTTACGGAACCTGTTTCTCCTACTGGGCGTTACGCCAGTGATCCGATTAAGGTATCAAATCGTACGCTGTCGGGTCTAAAGTATACATACAGCGTCCTTAATACGACAGACGTTACACAGGCCGTGGAAGTAAGAGTAAACGGGACTACCGTACGAACACTATATGGGGGCGGCACTACAATACCGGATATTGATTTAGCTCCAGGTCTGAATGCAATACAACTATTTGCATCCAACACTTCGGAGAACGAGACTGTTTATTATGAGTACAACTCAACGAACAGCCCAATCACCATTTCTAACTTCACTGGTGGGACTACAGCTTATACCCCGGTAGTCTATGGCGACTCTAAAATCACCTTGACAGGTACATTCGGTAGTGGAGTAAGTGGTAGTAACTTACGCCTGAAAATCATTACCAATAATGGTCAAACCGTACAAGATTTAAGTAATACAGCACCTCAGATTAACGGTAGTACGTTTACCTTTACGGATATTGGTTTAAAACCTGGATTAAACCAAATTGCCTTCTATGAAAAAGTAGGGAATGTAACGAAAGAGCACTATCAATTTTATGTACAATACAATAATACGCCACTCGTCAGTGATTTAAAGATTAACGATACACCACTGAATGATCCAAACGTTAACTCGAATCCTACTTATATCTCAGTACCATCGCTAAACCGTTTGAACTTGAATATGGATGGTAAAGCACTGAATGCGGATACGGTTGAAGTGAAAAATGTGCGTACCGGTGACGTAGTCAAGACATCCGTTAATCGCACAGGATCTTTTGGATTGAGTGTTCCATCACAACTGGGTGAGAATACCCTGGAAATCCGTGTCTATAATCAAGATAAAGAAGTTGGTACGTTTATTCGGAAATTACTTGTGACAACTACTTCATCTGGAAACTCGGACCAATTCTACAAAGCTAGTTTGATAACTGATTCGGGTGGGGTAACCTTAGAACCGAACCAACAAACAGTTGTGAAGGGGACAGCCCCTTCGCCAGCGGCAGGTATTGATCTGAACGGAACGGCACTTGTGAAATTCGTGAATATAACTAATCAACAAGTATTTGATCAGTTTAAAGTAACCATTTCAGAAGGTTCTACTAAAAAAGAATTCGTCAAGGCAAATGGGGTCAATTTTTCTTCAGTTGGAAATCCTCAAAGCGGATTTACAGAGTACAATGTACAGTTTGAGGATATTCCGGCTGATACCTTTGAAGACGGAAAAACTTATAAAATTAGTCTCAGCTATCAGTACATTTCCAAAGGCTCTAGTGGGTTAATTGATTCCCCATCCGGATATATTACCATTAATAACTATGAGTATGAGATAAAGTATGTTGACAAAGCTAAACCTATCATTGTTTCAACAACGAATACTGCAAGCATGCAAACACTTACGTCAACGGGTACGAATACCATTGTTACATCTCCGTTGGATCTCAATGTGATCACTGAAAACATAACTCCGAGCAAAACCAATATGTTAGTTCTATACAATTCTCAGGTTCTGACAGAAGGAACTGATTATGTATTAACACCAGGATCGGGAACTCCTGCAAATCAGGCTAAAATTTCTTTGAAGAAATTACCTCAAGGTCTTGGGAAATTGACGATTGGTTACCTTAAGACACCTCCTGCAACATTACCTGACCCAATAGTATGGGATACATCAGTTAATTACACTTTGGATGTTCGAATTACACCGTATGCACAAATCACCTATGTAGACACAACTGGTCAAGTTAGAAGCTTTGAAGATGGGTACCAAATAAAAAGTGATAATGATATCCAAAACTTGGATGGTAAGCTTTATAACTATGTTCTGAAAAGTGTAGGGACTAACAGCTACAATATTGAAGCTACGTTAAACGATCAACCGATTACATTTACTGGTTCGGAAATTGACACGACTAAAGCGACGTTTAGAATTTTAAAAACGAAACTGGCATACAAAAAAGGAAACAACGTACTTAAAGTAATTTTGAAGGATGCTCCACAAACAGTCTTTACGTACAATGTCTCCTATAACACATCCAAGACGCCAGCAGTTGAAGACATAAAACTTGAGATCAACTCTAACGGCGACACGGAAGAGTTGACTAAAAAAGCAACAGAATCCGCATACAAAACCGGAGCAAACTTCCTGAGCAGTCTCAGCTTTACAGTAAAAGATGCAACACACGTCTACATCGAGAAAAATGGAAAACGCATCAACGACTTCCGCTATAAGAGTGGAGACTGGGATCAGGATACAACCAACCAAGAATACGTGAATGCACGTCTTGACGCAGCGTTGAATAATGATCTAGAAGAAATCTACGACAAACGCAACATTGATTCCATCTCCCGGTCAAAATTCGAAGGGAAAATGACCACAAAGCAATACGGTGACCTCGTCGAAGAAATCCAAGACGCAGTTACAAACGCACAAGAACAAGAACAAAAACTGTCTCTCTTCCCGCTGACCTTGAAAAAAGGCGGCACTACCGTATACACGATCGTAGCGGAAGATGACAACGGTACCGTCATTCGCTATGACATCAACATCGAGCAAAAGTACTCCAGCTGGGAAGTTCTCTCCCCAGTAAAAGCAAAAGAAACCGACCAATACATCATCGTAAACAGCAATAGCGCAGTAGTGAAAGTATTTGCGGAAAATGCCAACAAAGTACTGTTCGGCAAAAACGAAGCTAAAGTAACGAACACGACCAATCGCGATTTCTACTACGACGACGATTTGGGCAAAACAATTCCAGAAACGTACTATGTCTTCACCTCTACGGTAGCTCTCAAAAAAGGTCTGAACACGATCAAGTTCTCCGTAGTAGTAGGTGACAGTACGTACAATGACCAAATCCAGATTTACAACGCAAACTCCACAGTAAACGGTGCAGAATACCGTGAAGTATTGGGTAAAAAAGTGGCGTTCAGCGTGTTTGAAAAACAGTTCGACCTGAAGTTCCCATCCGGAACCGTACTCTTGTCTCCAGATGATGGTCGTGCTGGCCAAGAAGTCAAAGATCCAAATGGCGACATTTTCGTAGACGTACCGCTTTACTTTGGTATCGCAGACCGTACGACTGGACAAGTAAACATCGCAGATGATGATTTGGAAGACAGACTAGTTCTCGAATCCAACTTCAACTACGCAAGTCCGCTGTACTATGTAGACGCAGGTGATATAGAAGCGCCAGGTGGTCGCGATCCGTATTATGATGAAGGCGATGCGCAAGACTTCAAGAGCCGTTGGGAAGATAACTTGGTGCCTAGCCGCCGAGGAACACTCACGATCAAATACGATCCTTCTATTGTTAATGCAGCAAACAACATCCTGACTATTTACTACCACAACGGTGATGAATGGAAAAACATCGGTGGGATCGTAAATACGGGTAGCAAAACGGTACAAGTACCTTTTGCAGGCTTTGGTTTCTACATGGTCATGAAAACAAGAGAGACGTATGATGATGTTGTGAATCATGATTATGCTCGTGATGCGATTGAGACCCTTTATGCAAAAGGTGTTATGCCAGCGTACAGTGGCAGTTCCTTTGGAGCAAACCGTGATATGTCGCGTGGTGAGTTTGCGACCATGCTCGTAAAAGCATTGGCATTGCCAGTGAATGCAGGTCCATACCGCGATAGCAACGAGCGTGATCCTCTGGAGCCAACCTTCACGGACGTACGTCCAAACCGCAATCAGTGGGATTACGAATACAAGTACATCGAGACAGCAGCTCGTGCAGGTATCATCCGCGGTAAGCAGCCAGGTTACTTCCGTCCAGATGACACACTGACTCGCGAAGAAGCAGCTATCATGATTGCTCGCGCGATGAACTTGAAGCTAGCAACCTTGGATGCATCCAAACTGGCACTGAACAAAATGTTTACAGATGCCAAAGATGTAGGGTATTATGCAGCTCCATCCGTACTGGTAGTCGCCAAAGCAAAACTGATGAATGGTGAGCCAAACGATGCAACGGTGAAAAAGCCAACTTACAGCTTTAAACCAACAAACTATCTGACTCGTGCAGAGATGGCGGTCATTACGGTTCGCGTAATGGTCCAGCTGAAAAAACTGCCGAAACAATAACACACAATTTGAAACGTATATAATAGAAGAAAAGCTGAAGAGGTCATCCGCCTCTTCAGCTTTTTTCGTTCTTTTTATCCCACTATTCCTCGTCCTCAACAGCCTCAACAGGCACCTCGACATATTCCTTATCTCCAAGCACGATCTTCGCCTGTCCATTCGTCAGATCAATCATGCCTGCGATAAAATCATCCTGATGACCATCTGGAATGAGTACATGCGCAGTGACCCGATCGGTAAAATCCGTCCCTACCACGCGTTGCTCCGTCAACCGCAGTTCATTCTCGACTTTCCCCCACCAGTGATAGTCCACATCCACAGATATCTTCTGATGAAGCGTATGTACGACAATCTTAGCTGCCTTTAAAGCAGTGACGGTCCCAGCCGTATAAGCACGAACTAGTCCTCCAGCCCCCAGCTTTATCCCACCGAAATAACGTGTTACGACAACGACCGTATCTTTCACGCCATTTTTCTTGATGCATTCCAGGATCGGTTTACCTGCAGTACCGCTCGGTTCACCATCATCACTTGACCGCTGGATCTGATCATTCTCGCCGATGACAAAGGCAGAGCAGTTATGTGTCGCGTCCCAATGCTTCTTTTTAATCATGGCGATAAAAGCACTGGCCTCTTCTTCAGTAGTTACCCGTTGCGCATAGCCGATAAATCGGGAACGTTCAATAACGATATAATCCTCTCCATAACCGGCTACGGTTTTATATTGCTGCAGCATAGTCGATTCACCTCAAGAAAAGGATAGCATGTTGCACATTTGTAAGCGAATCCTGAAATTTTTTTGACACATAATCGTATTAATCTAGGGGGTATGAGTGTACTAAAGAGGAAAGGGATGATCTATACATGATACAGTGTGCCTAATCCCTTATGAAAATAGTGGTATAACGCTAATTTTTCGTGTGCGAAACATTACTCTGTGATATAGTGATCTTGGGACAAACAGTGATATTTCAAGTAGTGAAAGGTTTTACTATCAACACAAATGAAAAAGGAGTGGAATCGAGTGAATTTCCCATATTCAAACAAAAAATGGATGACCATTAGTTTGGCGGCAGTTTTGACTACAGCGATTGGCGCAGGAACCTTGACGGCATCTGCAAATACAGCTACGACCGAACAAACCAAGACTGCAGTCACCGCAACAACTGAGCAAGACAAAGCTACAGCCACAAAAGAAACGACGGCAACGGGAACAGAAGCAGCAGCAACTGCAACTGATGCGAAAGACCAAGCCACCACAGGTACCCCAGCACCTGCTGCAAACTCGACAACAACTGAAAAAGCAACAGCAGCTCCAACTACGACAACTACAACAGCACCAACTGCACCAACAACTACGACTCCAGCTACCACTACACCTTCCGCTAGTGTTGGTGCAGAATTAACCTTGGAAAAAGCCATTCAACAAGCGCTGGAGACCAACGCGACTCTGGCAACCGCTCGTCTGGATGCGAAAAATGCTGACCTTAACCAAATGCTTTCCTATAAAACGTCTGCAGACATGCCAGCCGACATGATTGAATCTCTGAATGCTGCGAAAGCAAAGTACATCAGCAATGCACAAGGTGAGATGACTAAAAAGCTGAATGCCCTGCAAGTAAATGCAACAGAAGGTAAAATCAAGCTTGGTGCACAGCAAGCGTATTACAACCTCATTTTTGCTCAAGACGACTTGAACTTGAAACAACAGAGCTTGGCTCGTGCCCAAACTCAGTTGAAAGTAGCAAACGCAGCATTTAAAGTGGGTACGAAGGCAAAAACAGATGTCCTGCAAGCTGAAATGGGATTGGCAGGTGCGCAAGCCAACCTGACAAGCGCCAAGAATAGTGTAGAAGTCGCTCGTATGGATCTGAACGACTTTTTGGGCGTAGACCTGACGAAAGACTGGAAGGTTGTTTCCTCCAACAAGCAGACTGCTCCAATCAAAATGACCATGAAGCAAGCTGAGGATCAAGCAATTGCCAAGCGTGTAGAAATGACAAAAGTACAAGAAGAACTGAAATTGGCTGAACTGAACGTGAAGCTGATTGAGGAATATTCTGCTCTATCCACCTTGCCAGGACGTGTAGCTCGTAACAACGTAGAGAAATCCCAATTGGCGATTGAAGAGCAAAAACGCGCGATCTCCAAAGAAGTATCTCAGGCTTATTTGAACCTCAATGCTGCCAGAGAAGCGATTGATTACCAAAAAACAGCGAAAGATTCTGCAGCAGAAAGCTATCGTCTGACGAATCTTCGCTTTGAAAATGGTCTGGCAACTACCCTCGAAGTGATTCAAGCAGAGGAAGAATTGTCTAATCGTGAGAACCAGTACCAAAAAGCGATCCTTCAATATAACCTGTCTGTTGTAAACTTTGAAACAGCTCTTGGAAACTAAGCAAGATTTGTAAGGTTTTGAATGGAATTGGAAAAAGGTTCAGTGGTGACAGTCCGTCCGGCGTAACCTATAATACGAGATGTGGCGGATGTCACTGCGTACATATTACAGGTGAAAATGACCACGGAAGGCCACGAAAAAAATCTTTAAACTTTTTTTCTCCGGCGCCGCAACTTTTGCTGAGCTGAGGCGTTTAATAGGATGTCACACGAAAAACGGGGAATTGTGTAAAAAAGATTCACGGATTCTAGCAATTGTGTTACACTAGTGATTGTTGCATTTTACACAATACTGTATATACTAGAGATTTTTAACACAAAAAAGCGAAGCTGTCCTGCGAAAGGAGGTGACACGCGCTTGCAGGATTCGGGCTTTAAAAAGAAAGATAGATTAACAAAAAATATTCCCCAAGAACAATTTGTTTATACTAGAGGAGGAGAACACAAGGTTATGAAAAAGGTCGTTAACAGTGTACTGGCTAGTGCCCTCGCACTTACTGTTGCTCCAATGGCATTCGCTGCTGAAGCAACTACAGAAGCTCCTAAAATGGATGCTGCAATGGAAAAAACCGTAAAACGTCTGGAATCTCTTGGCCTGGTAGCAGGTTATGGAAATGGCGATTTCGGTGTAGACAAAACTATCACTCGTGCAGAGTTCGCTACTCTGATCGTTCGCGCTCGCGGACTGGAGCAAGGTGCGAAACTGGCTCAATTCAATACTACTTACACTGACGTTAAATCCACTGACTGGTTCGCTGGATTCGTAAACGTTGCTTCCGGTGAAGAAATCGTTAAAGGTTTCCCGGATAAATCTTTCAAACCACAAAACCAAGTTACTTATGCTGAAGCAGTAACCATGATCGTTCGCGCTCTGGGTTATGAGCCATCCGTTAAAGGTGTATGGCCAAACAGCATGATCTCCAAAGCTTCCGAGCTGAACATTGCAAAAGGTATCAACAACCCTAACAATGCAGCAGTTCGTGGCGACATCTTCAAAATGCTGGACAACGCTCTTCGCGTAGACTTGATGGAGCAAGTTGAATACGGTACTGATATCCGTTTCAACGTAACTGACGAAACTCTTCTGACTAAATACCTGAACGTTACTGTTCGTGACATGGAATGGGCTCACGATTCCGATAACGATTCCGATGACTTGCCAGTAGTTTCCAACGTTCCAGCTATCGGCTTGGGCAAAATCAAGTCCAACGAAGTTACTTTGGCTGGTAAAAACGCTGGTCTGGGCAACACTACTTACAAAGTAGCAGACAGCATCAACCCTAACGAATTCGCTGGTCAACACGTACAAGTGTGGATCAAAGATGACAAAGAAAACGTAATCGTTTGGATGGAAGGTTCCGAAGACGAAGAAGTAGTTATGGACCGTCTGGACACTTTCCAACTGAAAGGTAAAACTTACACGAACCCATCCGATCTGAGCAACTCCGATCTGAACGATCTGAAAATCTCCATGGATGGTAGCGGAAAATCCTACAAATTCACCAAAGACACTGAAGTTACTTACAACTTCACTCCTTTCAACGATGCTGCTGAAGGTCTGAAAAAGATCATCAAAGACAACGTTGACGGTGGATTCACATTCTCCGCTAAACTGGTTCTGAACGATAACAACGAAATCAGCTACATCCACGTAATTGACGACCAATCCTTGGATATGTCCAAAAAAGGCGTTAAATACGGTTCCGAAGTAATCGAGAAAATCGATGCTGACAAGAAAAAAATCACCAACCTGGATGGCGGTAAATTCAGCGATCTGGACAAATTGGATGAAGGTACAGACTTCCTGGTATTCCTCGATGGCAAAACAGCTAAATTGGCTGACCTGAAACCTATGGACGTTTACAGCGTTTACTACGCTGATGGCGATACTGACAAATTGCTGGTATTTGCTAGCCGTACTGTAGTTGAAGGTAAAGTAGACAAAGTAGTTACTCGTAGCAGCACTGACGTTCGTCTGACTATCGGTGACAAAACATACCGTCTGCGTAAAGGTTCTACTTACTCCGACAACGCTAACAAAGACGTTAAAGTGATCGACGACAAAAACTGGGATCTGATTGGCGACCTCGACGGTGAAGATGTAAAACTGTTCTTGGATGCTTCCGGTCGTATCCGTCACGTTGAAACAAAAGACAGCGTAGACGATCGCAAACTGAAAGCTATCGTTACTCGCGCAGCTGTTTACAGCCCTAGCGATGATGAGTATGCTTTCACTGTAATGACTGAAAAAGGTAAAAAACTGACTCTCTCCTTGGAAGCTAAAGACATCGAAGACACTGATGGTCAAGACTTCGACGAAAACGGTAACCAAGACGAGCTGGAAGATATCCTGGTACCAAGCAAAGACGAGAGCCTCGTTATGCTTGAAGTAACTTTGGATTCCAAAGGCGAACCAAGCAAAGTAAAACTGATGGACACTAAAGGTCTGGAATTCTCCGAAGGTCAAGCTTGGGATGACCTGGCAGACGAAGATGACAACATCGTTGGCGACGCTGAAGTAACTGACGACACTGCAATCTTCGACATGACTGGTGCTATCGAAGGCAAACGTCTGGAACTGAAAGATGCTGGCATCGCGAAGTTCAAAGACATCGCTGACGAGAACGACCTGAAAGTTTACTACCTGCTGGATGAAGATGGCGAAGAAGTAGATGCAATCTTCGTTGTTGAAGGCGACGGTTTGGGCGGCGACGCTTCCCTCGGTTATGTACTGCAATACGGTACTAAAGGCGGAGAAGATAGCGTAATCGTTCTGACTAAAGACGACTCCAATGCTGTTGTTCAAAAAGAATACAAATTGGATGACGATAAAGATGGCCTGATCCGTAAAGGTATCAAGCGTGGTGACTTCATCGCATTCGATCTGAATTCCGATGGCGAAGTAGTTGTTGATGACGTTGCTGAAGTAATCGACGGCGCAATCAACAGCGAAAAAGCGAAGTTGAAACTGGATTCCTCCAAATGGGACAAAAACTCCATCGAAGATATCCAATTTGCTCAAGTAAAAGACGTTGATGGTACTACTATCACGACTACTAAAGGCAAAAAACTGTACACTCAATCTTCCACAGCGTTCATCGATGCTTGGGATGATATCACTGGTATCGACGGTGTAGATGATGGCGACCTGATCATCCTGATCGACACTGATGATGACGGTAAACGTTATGACTACGTACTGGTAGTTGGTACAGAAGACTACATCGATGAAGAAAACATCACAGATGCTGAAATCGAAGCATTCTTGACTCAAACTCCAGTTGTAGATCCTGAACCAGGAACTGACTGGAATGCTATCGACAGCAAACTGGATGGCGTTTCCACAGCAGTTGGCGGCGGAGTATACGCATACCAAGTAGTTGCTAACCTGAACTCCAAAGTTTCTGAAGACGACATCGACACTGTAGAACTGACCATCAATGGCAAAGTAGTTACAGATGCTCGTGTTGAAATCAAAGATGGCAAAATCAAAGTACAATACACTACAGATGCAAAAGTAACTTCCGGCGAACTGAAAGTTACTAGCACTGAAGGCGACACTGACAAAGCTACTGTAACTTTCAAAGAAGCTTAATCAACCCGCTAGCAGTGTAATGTTCTTGGGGATGCAATAGTGGGGCATAGGGGGAATTCGTTCCCCTTATGCTCTCTACATACCCTATATAAAAAATAGAACTTCCTATCAAACATACGGAGGGGTAGTACGTGAATAAAAAAGTGGTTCTTTCTGTTCTTTCAACCGCAGTTGTTGCCAGCATGGCAGCTTCCGCTTTTGCGGCACCGAAAGATGGTCTCTACATTGGCGGTAATGTGAACAAATATTATTCCACAGATGTTCTGTTGAACATGAATGCAGCAGCTAAAGCAGCTTATGTAAACGAAGTTAAGTCTATCACAGACTTCAACAACCTCGTGTTCGTCGACTTCTCTGGTAAAGGTGCTTCCATCCAAGAAATCTTGGAGGATGGTCTGGCAAATGCAAAAGCAGAAGCGCTGGTTAAAGAAGACTTCGCAACTAGCTATGCTGTAGCAACTGTAACTGGTTCTACTGATGGTACTTACGATGCTCGTGCAGCAGTAGATCCTTCTACTCCAGTTGGCGATCTGAAAGTTGAGTCTGTAAGTGCTATTAACACTTCTGGTGTTGAATTCAAGTTTGCAGCTTTGACTGCGGACATTAAAGGTGCAACTGTTGAAGTAAAAGACAACAACAACAACGTTGTTCCTGTAGTAGCTCAAGACCTGGTTAAGGGCGAAACCTCTGCTGCATTTGACTTCGTGACTGCGCTGACCACTGCTCCTACTGGAGTATGGAAAGTTAACGGAGTATCTTTCAACCTTGATGATGTTAAGAAATTTGACGATATCGTTGCAGCTGCATTCTCTGGTAATGAGGTAACAACTCTTTCCCTTCTGAAAGCAGCAGGTCTAACAGATATTAAAGATGAACAAATTTCAAACTATGTAGCTGCTATCAATACTTCTACAACTAAACAAACACTTGCTGATATTCAAGCTATTATCAAAACTGTGAACGATACAGCTTTGACAGGCGCAGAAGAAAAAGCAATTACTGATGCAGTAAACAACGCTACAAACCAAGTTCAGTTGTTGGCTGCTTTGCAAAACAAGGCATTTAAACATGTAAATGCTGATTGGATTCAACAATACAAAGCTGATATCGACGCAGTTAAAGCGCCACCTGCTTTTGGCACAACTGACACTGTAATTGAAATTCAAGCTATTGTTGATGCGGCTAACATTGCTAAAATTGGTGCTGCTAACACTGCCGCTACTACAGCTGCAGCGCAAAACGCAGTTACTGCATTGATTCAAGCGTATATGGTGGATGATGCTACTACTCCAGGAGCTCTTACACCTAAAGCTGATGCAATTAAAGCCTCTCAAATTAAAGCTGGTGTATTCAAAGTAAAAGAAGCTACAACTCAAGGAACTCTTTACAGTGCTTTGACTGCGTTGGCTTCTCTTGATTCTGCTAACCTGCCAGCTGCTTCCTTGAACGGAAACCTGAAAGCAGAGTACTTGACTGCGAAGGGTACTGCTACTATTACCAACACAGCCAGTGTTAAAAGCGATATCGTAGATGCAGGTGCTACTGCTGGTCTCAATGCCGCTCTGACAGCACTTGATGCACTGACTGCTACTGCAACAGATGCACAGGTTAAAGCAGCTCTTCAAACAGTTGCAAATGTAACTGCTCATGAAACTGTTGCTGCTAACAAACTTGATATGAGCTCTGTTAAAGATGCTAACCTCAACAAATATCTGACAGATACAACTGTTGGCTTTGATGCGGTTGGTGGTCCTTTGACACTGGCTGAGATTCAAACTGCGATCTCAACTGTAAACGCTGATGCAGGTCTTGGTGGTGCAGTTGCAACTGTTAACGCAACTACTTCTACCACTTCAAATGTTCGTGCTGCATTGATCGATATCGCTGTAGCTCAATCCGCTACCGGTTCCAAAACAGTAGTTGATAACTTCCTTAGCTTGTCAACCCAAGCTCAACTGGAGGTTGCACAACTCGTAATTGACAACCGCCCAGCGGCTCCTGGCTACGTTGATGCTGAAGCGATTGTGAAAAAGGCTGACGGTACGGGTGCAATTGATACCCAAGTAACTGCTCATGCTGCTCAACTCGCAAAATTCAATGCAATTGATGACCTTGCTTCCGCAACAACTGCTAACATTAAAGCAGCACTTGATGACTATGCATTTGTTGGTTATGTAAGCTTGACAAACACTCAAAAAGTAGCTGTTGCTCAAGAGATTGGCAAACTTACTAAAACATCTGGAACTACAACTACTCCTCTTAACTTCGGTGGAACAGATGCAGTTAAATCCTTCAAACAAGCTAATGACATCATTACTGCTGCTAAAACTGCAGCTGGTATCTAAGAATTAGCTTAAAAAAGGGCCGATCGAATGGTCGGTCCTTTTTTTTATTTATGCAGTTGTTAATATCATTTAGTTATTTGATTATATTTTTAGCAGAAAGGAAGGGTTTTATGGATTATATAAACCAAATGTTGCAGTCCACAACTGCTAAAAAGTCTAATCAATCTTTATCAGAAGAGCAGATTAAAATAACACCCTGGATCAAGGTTACGTTCACAGAAGGAAAAAATATTGAATCGCTTTCCATGAGAATAGTAGATCAACTAAATTATCTTGAGTCTCAAATTAATTTAAACGAGGATGAGTTAAGAGAAGTAAAAACTTTAATTTCGTACCTTCCGCACGATAGCGATCTGCGTGTGGATGGTGAGTACAGGATAAGTCAAATAAATGAAGCATTAAAGACGAATGATTTATTGGGAAAATTGGATTGCAAATTAAAGGATCGATACGATGAACAGGAAGTTTTGGATTTATATAATCTTATTCAACTGAAACTAAAAACAACTCATAATAGTCCTCTTAAACAAAGTTTACTGGAAAAGATGAGGGATATATATGATCATCATATAGTCAATTTATTAGTTAATGTGACCGAACAACAAACTACGCTTGAATTAATAAATAGAGCTACAACTATAGATGACTTGGATAATGCTTTATTAGACTTGATGATACCGGATTACATCAACTTAGACACTAAAAAGCGAGTTGAAGTTGCTAGCGCTTTTTATGAGTCTCAAAAATATCGACTTGAGGCTGAAGAAGAAATAAGAAGTGAGTTACTGACAATCATAGAAGAATATATTTCAGTAGTTCTTGTTGACGAAGAAAATCTAATCACGGAGAAAACAGAATCAAATGTCTTGGTT
The DNA here is from genome assembly GCF_001420695.1 of Brevibacillus choshinensis. Lineage (NCBI taxonomy): Bacteria > Bacillati > Bacillota > Bacilli > Caryophanales > Paenibacillaceae > Brevibacillus > Brevibacillus choshinensis. Next base: position 1,367,059 of record NZ_LJJB01000010.1, on the reverse strand, counting down.
ATCACTAGCAAAACTGACGGTATAGAAATTGTTGATGGTCAAATTAGAATTAAGAAATGTTAAATTACTACTTCTTTCACATTCGAAAGACGCGAGCTAGTCTATCTCGAAAGAGGTAGGCTTTTCTTTTTGTCTGATATTCCTACAATAATTCCCTGACGTTCACCTCACTTGCACAGAAAAAAAGAGCCCAATTAGGGCTCTTAACCACCATACCTCTGCAAAAAATCCTCTACGGCCTTATTCATGACATCTTTCACCGTATAACCGGTATTGTTCACGAATCCCGTCAGTCTTTCTGATAACTGTGCCTGAATTTGCACCGTTTTCGTTATCGCGGGTCCCTTATATCGCTTCATATAAAGATCCTTTGGCTGATCCGTAACCATCATCATTAGTTTGTCTTTATGCTGAAGAATCTCTTTTAGGTTCTGGATTAACTCAATTGGTAAAACATCTTCTTTCTTTGGGAAATCTCTGATTGGCAATGCGATTAGATTGTTTGTTTGATGAAATTGACTTGCATCTTGCAATTCATAAATTGTTTCTTCTTGCTGGGAAGAGACTACTGTATCCTGCTCATGTACTTGTATATTGGAATTAGTTTCTGGTGTTTGTTGTTTGTTTATTGCAAGTACTGGATTCATAGAAATTGACGAGTCAGATATTTTCATAAGCGGATCCCTAACATAATTTTTTGTTCCCCAGTCCCAGCGATACCCGTGACGTCTCATGTAACCACTGACGCCACCTTTACCCTTGTATCCGAGAAGATCTGCGATTTCCTCTGCAGAATGTCCTTCACGAAATAGATCGCTGATTACTTCAACACGATCGTTTGATTCCACAATGAATCCCTCCCTGTTCCGTTAAGAAAGTTTCTCTAATGCTTCGCGTAAGTGCTCTGGCGTTGTATGTGTATAGATGGATGTTGCCCGAGGGGAAGCATGCCCAAGTAGTTTACCGATCCTTAACAAATCCACTCCATGGTCCTTGTAAAGAGAGGTTGCAAATGAATGTCGTAAAACGTGAGGTGTAACCTTTTTTGTGATACCTGCATCCAGAGTCGCTTTGTGTAAAATCACACGTATGTAACCGGTAGTGATTTTTGTTTCGGTTTTTTTGGTTACAAAGAAGTGGGGGTCGTTACTCTTTGGCCTTACATGATCCAGGTATTCTTGTAATATCGGTGCCAAATCTGGATGTAAGGGAATGATCCTGTATTTGTCTCCTTTCCCATGCCATACCGTAATTGCCGCCTCTTCAAGATTCACATCATTTATTTTCAGATTGGCTAGTTCGGATACCCTTAGTCCTGTATAGCGTAATGCTTGGATCATGGAATAATTCCGTTTTCCTTTGTCCTGGTCTTGTGAAATGGCGGACAAAATGCGTTCAATTTCTTCTTTAGAGAGAAACCGAGGAATACTTTCCGGTTTTTTGGGGGCATCGATTTTCAGACTAGGATTTTTGCTGATGTACTCTTCTCGCTCGAGGAAACGGAAAAAAGATCGAAAGGTTGCTACAGTACGGATGATGCTGTTCGTCTTATATTGCTTTTCCTCGGCGACGTACCGTAGATACGAGCGCAAATGAAAAGGGTCAATTTCATCGACGAAGGGTTTTACTATCCATCGCTCTAGGTAGAACCGGTGAAACTGCGAAAGATCCTTGTGATACCCTGTATAGGTTTCCTTGCTTCGATTAACCTCGATCTTTAGATAGGTGACAAACTCATCTATGGCCTCAAATAATGCAATCAAATGGAAGCACTCCTTTAAAAATTAGACTTTGCAACTAGTGAAGATGCTCCACAAGTCACTATCTATACAATGGTTCCAACTCAAGACCAATTGTAAGTTGCACATTCGAAATAGATAGAAATAACTCTTTGCTACTCTTCTGCTAAGGAGGAGATACTGCTTGTTGCCCTTAATCATACGTCGATTAAGGGTATTTTTGTCGTTTAATAAACGATGTGTATTCTCGAAGTTCTCGAAGTAATTAGGTTAAAGCATAATGAAAACAAAATGATTAAAAAATATGTAGTCTCTTACATAATTCGACAAAAGTAATGTAACTATTCATATAAAATTACATTTGTTGGTATTGTTTAGGTAATACTACCTATCACTTTGTTACTAACAGAATCTATTTGGAGGAATGCATGTGCTCATGAAGGTAAAAACGGGTAGGAGTAATTGGCAAACGAAAGTGTTAACAAGCTTTGTTTCTTTAGCAATGATACTTACGCTCATAACACCATCTATTGTCTATTCTGAGAGCTCTACAGAGCTATCAGGTAACGTAGTAGATAACATCAAAGTATCCATTCAAAACTATTTTGGAATGTCAGACATCGTGACAGTACAAGATGTAAAGGGTGGGGACATTGTCAAAGTTTACTCAGGTCCCAATGCATCCTCGAAGCTCCTGGGGTCAGCAATTGTCCCAACAGGGAAGACTAGTGCAATTATTACTATTCCGCAATTAGGACCGGCTTCTGGAAGCGTATTTGTAACGCTCACGAGTGCAGGTAAAGAGACTGAACGGATGGAATTCTCGTTTCCTTCAGAAGGTTCAATCGCAGCTCCAGAGACCGGCATGATTGCAATCAAAAATCTGGTAGGTGTTGCAGACACAATAGAAGTAACCGCTCTACTAGTTGGGGACACTGTCAAGGTCTATGATGCAGCAGGAACGAGAGTATTGGGAACCGCGACTGTACCAATCGGAAAGAATGTTGCCGTAGTAAATGTGGCTCAATTAGGCCAAGGTGCGGGTGCAGTCAATGTTACCCTCACACGAAGAGGTTATCTCGAGAGTGAGAAAACCACCAAAGAATATGCGGCAGAAGAAAAGGCACCAGTAGTAAAGGAAGAAGCCATTTCGATTAAAAACCTAGTGGGTGTAACGGATACCATCGAGGTGATCGATCTACTAACAGGAGACAGTATTAAGGTCTATGATGTAGCAGGAACGAGAGTATTGGGAACAGCGACTGTACCAACAGGAAAGAGCGTTGCGGTAGTAAGTGTAGCTCAATTAGGGCAAGCAGCAGGGAGAGTACAAGTAACCCTTACACGCAGAGGCTTCTTGGAGAGTGACAAAACGTCCAAGGAATATGATGCTGAACAAAAGGCACCAGATGTAAAGGAAGAGGCCATTTCGATTAAAAACCTAGTGGGTGTAGCGGATACGATAGAAGTGATTGATCTACTAGCAGGAGACAGTATCAAGGTCTATGATGCAGCAGGAACGCGAGTATTGGGAACCGCCACTGTACCGACAGGAAAGAGCGTTGCGGTTGTAAGTGTAGCTCAATTAGGGCAAGCAGCAGGGAGAGCACAAGTAACCCTCACACGCAGAGGCTTCTTGGAGAGTGACAAAACGTCCAAGGAATATGATGCGGAACAAAAGGCACCAGCTGTAAAGGAAGAAGCCATTTCGATTAAAAATCTAGTAGGCGTAACGGATACAATCGAAGTGATCGATCTACTAGCTGGAGACAGTATCAAGGTCTATGATGCAGCAGGAACGCGAGTATTGGGAACCGCGACTGTACTGACAGGAAAGAGCGTTGCCGTAGTAAGTGTAGCCCAATTAGGGCAAGTTGCAGGGAGAGTACAAGTAACCCTCACACGAAGAGGATATCTCGAGAGTGAGAAAACTACCAAGGCATATGCAGCTGAAGAAAAAGCACCGGCTGTAAAGGAAGAATCCATTTCGATTAAAAATCTAGTAGGCGTAACGGATACAATCGAAGTGATCGATCTACTAGCTGGAGACAGTATCAAGGTCTATGATGCAGCAGGAACGCGAGTATTGGGAACCGCGACTGTACCAACCGGAAAAAGCGTTGCGGTAGTAAGTGTAGCTCAATTAGGGCAAGCAGCAGGGAGAGTACAAGTAACCCTCACACGCAGAGGTTACTTAGAGAGCGAGAAAACTACAAAGGCATATGCAGCTGAAGAAAAAGCACCGGCAGTAAAAGAAGAATCCATTTCGATTAAAAACCTAGTGGGTGTGACGGATACAATCGAAGTGACAGATCTCCAAGCAGGAGACAGTATTAAGGTCTATGATGTAGCAGGAACGCGAGTATTGGGAACCGCGACTGTACCAACAGGAAAGAACGTTGTGGTAGTAAATATAGCTCAGTTAGGTCAAGGAAAGGGATCGGTACAGCTAACACTTACGCGAAGAGGATTCCTGGAGAGCGATAAGACGACCAAGGAATATGCTGAAGAACAAAAAGCCCCATCCCCCAGCCTAGATAAAATCATGATTACGAATAATGTAGCATTGGCAGATACGGTAGAAGTTCTAGACCTTCAAGCAAACGATGTAATTAAAGTATATAGCCAGGACGGCACAAAAGTATTGGGAACTGGAACTGTAGCCAGTGGAAAGACCAGCGTCATCGTTACAGTATCTCAACTGGGGCAAACATCTGGAAAAGTATATATTACTATTACTAGAAGGGGCTATGTAGAAAGTCTACGTGTAGAAAAGGATTACGATGGAGAAGCCAAATCTCAATCTTTGTCCGTGGACGTAATTTCCATCACAAATAAGAAAAATCAACCAGATGTGATCGATGTAAAAGATCTCGAGTTCGGTGATGTAGTCAAAGTGTACAGTGCATCCGAATTAACAGCTAGGTTATTAGGATCTGCCACTGTGCCAAGTGGAAAAACATCTGTTTCTATTGTAGTTTCACAACTTGGCCTGGAAGCGGGAACGGTTTATCTCACACGGACGCAGAAAGGAAAAATAGAAAGTGATCGAGTCCCTAAAGCTTTTACGGGAGAAGGACAACTCATTGAGGCTATAGCAAAAGTGAATGCAGCAGTTGTTTATGATAGTCAATCTGACGATGACTACTTTTCTGCTGTTGAAGCAATGAAAAGAGCATTAGAGAATCCTATTTTGGCGTTGGATTTTGGACAGCTGTATCCGGCATTCAACGATCGACAAAAGAGATTGGTCTACTCACGTATGGGTGGAAAGGCATATACAAAATCCTTTGCTACAAAAGAAGAGATCCAGGTAGCATTGACCCAAATTATTCAGATAATCTTTGATCGAGAGCCAGCGTATCAAGAAGCACAGAAATACGTAAAATTTGTAACAGTAGATTCAGATTTGGAAGCGGGAACAATCCTAAATCAACTTGTAATCAAGCTGCAAGATGGTAAGCAGTCCGATATAGCCGTTAAGATGACGGTTAGCGGAGTTGAAGGTGGAACAGAGTCAAGTCCCCGTCCGGCACAATATTTGGCAGTGGACTCAAAAGGCACATTAAAGCTGAGACAAAAAAATAATACGAATCAAGCAGTATTAGAACGCGTAATTGTAAGGTTTGCTAATCTTACGGGCACTTACGATTTGTACATTAATGTTCGTATATTGCCGACTCAAAAAGATGAAATGTATGCAGCAATCGAAAAAATAAACAAGGCGGTCTATGCGGACGGATCAGATTACATGGAACAGGAAGCTGCAGCATATGACATGCTGGAAGCCATTCAATCAGATATCCTTGATCTTAACTTTGGAACGCTATTTGAATCCTTTAGTGAGTCTGAGAAGAGATCCGTAGCAAGTAGTCTGATTACAAGAATCAAATATGTGAACCCATTTGTTTCAAAAGAAGAAATACAAATGGAGCTCACGTCAACTATTCAACAAGTATTTGACAATCGACCAGTTAGCGCAGAAACAGAGAAATATGTGAAATCAGCAAGAATAGATAGCACAATCGAGATAAATACGGATATAACCCATACGATTATCCAATTGCTCAGCACTGCTAAGCCAGATCCCTCGATAAAGGTTGAAATTGATCATATAGCAGACGCTGACTATCAAAAACTCAAGACATCCGAGTATTTAACTTTGTACTCAAACCATCGCATACTTCTGAAAAAGAAAAATACAACAGGAAAACTGGTTGTGGAGCGAGTGGTTTTACATTTCAGTAGTGGAAGTGGAAAAGCAAATTCATATCTATATATCGAAGTAAAAATCCTCCCCGAAATGAGTTCCGAAGTGGCGGAAGCCATAGCTCGTATTAATGCAGTGACTTTGAGCGATGATGCTAACTACGAAGAGCGTGTCACAGCTATCGAGAATATGCTTGAGGCTCTACAATCGCCAATACTAGGGTTAGATTTTGGAGACTCATTCAAGAATTTTACAGAAGATCAGAGAAATGATGTTGTTTCATTTATGATTAGTCAAGTGAAATACAGTCCATTTAATACGAAGGATGAAGTGCAAGAAGCCCTTACGCAAAATATTCAAGAGATAGTAGAAATGCAACCACTTCTTGATGAAAGAGATAAGTATCAGACTAATATCGGACTTGGTAACGAAATATTGGCGGGGACTGATGTAACAGATCAAATCATTCAATTATACGATGGGGAAATAAAGAACCCTAATATAATCGTCGAGCTAACCTCGGCAAAAGGTAAAGGGAATAAACCAGCACAATACTTATCCCTTTCAAATGGGAGAATCCTTTACGGTAATAGAAACGAAACGGGGGAGGTCGTCTATGAGTATGTAACGGTCCGCTTGCGTACCCAACAACGATCCGCTGGATTTGTGGTAACCGTAGGAGTTTCTCCTTCACTCAGTCCGGAGGAAGCAGTAGTAATAGCAAAAGTAAACGGTACTAAATTTACTGGAAGAGAGACACCTGAGGAACGCGAAGCAACCATTAAGCAAATGAAAAACGCTCTATCAGATCCGTTACTCCAGTTAGAAGTAAACGATTCGAGATTGACCAACTCGCAGTTACAGGAAATTCTGGGGCTCGTGATTGATCGAGTAAGTAGTTTTCCGCCATTTAAAAGTATGAGAGAAATACGTGATTACTTTAATCAGCAAGTCGTATATGTCATCGAAAGAGAATTTCTTTATGATGAAATGCTCAAATATTATTTTGCAGTTACTCTGAAACAACAAATAGGATCAGGAACAGACGTAACTAAAAAAGTAATACAAGTACGGGAAGGTCTAGAAGTGAATCCTGAGATCGAGGTTACAATAGTCAGCGCCTTTGGAGGCACGTTTGAACGTAAAGTCCCTTCTGAATACTTAAAAATTAGAAATGGTAAGGTAATCCTAGAAAAGCAAAATACGACGGACAAAATCATAAAGGAATACGTTCAACTGAGTGTAATAAAGAAGGGAACAACGACAAGTACAGGACCAGTAATTGAGGTTAGTATTAACCCAAACATAATCTCCGAGGAACTAGAGGCATTAAACAAGATTAATGCTATCCAAGTAAAAGATTACTCAAACGAAGAAGAAGTATCAGCGGCACTAGAAGCGTTGCAGCATGCCTTAAGGTCGCCCGCACTTGGATTGAACTTTGGGGAAGAGTTTGAGCGATTCTCTCAAGATGCAAAGCAGATTTTTTATTTGAATCTTGCTTTGCGATTAAAGTACGAATTATTCAGTAGCAAAGCTGAGCTGCAACTCTACCTGGATAGCGCTATTGGACGTATGGTTAATGCAGATGCTGTTAATAATGAATCTCGGAAATATTACAGACAATCGATTTTATCTAGGACATCTCAACTCGGAGACGATGTAACGAATGACATCGTACGCTTGATGACAGGTGAAGTGATCAATCCGGATATAGCGGTAACAGTCCAAAGCATCGAAGGAACCGGCGGGAATAACAAGCCAGCTGAGTTCTTGGGGCTAGATGATAACGGAAGGATCATTCTTTTAAAGGAAAATGGAACAGGGTCTGAAGTTGTCGAGCATGTTCAATTGAGGTTTGCAAATAGCAAAACGGGTACAGGCTCTGTCACTGTTGGTATACGTATCGATGTAACCATTCAACCTAAGCAAGAAAGCAGTGAAGGCGGAGAAGTAGAAGCTGTCGCAAAAGTAAATGCAGTGACAATTAGCGCTAACCCAAGTAAAACAGAACTGTCGGATGCTATCCACGAAATGAAGGAGGCCTTAGCAAATCCATCTTTAGAATTACGTTTTGGAGAGGTATTTGCCGGGTTCTCAGCGGAACAACAGCAGGATACCTATTCTCGTATGGTGTATCACGTAAAGTCTCTTCCGTTTGAAAGTCGGGAAGATATCCAGCGAGGACTTGAGGACTCGATTCAACGAACAGTTAACCTTTACATCGCGTTCGAAGAAATGGATAAATATGCTACGAATGCAGAGATATCTGGCGAACTACAAGTGGGGGATGATGTAACCGACCAGATCATACGAATGACAGATGGTGAAACCGAAAACCCAAATGTGGTGATTATGGCCTCTGATATGAAAGGTGATGGAGGTAACGAGCGGCCAGCTAAATACTTAGCTGTAGATGAGCATGGACGTATTACGTTAAAGCAGGTCAATAATAGTGATAAACCGGTTATAGAGTATGTTTATCTATGGTTTACCGTTGGTACTACGAGTGCAATTACGCGAGTGGATGTACAAATAGAACCAGCGATCTCTTCCTTGTCTACTGAGGATGAGGTATTGGAAGAAGCGTAGTAAAAAGGAGGGCGGTGAAAACCGTTCTCCTTTATTTTATTTTTTAGGCGTTCGAGCTCTGTAAATAACTGTAGGATTTTTGCTGATAAATCAATCGCGATTGTTGTTATTGAAGGAAATATGTGATGAATCAGGAAGCACATGTCCAGTGACTAGTAATGATTCCTACTCTCTAGATAATAATTCTATCTATTCAAAAGACAATCTAAGTCATAGGCAGTAAACTAGATTGGAAAAGAAAAGTACAGGAGTATATGATTCTAGCTAGCATCATCAAACAGAAAAGGAGAAGGAGAAATGGAAGCAACCGCTGCCCAAAAACGGTACGCCAAAATGCTACTAGCGCTAACCCTCTGCGGGATGTCTATACAAACCTGGCTGACACCTGCCCATGCCTTTTCAAAAGAAACAACCAGCCAGCCTGCTATCACCAAAAGCGAAACAGGAGAATACATAGTAAAGTTCAGTAACGGAGCCCCTCAGAAAACAACCAAACTACGCGCAGCCGACAACGGAGCCACTCTCGCAGACAGCTCCGACTAGCACATGCTGATCCGCCTCCAAAAGAAGGTAAGCCGTTGTTCCAGCATGTAAACCAGTTTGGTCTTTCACTTGTAGAGTCAAAAGCCTTCCAATCTGGTAATGTGGTGCTCCATTACGAGCTCAAGAAATGAACGCTTAAGCACGCTCTCGGGCAAGAGAGTTCAAGAAACCGTTATTGCGCTAACGGGGATCGATAGCTCAAAAAGCAGCGGCAGTCTAAGATGAAGTTACCCCAGTCAAGTAGACAGATATGAAAAAGGCAGTTTAAACAACCTTAGTTCGGTAATCGACCGGACTAAGGTTGTTTAGTTTCTTTTGAAAACGTTGGTGGTTATTAAAGTGAATGTAACGATGGAAGCAAAAAAGTGATAATAAAAGGGATCATGGGGCCGATGTTTAATACGTTTGTGGAATGCCGGTATCACCACCCGTCATGTTGAAGGGAATAGCACAGTAAATATACCAACAATGGTTTTCCAAGCTTCCCGTATAAAAGAAAAAGTAGAACGCGCGAACGTCCTCCCCATCAAAGGTACTAAAGTAGCAAGCGGTATTACAATCGCTACTACAGCTGGTACACCAGCAACTAAAGTTGTTGTAACAATTGGTGGTAAAGCTTTGGCTACTCAAGATTTTACTGATGGTGTTGAATTGAGAGCTCAGAAAAATGCTTCTGGCGTTCCAACAATTGACATCGTTGATGGAAATAACAACCTGATCGATATCACTAACCCAATTCGCGTTTCCCTGTAAGGATTGTCTAGAGATATGAATAAAGAGGCGAATGGCTTTTGCCTTCATCTCTAATGATGAAGAGCCTACCCCTTTCGGGGTAGGCTCTTTCTCCAGCCAATCTCCTCCACTGCAAACTACAGCATCCTTGACCATGAGAATGTCCGTCAGGCTCGGAGCAACGATGAGGTAGAGATGTGGTATGACTTTTCGGAAGTTCACGTCTGGAAGTATAGAATAACAAGCCCTGCGCCAATCAAAAGGCTGCAGGGCATTTTTGTTTTTCAGGAGGGAGATAGGAATGAACCCGATCGAAGAGTTTGAGCAGTACTTAGTAGAGAACGGGATGGCGCCAAAAACGATTGAATCTTACGTGGGCGACGTGAAAGGGTTTTGTGTGTACCTGGAAGGAATGGGCGTAGGGCCACCGACCGATCTGAAATGCTTCTACGTTTTCAACTGCAAAAACCGCCTCACGGAAAACAAGTACGCGGTGGCGACCATCAAGAAAAAGACCAACTCCCTACAAGCATTCAATCTGTTTCTGATCGACCGCAAGCTGACCACTGAACACGTCGTCACGCTGCGAATAGACAGGATCAAGGTGGCTGCTGGTAGTGAGGGTGAGGTGGAAGTCTTCTCAGAGCAGGAGGTCAACCAGCTCTTGTTTTTCGTCCAGGACAGGAGCAAAGTCAGCCTTCGCAATCACCTAATCGTTTGGCTGCTTTTGTACACAGGAGTTCGTGTAAGTGAGCTTTGCGGGATCCAATTCAACGACCTAGACTACCTCACAAACACGCTACGGGTAACAGGGAAAGGTGGCAAGTACCGAGAGATTCCGCTTCGACCTGATCTTGTCGATCTGATCAAAGAGTACATTAGATCAGATCGGCAGGAGAATAGACATCGGGACAGTCCCTACCTGCTTCTCAGTCAACGTGCAGAGAAGATGCACAAGAGGACGTAGTAAACACGCTGCTGGAAAGCTTGGAAAAGCACCTCGGTTTCAAGCTGTACCCGCACAAATTCCGTCACACCTTCTGTTCCCGTCTGCTCAAGAGAGGTGTGCCACTCACAACGGTAATCAAGTTAGCTGGTCACGCCCACATTCAGACGACTTTTCAGATAACAATAAGGAATCCGTATGTATGCCCTTCCTTCAATATTTTGGAATGTGCATTAAACAGGCTATCTAATCACAATAGTGAACGAGAATAACTCAAGAATATGTAGGAAGAATAACATTCCTTCTATTGGAAAAGTTCAATTTCATATAAAATAAATTCTATTGTCAAAGTGAATGAATATGAGGGGTATGGTGAGCTAGTTATATGAAAAGTTTGCAAGCAAAGATATTCATCGTTTTCAGTGTACTGATGATTATCACCGGCTTGATAGTCAGCTTTGTCATTTATTCCAGTACTAAGGATTTGATTATGTCCTCGATTGGAGCGCAAGCGAGGTCAATTGGGGAACATGTAAGCACGCAAATTGATGCTGCTGATTTCCAAGCAGTGTTGAATCAAGTGAAGATGGAATCTGCAAGCGAAGCGAGTCAACACAAGATTATGGCAATGACTGAATATGAAAAAATTCGCCAACTGCTGACCTTCTTTAAAAAATCCAATGGTTTAAAGTATTTGTACACGATGGCTAAAATGGAAAATGGGCAATTCATGTATATTGTAGACGGATACGAACAGTCAGAGATCAATGACGCTTCGCTACCGGGCACTGTTGAGCATAATACATATGACAATTTGACAAATATCTTTGCTACCGGACAAACACAGGTAGGAGAGTTGAATGTTAATGAACAGTATGGTGCTACCATCACAACATATGTTCCTCTTAAAGATGCGTCTGGACAGATGATTGGGATTGTCGGAGCAGATTTCGATGCAACGACTATCTATCAAATGCTTGAGGGTAACAAACGTACAGTCATTATGATTACTTCCGCGATCCTCGTGATGACTTCACTCATTAGCATCTGGTTCTCCAGAATGTTGATCAAACCTCTGCGTCAGCTTACTCAAACGGTTAAAAAGGTGCAGCAAGGAGACTTGACCGTATCCATTGATATTTGGACAAAGGATGAAGTAGGTGTACTCGGACGGGCTTTTTCAGAAATGGTGACTGATTTGAACAGAATGATTCGGGTGATTAACGCAAACTCTCATACACTGGCTAAATCCTCTTTTGAACTAGGACAAACGATGGATTCGATTGCGGGTGATACGCACGTACTGATGGAGAAAATCAATCGTGTCAGGGATGGGGCTAAGGAACAGGTTACCCATGTGCATAATACCGGAACAACGATGAAAAGAATGGACAACGATATACACAACATTACAGAAAAAGCACAAGAAGTGTACAGGAATTCTGAAGAGACTACTGCATTTTCCGAACAGGGCAAGTCAGACATGGAAATAGCAGTGAAGCAAATGCAGGATGTGAAAAAAGCACAGGATCAAGCCTTCCATGTCATCAATGATCTTCATCTCAAATCCAGGCAAATCGACAGCATCATCGGAACGATATCCGAGATTTCTTCTCGCACAAACCTTCTTGCCCTCAATGCGGAAATCGAGTCCGCCCGAGTTGGAGAGGCAGGGAAAGGATTTGCTGTCGTGGCCGATGAAGTGCGGAAGCTTGCTTTTCAGTCAACTAAAGCCACCGAAAATATTGCCAAGCTTATTATCGATGTGCAAAAGTATACAGAGATAGCTGTTCATTACGTCACAGAAGCGACTGAACTCATAAATAACGAAGGGGTTCTCTATACGCGGTCTGGTGAAGCCTTTAGTTCCATTTACGGAGCGTTCCAAGGAGTAAGCAAACAGATTGAAAGTGTTACCAAAGCTACAGAACAATTGGCTATCGGCAGCGAAACGATTGTTAATTCCATTGCCAATGTGGAGATTATCGCTTCCCGTTCCTACGAGGCAACTGATGATTTCCTGGTTATGATGGAAAAGCAGTACGCAGTGATCGAAAAGATAAACGCAACTGCCCAGGAATTTTCCGTGATGACAAGTGATCTGCATGATTTAACCCGTAAATTTAAGGTAGAGGTCGACTAACTCCCTACAGCTTTGTCTTAACATGGTAATGTCCCTGCATCCACATCAGGGTGTGGGGATTTTTTGAATCACCTTCTATATGAGTTGGGATATCCCTTAACCATATAACTCAACTTCCGTTCGAAAGAGCAAATCTATTGAAAAGTGGAGACGCAAAGCTAGAGGGGCTTCGATGCATCAAAGGCAACATGCCAGCCTGTTGCCGACAGAACTGAGCTTTTTTTTGGTAAAACGCGCCTTTGCGTTTTTCTCGAAAAGTGAATGTGGCCGCAAGCGGTGAACATAATGAATCAAATTGAACACAAATGGCCAGTTAAAATTGATACAAAAACGTGCTAAAAAGGCGCTAGCCCGTCCTGATTTGGCACGTTTTTATCATTAATATTAGTCATATAATAACGAAAATTATGATAATATAAAATTTGTATTTTCTTACTTGACATGAGAAGCCAACATTATTGGTAAAGCCAATTTTGTTGTAAATACAAAACCCACAGAAGAACTTAATAAAGACATGAGAATTTAGGTAGTAGAACGAAAGGGGAATGGGCTCACTGAATATTTTGCGCCGCAAAATTAATTAACTTTCGATAATAGCCAATCTCAAAACATCCTATTATACTAACAAAGCATTTTCGAAAAATTTGGCATCTCTCCAAGCAGCTCTGTACCAGATGTAGACTATTTCATAGTACTCTTATTATATATCGATATATACTTATGCAACCCATTACATTTTCATTAAAAGAATATAATTGCAAAAGACCAAATTCATAGAGTACATTAATAATCAATAGTAAAACACTACCTATTTTTCATATCTCCCACTAATAGAAAGGAAGTGAGCCCATTGTCTCTAGGACCAAGCAAACTCAAAAAGCTATCTATGATGTATCTAGCAATCATCATCCTACTCTTCTCGATCAGTCCACAGGCCTTGGCCGAAACTGCTCCCGCAGGCAATTCTCAGTCTAACTCAGACACAGTGGAGGAAATCTCAGACTCCACGGAGGCTACAGAGGCCGCCATTGAGTCTCTGAAGGTTACCAACGGAACAATCTCCCTGATACTTTCAGATCCCCCGCAAAAAACTCCAACCAGTAAAGATTTTGCATTCACCCAAAAAACAGATGCCGGAAAAAAACAGAAGCTTTCCGTAAGAGATTTCAAATGGGATAAAGGTTCCCATACAGCCTTCTTCTCCTTTTCACCGATCTCAGCAAAAAAAGAGGCACAAGAAGTAGAGATTGAAGCTGTCTATGAGGAATCGCATACGACCGAACAATATACGATCGCAAAAAAAGGTGCGAAGGTAGAGGCTATCTCCATATTTGTCGTTGGCCAGAACCGAGAATTAACGTTAGGCTCTAAGGATAATACGACCCTGAAGCTGGTTGCGGTCCCTACCGACGAAAATGGTTACTTCGTTTCCGGAGAAAAAGAGACCTGGAAATCCAGCAATACAAAGGTAGCAAGAATTTACAGCGGCGGAATCGTGAAAGCCGTTGGCGTTGGGACAGCAGATATTACGGTCACAATTGGCGGTAAAAAGGATACCTTCGATGATATTAAGGTATTGCCAGCACCAGCAAAGCTGAAGAGTGTAACGGCCGTAAATGGGCTTGCAACCGTTCTTTTGGATGGCACACCTTCATCCGAACCACAGAGACAAGATTTTACCCTCCGTGTAGAAGACAGTGAAGGAAGCGATGAGCTAGACATTACCGATTTTCGCTGGGACGATAAAAAGAATAAGGCCCTGCTCCAATTTGAGCGTATATCCCCATCCACTTCGACTCGGTATGCAAAAGTGTCGGTAGAGTACAAAGGGATCACGAAAAAATCCAGATCCTTTAGCATTCCCAAAATAAGCAGTGATGTGAAAACCGTAGAAATAGTGAATCAGGCTGACGATGCTGACCTGGTCGTCGGTTCGAGTGATGATGACACGCTCCAATTGGAAGCAATCGCGAAAGATAAAAGCGGAAATCCGGTCAAAGGCACGTATGTGCAATGGACCTCTAGCAACAAGAAGGTAGCTGTCGTGGATCCATCCGGGAAAGTGACAGCTTTAGGTAAAGGAACGGCTACGATCTCGGTGACGATCGACGGGAAAAAGGATAGTATCGAAGTCGATGTAAAAGCATCTGGGAATCAGCCGCTTCTTCAACTTGAGGTATTGAGTATTCCGGAGGCGTCTGCCAATGACGGCAGTATAAATGGTAAGCAAACTGTAACGGTAGAAAACGGCAAGCTCGCCAAGGATCTTTCAGCGGCTGACGTGACGATGAAGAACCTGCCAAGCGGATTGGACATCCAGCTGGATCGTATCAGTGACACCACTTTTACGATTTCCTTTACCGGACGTGCAAAAAATCACGCTGCACGAGATAGCGGGAATGATCTGCAAATCATTATTGCAAAGAACAAAGTCTTGGGTGCAGAAGCCGATGTTGTTTCGCCGAAATTTGGCATTGCTTTCTCAGATCCTGTCATTTCCGTCCCTTCCATTCCTTCCGCAACATTCGGATCGAGCCTAGATGGCCAAACGGTTTCAGGGAAAACCTTTCTAAACGTTAAGATAACCGCGACGAACTTCACATTAAAGGATTGTCATATTAAAGGCACACTCACGATCAGCGCATCGAGTGACATCACGTTGGAAGATGTAGTGATCGATGGGCCGATCATTATCGAATAGACGGGGAGGAAAGAATTAATGAAAAGAAAATCATTGCAAAAAAGCCTCTCTGTCAGTCTGTTGGCTGTCCTGGCGATCCAGCCATTCGTATCTGTCGTGCATGCAGACTTGAACATCAAAGGCAATACCACTTCAACAGGTGGAATTCAGGTAAAAACCCCTGCTACCATTCAGGTAATCGGTTCTCCCACCGTGGAGGGAACCATAACCGTGACAGGGGCGCTCACGATCGTTCCTAAACCGGAAAACATTCATTCGACCTTTCAACATGCCTCTTATCTATTGAAACCGACTGCGGCTAATCCGGTCATTGATTTTGGAGGCGTGACCACGGGCCTCGTAACGATTGGCAACACAAATGTGGGGACGATTTTAAGGGCGGATGGCATCAGCCGTATTGAGTATGCAAAAAATGTGACTCCAGGAAACGCCGAGCTGCGTGGCACACAGCTGGATGCGGCGAGAACGGGGCTAACGAATGCCGTGGTTCAAGTGGATGTAGCCACAGCATCAGCTTCCCAGACAGCTTTTGTGAGTGCAAAAGGAAATCCGGATCACCCTGTTTATAAGGATGTCACTACAGGTTTGGTGACACTCCAGAATGCAAAAACGGCAGCAGAAACAACCCTTGCGAACAAAATTGCCGTGTTGTCTGATCTAACTTCAGCAACTACGGTACTCTCCAACGCTCAGGATGCCTTGGATGCGAAAGTCGATCTTCTGGACGTGGAGACGAAGAGACTAAAGGATGAGGCTGCTGCACTCGCGCAAGCGCTAACCTTGTTGAATGACACGATTACGGGGCTGGATCTTTCCTCAGCAAATGCGGCTTTGACTGCTTATACCAATGTCCAAGGTGATGTGGAAAAGGCTGTTTACAAAGATGTGGCCAAAGCAATCTCGGATCTGGAGGCTGCACGGACTAGTGGACAAGCCGTTTATGCCAAATCGGATGCCACTTTACAAGAAGTAGTAGCAGCAACGACAGCGATTACAGACGGAAAAGCTCTGCTGGCAGACAAGCAAACCTTGCTGGTAGCCGCAACCCAACAACTAGTGAACGAGCTGATACAGGCAAAAGCGGATCTCTCGTCAGCAATGGCATCCTTTAACAAGACAGAGGTGGATAACGCCAAAGCAAGCTATCTGACGGCCGGAGGTCTTGTTAGCGATGTCGTGTACAACAATCTGGTAGTAGCGCTTGCAGTATTGGATAGCGCGGAGACGGAAGCTAACGGGTTCCTTGCAAGTTCGTCATCGACATTGGTACAACTGAAGGGTGCACGGGACAAGGTACTATCGGCGCAAACAGAAGTAACCCTTAAAACAAATGACGTAAAAACGGCCACACAAGCCTTGAAGGAATGGAATCAAGCAAAAACAGCGTTGACCGATGCCATTTCTTCCGTGAATACCACTGCGGCAGTGAACGCACAATCCGACTATAAGGGTGCCAACGGAAAAGATACCGCACAAGTGTATGCAGATGTGACGGAAGCCATAAACGCGCTCAATGATGCCAAGTCATCTGGAGAGACACTCATCGGGAAGGCGTCTGCTACCAAGGAAGAATTCCTGAATGCGAAGGATGCTATCACTGCAGCCCAAGGTGTGCTGAATGAGAAGGTAGACAAACTGAAAGTTGTCACCCAGGAGTTGAAGGATTTGGCGCAGGCCAGAGCCTCTTTGAGCGCTGAGATTACAGCAGCCGAACCACAGTTGGCAGGTGCAGCTACCTCTTTGACCAACTATGAGGCAGCACTGGGAGATAAGGCGGCTGTAGTGTATACAGATGCAGTGGCAGCCAAGCAAGATTTGAATGCGAAAGTCGACGCCGGAAAACTTGCGCATGATGAACCAGCATCCACTGTTGCTGACCTGAATGCAGCCAAGTCTGCTATTACGAATGCCAAGACTGTACTGAGCACGAAGCTGACCGCTCTCGACTCAGCTACAGAAGCGTTGGTCATTGAGAGGAACAACGCCAAGCAGGCCCTGGCGAAGGCGATCGCCGATGTGGATGTGACCAAAGCTCAGCAAGCGCAAAGTGCATATGTCGACAAGGGCGGAAACCTCACACTGGCTGTGTATAAGGATGTGACCGCCGCCATAACAGCTGTGCAGCAGGCAAAAACAGCAGGGCAAGCAATCAATCCGACTTCAGATCCCGTATCTTCTATAAAGGATGCAACAACGGCGATAACGAATGCCCAAGTTGATATAAACGGAAAAGTGACTGCCCTGAAGAGCGCTACGGACTCTCTTGTCATGCCGACGCTTACCAGTAAAGAACTGGACAAGTTTAATTTCTCTACAGTTTACTCCGGGCAGATTAATGCCGTGAGCAAAGCAATGAATACGTCCAGTTTTAAAGGCAGTAAGAAGCATTTCACGATTGATGACGGCAAAAATAAGGTCAATATCGATTTGACATGGGATATTCCGCAAAATGAGTATGCCACCACATTTGCTGCGTCCATTGGATCAGCAGTAGAGAGCGAGATTCAGCAGCATTTTTTAGACACTGGTGGAGTAAATGGGCTCATGAACCGCACGATGGGGGCCACTGTAATCTGGGATGGATCCAACCAAGGGAATACCTTTAAGATCTTTACCTTTGGTCAGCCTGGAATCGAGAAATTAACATTGTATGGGACGGACTGGCAGTATTTCTTTGATACAAATACATTTGATGCACCGAATCAAGACAAGAGCGCCAATCGGGAATTCACGATTAGCGATGGTACGAAAACGGCAACCTTCAAATGGGATTCCGATCTGGTCGATATGGCTGGTGTCCTGAAGGCCCTCAATGATAATTTGAGTGCCAATGGTGTCAAAGTCGTCGCTGTACAAGTCAATGCCTCCACCTTCCAGCTGGTTGGTACGAGGGCAGATATCACAATAAGCGTTGGGGGAACAAACAAGGGAGATTTGTTTCCCTAATAATTGAATCCCCGCAGTTTTTCCAGCCTGGAGAATTCGCGATGCAAAAGAAAGCAGGAGTGTCTCTACCATTAGGAGACTCTCCTGCTTTTCTATCTTCTCATTTCCCTTGTTTTTCAAAAGCGAATCTAAATCCCTGATATTAAAATGGAATGGATGTAAGAAATAGAATAAATTTTAAAGCTCATACACGGTTTGCAAACCCGCGAAAAAGGGAACGCAAACCATAAAATAGAGAATAGAAGGAGAAGGAGACATGAGAGAAACCGTTGCCTCATCACGTTGCACCAAAATTCTATTGGCCTTAACGCTTTTCGGGCTATCCCTTCCAGCCTGGCTGACACCAGCCCATGCCTTTTCAGACGATACAACTACAAAATATACAAATATTCCCAAAAACGAAACAGGAGAATACATCGTCAAATTCCGTAACGGAGCCTCGCAGAAAACAACCAAACTGCGCGCAGCCAACAACGGAGCCACTCTCGCAGACAGCTCCGACCAGCACATGCTGCTCCGCCTACAAAAGACATCTGATGAACAAGCACTACAATCACTAGCAACAGACCCCAATGTGGAGTACATAGAGCCCAACATCCGCATGTATGCCACTGCATCGATCGAGGATGCTTACTATTCAGAACAGTGGGGCTTGGATCAGATACAAGCTCCTGCGGCATGGGAAGCGGCGAGTGGCGATTCGCCAGTGACGGTTGCGGTGATCGATACCGGAGTCGATTACACGCACCCCGATCTAAAGGGTAGAGTCGATACGGCAAATGACATTGACTATGTGAATAATGACCGTGATGCCAAGGATGACGAGGGGCATGGTACACATGTCGCGGGAATTATTGCAGCCAAGCTCAACTCACAGGGCATTGCAGGAGTGGTGGGAAACCGAAACGTCAAAATCCTCCCTTTAAAGGCATTGGACCGAAAAGGTGAGGGCGATATGTATGATGTAGCGACAGCCATCATGGACGCGGCTGACTTGGGCGCAGATGTCATCAACCTGAGCCTGGGAGCGGAGCTGGAAAGTGGACAGAAGGCACCGAGAACATTGACAGACGCCGTCCAATACGCAATGGACAAAGGTGCCTTGGTTGTGGCAGCAGCAGGCAATGAAGCGGCCAACACTGATCGTTATGTTCCTGCATCGATTCCAGGTGTCATTACGGTGAGTGCAGTAGGCGCAAACATGAAGCTGGCCAACTTCTCCAATTACGGCTCTAGTGTTGAGCTGACGGCCCCTGGCGAGAACATCCTGAGTACCTATCCAGGAGGCAGATATGCGTATATGAGCGGTACCTCCCAAGCGACACCACTTGTCTCCGGGGTAGCCGCACTTCTCAAGGCAAGTGATCCAGGCATGAGTGTAAAAGAGCTGACGAATCGCCTTCTGGAGACAGCGACTGACTTGGGCAAGACGGGGCGGGATGACCAGTTTGGGTATGGCTTGGTCAATGCTTATCTGGCGATACAGTCCGATTCTTCCAGCACTGAGGATCCCGAGCCAACAACGGTTACTGTAAGTAGCCTGAAGGCAGACCAAAGCAAACTGTCCTTGCCTCCGAATGGGAGCGGGACCATTACCCTTACTGCCTACCTGACAAATGGCACTAAGTCAGCTGTGGCTGCCAAAGACGTCGAATGGCAAACGAAAGATAAAAAGGTCGCTGTCGTGGAAAACGGGGTCGTAACGGCTGCAGGTTTTGGGAAAACGACCATCTCTGGAGCGTATGGAGGCAAAACGGTATCCATACCGGTAGAGATTACCGTCACGAAGCTAGCTGCGTCTAAGACTTCATTAACCATGAAGCCTGATGGGACAGCGACGGTAGAGCTGACAGCTACGTATGGCGATAAATCCAAGGGCACCGTAGCAGCAGGAGACGTTACTTGGAAGTCGCAAAATAATGAGGTTGCCGAGGTACAGGACGGTGTCATCACGGCAAAGAATATGGGCAGTACGTACATCGTAGCTACGTACGGAGACAAGACGGTAAAAATCCGAGTCAACGTGAACATCACGAAGCTAGTGGCGAGCCCGAGCAAAATTCTGTTGAAGCCAGGTCATTTTTCTTCTATTAATATAGCGGCAATCTATGGGGAAGAAAATGAAGTGGTGACCTCAGGAGTGGATTGGAAGTCAAGCGATGCCAAGGTGGCGATCTATAAAGATGGACAGATCGTCGCTAAAGGCTTTGGGACGACCACACTGACTGCTACGTATCGAGGGAAATCCGTCAGAATCAGTGTGGACACGCGATTAAAGCAGCTGCAAGCAGATGTGACCCGCAAGGCACTGGAGACCGACGAAGTCTATATGCCAGAGATTAAGGCGACGTATAGCGACGGCTCCATCGAACAGGTCGAGGAAGGAATCACTTGGACATCTTCCAATGCAAGCGTGGCAAGTGTGGAGGAAAACGGAGTAATAACAGCAAAAGCAGCGGGCAGTGCTACGATCTCGGCTCAGTATGGTGGTAAAACGGTACGAGTATCCATTACAGTAGCGCCATAGAAACAAGAAAAACGCCAGACAGCAGCAAGCATGTCTGGCGTTTGGCGATTGATCCGGCTGGGTACTATTTTGTAAAAAAGGTGGCCAGCTGAGGAGGTCAGCTGGCAAGTAGATCCCCAAGAAATTCATTCAACACCATTATTTTAGCAATAGAGAGCATTTATGTAAACCTTATCTGTATATGGTAAATAATTCATATTTAATCTTACTTGTCTCCGTTAATGAAGCGGAAATGCTTCTATATAAAGGAGGGAGCTTTGCCATTCCTTGACATCGCCTATGCTTACAGGTATCCTAACAAATATTACCCATCGGTCAGAGGCGATAGCGAAGGGGCACCAGTACCATGCGGATTAGCGGGGATAACCGCGGGATTATCCCAAGTTTTCGAGGTTGCAAACGGGTGTCACTGTGCTATAGTGAATGACGAACAGAACTCTATATAGATGTAGAGAAAAGTTGGGAGAGACGTTATGCTATCCTTCTTGAAAAACTTATTGGGGAATACTCCCACACCTGAAGAGGTCAGACAGCAAGTGCAGGAAGAATCCATTCTGCCCGCTGCTACCGAACAGCAGGATCAACCACAAACGCAGAACACGTCCTCTGGAGTCGTGACAGCACTTTCTCTGCATGAATCTTGGGAATCAAAGCTCAGCACACAGGAGAGATACGCGCTATCCTTCATGGCACAGGAACTGGAACCATTAGCAGAGGGCAATATTTCCCTCGCTGGTACATCGCTTGTTCCGCATGATGCTGGGATTGAAGTGACGGCATTTGTCCGCAATAGCTCAGATCGTCCCGTAAATTTGGGTGAGACGACACTCGTGGTATTGTTTGGGGATCAGCAATTGTTTACCCGCCAACTCTTTGATTTGGCTGAAATAGGTGAGATTCCGCCGCGTTCTGCAAGACCGTGGTCGTTTGTATTTAAACGGGAGCACTTTTTACAAGTGGATGTCCTGTTGGTGAATTGGAAAATCGCCTTTGAAATGGCGCAAAAGAAAATGGTCTTGCCTCAGCAACTAGAGCTGGAAGAGTCCTGGATCAAAGCGTTGTCGGATGAGCAGAAAAATTCACTGATCGAGCTGGCTAAAGGACTCCCTTCTATTAAAGAAGGAGAAGTGAACATTCAGAGTGTGCAGATTCGTCGTGACGATACAGGGGCACTGAACGCTATGCTGTTGATTCGAAACGGTTCTGCCCAGTCTCTCTCTTTTGAAAAGCTGCCGCTAGAGCTTTATGATGCGACGGGTGAAAAAGTGGCAGAAGGTTTGTTTGAACTGGAAAGCCTGACCGTAAACGCAAATACGAGCAAGCCTTGGCTATTTATCTTTCCACCGGAGAGTATTCACAAGCAAGAGCCTGATTTTTCTCGATGGAAGGTTGGCGTGCCACAGGGCTAAGCCGCAAGGGCAGGCAAGGAGATTTGATCGGGTTTATCGAAAAGGTTATGATAGTAATGTAGCATCGTTCGCGTCCGGACGTTTGAGGAGGTAACACATGTTTTCATTCTTTAAGAACTGGTTTGGAAAAGATCAAGGCGAGCTGAAAAAGGAGCTCCAGGAAGAAGCGACGATCGACTTCAGTGAACTGAGTGATATTGAAGCCGATGTAGAAAAGGGTGCGAGTACCGCAAAACCTGCGGTAGGTAACACCGTTCATACAGAGCTGTCCTTGCACCCGATGTGGGAGCAAGAGCTTGATGCTGAGAAAAAGTACACACTGCGCTTCCTGCAGGCTGAGTTGCCTGATATGGCTCGAGGGAGTATTAGTGTGACCGGATTTAGCATGATTCCTGGACCGAGCGGACTGACGGTGACGATGTTCTTCCGCAATTCACTGGATCATCCGGTGCGCTTTAAAAATTTACGCATGGCTATTTTTTTGGACGATAAGCCTTTTGCACGGATGAAAGTGGATTTGTCTGAGATGGGAGCGATCCCGCCACATACTAGCCGTCCATGGGAGATGTTGTTCCCGGAAGAGTCCTTCCTGCATGACAATTTCACTTTCAAACGCTGGAAAGTGGTCATGAAGGCTGGTAAGAGTACACATGTATGGCCGGATCTTTTGGAGCTGGATCCAGAGATGGAAAAGCGCATGACAGAACGGCAAAAAGATCGTCTGGAATCACTGTCTCATTCGTTGCCGCCAATTCCGGCAGACACTGTACAAGTGACCGGATTTGATATTGCTATGGCAAATGACGGTAGACTCGTAGCGGGCATGCTGTTCCGCAACGGCATGAGGAACATGTACAACCCAGAGAAAATCAAAATTACCATTACGGATCAAGACGGAGATGTGGTGGCAAAAGGTTCTGTGGATGCGAGTACAGTCCGCGTCAAACCTGGTCACAGCCGCCCATGGATCATTGTATTCCCACCGAACGTTGTAAAAAAACCAAATGCTAACCTGCGCAGATGGGTGCTGAATGTAGAGTAGCACGGTAAATGAGAAACTTCTGTCGTAGGGCTGAGGAGGTTGACATATGAGTTGGTTATTGGAAAATTGGTTTGGATCGAAAGAAAGCCTGGAGCAAGTGCGTGAGGATATTCACGAGCATTTGCACAAGGAATTTTATTTGGGTGTTTCGGGGATTGATAATCCTGAGCAGTCTTCTACACGTATCGCTTCCAAAGAACTGGATCTTATGATGAACGGTCCATGGGATAACAAATTAGAAGAAGCGGAAACAGAGCTCTTGCAATACATTCACGACGAACTGCCTCCAGTTGTGCGTGATGAGATTGGGATCGTTCCTTTCTTTACACAGGTAACAGATGAGGGATATGTGGTTCTCACTTATATTCGAAATGCTACGGATCGAAGTGTGTTGCTGCAGAAGCTTCCACTGACCCTGATGACAGCCGAGGGTGAAGTCGTGGCGAAGAAGACCTTTGACTTGATTCCGTCGGGTCCAATCGGAGATCTGTGCAGCCGTCCTTTCGAATTCATGTTTCGCTGGAATGAGTTTAGCAAACTGCCAGAACAAGAAGTGCCATTGACACTTACTTATCAAAAGCCAGCATCTCCAAAAGAGGAAGGCGGGCAAGAAATGAGCCAAGGACTCTCTCAAGAGGAAACAGAGAAATATCTGAAACAAGCTAATCAGCCGACGCCTGTTGAATCCGGTCAGGTTGATCTGCAAGTACTGGATATCATGCCAGGTGAAGAAAATGGAATCAGAGTGGTTGTGGCA
Source organism: Brevibacillus choshinensis (assembly GCF_001420695.1). Classification (NCBI taxonomy): domain Bacteria; kingdom Bacillati; phylum Bacillota; class Bacilli; order Caryophanales; family Paenibacillaceae; genus Brevibacillus; species Brevibacillus choshinensis. The sequence continues at coordinate 1,342,772 of NZ_LJJB01000010.1, read as the reverse complement.
TTCCGCAACGGTCTGGAAAAGCGCTTGGAATTCACGGAAGTACCGATCATCGTAAATGACGAACTAGGGAACAACGTAGCTCGTGTACAATACACGATGCAAAACATGAAGGTTGAGGCAAAAAGCAACCGAGTGTGGGCGTTTGACATCCCTGCTACATCCATTAAACAGGATGATGTGGATTTGACGAAGCTCTCAGCTGTCATTCCAAAAGCAAAACAAAGTAAAAAACAACCTTCTGCCAATAATGCAGTGGAGAACAACAAAGGTTTGTTGCAATAATGAAGAGACCCTTTTTGCCCACGGTGAAAAGGGTCTTTCTACCGTTCGAACATTCCAAATATTGGATATTCGAGCTTGCAAGTCCCCCTTTTGTTCCGCTATGCTAAGAAAAGAAGTCAATCACCTGAATTCCTTTTAGACTGCACAATACAGGCAGGGGAGAGAAGGAAGGACTGTTTTTCATGAGGAAATGGATACCAGCAGTATTCGCAGTTGCTGTAGGCGTCACGATGACGATCGCTGATGTCCAGCCGACGATGGCTGCAGACGCGACAAATGACCGCTACATCGACAACCAGCAGCATATATACCAGATCAGGGCAGACAAGGCATGGAAAACAGTGAACAGCAATACCTCGACGACCATTGCCGTACTGGATACAGGAGCTGACTACAACCATCCAGATCTGAAAGGAAACCTGTTGCCCGGGATTAATCTGGTCCCATCTGCGCGGTCGGCACAGGATGACAACGGACATGGAACGGAAGTCATTGGTGTACTGGCTGCCAAGGGGAATAACGGGATAGGGGTCTCGGGGGTTCTTTGGAATGCCAAAGTATTACCGATCAAGGTTCTGGACAAAAAAGCGGTTGCAGATCTCGATCTCGTAGCACAAGGGATTAATACTGCCTTGGACAGAGGTGCCAAGGTCATTCTCATGTCTGTGAGCAGTATGTCCTACTCCAGAGCGCTGACTAATGCCATTAATCGCGCAGAGGCAAATGGAGCTGTCTTGGTTGCGGCGAGTGGTAACGAGGGAAACCGGGTGGCTTATCCGGCTGCCTACCCGACTGTCATTGCGGTTGGGGGAGTGAAAAGCAACAACGAACCAATCTATGAGTCCAATTCAGGCCCAGAGCTGAATCTGATGGCGCCAGGCTTGAATGTGTATACGACGAAGCTAGGGGGTACATACGGATCGTTTAGCGGAACTTCTGCAGCTGCTCCCCAGGTCGCTGGTGCAGCTGCTCTGATCATGGCGAGATACCCCAAGCTAAAGCCGATTGATGTGCGGCAATTACTCTACCAGACGGCGACGAATCTGGGTGAGAGCGGATGGGACAAGCGGACAGGATATGGCTTGCTTAATGTGGAAAAAGCGGTCACTTCTCCGATGTCCAATGATTTTCTGGAGCCAAACAACGTGTTGTCGCGTGCCAAAGCGTTCCCTATCGAGTCGCAAATTCGTGGGAATCTAGGACCGAACGACACGGATGATTGGTTTAAAATGGAAGTCCCGTACGACGGAAGAGTAAGTCTAACTGCGTCTGTGAACTCCACCGTATCTTCTCCAATGGCTGCTACTTTTTATTCGGAGAATCGTACACCTGTTACCCATTACATCGGGAATGGAGATACGATTACGGTATCTGCAAAGGCTGGGCGAATGGATATCAGGCTGGTGCGTAACGGGGGCGTGAATGCCTTTTCCTACGTGCTGACTAGCAAGTTTAGTATTAACCCAGACCGCAATGAACCGAACGATACCATGGGCACTGCCAGACCGCTTGTGGGCAATCAGATCAGTGTAAACGGCAGCTTCCATGATGAAGGAGACCAGGACTGGTTTTCCTATTACGTCCGTGAGTATGGGCATCTGAATGTGAGTGTGACACCTGATAACAAGCGCATGGATCCTGTTTTGGCAATCGGAAAACAGGAACAAGGAAAAAGCACGACGTGGGATCCGCTGTATGACAACGGTGATCGCGATGATCCGACAGAGCGGGCACAGAAAGAAGTCTCGCCAGGAAAGTATTTTCTCCGCGTCAGCGAATATGAGCAAAATGCGGTAAATGGGGAATACCGGTTGGACTTGAGCTTTACACCGGTGAAAAAAGATGTAAATGAGCCTAATGATACCTATCGTCAGGCATCACAGCTAGCCGGCGGTACCGTAATGACAGGAACATTACCGACCGCTACCGATTCTGACTGGTTCCAATTTACTGTCAGTACGGAATCATACGTCTATATTCGAGCTCCCTTTGTTCCGGTCTCATCCGGCGTGAGAATTGCCTTGTACAATGAGAATAACTTCAACTACGCTCTGGCTTCGACCAATGAGGTAGCAGAGCTGTCCGATCAGGGGAAGGAAATTTTAGGACTTCGTCTGAAACCTGGTAAGTATTACATCCGTCTAAATAGTGGAGTTCCCTTTAAATACGATGCGTATCGTTTGACGGTGAACCAGCAAATTCTGGTTGGCGGATATCGAGATATTTCCAGCCACTGGGCACGTCCAGAGATCGTTCGCCTGAGCAATCGAGGCATTGTCAAAGGCTTTGATGATGCTACATTCAAGCCGAACCAAGCTGTGACCCGTGCGCAATTTGCGACGATGCTCATTCAAGCGATGCGTTCAGATGGGTTGCCTGTTGCCTCGTCTTATACAGGCAAAACGACCTTCCGCGATTTGTCCAAGAAGCACTGGGCTTACAACAACATGGGAATCGCCTACCAGGTAGGCATTATGAAGGGCTACCCGAACAAGCAAATGAAACCAGATCAGCCGATTACTCGTGCTGAGATGGCTTCGATGATCGCTCGTGCGCATAATGTGCTGTTGTACAAGCGCAGCACGTCCAGCTATCGAGATGTATCCACTAGTCACTGGGCATCGCCAGCGATTGAAGCACTCACATCCAGAAACTGGCTAAACGGTTACGGTGCGACGTTCAAACCGCAGGGAATCGCCACACGGGCAGAGGTAGTGGTCCTGATTACGAAAGCTTATAAATTTTAAAAGCGATATCCGGGGAGGTAATCGATGATGAAACCAGTCACAAAAGGCTTGCTGGCAGCAGCAATCGGAGGAACGGCACTGTTTGCCTCTCAGGCAATGGCAGACGGCGTAGGAGGCGTGCCAGGGTCGGTAGACGATCCTGTCGTAACGAAGAGCTACGTGGATCAGCAGATCCAGGCAGCAGGCGGTGGAGGAAGCACGCTGACTGTCGTGGAGGTAAATTCTGGACAGACCCTGTACGGTTTCGAGGGAACAGAGTTTATCGTTCGTACAGGAAAAGTACAAGCAGTAGCAGGGAACAAAGGCGACGGTCTGACTGACCTGACCGCTGGTGTAGACCTCAAAGGAGGAGCGGTTGTCGGCACGAATCATCTGCTGCTGATTGCTCGCTCTGACAACCGTGGACTGCGTCTGGCATCCAATTACGATGGCGTTTCTCACGTAATGGTGCGCGGCAAATATGAGCTCCGTTAAAAGTCTATTGACACCATAGAGAAAAACAATTATTCTATATTCCGTAATGGATACTCTTATCCAGAGCAGGCGGAGGGACTGGCCCTATGAAGCCCGGCAACCGACTAGAGCGGTGCTAACCAGCAGAACGGACATCTGTTCTGGCCGATAAGAGGATGAAGGAAGCATAAAGCGCTCAAACCTTTTCCTCCCACTTGTTGGAAAAGGTTTTTTTATTGCGTTTACGTCGATAAAATCCTGACTCGGCTACCACACTATTTGTATGAGGTCAAAGGAGGTAATTTTCTCATGGCTTTGCAAAAAGGTCGTCGTCTGTTCACATCTGAATCCGTAACCGAAGGACATCCGGATAAAATTTGTGACCAAATTTCCGATTCCATTCTTGATGCCATCTTGTCCAAAGATCCAAACGCGCGTGTCGCTTGCGAAACGTCCGTAACGACTGGTCTCGTACTGGTTGCTGGTGAGATCACCACAAACACTTACGTAGACATCCAAAAGCTCGTTCGCGGTACGATTCGTGAGATCGGCTATGATCGTGCGAAGTTTGGCTTTGACGCTGATACTTGCGGTGTAATCACTGCAATCGGCGAACAGTCTGCTGACATTGCTCTTGGTGTTGACCAAGCTCTGGAAGCGCGCGAAGGCAAAATGACCGACGCTGAGATCGAAGCGATCGGTGCTGGTGACCAAGGTCTGATGTTTGGCTTTGCTTGCAACGAAACACCTGAACTGATGCCACTGCCAATCAGCATGGCACACCAACTGGCTCGCCGTCTGACTGAAGTGCGCAAAAACGACACTCTGTCCTACCTGCGCCCGGATGGTAAAACACAAGTAACCGTTGAATACGATGGTGACAAACCAGTTCGTATCGACACGATCGTTATTTCCACCCAACATGCTCCTGAAACAACTTTGGAGCAAATCAAGAAAGACCTGGTTGAACACGTAATCAAACCTGTAGTTCCAGCTGAATTGCTGGATGCAGAGACCAAATACTTCATCAACCCAACGGGCCGTTTCGTAATTGGCGGACCACAAGGGGACGCTGGTTTGACTGGCCGCAAAATCATCGTAGACACCTACGGCGGTTATGCACGTCATGGCGGCGGTGCGTTCTCCGGGAAAGATCCAACCAAAGTGGACCGTTCCGGCGCTTACGCAGCTCGTTATGTAGCGAAAAACATCGTGGCTGCAGGTCTGGCTGACAAATGCGAAGTCCAAGTGGCTTATGCAATTGGGGTAGCACAACCTGTTTCCATCGCAGTAGATACATTTGGTACAGGAACCGTTTCCGAAGAAGATCTCGTGAAACTGGTTCGCAAACATTTCGACCTGCGTCCTGCTGGTATCATTAAGCAACTGGACCTGCGTCGTCCGATTTACAAGCAAACTGCTGCTTACGGTCACTTTGGCCGTAACGACCTGAATGTTCCTTGGGAGCAAACAGACAAAGCAGAAGCGCTGAAAAAAGATGCTGACGCACTGGCGAAATAAGTAGTAGCCGATGAAAGAGCCTAGTTTACATGCTAGGCTCTTTTTTGTACGATAAAGTCTGTCCATTTATTGGGGAAGGGCCTACAAAGGATTTTGTAGGACTATGTCGAATCTTCTTATGGGGAAGTAAGGAGGGGTTTTTTTGCCGAACAAGAGGCTCTTCCTTTTTGTGTTTGTAACCTTTTTATTTATGATTGTGACTGCTGGAATCATGGGGAATGTGTCTGGAGAAAAAAAGAATGTGCCAGAAGTGCAACCTTTTCCCCATGTTGATACGTCTAAGAGCATAAGCGTAGAGCAGAATGCTGAGCCAAACGTCACGCCCTTAAAAAAAGCAACAACAAAACCGAAACTATGGTATAGACATTTTGTGGTTGTATTCAAGTATCACCACGTCGCAAAGGGATCCGATCAGCATTATGCGATCACACCCGAGCAGTTTGCCGGGCATATGTCCTTTCTGCATGAGAATGGCTTAAATCCAATATCGTTGGATGAGTTTACACGATTTATGGAAACTGGCGATCTTTCTACTGACAACGCTGTATTGATTACATTTGATGACGGTTATGAGAGCTATTACACAGATGCCTTTCCGATCTTAATGAGCTACGGCTATCCCTCCGTCAATTTTGTCATTGCGGACCGATTGCGTGATGCTGCGGATCGAAAACGGGAGAAGATGACAACACCGCTTACTCGTCAACAGGTAAAAGAAATGCAAGGTTCAGGACTGGCTGCTTTTGGATCTCACACGTACAGTCTCCATGACGAGCAAGAACAAAACGAATGGGGAGAGCTGGGGCCAGAGACGGCTCCTGTATACCGGGAGGATCTGCAACGATTGGAAGTCGAGCAGGAGTACAGGGATCGTCTATACGTGGACTTTAGCATGTCCCGAGTCGGTCTAGGCGAATGGACAGATCATCAGGTAGACACGATTTCACTGCCGTATGGTTACACCAGCAGCATCGTAAGGGAGACTGCCCAGCAAGCTGGTTACCGCTATGTATTTACGTCCACTCCAGGAGTCGTGAAAAGTGGAACGAATCCGTTTGCCATTCCCAGGTTTGATGTGGGAGTGAGAGATGTGGATGTAACAACCCTCCATCAGCTGTTCACGAAAGCGAAAAATGAGTTTGAAGGAGAGCAATCATGAACAAGGCGATTGACATTAGCATGCTCGATGGAGTTATTAAACGAACGATTGAAACAGTGGAGACAAGTAAAACCCAAATATTTGATATAGCTGAAAATGCAAGACAGCAAGGAAACTCGTTGAAGCTGGATCTTCATGAACTGCGTCAGGAGATTTCCAAAGTCATTCAAAAGGTAGATGCGCTGGAACTGGCGTATCGCAAGACTCGTAATCGCCTGGTGTTGGTGAGTCGTAATTTTCATATGTACACGGAGGAAGACATCCGGATCGCCTATGAGGAAGCGAGTCGTATTCAGGTCGAGCTATCGATTTATCGGGAGCGGGAAAATAACTTGAAGCGCAGACGTAATGATCTGGAGCGTCAATTGCGCACGTTGGAAGTAACAATCGATCGCGCGGAAAAGCTGGTGTCCCAAATGGGTGTCGTATTAGGGTATTTGACTGGCGATCTAAGCAAGATTGGAGAGGCACTGGAGTCTGCCAAGCAGCATCAATTGATGGGGCTAAAAGTCATTCAGGCTCAAGAAGAGGAACGCAAACGTGTAGCGCGGGAAATTCACGATGGTCCAGCGCAATCGATGGCCAATGTGGTGTTGCGCTCGGAGATCGTCGAAAGAATGCTGAAAAATGAACGCATTCTGGAAGCGCAAATGGAATTGCATGAGTTGAAAGAAATGGTTCGGATGAGCTTGTCCGACGTAAGAAGGATCATTTTCGACCTGCGCCCGATGGCATTAGACGATCTGGGACTGGTACCAACCCTGCAAAAATACATACAAACATGTGAAGAACGTATCGAGTCTTCCATAGATCTGGTAGTATTTGGTGTGGAACCTCCTCTGCGCAGTTCGGTAAAGGCCGCTATTTTCCGGTTGGTTCAGGAATGTCTGAACAATGTGGAGAAGCATGCACAGGCCAATTCCGTACAAGTGAAGCTGGAATTTGTCCAGGATTCGTTGAGTCTCGTAGTAAAAGACGACGGTGTCGGGTTTGATCTGGAGAAACGATTGGCGAATGGAGGTTCATTCGGTTTGCTAGGTATGAAAGAACGCGTCCAGCTGCTGGAGGGATCCGTGGATCTGCAATCGGCTCCAGGCGATGGAACAAAGGTCATTTTCCAAATACCGCTAAAAATGTGAAAAAACATAGAACATGTACAGGGGGATGAACCATGGATAAGAGACAGCAAGAGCTCCGCATCGTGATTGTGGACGACCATCAATTGTTCCGTGAAGGCGTTAAGCGTATTTTAGAAATGGAAGACGATTTCAAGGTCGTCGGAGAAGGTGCCGATGGAGGCGAAGCTGCCGTGTTGGCAGAAGAGCATAAGCCAGACGTATTGCTGATGGATATCAATATGCCACACATCAATGGCGTCTCCGCAGCAGAAAATGTGATTACGGCGAGTCCAAACACCCGCGTAATTATGCTCTCCATTCATGACGACGAAGGATACGTATACCGCACGCTCCGCTCTGGTGCATCCGGCTATTTGCTCAAAGAGATGGGAACGAGCGATCTAGTGGATGCTGTGCGTGTCGTAGCGAGTGGTGGCGCCTACATCCATCCCAAAGTAACAGGCAAGCTGATCGAGGAATTCCGTCGTTTAAGCGAGCAAGAGGGCGCAGCAGAGCGCAGCTTTTCGATTGATGAATCGCAGGCGATTGATCCAAAAGTGATCGAATCGTTGACGCGCCGTGAGCGTGAAGTACTGCAGCTGATGGCTGAAGGAAAGAGCAACCGTGCAATCGGCGAATTCCTGTTCATCAGTGAGAAAACGGTCAAAAATCACGTCAGCAGCATTTTGCAAAAGCTGAGTGTACAAGACCGTACGCAGGCTGTTGTCATCTCCATTAAAAATGGTTGGGTGAAGCTGTAAGAAAACAGCGAAACTGCACCGTGGCCAAGCTATCCGGCATACCTTGTTACTAGAGGAGGTATGACCGTGATGGAAGAACTGGTTATTTGGTTGTTGGCGGCATATGGCTGCTCCTCTTTACTCGTGATGCTGGCTGACAAATGGGCTGATCGGATGAGTAGCAGCAATGAGCCCCCACTTGAGCACTATCGGTTATTGGTACGGGATTCCGAGCAAGTATTGGAACGAGTCATTCGACGACTCCTGTTCCGTTCTTATTGGAGTGGCAAGGCTATCCGCATCTCTTTGATTGATTTAGGTTCTTCGGATGAGACCAAGCGGATCTGTAGTACGTATGGACGCTATCCGTACTCCTTCTATTTGCTTGACGATGAGCAAGAGGGGTATTCTCAGACGGACATCATCATCGATTTGCGGCAAGAAACAAACGTGCAGAAAACGTAAGAGCGCATCCCGCGCTCTTTTTTCTTTTTCAGAAAGGATTGAAATATTTGCGCCACCTCTCTTTCTTTTTGCACACTAAGGGCAACAAGAATCGATTGGGAGGGAAGCCGTGTGTGTGAGTATTTGCTCTATATCAAAGTGGGGGGCGAGCCCATTCGATCGGCTAAGGCGTACGTCACACCATGTTTTTCTGTAGATCAATCGTTTTGGCAGGAGCGGGAAGGGTGCCAGTTGCATGTGATCGGAAAGAGCCCGTCGCTCGCCATAGCCTTTTCGTTGCGGGAGGTCGTAAATGCACGTTTGGCGGATAGGCAGGGGAGCTCAAGGGCGATGAGTGAGGAAGGACTGGCAGAATTAAGGGAGCTGGCTGTTTCGACCGTGAGAGAGACGGCTGCGTTGTACGGTCGTGAAATGATGGGAGAAAAGCCATTACAGCGAGAGTGGTTTGAGTGGGTCGTTGAAGAACGGTCTGTTGCTGTCAGCCGTAGGGGCGTTGAAGGAGCTCGGACTGGGGGATTAGGGGCTCACGAAGACGTAGGTATCAGTTCCCTCCTCGAAGGTCGAGCGCTTCTATGGGAAGAGGTAGAGACATTGCTGATGAAAAGAGATGTGTCTGGTCCTGATTTGACCCCGATCTTGCACAGGATGGTGTTGGCAGAGTCGGCCGATTGGCGACCGGGAGTGCGTTTCTCTGTGAAGAAAAGCTGGTGGAAGCACCAATTGGAACTGACATGCGACAGATGCGGTAGCAAGCGAAAGGAAATAGAGCTAACGATTTGCCATACCTGCGGACAAGGATGTGCCTACTGTACAGTTTGCCTGGGGATGGGCCGGAGCAAATGCTGTACACCGTATTTGCTGGTGCCTAGCCGCTCCGCAATCGCTAGAGAAGATGCAGAGAGTCGGCTGCGGGCTTCTCAATTACGCTGGACAGGTAGCTATTCCGCCGATCAGGCAGTGGCAGCAGAGCAAGCACGTAGATACGTTGTGAATGATCGTCCGGGTGCGACACAGTTTTTGATCTGGGCTGTGTGTGGGGCAGGCAAGACGGAGCTGCTGTTTCCCTCTATCTCAGAGGCGTTGGCAGCAGGTGGACGAGTCTTGATCGCGACTCCACGCAAAGATGTGGTGCTGGAGCTTGCTCCTCGTTTGCAGCGTGTCTTTCCTCAAGCCCGTGTCATTGCTGTTCACGGCTCCAGTACAGAGAAGTGGGAGGAAGCAGATGTTACGATTGCTACGACCCATCAGGTCATGCGGTATTATCAGCGGTTTCCACTTGTCGTTTTGGATGAAGTGGACGCGTTTCCGTACCACAACAATCCGATGCTCTACAGGGCAGTATCCCGAGCGGTGCAACCAGAGGGCAAGCTGCTCTATTTGAGCGCGACTCCTCCGCGCTATCTCCAAAAAAGCTTGGTAGCCAAACGAAAGGACTGGTTCAGGTTCGGTGCTCGTTTCTCGCTTCCGACGCTGAGTTCTTACACGCACGTTTTGTTGCCGGGACGTTACCATGGATCGGCGCTACCTGTGCCACGTGTCGTTACCGTCCAAGGACTACACAAGCGTTTAAAAGCCAGTCGCCCGATTGCTCCGTTACTCGAGTTGGTCCGGACCTCTCTTCAGTCTGAACGGCAACTGTTTTTGTTTGTCCCACGTATTGATGATGTGGAAAAGGTGATCGGCTACCTGACGAAGTTCTTTCCTGATGAGGCGTCCCAGTTGGCTGGGGTACATGCAGCAGACTCATTGCGTGAAGAAAAGGTACGGGCTTTCCGGGAAAAACGATATCGGCTTATGGTGACGACGACGATCCTGGAGCGGGGAGTGACGATTCCCCGAAGCGATGTAGTTGTGATTGGAGCAGAGGCTCCTGTATTTGATGAGGCATCCTTGGTCCAGATCGCAGGGCGAGTAGGAAGGTCTGTCGATGATCCTGCGGGAACCGTCCTGTTTCTGCAGGCAGATCGCGCTCCATCACCGCGAGCGGCAGTCAAACAGATCAGGCATATGAATCAGTTGGCACAGACGATTCGATCCCAAGTGGGCCAGACATGAGAGCAGACTCATGCGTAGCTTGTGCAGGCCGTATCGTATTGCAGGCCAAGGAGTCAGCAGCTCGTAACCTGGCCCGTCGGCTATCCAGCCGATCGCGCTACCCTGTCATGTATCGCTTGGTTGCTGGACTTTCTTTGTGTGCTGCTTGTCTGGAGCGATTGCCGGTCATCGGGGATGAGATTTGTCAGCAATGCGGACGGGAGTATATAGCAGATGGATTGTGTCAGGATTGTAATAAAATAACAGGAGAAACGCTTCAAAGTAATCGCAGTTTACTCCGATATAATGAATGGGGAAAAGAATTGCTCGGCACGTACAAATATCGTGGCGAGGAACGACTAGCTGCTTTTTACGCTAAGCTTCTGACGATAGCGGTGTATCACTATCATGCAGGGACCTCCTTTGACTGCATTGCTACAGTTCCTCTTCATGAGCAACGTTTGCAGGAGAGAGGCTTCAATCAGGTTGATTTGTTGGCAAAAAGGCTGGGTGCCAATATTGGAGTTCCCGTTCGTTCTTTGCTCCTCCGAACGAAGAGGACGGCCAAGCTCAGTCAACAGGCGGGTCGTTCAGCTCGAGAGGAAAGCATGGATGGGGCGTTTTCATGGGCAGGTGAATGTCTGGGACAAGCCGAGGCAGGATCGTACAGGATTCTGTTGCTGGACGATATCTACACGACAGGCTCCACTCTGCGGTCATGCGCCAAAACGATAGGTGAGAATGTAGGGCCTCATAGCCACATCTATTCCGTAACGATCTATCGATAGCCAGCATGCAAGATTTGAGTTATCATGGGAGCATCAACAAGTAGAGAACGGAACGAAATATAGAAGGTAAGTGAAGGGGTGTCATTATGTCTTTGGGCAAACTGGCAAACTGTTCACGTTGTGATGCACTATATGTACAAGCTGTCCGCGACATTTGTCCGAAGTGCTATCAAACAGTGGAACAGGAATATGAGCTATGTGCGCGTTTTTTGCGCAAGCGGGAAAATCGTGGCTCCAACATCCATCAGGTGAGCGAAGCGACTGGTGTAAGTATTAAGCAAATTACGAAATTTATTAAAGAAGGTCGCATATCTGTGGCTGGGAATCCAAACCTTGGGTATCCTTGCGAGAGTTGTGGTTTTATGATCCGGGTCGGAAATATTTGCGAATCCTGTATCAAAGGTCTGAAGCATGATATCACGCAGCAGCTCGAAGTGGATCAACGTCTTGAAGACGACAAATTGTCAGGATTTGCGACAGCAGCGTATCGAAGAAAGCAGGATGCTGACGAATAGTTTTGTACAAAAAAACTAATCGCGGACAACAAAATTGCCGATGATACTACTAAGAGGTATCATCGGTTTTTTTTAGACACAATTCATGTCCGGTGGTTTGAGAGGATGGTTTTCACATGCGGATTAATGAACCCAATCGAGTCGGAATGATCAATGCCTACAACAAGACGGGCAATGCTCAGGTAGGGAAAACAGGCAAGATTCCGATGGGTAAAGATGAAGTAAATATTTCCACAGAAGCGTTGGAAATGCTGAAGCAAGTGGAAGATCCGGATTCGCCGCAGCGTCGGGAAAAGGTGGATCGGTTGAAAAAGCAAGTAGAGGAAGGAACCTATCGAGTCTCTAGTGACAAGATCGCAGAGAAATTCCTGTCCTTTTGGCAAAAGAAATAAACAAGCTCTCTAGGGAAGACGAGGGAGAAACCCAACATGACGAAAATGGAAATGCTCTACGAGCTGCTCGACAACTTGATCCAGCTTCACAAAGCCATGTACACATTGTCCACGCACAAGAAAGATGTGCTGATCAAAGGGAATGTGGATGAACTGGTGGCGATCACGCGCCAGGAGCAAAAGCTGATCAAGGGCGTCACGGCAGCTGAGACAGCCCGTCTGAATGTAGTGAGAGAGCTGACGGCCGAAAAAGGCTTGACGCTGCAGGAAGGCACACTGGCTGAATTGATCAAGTTGACGACCAGTGCGGAAGAGAAGACGCGACTGACTGCCCGTCGCAATGAACTGAACCGGATTGTTTTCGAACTGCGAGATGCGAACGAACTGAATCAGCAGTTGCTAAAGCAATCCCTTTCTTTTGTAAACATGACGCTCGACCTGATCACAGATACACCGGAGGACGACTTCATTTACGGCAACCCATCCTCCGAAGGGTATCGTCAGGCAAATCGAACTTTTTTTAATAAAAAAGCGTAAAGAGGTGTCAACATGCGTTCAACCTTTCATGGCATTGAGGTAAGCAAACGCGGTCTGTTCGCACAACAGTCCGCCTTAAATACGACAGGCCACAACATCGCCAATGCAAACACCGAGGGCTACAGCCGCCAGCGTGTGAACATGGAGACGACAACAGGACTTCCATACGTGGGGATGTTTGCAGGCATCGAGCCAGGTCTCCTCGGTACAGGGGTACAAGCGGATAGCATTCAGCGTCTACGCGAAGAGTTTCTGGATATTCAGTATCGCAACGAGTTCAAGCGTCAGGGCTATTGGGATGCCCGTGCGGAAACCTTGGAAAAGGTAGAAGGCATCATGAACGAACCTTCCGATACAGGCTTGCAAAAGGTCATGGACCAAATGTGGCAGGCATGGCAGGACTTGGCGAAAGACCCCACAGACACCTCCGCACGTGCGGTTGTTCGGGAACGAAGCAAAGCTGTCGCGGATACGTTTAATACGACTTACAAGCATTTGCAGGAAGTTCGAACCGATCTGGACAATGTCGTCAATGTAAAGGCGATGGAAATCAACTCGCTCGGTCAGCAGATCGCCAGCCTGAACAACCAGATTTCCAATATCGTGCCACACGGCTATCAGCCAAATGACTTGTACGATCAACGTGATGTCTTGGTAGACAAGCTCTCCAAGCTGGTCGACATCAAGGCTACACAGTCTACGAACGGCATGGTAAACGTTACGATCGAAGGCAGGGATTTCGTTACAGGAATCACCGCGCAGCCTTTTGCTGCTGTACAAAACCCGCTAACCGGCATGAGTGATTTGACGTTGGGCGGAGGAGCATTCGTTCCGACTTCCGGTTATATGGCGGGTACGCTGGAATCACGTGATCAGATCGTTCCTAACATTTTGAAGCGCCTGGATGTTTTAGCGGTGAACTTGACGAAGGAAATCAATGATATCCACCGCACTGGTGTGAGTCTTGCTGATATTAATAATGGTACTGCTCAGGGACTATCTTTCTTTGTGGACTCTAGCACGCTTACTGCCAACGGTGATTATCCGAAAGGTGCCGCTACGATTGCCATCAACCCGGAAATCACAAAGAGCTTGGATGCCATCGCAGCTGCAAAGCCGGAAGCGGGTTCTACACCAGTGGGTAACAACGAGACGGCACTCGCGATTGCCTCTGTTAAATTCAAGACTCTCGCTGCGGGAACAGGTCCAAACGATCTTGCGGAGAGCTCCACACTAGATAACTACTACCGTTACACGATCAGCCAATTGGGTGTTGATGCCCAGGAAGCGACTCGTAATCAGGCTAACTCTGAAATGCTCGTAGGGACTGTAGATAACCAGCGCCAGTCCGTATCGGGTGTCTCCATCGACGACGAGATGGCGGAAATGGTGAAATACCAGCACGCCTACAGTGCATCCGCACGCGTCATGACAAGCATGGACGAAATCTTGGACAAAGTCATCAACGGCATGGGCCGTGTTGGCCTCTAATCGGGAGGGATAGGTCGTGTCAGTACGTGTAACGCAAAACATGTTGAATAGCAACATGCTGAGAAACTTGCATAAATCGATGAGCCATATGGATAACTTGCAGCAGCAGCTGTCGTCTGGCAGCAAGATCTCCAAGCCCTCGGATGATCCGGTTGTCGCTGCTCGGGGGATGTTCTATCGGTCTTCTTTGATGGAGAATGACCAGTACAAGCGGAATGTGGATGAGGCTCAGTCCTGGATGGATATGACGGATACGACGATGGATGAGATGGGGAGTATCATGAAGCGGGTAAAAGAGCTTCTGGTGTACTCTGGTGATGGAGCTGTTTCGCCTGATGACCTGAAAACGATGGCGTCAGAAGTGGAAGAGTTGAAAAAGCACATGGGTACATTGGCTAATCAGCAAATAAATGGTAAGTATATTTTTGCAGGTACGGATACGAATAAGGCCCCTTATGATGCAACTGCAAAAGCTGGTGCAGGAGACTTCGTCAGCACAAATAGTTCGCCTATTAATTTGGAAGTCAGTCAAAATGTGTTTGTGACTTCGAATACGAATGCACAAAACATTTTTAACTATCCTGATAATGCCAATAATATGTTCACGGTATTGAATAATATCATTACGGAATTAAGTAACGGTAGATCAGCAACTCAATTCCAGACAGCAATGAATAATCAATATGACAAACTCCTGGCTGAACGGGCTTCGCTGGGGGCAAGTGTAAACCGAGTAGAACTGATTGCAGAGCGCTTGAATACTTCAGAAGTAAGCATTACGGGCCTGATGTCTAAAAATGAAGATGCTGATATGGCAAAAGTTATGACTGATTTGAAAACGCAAGAAAGTGTGCATTCCGCTGCATTGGGTTCTGGAGCGCGTATCATTCAGCCGACTTTGTTGGACTTCCTACGTTAAAAAATAGGAGGAGGTAGTCTTATGCATATCCCGCAACTTCGGATGGAGAGTACTTTTGCTCAGTTAGGTCTTAACATCAACAAGCCTGTTCAAGAAATCAAACAGCCCCAAGCGGAAATGAATTTGAAGCAAGTGCCAGCTACGTTGAATATTGAACAAGCACGAACCATACTGCAAATTGATTCCAGTCAGGCGCGAGCCAATATTGGCATCATGACCTCCATGCAATTTAGCGACAGCCTAGCAGCCTATGGGAAGCAAAAAGCTCTCCAGGCAATCGCTGAGAAGAGTCAAGAAGGCGATCGTTTGATGAGGATTTATACCAAAGAGAACGCTATAGCCGAAATTGGACGGGAAAAAGGGTTGCGGGCACTTGAAGGAGGTTACACTCCACCAGCTGCCTCTGATGATGAAGGGGTCGATATCAGCATTGAACTCAAGCCCGTAGTGATTAACGTGCAGCGTAACGGGATGAGTATCAATCCTGTAACGAGACCTCCTGAATTATCCTATACTCCGGGCAAGGTCGAGCCATATATGATACAATACAATAGTCTGAAAATAGATGTGGTAGGCAGTCAACTGGATCAAATGATGTGAGCGAGGGGAAAACATGAACGCAAGTCAACAAGTGGAATTGGGCAAGCTATTTTTTGAAGATGGCATCCCGGGGTTTTCTCATTTGCAGTTTTTTCAGTTGATGCAGGAAGAGGAGAGTCCCTTTTTTTTGATTCAGTCGACGGAAGAGAAAGATGTGGGATTTTGGGTCATTGATCCCTTTTCCTTTTTTCCTGAGTACAAGTTTGAAATATCAGATGTGGCAAAAGGTGCGCTGCGCATAGAGGAACAATCCCAGATAGCGGTGTTCTCAATTGTCACGATACGCGGAAGCAACCAGGCAACAGTAAACCTGAAGGCCCCTATCGTGGTGAATCTGTCCAACCGTATGGGCAGACAAGTCATCCTGCAGGAAGATACATATTCCATTCGTCAGCCGTTGTTTGAGCAACAAGCTGCCGGCCGAAGGTAGGTGGTGTTTGCATGCTGGTCCTTTCTCGTAAGAAGAATGAATCTATCATGATTGGTGACGCCATTGAAATCAAGATTATCTCCGTTGATGGAGATCAAGTAAAGATCGGCATCGATGCACCACGAAGTTTGGATGTGTATCGCAAAGAGATTTTTGATGCGATTCAGGAAGAGAACCGGCTGGCGACGCAGAGTCAAGGGGATTGGGCGGCGGTGAAGGGGCTTATCCTGAACGGTCATACAGCAGTCAAAAAAGATAAATAAAGTGGGTAACGTGGCAAAGTGTACATACATTTTGCCACGTTTTTTATTGTCTTGAACTATAAGTGGAAGAACACTTAGTTTTTCAGAAAAATAGCCATACCTGCGATTGATGAAAATTCTCTTATTTTCAAGTAATCGAAAGCAAATTGGAGATACCGGTTATTGTGCTCAATTGTTTTTGCAAGTGATTGAATTAACGTAAGGATATGATCAACCTTTAAATCAGCTTTGTAGTATCCAGCAATCCCTATTAGATGCATTTTTATTAGGCTGTAATGCAAGCCAAGCAGGATATAGTTGTCCAGAAAACTGATGTTGTTCCCGTAAAAAGGAAAGGTATTTTTGTAAATGTAGTTAACAAGATAATTTTCAAGAATATAGAAGTGTTTCTGCATAAAAGGTTGATAGTAGGTATCGTGAGCATTCTGATAGTGAGTAGCTATTGTCTCAATATCGGCTGAATCATCATAATGAATTCCTTCTAGAAAAGCCTCAAAGCTTTTCAAGTAACGTTGGTTTGCACCTCCAGCATGAATACGAACATCAATGAGTTCTTTTAAGAGGCGAATTTGAGCTGTTGCTTCAATTGGAATTTGTCGTAAAGAATCACGTAAAGATCCAGCCTTGACTAGTTTTCGATAGTTTTCAATGAGTTGAGGAACATCAGAAGCTTTGTTTTGCTCTACTAGTTCTTGCAGATTCTGATAAAACAATCCCAGGACTAGGACACGATCTGTTATTGAATAGCTTCTGTTTTGTATTAGTTCGATCGAAAATATGCGTATATCCCAAAAATAGAATGGAAATTGAGTAGAGTTGTATTTTTCTGGGTCAAATTGAGAGAAGACTGAGAATTTACGGTTACCATTTCTCTTGATTTCAAAAAACTCCATGGGCTCGGGATTCAACAAGGCGAGTCGGGCAGCTTCTGGACATGACAGGTTTGCAGACATTTCATAGTTTCCGTTTACAATATTCGTTACACGCGGATAAGAGGCACAGGTTGACGAAAGGTACTCCTCACCTAGTTGTAACTGTATTTCACAAAGGAGATCAGGAGACAGCATGGGACAGCTTTTGCAATCTGACATAGACATCCTGGCATAGTTGTTATCAGTTGGATTCATTCGATTTCTTGTTACAACCTTATCCAGCTTTTTTGCCATACCAGGGACTTTTATTTTTTTGTACTTTTTATAGGTTGCCTTGTCTATTGTTACGCTCCAACCTGCACAACAAGTGTCTTCACAGGACGATCCAATACACTGAAACTGATCCATATATTTGGGGACGAGGATGAAATCGTTTGAATGAGACAAATTAAGTCCTCCTTTGAGCTATTTCACTATATGAATCGGTGATTCTCGAAAAATACATAAGAAATCGGGAAGAATTTTAAGAGAAAGAGTAAAAAAGTACTAAATAAAATGATAAACTCGGCCGATATTAAAAGTGTAAGGACATAATTGCAAACGCGCGGTTGTGATGTGTCCCATCTAATATACAGCAGTCACATGGACGTGACTGTCACACTCAAGGAGGAATTGTACATGATTATCCAACACAATATGTCTGCTCAAAACACACACCGTCAAATGGGTGTAAACTCCGGCAACCTGGCTAAAAACGTTGAGAAACTGTCTTCCGGCTACCGCATCAACCGTGCGGCTGACGATGCAGCTGGTCTCTCCATCTCCGAGCGTATGCGTGCACAAATCCGTGGTATGGAGCAAGCTTCCCGTAACTCCCAAGACGGTATCTCCTTGATTCAAGTAGCTGAGGGTGCACTGCAAACAGTGAACAACATGCTCGTTCGTATTAAAGAATTGGCTACTCAATCCGCGAACGGAACTTACAGTGATGCTGATGACCGTGCTCGCCTGGATGAAGAACTGAAAGAGCTCTCCAAAGAGGTTACTAACATTAAAACCAACACCAAATTCAATGGGATCACTTTGTTGAATGGTACCGCTTCTGTAGATATCCAAATCGGTCAAGAAGCAGGTCAAAAATTGACTCTTTCTGCAGTTGAGTTTTCCATTGTTGATGTAGAAACTGCTGTTGCAGCATGGGACCTCAATAGTGCGACTGGAGCTTCTAAAGTATTGGGTAGCATTGACGCTGTAATCAACCTGGTGAGTGCTGCGCGTTCTTACCTGGGTGCGAACCAAAACCGTCTGGAAAACACAATCAACAACCTGAACATTACTTCCGAAAACCTGACAGCTGCAGAATCCCGTATCCGCGACGTAGATATGGCGAAAGAGCAAATGGCGTTCACTAAGAACAACATTCTGACTCAAGCATCCCAAGCAATGTTGGCTCAAGCTAACCAATTGCCACAAGGTGTTCTGCAACTTCTCCGCTAATAGCAAGTAAGATGAAAGCATGGAATTCCGTAAGGATGCCCATGCTTTTTTTTATTTCTATGTATATCATATAAACGTAAGAATTTGATTAGCCGATACTAGTAAAGAAGAATGCGGAGGTGGCCAGGATCATGAGACTGTATGCAGCTGGGCAAGAATATGTTTTGGAAAATAATTCAGGTGTAGTTGAAACTGTTTTGGATATCATCAATCAGGCTGTAGAGGAGCAATCCTTAGTATTTTGTGGATTTCAGATAGATGGAGAAGAATATTATGGTGAGTTAGCTGATCTCGTTACTGAGAGAGGCGACTCTATTGAAACAATGGTGGCCATTATGCTAACGGAAGAACAACTGAAGGAGGACACATTACTCTCCGTTGAGCAGTATTTGTGTAACGCTTTGCCATTGCTCGAGACGCTTTACCATGATTTTTACAATGGTCCATCCGCGGAAACGTGGAACGACTTAGGGAAGCTTATTGAGAGTATCGAATGGATCAGTAAAGTTGCAGAATATACGGACTCTCACTCTATTTTGGAGTATCGTGAAGAGGTCAGTAATCTGGAAATGGCTGTGAATCAACAAGATACAGGACTGATTGGGGACATTATACAGTTCGAGATCATCCCGCGTTTTGAAAAAGCACGAGATGCTCTGTCGCCTGCAAAGGGAGGGAAGAGTATTGATACTAACTGAAAATATACAAGTTCTGAAGGCTCATTATCCTAGTGTTTGGAATCAGATAACAGAAAAAAAAGAGAATGAAGATCATGTTCGCATAGAAGTGACAAGAAATCAATTACCTACGCTTTCAGTACAAATCGAATCCGGTTGGAACTATATCCACAGCAAATATGATCCAGTAGCAGATGCAGAGAGATTTGTGAACACCATACAAGATGTTGACCAAAGTCAGCATGTTTTGTTTTATGGTGTTGGTCTGGGATACCATATTGAGGCATTTCTAAAGCAATACCCCGATGTTACTTTCTCTCTTTATGAACCAAATATCTCGATTTTCACTAAGTTTCTATCCGTTTTTGATCTTAGCATGTGGCAGCCAAGTAAACGATTGCTGAATGTGATGATCGAGAGAAGTGATGAAGATTTAAAATTGAATTTACGTAAATACACGCATCTTTTAGATAAGGAAGTAAAAATTATCATACTCAATAGCTATGATAGGATATACCCGGAATCAACCCGACATTTTGTAAAAGTATTCCGTGAATCTGTGTACGAGAATAAAGAGATGATAGCGACTCGTTTAATCTTTTCAAAAAGGGAAGCAATAAACGGACTGAAAAATCTACCTTATATGATAAAATTACCCAATATTTTACATGGGCATAAACAAATATTCAAGGATAAACCAGCGATTATAGTTGCAGCAGGACCGTCGCTTAATGATGAATATGATAACCTCAGAAAAATCAAGGAAGAAGGATTGGCATACATATTCTCTGTTGGTTCGGCTATCAACTCGTTGGTTGCACATGGAATTTATCCAGATGCTGCTTTCTCCTATGATGGAAGTGTAATGAATGCGAAAGTATTTGAAAAAATAATAGAGGACAACATAACGGAGATTCCGCTTATATTTGGATCAACGATCGGTTATGAGACACTGGGAAAATATCCGGGCAAGCTAGCGAACTTTTTTGTTCTTAATGATTCCATCGTGGATTTATTGATAAAGAGACAAAATGAAGGAGAACTACTAACATCACAAAGATTGAGGACAATATCGAGCATTACCATGAATGTATTACATGATATAGGATGCTCTCCAATAATCCTTGTGGGGCAAAATTTTGGATATTTGGGGGACGAGTATTACGCAAAAGGAATCGCATATATCAACCCTGCAACAACGAAAGAACAGAAAGAAACAGCGGTTGAAGTTGAAAATGTCTACGGCAATATCATTTTGAGTAGCCGTGGTCATGCAGAAATGAGAGTAGAAATGGAAGATTTGATATCCTCCATTCAGCCAGTTAATATATTGAACGCGACAAAAGGCGGTGCTCGAATTGCGGGAACAACCTTTATGCCACTTGAAGAGATTATTTCTGAAAAGCTATTGGAGCAGGAAACGTTAAATCGTAATTGGTTAAGAGACTTAGAACCTAATATAGATTATGATCAATCATATTTAATGCAACAGTTTCGGCAACTTGAGGAATCTTGCAATGATTTAAGTCGCATTTTTAATCGCTTTCGTGATCTCCTTGACGAAATGGAAGCTTACATATCTACGGGCAACGTAGTTCAGTTGGAAAAGGCATTCAATAAATTCGACAAATTATTTGACCGTTTGCAGCAAAACCAATTCAACTTGAAGATTATCCAACGAATGAACAGTTTAGGTTTTGCGATTGTTATGAAATTATTCGAGGAAGTTAGATTCCATACGAGTCCCCTGGAAAAAGCCAAGAAAGTAGTACATCAATTCTCGAAATATGTTGAGAGTTGTACGAATGATACAAAGATCATGAAGATAGTTCTAGAAGAGACGTATGGTCGCATCTATGCAGAGGAAACAGTAGTCTAACAGATTGGTGGTCGAATAATGAACCTCAAGGGTAAGAAAATACTGGTAACCGGCGCAGACGGATTTATAGGCTCTCATTTAACAGAAGAGCTTGTGAGACAAGGGCACGAAGTACGTGCGTTTGTTAACTATAATTCCTTCAATTCTTGGGGATGGCTAGATCACGCCGCATTTGAAATAAAGAATCAAGTAGAAATTTTTTCAGGCGATATTCGTGATCCACACGGTGTGAAGAAAGCGATGCAGGGTTGTGACGTGATACTTCATCTTGCTGCATTGATTGCAATCCCTTTTTCCTACCATTCACCTGATACGTATGTAGACACGAATATCAAAGGGACATTAAACATTTTGCAAGCAGCGCGTGAGCTGGAGACGGAAAAGGTAATTCATACTTCAACAAGTGAAGTATATGGCACTGCCAAGTATGTTCCTATTACGGAAGATCATCCGCTTCAAGGGCAATCGCCTTACTCTGCGAGTAAAATAGGGGCAGATCAAATGGCGATCTCCTTTTATAATTCTTTTAATCTTCCGGTCTCGATTATTAGGCCCTTTAATACGTATGGACCACGTCAATCGGCTAGGGCTGTCATCCCTACGATTATCACACAAATTGCAAGCGGCCAAAGGCAAATTAAATTGGGATCGGTTCATCCTACTCGTGATTTTAACTATGTGTTGGACACTGTGCGTGGATTTATCTCAGTTGCTCAATCTGATCAATCGATCGGAGAAGTGATTAACATCGGAAGCAACTACGAGATTTCAATTGGAGAGACAGCTCAGATCATCTCCGAATTGATGGGAGCGGACCTCGAGATCATCACGGAAGATCAACGATTGCGTCCAGAAAAGAGTGAAGTGGAACGACTATGGGCAGATAATAGCAAAGCCCAAAAACTACTGGGCTGGTATCCTTTGTATGGAGAACGTGACGGCTTCAAAAGAGGGTTGCAAGAGACGATCGACTGGTTTACCACACCGTCAAATCTGCAACAGTATAAATCGGGGATGTACAATATATGACGAAAACAGTGCAAGCCGAAACTATAGTTGAAATGTTGCAAAGTGTTTTAACTGCTCAGACAAATACGATACCGCTTCATGAGCCAAGTTTCCAAGGTAATGAATGGGCGTATGTAAAAGATTGCATTGATACCGGGTGGGTTTCTTCTGTTGGAAAGTATGTAAACAAGTTCGAATCAATGCTAGAAGATTACACTGGAGTAAAGCACGCGATAGCAGTAGTGAATGGGACAGCTGCATTACATATTTGCCTCAAGCTGGTTGGTGTCGAACGCAATGATGAAGTGTTGGTACCAGCATTGACTTTTATCGCCACGGCTAATGCTGTCTCTTACTGTGGAGCGATTCCCCATTTTGTAGATAGTTGTTACGATACATTAGGGCTTGACCCGAAGAAGCTGGATCAGTATTTACAAGAGATTGGGGAAGTACGCAAGGACGGTTACTATAACAAGATGACCGGTCGAAGAATTAAGGCTGTAATACCTATGCATACATTTGGGCACCCAGTTGATTTGGACCCGCTTTTAGATATTTGTCAACGTTACTATATAGAGATGGTAGAAGATGCTGCTGAATCACTAGGTTCTTTCTATAAAGGACTTCATACAGGGAATTGGGGTAAAGTTGCTGCTGTTAGTTTTAATGGTAACAAGGTAATCACAACAGGAGGAGGAGGAGCAATCCTCACCAACTGTGATGAATTAGCGAAGATGGCCAAGCACATCACAACGACAGCTAAAAAACCGCACGCGTGGGCTTTTGATCACGATCAAATAGCATTTAATTATCGATTGCCGAATATAAATGCCGCTTTAGGTTGTGCCCAACTCGAAGTCCTTCCCGAATTCATCAAACAAAAGCGCGCGTTAACTGATATATATGCAAATGTCATTGATCCATTGCAGGGAGTCGAGTTATTTAAAGAGCCATCGTTTGCAAAAAGCAATTACTGGTTGCAAGTGCTATTGCTAGATGAGACATATGCTGATAAACAGGAAGAAATCCTGAAGCTCACCAATGAGAAGGGGATAATGACGAGACCGATATGGACACCCCTTCACGAGATTTCCATGTATAAAGATTGTCCAAAAATGACGTTAGAAGTGGTCGGAAGTTTAGCAAAGAGAATCGTAAATATCCCGAGCAGTCCAGGTTTGGCTAAATAGACAATCAACGGGGGAACAAATATGAGCCAGATAATCAGCCATAGTTATCCTGGTTTTAATGATATAGCTATTGAATCAGCAATAAGTGCCATAAGAACGGGCGATTTTTCCGGTCGTCAAACAATGAAGTTAGCAGAGAGTAAACTCGCGTCTTTTATGGGCGGGGCTTATTCAAAACTTACAAACACGGGATTTGCGGCTCTACAAGCTGCTCTCGTTGCTGCCAATGTAAATTGTAACGACAACGTACTGATACCAACAGTTACTTGCCCATCTGTTTACCACGCAGTTCGTTCGTTA
Source organism: Brevibacillus choshinensis (assembly GCF_001420695.1). Taxonomy (NCBI): domain Bacteria; kingdom Bacillati; phylum Bacillota; class Bacilli; order Caryophanales; family Paenibacillaceae; genus Brevibacillus; species Brevibacillus choshinensis. Next base: position 1,318,895 of record NZ_LJJB01000010.1, on the reverse strand, counting down.
GGGGTAACGCCGATCGTTGTAGATGTGGAAAAGGAAACTCCATTAATTAGTCTTGAACAAGCAATAAGGAAAAAATCTACAAGTGGAAAAAATGTAGTGATTATTCCACAGATGTTTGGTCTCACCCAAAACGTAAAGCCTTTTTTTGAAAGTGACTTTCTAGTAATTGAAGATATTGCACAAAGATTTTCGCCAACGATCAGCCAACACGTTGATTTGACTGTGATGTCCTTCTCTCCTACAAAGCTATTTACAATGGGGTATGGTGGAGGGATTGTTACTAGACAGGAAGATTATTATGCTCGGCTTTCTGTTTTTCTAGACCCGGATCACTCAGATCATTCTTACGAGCGTGAGGTTCCATTTCGAATACATTCACCAGTATCTGACTATCAGTGTGCAATGCTAATTTCGCAGTTAGAGAGATACCAAGAGATTTTAAGTTACCGAAATAAATTAGTGGAGAAGTATGACCAAGAATTAGGCTATCCTGCAAGGCTTCAGCCAGAGGTGCCCTTTAGATATCAATTAATACTAGAGCATCATTCTGCAAAAAAGATTTCTGAAAGTTTAAGAGAAAGTGGTATCGGGGCTTGGGCGTTAGGTTCTCATTTATTACATCAGCTCTTTGAAATAGAAGGGGATTTTGAGAATGCTGAATGGTGGAGTAATAGGGTACTTTCCTTGCCACTCCACGAAAAACTAACCTTGGATAATATTTGCTATATTAGTGACGTTGTTCGGAGGTATAGATGACTAAAATATCCATACACCAGAGCCAATATATACCTTGGGCACCGTACTTTAAGAAGATCGCAATGTCTGACATATTCGTTGTGATGGACAGTGTTCAATACCAAAAAAATGGTGTGCAAAATCGAAATAAAATAAGAGATAAAAACAGTGACTATTGGTTGACGATACCAGTCACCGGGCAATTAACTGACTTCATCTCGGAAAAAAGAATGGTATCGGATAGATGGATGATGAAGCATTGGAAATCCATTCAAAGCTCATATCGCTCAGCACCAAAGTGGGGAAATTATGTCGATCAAATAGCGTTCCTTTTTGAACAAAAATATTCTACTTTATTTGAAGTAAATCAGGCTTTTTTTACGTTTTTAATGGATAGTTTAAAGATTGAGACTCAGGTTGTACTTTTATCAGAACTTCAAGTTAGCGGAGAAAAGTCAGATTTAGTGCTTAATATTTGTAAAGAGCTGTGTGCTACTGAGTATATTAGCGGATATGGCTCTAAAAGTTACCTAGATGAAAAAAAATTTGCCGACTCGGGTATCGAAATTAATTATCTTGAATCAATACCACCTGTATATCCACAAGTTCATGGTGAGTTTATCGCGGGACTGTCAATGATTGATATGTTAGTAAATTCATCTGATGACGTAATACAGGAGTATTTATTTTCTACTTAAGATATAGGGATGGAGAGAAGTTATATGAACGCCAGAGAGACAAATGTGAAGTTGTGGGATGACATCTATCACTCTTCAAACATTGGAATGTCCTATCCCAATGATGTCCTAGTTAGAGTTTCACATCGACTTTTGAATAGTGAGAAACACAAGGAAATTTTAGATTACGGATTTGGTGGTGGAGCTGATTTTATTCACTTTTGTAGAAAAGGCTACCAGGTATCCGGTGTTGAGATTAGTGAAAGTGCAATCACGCAATTGAAAAGCAAATTGGAATCTATGGGAGTTTCTCCTGATTTGCAGCTACTAACCGATGGGAGAATTCCTTTTCCAGACAATTCATTTGATGTAGTTGTTGCGTGGCAAGTTCTTTACTATAATGACTGGCCTGGTTTTTTCGCTGCCATGAAAGAAATTAATAGGGTACTCCGAAGTGGCGGAATATTTCTTGGAACCATGGGAGCGGTAGGCGACTTTTCACATACCCACAGTCGTGCATTAGGTGATCATTTATACGAATCTACTGTACCTGGCCAAGAGGGAGCAGTCGTCATCATCGTTGATAAAGACAATCTCTCCAAATGCTTCCCCAATGAAAAGTTGACCATAGGTGAATTTGGATATGATTTTGGCCAATATCACGGAAAGCATTGGATCATTAGTTACGAAAAGGGTGCCAATCTATGAGTGGCAATAAAAAAATGAATATACTTGCTCTTTCTGGGATTCGGTCTGAATACGATCTTTTGTATCCATTATTGAAAGGAATTGATAATCACCCTGACTTCAATCTAGGTGTAATTGTTTCTGGGGCTCATTTGTCCCCTTTGCATGATTATTCTGTCCGGCAAATAGAAAAGGATCAGTTTCGAATCGTAGATAGAATAGAAAACTTGCTGTACGCCGATTCTTTTTCGAGCAAAGCAAAATCGTCTTCCATCTTAATGCAATCACTTGTACAGACTTTCGTGAGAGAACAGCCTGACTTACTGCTAATCCTTGGAGACCGAGAGGAAGCAATTATCGGATCTTTAACTGCTTCTTATATGAATATACCTGTCGTCCATTTAGCTGGAGGGGACAATACGAATCCAGAAGGCGGAAATGTCGATGAGCAAATTAGGCACGCCACAACGAAACTAAGTCATATTCATCTGACCATGATGGAAGAGCATTCGGAACGAATCCAAAAACTTGGCGAAGAGACTTGGAGAGTTTTTACGGTAGGGAGCGCAGGTATCGATCGCTTACGGACAGAGCCAACTCTAAGTGTTGAGGAGATAGCTGGCCAATTAGGAGAGGGCGTCACGAAGGATTATATCGTGCTAATCTATCATCCATTAAATTCAAATGTGACGCAAGCCGTGGCAGAATTAAGAATATGCATTGAACAATGTATACAAACAGGCCTAGATATCTTCATTGGTTCTCCAAACAGCGATCCCGGCTCCCAAGATATCGTAAAAGTTCTACATGAGTATACTCATCATCCTCAAGTACATCTTTATAAGAATTTAGAGCGTAATCTATTTGTCAATTTACTGAGAAATGCAAAGTGCTTGGTTGGAAATTCTTCATTGGCCGTGCATGAGGCTCCGTTTCTTTGTTTACCATCCGTAAATGTAGGAGAGCGTCAAAAAGGAAGAATTTCCGGGAAGAACGTCCAATTTGTACCTGCGAATGAGAAAGAAGTATGGAATGCATTGCAAAAAGCATTGTACGACCATGAATATATAAGTGAACTTGAAAAGGATCAGTTTATATACGGTGATGGGTTTATGGTCGAAAAATCTTTGCAAATCTTATCGTCGCTACCTCCTCGAGAAAAATTGCTGGCGAAGAAAATTACCTATTAAGGAGAAGAGGAGACGCTCAAATATGAAAAAGGTACTTGTTATTGCTCCACATCCAGACGATGAGACCCTTGGTTGCGGGGGAACGTTGCTCAAACATATCGCTAATGGAGATGAAGTAGACTGGCTCATTGTTACTGGGATGCATGCTAAATTAGGGCATACCGAAGAGCAAATCAATCGAAGAGAACGGGAAATAGAACAAGTTAAGAGGATGTACGGTTTTAAAAATGTATACAACCTTAAACTCCCGACGACGAACCTCGATACAATTCCTATGCAGAGTATTGTCTCTGAGATAGGGGCTGTAATTAATGAAATGAAACCGGAAATTATGTACTTGCCTTATCGCGGAGATGTTCATACAGATCATAAAGTAGTATTTGATGCAGTTGTTTCATGTAGTAAATGGTTTCGGTACAGTTCTGTAAAAAGAGTGCTCGCTTACGAAACATTGTCCGAGACAGATTTCGGGATCAATCCAGATAATAATGGATTTCGGCCAAACGTGTATATCGATATCAAGCCTTATTTACATAAAAAGCTGGATATATTAAAGGTTTTTCAAAGCGAAATGGGTGCCTTCCCCTTCCCGAGAAGTGAACAAGCTGTACAAGCGCAGGCGATGGTTAGAGGAGTAGCTGCGGGATGTGAAGCGGCCGAGGCATTCATGTTACTAAAGGAGATATTGTAAAAATGAGGGCATACATCATTGCAGAAGCAGGAGTGAATCACAATGGTTCGCTAGAGATGGCCATAGAGTTAGTCAATGTTGCTTCTGCTGCGGGTGCGGATGCAGTGAAATTTCAAACCTTTAGAGCAGAGTCTTTGGTAAGCAAAACTGCAGAAAAAGCTGAATATCAAAAGGTGAATACCGGAAATTCTGAATCCCAATTTGAAATGCTGAAAAGACTAGAATTAAGTCATCAAGCCCACCAAGTATTGATACAACATTGTCTTTCTAAACAAATACAGTTCCTTTCAACTCCATTTGATAAATTAAGCTCTGATTTTCTTATTAAGGAACTTGATGTACCCGTTATCAAAATATCATCTGGCGATTTGACAAACGCACCACTTCTACTTCATGTTGCTCAATCTGGAAAACCTATTGTTCTTTCAACTGGCATGAGTAAGCTGGGTGAGATTGAAACGGCTTTAAGTGTATTGGCCTTTGGGTATACCAGATCCAGTGAGCCTACTTCCATTAGTGAATTCGATCAAGCCTATTTCTCAGAGCAAGGTCAAGAAGCGTTGAAAAAAAACGTTACGCTGCTCCATTGCACTACTGAGTATCCTACGCCTTTTCGTGATGTGAATCTTAAATCTATGGATACCTTAAAAGATGCGTTTCATCTGAGAGTTGGTTTATCTGATCATACGAGTGGTATTTCGGTTGCAATTGCAGCAGTGGCTCGAGGGGCATGTTTAATTGAAAAACATTTTACTCTAGATAAAGAATTGCCTGGTCCGGATCACAAGGCTTCATTAAATCCAACAGAACTTTTTGAGATGGTAAAGTCTATTCGCGAGGTTGAAAGTGCATTGGGATCGGTAACGAAAATCCCTACAAGTTCTGAGCGGAAGAATAAAGAAGTTGCCCAAAAAAGTCTCGTTGCAGCTTGTGATATTCGAGAAGGTGAAATATATTCTGCCAAAAATTTGACGGTTAAGCGTCCAGCAGGAGGGATTTCACCAATGCAGTTTTGGTCTTGGTTAGGCAAAAAAGCAACACGTTCTTATCAAGAGGACGAGATGATCAGAGAATGAGAGTACCTATAATTGTATTAGGGGGAGGAGGGCATTCAAAAGTAATTATGAATACCCTCCTGATGACCAGTTGTAATGTAAAAGGATTCACGACACCGGATACGCTAGACCAAATCGATTCTATTTATGGGATTATAAGATTAGGGACAGATGATGTAGTTCGTTCCATTGACCCTACTCAATATAAATTGGTAAATGGAATTGGTTCAGTTGGATATCCAGGTATTCGAAAGGATATCTTTTATTCATTTAAAAATATAGGATTTCATTTCGAAAATGTAATTCATCCCTCAGTTATTTTACCTAAAGACACTGTGCTTTTAGAAGGTGTACAGCTAATGGCGGGGGTAATTATACAGCCAGGATGTAACATTGGTGCTAACACCATCATTAATACGAGGGCTACGATCGAACATGATTGCCGTATAGGAGATAACGTTCATGTAGCTCCGGGCGCTGTCATCTGTGGTGATGTGACAATAGGAGATAACGTACATATTGGTGCAGGTGCCATAGTAATACAAGGTGTACGTATCGGAAAGAACAGCGTCATCGGGGCTGGCTCAGTAGTCATTCGAAACGTTGCAGAAGGCGTAAAAGTAGTCGGTGTTCCTGCAGAGGAGGTATAGCCATGTTGAATTGGGAAAAAATCTTAGTTACCCCTACAACGATAATCTTAAAAGCCCTTGAAATCATAGACTCAGGAGCTAAGCAAATAGGTATTGTTGTAGATGATAAACGGCGACTTCTGGGGACAATTACAGATGGTGATATTCGTAGAGGGTTGTTAAAAGGTAAAACGCTAAACGATCCTATTGAAAGTGTAATGAATCCGTTCCCAATCGTGGCTTCAGTATATGATACAAAAGAAAATATTTTGCAATTGATGAAATTTAAGCAGTTAAGAGCAATACCCGTGCTAGACGAAGATGGCTGTGTCATTCAGGTTGAGACGCTGGAAGAATTGATGCAGCCGGATAAGCGGGATAATATTGTCGTTCTAATGGCTGGTGGACTTGGTTCACGGCTTCGTCCGCTTACAGATGAATGTCCAAAACCATTGTTAAAGGTGGGAGAACGTCCTGTTTTAGAAACGATCCTAATGAACTTTATTGAATATGGATTCTATCATTTCTATATTTCTGTCAATTATAAAGCAGAGATGATTCGTGATTATTTTGGAGATGGCTCCCGTTGGGGGGTTCAAATTTCATACATTGAGGAAAACAAAAGATTGGGCACAGCAGGTGCCTTAAGTTTACTACCTCTTCGTCCGACTAAACCTTTCTTTGTAATTAATGGGGACTTATTAACCAAAGTAAATTTTGAACAATTATTAGACTTTCATACCTCTTACCAGTCAAAAGGGACCATGTGCGTAAGGGAGTTTACCCACCAAGTCCCATACGGCGTTGCTCTATTGGATAGACAAAAGCTTATTGGTATTGAGGAAAAGCCTGTACAGAAATATTTTGTTAATGCAGGAATTTATCTGCTGGATCCTACTACTTTAGATTATATTCCCAACAATGAGTTTTATGATATGCCTACTCTATTTGATAGCCTAATTAAGCAAAAATTATATACAACTGCTTTTCCAATACGAGAATATTGGCTGGACATTGGACGATTATCCGATTTTGAGAGAGCCAACATGGAATTTGCGGAGGTATTTGGATGATAGATAATAAATCTGTGTTGGCAATTATCCCTGCTCGTGGTGGATCGAAGGGAGTCCCGAGGAAGAACATCCGAAATTTATCAGGGAAGCCTTTGATTGCTTGGACGATTGAGGCTGCAAAAAAATCTTCGTACATTGATCAGTTGATTGTTTCCACAGATGATGAGGAAATTGCAGAGGTTGCAAGGGAGTGGGGTTGCGAGGTTCCGTTTTTGAGGCCTGCGGAGCTAGCTCAAGACCATACGCCAGGGATGGATCCAGTTCTTCATGCAATGGAAATGTTACCTGGGTATGATTTCACATTGCTGCTTCAGCCAACTTCCCCACTTCGTATTACAGAAGATATTGATGCTTGTCTCGAGCAATGTGTGAGAGAGGCTGCAAATGCTTGCGTATCTGTAACACATTCAGATAAATCACCATTTTGGATGTACCAACTTTCGGATTCTGGTAAACTGCTGCCTATTCTTGAAGCAGAACAGCCCGTGCTGAGAAGGCAGGATGCTCCTGATGTCTTTGTGTTGAACGGTGCAGTATACGTAGCGAAGTCATCCTGGTTGCAGCAGCATCGTACGTTTTTACATGCTGAGACAACTGGTTATGCTATGCCAAAAGATCGTTCGCTAGATATTGATACTAAACTAGACTTTACCATTGTAGAAACCATAATGAACGAAAAATTGCACCAGTAAGAAAAGTAAACTCTGTCATATATTTTTCCGATAATAATGGTAAAGGTAACCATTAGGGGAGGGAAAGTTGTGAGTATTCAAGGGAGTAACATGGCTGGGAACGGAAAAGTTCCGTATACAGACAAATTTGTAGGGGGAACTGGAAACCAACCTGGAGTTCAACCGAGTGAAACAAAGGCTCCGATTCAGGGGGAGAAAAAGCTTTCTAAGGAAGATATGGAACGGCAAGTAGAGAGTTTGAACAAATTTATGCTGTCGAGCTCCACACATCTCAAATTTACATTGCATGAGAAATTAAACGAGTATTATGTTCAAATCGTCAGTGACACGGATAACACGGTTGTACGAGAGATTCCATCCAAGAAGATGATGGATATGGTAGCGCAAATGCATGAGATGATCGGATTGCTTGTTGACGAGAAAAGATAGGAGGAGGAAACAATGGGTATTCGCATTAGCGGCATGGCATCAGGGATGGATACAGAAAAAATCGTAAGTGACTTAATGAAAGCACAACGGGAACCAGTGAACCGTTTGCAGAGAAGCAAGGCGACTTACGAGTGGAAACGTGACGGCTACCGGGAAATGAACACGCTGTTGGCCGATTTACAAAACTCAATTAAAAATCTCCGTCTTTCCAGTACTTTCAATAAAAAGACAGTATCCTCTGACAATGAAAGTATCGTATCGGCAAAAGTAGTTGGAAGTCCGAAGTTTTCGTCGTATTCTATCCAGGTTAATAGTTTAGCAAAAGCAGAAATGCCTGCAGCTGCCAGTTTTACTACCACAGGTGTGACGAATTCCTCTTCCAGTATTAACGGGAATGGTTTTGATCTCACCATCAACTCTACTACGATTTCAGTATCAAGCAATGACTCAGTAGATGCTATTAATAAGAAACTAAAGGAAGCGAATGCAGGGGCAGGGGTAGGAGTAGAAGCAAAGCTTGTGAATGGGCAAATAATTTTTAATTCCATTCAAGGTACAGACAAACTACTTACTGATTCCACGGATCCAGCTAACCCTAAAAAATATTTTACGATTAGTGCCAGTGCCAGTAACAATCTGGGCATTCCTACTGCTGCTAAAGATTCAACTTTCCGAACAGAAGGTCAAGATGGCCAAGTTGTCATTAATGGTGTTACGCAGACGTTAAAGGGAACGAATACCCTATCTTTTGACGGCGTCGAATTTACATTTAAGCAAGTAAATACAGGTACACCTATTAGCGTAAACACCAAAACAGATGAAGAATCTGTTTTTAATATGGTTAAAGATTTTGTAACAAAATATAATGAAGTTATTGACAAGATTAATACGAAAATCTCCGAACCTAGATACAGAAGCTACCAACCATTGCTTGACAGTGAGATAGAGGCATTACCTGAAGCGACAGCTGAAAAAATGCAGGGGATGGCTAAAAGTGGTCTTCTTTTACGTGACCCTATCCTTTCAAATGGGTTGACTGAACTGCGCCGTGCGATCAGCTCTCCGTTAAAAGTGTCAGGTGTAAATACTGCGTTTGATACCCTTTCAGAGATTGGAATCGGTGGACCACCAAGTGGTAAAAATGCCTATCAAGAAAACGGAAAACTTTACATTGATGAGACAAAGCTTCGCGAAGCCATCCGAAACAATGGCGACGATGTAGTGAAACTGTTTGCAAACTATAGTAGCAATACTGATCCAGCTACGAAGTATAATGAAACCGGTATCGCTCAACGTCTCTATACAAAACTGGATGACATCATGAACAAGGTCATTAAAGAAGCAGGGGCAACAGGAACCCTCTATGACGACAGTAGTATTGGTAAGAAAATTAAACAAACCAATGATGATATTGAGACATGGGAAGACCGTCTAAAAGTAATTGAAGACCGCTATTATAAACAGTTTACAGCAATGGAACAAGCGATGTCGAAATCCCAATCTCAAGGTTCCTGGTTCACCCAAATGCTAGGCAAGAGCTAACAAGGAGTGATGCAGATGTTGCAAAATGCTGCTCAGACATACCAATCAAATCAAGTAACAACCGCGACTCCTGCCGATTTGACATTGATGCTGTACAACGGTGCGCTTAAGTTCATTAAGCAGGCGAAAAGCGCAATTGAAGAAAAAAATGTAGCAAAAGCTCATGAAGCATCTCTCAAAGTACAAAACATCTTGTACGAGTTAATGTCCACCTTGAATAACGATTACCCGATCTCCAAAGAATTTGCCAAGCTCTACGAGTACATGCTCCAGCGCACAATTGAGGCGAATGTGCGAAAGGATCTTGATATCCTTACTGAAGTAGAAGATCTGTTCGTCCAATTCCGCGACACGTGGAAAGAAGCCATACAACTGGCTAAAAAGCAAGGATAAGGTATACAAATGGAAAAGATGATAGATTCTCTCATAGACCGTATGCTTGAGGCAACTCAGCGTCTCGAGCAAGCGGTGACGTTGAAGGATTCGGACCCTGAAGGATGGCTCACGATTTTGGACGAGCGTGAAGAGCTGATCGGGCAGATGCGGGAGAGCTCTATCGATGGTGCGGCACTCACCGCCTCCCAGCGACAGCGGCTGACCCAAGTCTACGAGATCAATCAGCGCCTGCTCCCTCTCATGGACGGCCGAAAGCAAGGTGTGCAAAAGCAGTTAAACAATGTTCAGCGCAGCAAGATGGCAATGAACACGTATCAAGACATGGGACCAAGCGGGTACGGGGCGTTTTTTGACCGTAAAAAATAAAAAAACGGCCGGGAAACCGGTCGTTTTCTTTTCGAGGCTCAATTCTTATGCACGAATATCAATGGTTTTGCCCAAAGACGGATGGCTAGCCTGCGCCTGAACGCTCTGCGTCGTATTCCCAAGACTCTCCAGCAGGATGGACGCTTGCGCTTGGGCAGTATCCTGCACCTGTTTCATGACACTGACGTTAACAGCTTGTTGCAATTGAACTGCATTCATAGTTGTTCACCTCTTTGCTAGATTTGCCTTTCACTCTTGTTATCGTCATTTCCTATCTTTTCCTTCACTGTCGCGACTTTTAGCCTCTGCCTTGCCGTTTCCATGTTCTGCTATACTGGAAACATCTGTTGAAAACACTAGGAAGGTGACACCATTGTCCACAAAACGCCGCTCGCTCCTCCTGATCGGAGCCGTCCTTCTCATCTTCATCCACGCGGTCTACCTGAACGGCAGTCTCGCCGATCTGTTAAACCCGACAGCCCTCGAGCTCGTAGCGCTGTCTGTCGTGATTTCCTACGCGATCAAACGCAAACACTTGGACTTGAAAAAAATCACGCGCCTGCTCATCCACGGACGGGAGAGCAACGTCGAGGACACGATCAAGCGCTTCTACTATTACGCGCTGGTTCAAAAAGAACAAGGCTACATCGCTCTCGAAAAAGAGCTCCAGCAAGAAAAGGACTCTTTCGTGCAACGCGGCAGCCTGTTGGCAATCGAGGGAGTGCCTGAGGACGAACTGCGTCTCATCATGGAAAACGAGCTAAAAGGGGAGCAGTATCGCTACCAGCAATCTGCTGGCTTTTTCCGTTTAATTAGCTTGCTTGCACCAGGAATGGGGCTCGTGGGTACCTTGCTCGGGATGACGGGGGTACTGAAATCTCTATCCGACTTCACCGTAACGGGACATAGCCTGAGCGCGGCAGTCGTTGCGACGCTGTATGGTGCCTTGCTGGCCAATCTGTTTGCCTTGCCATGCTACTACCGGATGATGGATCTGTACGACCGGGAGATGTTTGAAAAGCGTCTCTATATCGAAGGGTGCATTGGCTTGCAACGGATGGAGACACCACGTCTGTTGTTTGAAAAACTGAATTCGTTCCTGCCGGGTGACCAGAAGCTGGTGTTGATTAAAGAGTCAGGTAGCATGAAAGGAACGATTGAAAGGCAGGATCACTATGCATGACGATCGGCTGTACGATGAAAAGGAGCTAGAAAAGAGCTGGCTGCTCAGCTATAGCGACTTGATTACTTTGCTGTTCGTCATCGTGGTGATTATTGCGGCTTCTCAGACGACCAATATTCAGTCCCAGCGCGAAGAGGCTAAAAAGGAAACCGCGAAGCAGCAAGCGACGCTGCAGCAAGTCCACGAGAGCCTGGATCTGTTGAATCTACAAAAGCTGGAGCTACAGAGGGAAGTGCACGAGCTAGAAGCACAGAAAAAGTCGCTGACAGGCTCTGAGAGCGAGAAGCCAGCAGTACCAGATGCGATTAAGCCTCCGCCGCCGGTAGGGTCCGCGGAAAACGACGCAGCCATGCGAGACATGGAGACGGTCCGTACACAGCTTTCCTCTGCTTTGGCAGAACTGAATCTCGATTTTGAAGAAACGGAAGAAGGATTGCGCATCCGCCTGCCTGTTAGCATCCTGTTCTCCAGTGGTTCGGCAGATTTGAAGAAGCAAGGGCAGCAGGTCGTAGGTACTGTAGCGGGAGTGCTGCAGAAGTTTGGCAACCGAGTGCGAATTGAGGGTTACACGGATGATGTGCCGATTGCCCGTAGTCCATACAAAACGAACTGGGAGCTGTCCACAGGGCGCGCTATTGCGGTAATGCGGGAAATGGTTGATGCGTATACTTTACCTTCCTCTCGATTTACAGTAGCGGGTATGGGAGAATACAAGCCACTCGTGGATAATTCGAACGAAGAGAACCGTACGCGCAATCGTCGAGTGGAAATTATCATTTTAGCGGAAAAAGAATAATTCTATTTTTCTGCAAATAGTCCGGTTAGTAAGAAGGATTCCTGTGTATCAGATAGAAGTATATCTGACAGGAATCTTTCTTTTTTTTCTAACAACTTTTTGTTCGACATGGTCTTGTTATCTGTATCCGGATGCAAAAAAAGCCGTGTAATGAGCAAGGAATTGTTATGCCCAGCTTGTGCACAATTCCATGTGGATAATGTGGATAACTCTGTGGAGAACGCCATAAACACATGATTATGTTGTGGATATCACTGGGGATAAACCAAAATGCAGAGATAGAATCAAGGGGGTTTTTCAGGTGAAGATCGGGAAAAAGTGGTTAGCAACACTTGCGTTGACCGTAGGGGTAGGACTTTTGGTCTCAGCCTGTGGAGCGGGTGGTCAGCAAGCTTCGGGAGGCGGTTCTGGAGCGGCAGCAGGGGATAGCAAAGTGTATGTAGTAGGTACGGACGCTGCTTATCCACCATTTGAAAAAATGGAAGCGGACAAAATCACTGGTTTTGACATTGAGGTAGTTCAGGCTGTGGCGGATGCTGCCGGCTTCAAGATTGAAGTGAAGAATACCGGGTGGGATCCGTTGTTTGACGGCATTGACAAAGGAAATGTTGATTTGGGAATTTCCGCAGTTACGATTACAGATGAACGCAAACAAAAATATGATTTCTCGGATCCTTACTTTGAAGCAAACCAGTTGATTCTGTTACCGGAAGGGACCTCAGTCACCAAATTGGCTGATCTCAAAGGCAAGAAAATCGGGGTGCAATCTGCTACGACTGGTGAGCAGGTAGTGAAAAAGGCATTTGGCGATACGTATGAAGGCATCAAAGGATACGACGATACTCCGTCTGCTGTTGACGATTTCTTCGTTGGCCGTGTAGATGCTGTAGTAGCTGACAACGCAGTACTGCAGGACTATGCGAAAAAAATGAAAGACAGGAAGTTCAAGCTGATCAAGGATGATTCCTTTGAAGTCGAGCATTACGGAATCATCGTGAAAAAAGGTAACGCTGACTTGCTGAACAAGATCAACCAAGGCATGAAAACCATCAAGGAAAACGGCAAGCTGAAAGAAATCAACGACAAGTACTTTGGTCAATAACGACAGCTGCGTGAGGCAGGGCGGGTGCGTCTAATGACGGACCCGTTCCTTGTGCCTTACCTGAGTATCGAAAGGAGGTATGGGCTTGGATTGGAGCGTAGTCTATGATTATCGGGAATTATTTATTCGAGGTGTGTGGAATACGGTTCTCCTGACGACGGTAGCCGTCATCTGTGGGACCATTCTGGGACTATTTATCGGGTTGGGTAAGCTGTCGGATAAGATTTACTTGAAAGCACCGGCAGCCATTTATGTAGAGCTGTTTCGCGGTACGCCCTTGTTTTTGCAAATCTTGTTGATTCATACGGCCGTTATCCCAGGTATCTGGGGGCTATTTTTTCCGGAAGCCAAAGTACCGGAAGCTCTCTTTTCCGGCTTTGTTGCCTTAACCTTGAATGCCGCAGCGTATATCGCAGAGATCTTTCGTGCAGGGATTCAATCGATTGATCCGGGTCAGATGGAAGCCGCACGATCTTTGGGGATGACCAAAGGGATGGCGATGAGGCTGATTACCATACCTCAGGCCTTTCTACGCATGCTCCCTGCATTGGGGAACGAGTTTATTGCTCTCTTAAAAGATTCTTCCTTATTAGCAATTATTGCGACGCCAGAGCTAGGATATGCTGCATTTAACGTTGCTAAAAACACGTTTGAGCGGTTCCCGCCGTACCTCACCTCCGGAGCGATTTATTTAGTGCTGACCCTATTCCTCTCGCGGGTAGTCGTGAGAGGGCTGGAGAAACGATATACTCCTAAATAAAGGGAATGGGTTTCTGTGTTTTGGGTACACTAGAATCGAACATGCAGGATACATATCCAAATTTTTTGCAAAAGAAAGGGTTGTGCTGTTTCATGCAAGGCAAAGTGAAATGGTTTAACGCAGAAAAAGGTTTTGGTTTCATTGAGCGGGAGGGTGGCGATGATGTATTCGTCCACTTCTCAGCCATCCAGTCAGACGGATTTCGCAGTCTGGAAGAGGGACAAGCTGTAGAGTTTGATATTGTGGAAGGCGATCGAGGTCCACAAGCAGCTAACGTCGTCAAATTGTAGAAAAACATGAAATCCCCCTTGCCCAATGAAACGGGTACAGGGGGATTGGTATGTTAACTGATCATTTTCTGGATGCGTAGATGGCGATGCTGGCGCAAATCGAGGAATTGCTCGCCGCGCCGTACGAGAGGCCTCATTGGCTCGTCATTATGGATCATGATGATTTCCACATCGTCGCCACTGTTGAGAACGGCTTTGGAACCGACGTACAACAGAACGATGTAGTGTATGAAGCGGGAGACGATTAAAGGATTCAATTTTCCCGTGCAGGCTTGCTCCCACAAAACGTTGGCAGCCTCAAAAGGGGATGATCCTCTTCGATAGACCCGATCTGTGCAAATGGCATCAAAAACATCGGCCACGCTAATAATCTGGCATTCAAAAGGGATCGTATCTTTCGTGCGACCTTCCGGATAGCCAGTGCCGTCCAAGCGTTCATGATGAAGCAATGCACACAATGCCATCAGCTCGTCAGCATCTTCCATGGATCGGAGCAATTGGTCCCCGTATTGTGTGTGACGCTTCATAATGGTGTACTCTTCGTCCGTCAAATGCCCCGGTTTGGAAAGAAGCTCATCCGGAATCATCATTTTGCCTACATCATGCAGCAATCCGATTTGTCCCAGAAGATAGATCTCTTGCTCGGATTTCCCCATAATCTTGCCGATTAGTGCAGCAACTATACCGACATTGAGAGAATGACGATACGTATAGTTATCAGTGCCTTCCTTTATGTATATGAAGCGAAGAAATCCCCAACGCTGAAGCACTTGATCCAGTAAGGGGTAAAACGCATCATTAAATTGCTTTAAAGGCGGGGTCGAACCGGAAGCGATCTGCTTGAACAATCCCTCCGTTTGCTGTACAGCCATCACGTATTCGCGTGCGGCTTGCGCTTCGTTCCAATGAAGAATGGGTGTGGGCATCTCGGGCGCTTCATGGGTAGCCGCGATATGGACCTTATTGACTTGATGGGCTTCTAGTAGCCGTATATCACTCTGATGTAATTGTGCTCCAGTAGGCAAGAGCAGCAGGCCGTACTCATTGTATACGTCTTGTGCGAGTGTTGTTCCGATAATAGAAAGGGAAGGTTTCACCTCTGGCATGAGGATTCCTCCTGTGCGATATACGACCGCGGAATATGGTTGAGTGAGTGACTACTAGGGTATTATATCATAGGGAAACTAGTAAGTATTGGTAAAATTCTGTCGATTGTTGTTTGTTTGTAAAAATTTAGTATCGTTTTTTTGAAGAGAAATAGGAGGATTATTTACATTTGCGGCGAATATCTTTAAATAGACGGAAGGAGGTTGGAACCATGAAATTTAACATTCGTGGAGAAAACATTCAAGTCACCGCTGCACTTAGAGAGTATGTGGAAAAGAAAGTCGGCCGTCTCGAAAAATATTTTGAAACACCACAGCCTACCGATGCACAAGTAACGATGCGCGTTCATCGGGCAGAGGGCACGATCGAGGTAACGATCCCACTTGGCGGGGTCATTATCCGGGCAGAGGAAACACACGAGGACATGTATGCTGCTATCGATCTGGTGGTAGAAAAACTGGAGCGTCAAATTCGCAAGCACAAAACGAAACTGATGCGAAAATTGAGAATCGATTCTACTAGTAAGGTCGCTGGACGTGATAGTCAACCAGTCGCAGTGGCGCTTGCTGAAGAGAGCGATGAGGAAGATGTGGACATCGACATCGTCCGTACCAAACGATTTGATCTAAAACCAATGGATACTCACGAAGCAGTCATGCAGATGGATATGCTGGGACATAACTTCTTTGTCTTCCAAAATAGCGACACCAACGATGTAAGCGTGGTGTACCGCCGTAATGATGGCCGCTATGGTTTGATTGAACCAAAATAACGAAACTTTATAGCCTATCACTCGTATAAGACTAGGGAGTTGCTATTTGGCAACTCCCTTTACTTGTGTAGATGTGAAATGATTTGTTAAAATAGATTTTTAGAGAGAGTTTATTTTCGGAGAATCTGTATCCCTATTTGGGGATATGTGGAGCACTCTCATGAAGGGGCAGGGTATTGCCGCTTCTTGTGAGCATATGGAAGGGGTGTCCTCATGTTAGGACTCGTTAAAAAGATCTTTGGCGATAGCAATGAGCGCGAAGTCAAAAAAATGTTTAAGCGCGTGGAAGCGATTAATGCGCTGGAGACAGGCATAGCGGCACTCTCCGATGAGCAGCTGCGGGAGAAGACTGAAGAATTCAAAGCCCGCCTGCAAAAGGGAGAAGATCTGGACAAAATTTTGAATGAAGCGTTTGCCGTCGTTCGGGAAGCATCCAAGCGGGTTCTCGGTATGAGGCACTTTGACGTTCAGCTCATCGGTGGTATGGTCCTGCAAGAAGGACGCATCTCCGAGATGAAGACTGGTGAAGGTAAAACGCTGGTAGCGACACTGGCCACTTATCTCAATGCTTTGCAGGGAAAAGGGGTTCACGTCGTTACTGTGAACGAATACTTGGCGGAGCGCGACTCGACCATCATGGGTCAGCTCTACAACTTCTTGGGACTCACTGTGGGTCTGAACAAGAACGGATTAAACGCAGAAGAAAAACGCGAAGCATACGCGTGCGACATTACTTACGGAACCAACAACGAATTTGGTTTCGACTACCTGCGTGACAACATGGTGCTGTACAAGGAGCAAATGGTACAGCGTCCACTTTTCTACGCAATCATTGACGAGGTAGACAGCATCTTGATCGACGAAGCGCGTACGCCGTTGATCATTTCTGGTTCTGCAAATAAATCGACAGAGCTATATTACATCTGCTCCCACTTTGTAAAACGTTTGGAGCTGGAAAAAGATTTCACGATCGATGAAAAGCTGAAGATCGTTTCCTTGACCGATGACGGCGTGAGCAAGGTAGAACAAGCATTCAATGTCGAAAACTTGTACGATACCGCGCATATGACCCTGAACCATCACATTACGGCAGCACTGAAAGCACAAGTCCTGTTCAAGCTCGATGTAGACTACGTGGTTCAGGAAGGCGAAGTCGTGATCGTCGATGAATTTACGGGCCGTCTGATGGTAGGTCGTCGTTACAGCGATGGATTGCACCAGGCGATTGAAGCCAAAGAAGGTCTGCGCGTTCAGAGCGAGAGCATGACGCTGGCTACGATTACACTGCAAAACTACTTCCGTATGTACCAAAAGCTGTCCGGTATGACCGGTACGGCGAAAACAGAAGAAGAAGAATTCAAAAAGATTTACGGACTCGATGTTGTCGTGATTCCTACGAACAAGCCAGTGGCTCGTTTGGATCTGCCAGACTTGGTATTCAAAACCGAAGCGGCCAAGTATCGCGCGGTTGTAAACGACATTGTGGAGCGTCACAAAAAAGGTCAACCGATTCTGGTGGGTACCATTTCGATCGAAAACTCCGAACGCCTGTCTCAAATGCTGAAGCAAAAAGGCGTTCCACACAACGTCTTGAATGCGAAACAGCATGAGCGTGAGGCGGAGATCGTGGCACGTGCTGGTCAATATGGAGCGGTTACGATCGCGACGAACATGGCGGGTCGTGGTACGGACATCCAGCTGGGTGAAGGCGTAGCCGATCTGGGTGGCTTGCACATCATCGGTACAGAGCGTCACGAGAGCCGTCGGATTGACAATCAGCTGCGCGGTCGTTCTGGCCGTCAAGGGGACCCTGGTTCTTCCCAGTTCTTCCTCTCCATGCAGGATGAGCTGATGCGCCGCTTTGGTGCTGACAATATCATGAATATGATGGACCGTCTCGGTATGGAAGAAGATATGCCGATTGAGAGCCGTCTCGTTACACGTGCTGTCGAATCTGCTCAGAAACGGGTAGAGGGCTCCAACTTCGACGCTCGTAAAGGCGTACTCCAGTACGACGATGTCATGAACCAGCAGCGTCTGGTTATCTACAAGCAGCGCCGCGACATTCTAGAGCAGGAAGACCTGAGCGCGATTGCACTGAGCATGCTAAACAGCGTGTTGGAACGCAACGTCGAGCTGCATTGTCCAAAAGAAGAGGTACCAGAGGATTGGGATCTGCAAGCTCTGGCGGATGCAGCCAACAATATGTTCCTGCATGAAGAAACCATTACCGCAAAAATGCTGAAAGGCAAAGAAGCGGAAGAAATTATGGAACTGTTGAAAAGCGAAGTCTCCAAGCAGTACGCACAGCGTGAAGCTGAGATTGGCGATATGATTCGCGAATTTGAAAAAGTGGTTATCCTGCGTGCGGTGGACAGCAAGTGGATGGATCACATCGATGCGATGGATCAGCTGCGCCAAGGGATTCACCTGCGCGCCTACGGTCAAAACGATCCGTTGCGTGAATACCAGTTTGAAGGCTACGAAATGTTCCAGTCCATGGTTGCTTCTGTTGAAGAAGAAGTGGCTATGTACATCATGAAAGCAGAAGTCAGCCAAAACCTGGAGCGTCAGGATGTAATCCGCGGTCAAGGTATGGATCCAGATCAATTGCAGACCTCTGGACCTTCCGAGCGCCCGGACGAAGACACTTCCGGTGACGCAGATCCGAAAAACCGCGCACAACGCCGTGCCCAAGAGCAGGAGCGCCGCCGCAACAATAAACGCAATTAAAAACGCATGATGCGTCAAACATCCCTTCTGGCAGCGAGAGCTGTTGGAAGGGATGTTTTTTTTCTTGTTGATTCCTTTTGCGTAGACAGCGTTCGTCCCTTTCCTGTGTTCCTCGTCGGCATAGTCGCGTCGATTTGTCTAACACTGGAAAATGCCATCGAACGATTCTAGTGGAAATGATTTGAAAAAAACATAGAATCGTAAGTACAACACTTTTTCCAAATACACGATGACGGGGGAATGAATGATGAAGACGACAGTCAACGTGATGGGCATACAAGCAATAAGCATCCTGGAACGAATTGCAGTTACTTTGAAAGCAGTGCTGAGAGTCGGAAAAGAAAATAGATCCATTCAAATTATCAACGGAGATAAAGGAAAAGCAAATGAGACCCAATTGGAAGTATTCACAGCACGAGATCCGGTCTTTCCAGAAGAGCGTCTCGTATCGGAAATACCGCAGACGCTATGGATGAACGCATTTGTCGTAGATCCCAAGTCGTTGATTGATAAGGGGAAAAGAGAAGGAATCACAGAAGTGAATAATAAATACAAAAAAGTGAATAAAAATACAAAGGTTCGTAAGCGAACGATTGATTCACGTGGCTCGCATCTGACGCTCGTCAGTGCCGCCCAAGTGAAAGGAACACCCTCTCGCGAAATCCGAGACTTCAGATCGTCACCCTCACCACCAAATCTGACCTCATTTTGAAAGGGCAAGTATAATAAATAGATCACCTTCGCCCAGCCTGGCACTCTGTCTGGTTGCGGATCTGGCAAATTACGATACAATAAACATAGCTTACAGAAGAGAAGGTGATTCGCAACATGGCATTAATCGATATTGCGGACATCAAACAAGAGATGTCCAGTATGGCTAAGCGTTTAGCAGATATCAGGGGGTCTCTTTGACCTCCCTGTAAAAGAGGAGCGGATCGGTGAACTAGATGAACGCATGCTGGCACCCGACTTCTGGGATGACAACGATGCTGCGCAACAAACAATCAGTGAACTGAACGCCGTGAGAAGCCTCGTGGAGACGATGGGCAAGCTTGATTCCCAATACGAAGACCTGCAATTGATGCTCGAGCTGGTCATCGAAGAAGGAGATCAATCCCTCATTCAGGATGTGTACGACAGTACTCAAGAGCTGAAAAAAGCATTTGAGAGCTTTGAGCTGGAACTCTTGCTGAGCGATCAGTACGATAAGAACAATGCGATCCTGGAGCTGCACCCTGGCGCGGGTGGTACGGAATCTCAGGATTGGGCATCAATGCTTCTGCGCATGTATACACGCTGGGGCGATGCCAAAGGCTTTAAAGTGGAAACCTTGGATTATCTGCCGGGAGACGAAGCGGGAGTAAAAAGCGTGACGCTTTTGATCAAAGGCCATAATGCGTACGGGTACCTAAAATCAGAAAAGGGGGTCCACCGACTCGTACGGATATCGCCGTTCGATGCTTCCGGACGTCGTCATACTTCCTTTGTCTCCTGCAACGTCCTGCCAGAGATTGAAGACGATAATTCGGTCGACATTCGGACGGAAGATCTCAAGATTGATACGTATCGTTCCAGTGGTGCAGGTGGTCAGCACATCAACACGACCGACTCCGCTGTCCGGATTACTCACTTGCCTTCTGGAATTGTCGTGACGTGTCAAACAGAGCGCTCACAGATCAAAAACCGAGAGCGTGCTATGAAAATGCTGACAGCGCGATTGTTTGAACGCAAACGCGAGGAGCAGGAGAAAACAATGGCAGCTATACAGGGCGAACAAAAGGACATCGCCTGGGGCAGCCAAATTCGTTCGTACGTCTTTCACCCGTACAGCCTGGTCAAAGACCACCGCACCAACGTGGAGATGGGCAACGTGCAAGCGGTTATGGACGGGGAAATCGACGTGTTCATTGACGCTTACTTGAGAGCACAGATCAATCGATAATGAATAGGACAACGACGGCATGGGTTATCCATGCCGTTTTTTCTTTGTACACATGTATGGGGGGCAAATGATAAAATTCGAATCAAACGGAGAAGCGTCGAGGAGGAGAGAAGGATATGATTAGAAAAGCTGAGCATGTAGCCATGATTGTAACCGATATGGACAGATCCATTGCGTTTTACCAAGAAATGTTTGGCTACCAGGTACGACTCAGAGGTCAAGGACCGACACGAGAAATGACATTTTTATTTCATGACAACCAGCCTGGCTTTGAAATCGAGCTGATCCGCGATTTGACGCCGATGGGGGATTACTCTGAGCAAGGACTCGTCAATCATTTGGCGTTTACCGTAGATAATATCGATGAAGCGCTTGCGTACTATCGAGAAAAAGGGATTGAATTTAAAACAGAAAAACCCAACTCTTCTCTCGATGGCGGAAGAACGATTTTCTTCTATGGGCCAGATCGGGAACTGCTGCAATTCGTAGAACCAGGCAAGGATAGAAAATAAACAACAACCCCAAAACCAAATGCAGTCGGATATGCAAGGAAAAAGGTTTACCGGCTGATCAACAAAATGGTACCTTGGAAAAAGGGTTGTAAATAAAAGTACCTTCAAAGGGGAGAGCCACATGCTGTATGTTGCGTTTTTACCGATCATCGACCAAGAACTGAATGCGAAAGTAAGACCTGCTCACCTGGAGTATCTCAATGAGCTGTACAAGCAGGATAAAGTGTTCATGGCAGGCCCTTTCACAGATAAGGAAGGCGGTCTGGTCATTTACAAAGCAGCGTCACTCGGGGATGCACGAAAATTGGCAGAAGCTGATCCGGTAGTGGCCGAAGGAGCGCGAACTTTGGAACTGCGTGAGTGGAGCCCTCTGGAATTTCCTTTGTCCTAACTTCCTGCTTTCCCGAGGAATGAGTTTGGCGCACATGAGGCATACTTAGCGAAGAATTATCTAGTAAAGGAGGAAACAGCCCATGAAACGTTTATCACTCTCCGTGGTTGCGGCTGTACTCGTATTCTCGCTAAGTGCCTGTGGTGGTGGCAAGACAACGCAGCCGCCAGCAAACCAGCCGCCAGCAAACCAGCCGTCCGCGGAAAACCCTTCAACGGGAACGCCGTCCACGACTGCTCCGTCGGGTAGCTACGACGCCGCGACTGCCGAAGCACTGTTTAAGAACACGTGCGCAGGTTGCCACGGTCAAACGCTGGAAGGTGCAGTAGGCCCGAATCTGCAAAAGGTCGGCGCCCAATTGAACAAAGATCAGATTTTGGAAGTCTTGAATAAAGGTAAAGGCGCCATGCCCCCAGGTTTGGTAAAAGGTGCCGATGCTGAAAACATTGCAGCATGGCTCGCTGATAAGAAATAAGCGGGTTTGGCAAGGGAAAGCGTCCGAGATAATCGGGCGCTTTTTCGTATTTGAACGTGTAAGAATTTATAAGCGCAACGCTTATGAATTCTGGAGCGCATGTCAGAGTACCTTAGCGTCCGCTCCTGGCATCTCTTCGGTAAAAGCCTTCCGCTTAAACGCGGTCGCCCATCCTTGAGCAATTCTCGATAAAGGTTTTCTTACAGGTTTTTAGGGTTGTATTCTCCATGAATTTTTATTATTATTCATGTATAAAAATACAGAACATTCATTGGAGAAGGGGAGAGATCTATGATTCGGGTCGGGATAGTTGGAGCTACCGGTTACGGCGGTGCGGAATTGATACGCCTACTGGTGGGTCATCCACAAGTTCAAATCGCCAATTTGTATTCAAGTTCAGCCGAGGGGGATGCGTTAGAAAAGACATTCCCTCACGTCTCCGGTCTGGGTCTGCCAAATTTGTCACCTATCGACGCAAAGAGCATGAGCGCGGACAATGACGTTGTTTTTCTGGCTACGCCTGCAGGTGTAAGTGCTGGACTTTCCCCACAATTAATGGAGCTCGGTGGAACGAAAGTCATTGATCTGTCCGGAGATTTTCGCTTGGAGAGCGGGGAAGCCTATCGCAGCTGGTATAAACGAGAGCCGGCTCCAGCGGAATGGGTACAAAAAGCGGTGTACGGTTTGACCGAGTGGAATCAGGAGCAGGTAGCGGGAGCCTCACTCGTAGCCAACCCTGGATGCTATCCGACAGCAACATTGCTCGCGTTGATCCCAATGATGCGGAGCGGATGGGTAAAACCGGGCAGCTGGATCGTCGACGCCAAGTCTGGAGTATCTGGGGCGGGTCGCGGCATGTCTCTGGGTGTTCATTATAGTGAGATCAATGAAAGTATTCATGCATACAAAGTATCCAAGCATCAGCATACTCCGGAAATCGAGCAAGAGTTGGCGAAGCAATCCGGGGTGGAGTCATTCGTACAATTTACCCCTCACCTCGTTCCGATGACGCGGGGGATACTGGTGACGGCATACGGACAACTGGAAGCCGATGTGTCTCAGCAGCAAATTCAGGAGATGTTGGAAGCGACCTACGCGGATAAGCCTTTTGTAAGAGTACGTCCAGCTGGGAGTCATCCTCATACAAAAGAAGTACTCGGCTCCAACTACTGCGATATCGCGGTACATGTCGATGAACGTACAGGAAGAGTCATTCTGTTGTCCGTTATCGATAACATGGTAAAGGGAGCTGCGGGTCAAGCGATTCAAAATATGAATGTCATGTTCCAGTTGCCAGAGAAAGCCGGATTGCCACTCGTGCCGGTGTTCCCGTAAAGAGGAGGAGAGCGGATGCAAGGGATTGTAGTCATCAAATGTGGCGGCAGCACGATGGATCAGCTGCCGGACACTTTTTTTCAAGCCATCGCCACGCTGCAAGCAGATGGCAAGCAGATCGTCATCGTTCATGGCGGGGGACCAGCAATTAACGGAATGCTGGATCGGGTGCAGATCACACCTCAGTTTGTAGATGGATTACGAGTGACCTGCGAAGATACGCTACGTGTGGTGGAGATGGTACTGTGCGGGAACATTAACAAGGCATTAGTGCGACGACTGACACAGGCAGGAGCAAAGGCGTGGGGAGTCAGTGGCATTGACGGCCAGACCTTGATCGCTGAAAAGACGACCAAACCGTTGGGCTGGGTAGGCGAAGTGAAGCAGGCTGATACGACCATTCCGCTGGCGATCTTGGGCCAAGGCTACGTTCCGGTCATCGCTCCACTATCTGTGAGTGCGGATGGATCAGATGCGTTTAACGTCAATGCAGATGTTGCAGCTGGTGCGATCGCGGCAGCTCTGTCGGCTCAAAAGCTGGTGATGGTGACAGATGTTCCTGGCATTCTACGGCCACAGCCAGATGGAAGCAAGGCTCTCGTACAGGAGACAAGTGCAGAGGAAATCGGGCAAATGATTGAGGAAGGCATCATTACTGGTGGAATGATTCCGAAGGTTCAGGCGGCTTTGGACTCGCTGGGTCAAGGAGTCAATCAGGTCGTGATTTGTCGCGGTACTGCCGAGGACCTCTTGGCTGTAAGTGCAGGTGAGGCAGTAGGCACAACTGTTCGGACGAATGTAAAACAATCACAATAAGGAGGGGATTTTCATGAGTACAGTTACAGCTCCTGTGCATCTCATGAATAACTATGCAAGATGGCCAATCAGTCTAGTAAAAGGTCAAGGAAATCAGGTCTGGGACGACCAAGGCAAGCAGTATCTCGACTTTACTTCTGGTATCGCGGTGACATCGTTGGGGCATGTCCCTTCAAAGGTAACTGCTAAGCTGCATGAGCAACTAGATACGCTGTGGCATTGCTCCAATCTGGTGCATGTTCCCCAGCAAGGAATCCTGGCTGAAAAGCTGAGCCGCTTGTCTGGACTGGATCAAGCATTCTTTTGCAACAGTGGGGCAGAGGCGAACGAAGGGCTGATCAAAATCGCTCGCCGCTACGCACAAAAAGTAAAAGGAACGGATCGCTTTGAAATCATTACCTTTGAACAATCCTTCCACGGCCGGACACTGGCGACGCTGACTGCTACTGGACAAGAAAAGGTGAAAGATGGGTTTGGTCCACTCCCACAAGGATTTGTGACCGTGCCATATAACGATTTGGAAGCGGTAAAGGCAGCGATCACGGATAAGACATGTGCGATCATGCTGGAATTGATTCAGGGCGAGGGTGGCGTGCATCCAGCTGAAGACGCGTGGGTGAAAGCACTGCGTGAATTGTGCGATACGCACGGCCTGCTCCTGCTGGTCGATGAGATTCAGACGGGAATCGGTCGTACGGGCACATGGTTTGCTTTCCAACAGTATGGAGTGAAACCAGATGCGATCTCGCTTGCAAAAGGCTTGGGAAGCGGCTTCCCGATCGGCGCGGTCGTAGCAACCAAGGAAGTAGCGGAAGCCTTCGCGCCAGGAACACATGGAACCACATTTGGCGGGAATCCATTAGCGACAACTGCGGGTATTGCAACTCTCGATACGATGGTAGAAGAAAATATTCTAGGTCAAGTGGCGAAGATTCACACGATGATTATTCAAGAGCTGGAGCAGCTCAAATCGGCCCATCCTGACAAAGTGGTAACCGTCCGCGGAAAAGGCTTGCTGTTAGGTGTAGAACTGTCGATTCCAGCAGCAACTGCCGTCACGTATGCTCGTGAACAGAAGGGCGTCATCTTGCTGACAGCAGGACCAAACGTCGTCCGTCTACTCCCTTCCTTCATCACCACAGAAGCGGAAGTGAAGCAGGCAGTAGCTGCTCTCGGCGAAGGCTTGTCGCAGTCGTAAGAAGCAAATATTGTGTGCATTGGAAAAATGCAACGAGTGGGAAAGGACAAAAAACTCGTTGCATTTTTATAATTACGAATGTATATTAATACAAAGAGTTGCATAAATTCTCGTTAAGTGTGCCCTTTGGAGAGGAGTGGCTTTCATAGATGAGTAGAGAGAAAAAAGAAATAGGTGTAGGTTATCTCACGCTGGAGAGCGGGGAAGTGTTCACAGGAACCTTGTATGGTGCTCCGATTACCGGCTTTGGCGAAGTGGTTTTTCATACAGGAATGACAGGTTATCAAGAAGTGATGACAGATCCCTCCTTTGCAGGGCAGATCGTTACGTTCACATATCCATTGATCGGGAATTACGGGATCAACGAAAGAGATTATGAAGCAGCACAACCAGCATTGACTGGGATGGTAGTTAGCGAACTGAACTTGGAACCGAGCCACTACGAATCAACCAAAACATTGGCGGAAGCAGCAGAGGACTTCGGCTTTCCGATCCTGGCTGGCATCGACACGCGGACGATTACCAAGCGAGTTCGTCAAAATGGTCCTGTGTTCGGAGTGATGTCCGACCGTCCACTCGAGGTAGAGGAAGTCGTGGCTATGCGTTACAAGCACGCCAAAAAATCGCTGGTGGCCAACGTATCCTGCCAACAGATCGAGCGTTATCCAGGAACAGGAGAGCATGTCGTACTGGTCGACCTGGGCATGAAGCAATCGATCCTGGATTCGTTGCTCGAGATGGGATGCCGCGTGACCGTGGTTCCGTTTGACACGACGTTTGCTCAAATCAAGGCACTGCAGCCAGACGGCCTGATGTTCTCCAATGGCCCTGGTGACCCGGAGCACTTGCTTGCTTATTGCAGTGAATGGCGCAAAGCGGTAGAGCAGTACCCGACTTTGGGTATTTGCCTGGGACATCAAGTGCTGGCCCTCATGTACGGTGGCAAGACCGAAAAGCTCGCTTATGGCCACCGCGGCAGCAACCATCCGGTCAAAGAGCTGACAACCGGTAAAGTGTACCTGACTTCACAGAATCACGGGTATGTAGTCAAAGAAGAGGCGCTGGATAAGCGATACCTGGCTGTGTCCTATCGCAATGTCAACGATGGCTCGGTCGAAGGACTCCGTCATCTCAGCCTGCCCGTTTTCAGTGTGCAATTCCATCCGGAGGCACATCCCGGACCTAGCGATACATCTCACATTTTCCACCAATTCTTGCAGTCGATGCGCGTAGTAGGAGCGAAGAATTATGCCTAAATTGTCCCACATCCAAAAAGTATTGGTTATCGGTTCAGGCCCGATCGTTATCGGTCAGGCCGCAGAATTTGACTATGCGGGCGCACAAGCATGCCTCTCTCTGAAGGAAGCAGGCGTGCAAGTCGTCTTGGTGAATAATAATCCGGCTACGATCATGACAGATGAGCAAGTAGCCGACAAAGTCTATTTGGAGCCGCTGACAGTGGAATCCGTGACAGCGATTATCGCGAAGGAGCGTCCAGACGGCCTCTTGCCCACTCTGGGCGGTCAAACCGGTCTGAATCTGGCTGTTTCCTTGTCAGAAGCAGGTGTTCTCGAAAAGTACAACGTAGAACTGTTGGGTACACCACTCGCTGCTATTCAAAACGGGGAAGACCGTGAGCTGTTCAAACAATTGATGCAACAAATTGGAGAACCTGTCCCTGAAAGTGACACGGTGGAATCCGTGGAAGCAGCAATTGCTTTCGCTAATTCGATCGGCTATCCCGTCATCGTACGTCCTGCCTACACGTTGGGTGGTGCAGGCGGTGGAATCGCGGAGGATGAAGTGACTCTGCGTAAAGTGGCAGCAGGTGGTATCGCTGCCAGCCCAATCGGCCAGGTATTGATCGAACGTAGCGTAAAAGGCTGGAAAGAAATCGAGTACGAAGTCATGCGGGATGCCAATGATACCTGCATTATCGTTTGTAATATGGAAAACCTGGACCCGGTCGGAATTCATACGGGAGACAGTATTGTCGTAGCTCCTTCCCAGACGTTGACGGACCGCCAGTATCAAATGCTGCGCAGCGTTTCGACCAAAGTGATCCGTTCCTTGGGCGTTGTTGGCGGCTGCAACATTCAGTTTGCACTTGACCCGCATTCTGATCGTTATGTGCTGATTGAGGTAAACCCGCGTGTGAGCCGTTCCAGCGCGCTCGCGTCCAAAGCGACTGGTTATCCGATTGCTCGTATCGCAGCCAAACTGGCTCTTGGCTACGGCTTGGATGAGGTGTTGAACCCGATTACGGGGTATACGTATGCGAGCTTTGAACCGGCATTGGACTACATCGTCGTGAAAATTCCGCGCTTCCCGTTTGACAAGTTCCCGCTGGCTGATCGCAAGCTGGGCACGCAAATGAAAGCGACTGGCGAAGTGATGTCCATCGCTCGCAACTTGGAAGCGGGACTTTTGAAGGCGGTGCGTTCTCTTGAGCAAGGGTGCACACATTTATCCCGTCCTGAGCTTGCTACTTGGTCCCGTGAGGAGCTTTCCCTTTCTTTGCAAGAAGCTACAGACATTCGCTTGTTTGTATTTGCCGAGGCGATCCGCAAAGGCTTCACGGAGCAAGAGCTGCACAGCCTGACGGGTGTTGATCCGTTCTTCCTGCGCAGTCTCCGCAAAATCATTGATCTGGAAGTAGAATTGGCTTGCTGCGAAGGCAACGAGCTTCCAATGGATTTGCTCATGGAAGCAAAACGTCGCGGCTTCGCAGATGAGACAATCGCTTCGTTGGCAGGTCGCACATCAACAGATATCAAAGGATTGCGCAAACAGGCAGGGATTACGCCAACCTACAAAATCGTAGATACATGCGCGGCAGAGTTTGACGCGCAAACACCTTACTACTATTCCGACTGGCAAGGCGTCGATGAAGTGGCTACCTTGGCTGGTCGCAAAGTGATGGTACTCGGCTCCGGCCCGATCCGTATCGGACAAGGGATTGAATTTGACTACTGCTCCGTTCATGCCGCCAAATCACTGCAAAAGAATGGGATCGCCGCAGTTGTCGTAAACAACAATCCGGAAACAGTGAGTACGGACTATGAAACAGCAGACCATCTGTATTTTGAACCCCTGCATGTAGAAGACGTGCTGCACATCGCTGAGCGAGAGCAGGTAGAAGGTGTGATGGTGCAATTCGGTGGTCAAACAGCCATCAACCTCGCTGCCAAGCTGGAAAACGCGGGCCTGAAAGTAATGGGAACGTCTTTGACCGCAATCGAGCGTGCAGAAGACCGCGAGCTGTTCTACGAAATGCTGCGCAAGCTGAACATTCCGCATATTCCGGGGAGAGGTGTTTCCTCACTAGAGGATGCTACGGCCATCGCGGAGGAAATCGGTTTCCCCGTTTTGATGCGGCCATCGTACGTCATCGGTGGTCAAGGGATGGTCGTTGTACACGATCTCGAGGAGCTCGAGGCGACGATCAACGGCTGGTTGAATCACCCGGACAGCAAAACGTTCTTCCCGTTGCTCGTGGATAAATACGTTCCAGGCAGTGAAGCAGAAGTGGATGCGGTCTGCGACGGAGAAAACGTCATTATTCCAGGAATCTTTCAGCATGTCGAAAAAGCGGGTATTCACTCTGGCGATAGCGTGGCTCTGTTCCCAGCACCAGGTCTTTCTGACGAAATCAAACAAAAAATCGCTAGCTATACGGAAGCGATCGCGAAAGAAATGGGAGCAGTCGGCCTTATCAATATTCAATTTGTGATCGATGGCAGCACCGTATACGTGCTGGAAGTGAATCCTCGCGCATCCCGTACCGTTCCGATTACGAGCAAAGTAACTGGCATCCCGATGGTTCAGCTAGCAGTTCAAGCACAGCTGGGCGAAAAGCTGGCGGGTATGGGGTATGGAACAGGATTACTGCCAGAAATCCCGTTTGCGGTCGTGAAAGCTCCGGTATTCTCGACTGTAAAGCTCAATGGTGTCGATCCTGTATTGGGACCAGAAATGAAATCTACTGGCGAAGTGCTCGGCTTGGGACGCTCATTTGCTGAGGCGGCAGGAAAAGCTTTCGCGTTTAAAGATAACTTTTACGGTGACTGGCAAGCAGGCCATTCAGTCATCGTGTCACTGAAAGACAGCGACAAACAGGAAGCGGTCAGCAAGACCTTGGCGCAGCTTCAAACCGAGGGTGCAGCTCTGGTGGCAACATCAGGTACAGCAGACTGGCTGCAATCAAATGGGGTAGCTGTCAGCCATGTGATCGAAAGCGAACCGGAGCTAGTCGAACTGCTGCAAAAAGAAAAAGCAGCCTTTGCGTTGATAACAGCGACAATCGGAAACCGTCAAGGCCGCACAGGCTTTGCGATCCGTGGTCGTCTGGTGCAACACGGTGTACCGCTGTTTTCCGCTGTCGAAACATTTGACTTGTACGTGAAATCTATTCTGGAGAAAAGAGGTGGCTCGCATGCAGCCAGTGAAGATATTGGAACACTTACCAAACTTGCCGCTCAGCAAGCATAAAGGAAAAGATTTGCTCAGAATCGACGAGTTTAACGGTGAAGAATTGATGGAGCTGCTTCATCTGGCTGCTCACATCAAACAATTGCAAAAGCTGGGACAGCCGTTCCAGCCGTTGCAAGGCAAGACGCTCGGCATGATTTTCGACAAGGCTTCGACACGTACGCGTGTGTCTTTTGAAGTAGGTATGTATCAGCTGGGGGGCATGGGCATGTTCCTCAGCGGGAAAGAACTGCAGCTGGGACGCGGTGAGCCGATCAGCGATACTGCAAAAGTGCTCTCCCGTTATGTCGATGCGATCATGATCCGTACATTCTCTCACTCTTATGTAGAAGAGTTGGCAGAGCATGCATCCATCCCGATCATCAATGGACTGACAGATCTATATCACCCTTGCCAAGCATTGGCTGACATGCTCACGATCTGGGAGCATAAAGGAAAGCTACAAGGAATCAAGCTGGCTTACGTCGGCGACGGAAACAACGTGGCCAATTCACTAGTACTGGCAGCTGTCCTGCTGGGCATGGACGTACGTGTGGCTACTCCCGCTGGCTATGAAATGGACAGTGAGATCGTACAAAAAGCAAACGAATATGCACAACAGAGCGGCGGCAAAATGATGGTGACCCTCGATCCGGCCGAAGCAGTAACAGGTGCTGATGCGGTATACACAGACGTATGGACCAGCATGGGCTTTGAGGCAGAGAACGAAGTGAGAATGAAGGCATTCGAAAACTATCAGGTGAACGAAAATCTGGTAGCTCACGCGGATCCAAACTACCTTTTCCTGCACTGCTTGCCAGCTCATCGCGGGGAAGAAGTGACCGCAGGAGTGATTGATGGAGAGCGTTCCTTTATTTTTGATCAGGCAGAAAATCGTCTCCATGCTCAGAAAGCGATTTTGGCAGCTCTGGTGTGAAGATGGTGCTAGTTCTTTGGAACTATTTAGGAATTAAATCTAATAGACTATGAATATATGATTGCCGAATTTTGTCACTTATGTGTAAAATATAGGTAAGAAAGTCGCAAAGAAGTACGGACTGTATTTGGTCGCTTGGTCCGTATGGAGCCAGTAGCGAATCCGCCCTTTTCCACTAGAAAAGGAAAGATGCGCAGGGGCTGTAAATGGTCGCTTGGCCCCTGGGTTAGACCAGTAGCGAATCCAGCTTTCTCCACAATGCTCGAAGGGGGGAAATAGATATGAAAAAATGGTTCGCAGCAATCTTGATGGTGGTTGCTATCGTAGCGGCTACTTCCGCAAATTACAACATTGGGTAATATTGGATGAAATAAAACACCGCTTGTATTAAGAGTGGTGTTTTTTCTTCAATATATGGAGGATTGCTATATGCTACTGGATGTAATTTGTTTGTCGTTTATTGTCGCGCTAATAAGAGGCGGTAGAATTAGAGAATTTCCTAAATTCAGAAATCTTGCGTTTCTTTTTGTGAGTATCGGGTTACAGATTTGCTCCGCAATTTACCCTCCAGCTGGTGGGGTACTTATTTCAATTGCATACTTATTTATTTTGCTGTTCCTAATATTTAATCGTCACTATGAAGATATACGCATTTTCATGGTAGGATGGTTCTTAAATGCGATTGCTATTTGGTCAAACCAAGGTAAGATGCCAATAGATATAGAACAAGCTAAGAAACTTCCCTATGACTTAACTCCTGTCATTAATGGGACAAACTTTAAGCACAGTGTATTAACTGAAAGCACTAATCTGCCTTTTCTAACAGATGTTATCTATATGCCTTCTATTATCCCGAGAGTAATTAGTATCGGAGACATTTTTATTATGTTAGGTGCATTCTTGTTGGTGCAGCGTTTTATGAATAAACCAATCTCGCTATTACAACTCCGAGAAGGAAAAAGCTATGCGACTAAAAGTTGAGACCCGGTCCAAAATAAAAGCATTAATAGTACCAATTGGATTTCCTATTGCAGCAATCCTGATCTTTGCTTCATTAGTGCCAGAATGGGAACCGCGTGAGCACTGGGGAATTCTGTTTGCTTATACTTTACTAACTATTTTTTCTACGTTCGCTCCCATTCGGACCCTTAATACCATTCTTACATTAAATAATGCTGTCATTTTTTCAGGGATATTACTTTTTGGAGCATGGGTAGGGGTTTGGTCTGCAGTTGTTGAAACTTTGACGCTTGCATTTCTAATGCGTTTTAATCCGGTAAAGGCATTTGCAAATATAGGTCAATTAGTCATAACAATATGGGCTGTAGATTATTTGAAGAATGCGTTGGATTACTTATCAATATCTCCTATGATTAGTGATCTGATTATCGCTGGTGCTTACTGGTTTATTAATATTGTGCTCTGTGCCTTAGGAATATCCTATTTTTTCCAGACCGGTTGGTTTTCAACCGTAAAAAACATGGCAAAAGGAACGACTCTGACTTACTTGTTATTAATGGTAATGGCGGGAATTGGATCTCGTCTTGTGGAGCTCTATGGAATTTATACAGTAATTCCCATGATGGCTGCCTTTACTACAATGAGTTTTGTCTTCCATCAATACTACGATAGCCTCAACAAACTTCATCAAAAAGTAGAAGAAGTGAAATCCTTTAACCACCGATTCCTGACCACTATGGCCGCTTCCATTGACGCGCGTGATCGTTACACGAGCGGCCATTCCCAGAGGGTGGCGCATTGGGGTAGAGAAATTGCAAAAGATATTGGCTTGTCATCAGAGAAAGTTGAAGAAATATACGTAGGCGGCATCCTGCACGACATCGGCAAAATCGGTATAGAAGATGAGATTTTGAATAAAAAGGGAAGATTAACACCGGAAGAATACGACAAAATCAAGCAACACACGGTGATTGGATACGAGATTATTTTGCAGGCTGGCATGTTTAATGAATTGTTACCAGCGATTCGCTCCCACCACGAGCGGATTGATGGGAAAGGGTATCCGGATGGACTGGTAGGCGATGAGATTCCGTTGATGGCCAAGATACTGGCGATTTCCGACGCATTTGATGCGATGGTAGCGGATCGTCCTTATCGAAAAGGGCTGCCTGTCGAGGAAGCTCTCAATGAAATCAGACGTGGATCGGGTACGCAGTTTGATGAGGAATTGGCAGGTCACTTCATCGAAATCATCCAGCGAATGCCTCGAGAAGAATTGGAAAGTATAATTCAGCAAGAGACTCAAAGCCAAAAACAGTTACAGGAGGCGATCCACTAACGGTGCCCCTGTACCTGTTTTTTGTTTTGCGTCCTATCTGATGATGTTTGCTTGCATCTCGAGATTCAACGAGACATACTGGAAGGGAATGGTATTTTTCTGAGGGGTGAACGATCCATGATTCCAACCTATCAAGATGCTGACATGATCCTCAAACTATATGATCAATATGAATCGGAGAGACTGAGGGAAGCAAAAGCTTGGTTCACGGCCGTATTGGGACAAAAGGAAGCGATGGCACCAGGCAATTTTTGGGAGAGATTTCCTCGTGGTAGCGAAGGATTCACTCAATTTACGACGCTGTACGGATTTTTTGAAATGGTAGGTGTCTTGCATAAAAACGGTCTTATTCATCCGGATCTGTTGTTTGATATGTGGTATATCAATGGCTTCTTCAGCCGGATGTATCCGATCATCGCTTCCTGGAGAGAGGAAGGCGACATCCATATCGCTGAGAATTTTGAGCGTTTGGCGTTAGCCGAGCTGGATTGGATTCGTAAGCACAAAGGCGCAGAGTTCGTGCCGCAAGTATCGTATGCAAAGCATTGAATAAGCGAGGATGGAGCGGCCGGATGAGTTATCTTTCTAATCCGGCTTTTCTGTTTATCTCCTTTCCTTAATTTGCACGGGGAAAAAGTAGAGGGGAAAGAAGAAAAGTAGTTGTATTTTTATTAGTTCGTTTGTATAATTACTCACATAAATAAATCTTCGGAACAGGGAGAGAGAACGATGGCAAAAGATAAAATTGTGTTGGCCTACTCGGGCGGCTTAGATACATCCGTAGCAATTAAATGGCTCCAAGAAACATACAACTACGACGTAATTGCAGTAGCATTGGATGTAGGAGAAGGGAAAGACCTGGACTTCGTTCAGAAAAAAGCGCTGCAAGTGGGTGCATTGAAATCGATCGTGGTAGATGCGAAAGAAGCATTTGCCGAAGAATTCGTACTGCCTGCATTGAAAGCAAACGCGATGTATGAAGGTAAATATCCTCTGGTATCAGCACTGTCTCGTTACCTGATCTCTCGCGTACTGGTAGAGATCGCGGAAAAAGAAGGCGCAGTTGCTGTTGCTCACGGTTGCACAGGAAAAGGAAACGACCAAGTTCGCTTCGACGTGTCCTTCACAGCTTTGAACCCGGACATCAAAATTGTGGCTCCTGTACGTGAGTGGGGTTGGACTCGTGACGAAGAGATCGAGTATGCGAAAAAGAACGATATTCCAATTCCGATCAATCTGGACAATCCATACAGCATCGACCAAAACCTGTGGGGCAGAAGCTGCGAGTGCGGCGTCCTGGAAGATCCATGGGCAGCTCCACCAGAGGGTGCATACGATCTGACGAAATCCATCACAGACGCGCCTGATCAAGCGGAAGAGATCGAAATCACTTTCGTACAAGGTAAGCCGACAGCACTGAACGGCGAAGAGCTTTCTCTGGCTGAGCTGATCCTGAAATTGAACAAAATCGCAGGTAACCACGGAGTAGGCCGTATCGACCACGTAGAAAACCGCCTGGTTGGTATCAAATCCCGTGAAGTATACGAGACTCCTGCTGCGACTACCTTGATCCTGGCTCACCGCGAGCTGGAATTCTTGACGCAGCCTCGTGAAGTAGCCGCGTTCAAACCAATCGTGGAACAAAAATTGGCACAAGTGATCTACGAAGGGCTCTGGTTCTCGCCGATCCGAAATGCCGTTCAAGCGTTCATCGAAGAAACACAAAAACACGTAACGGGTATCGTTCGTGTGAAACTGCACAAAGGTCATGCGATCGTAGTGGGCCGCAAATCCGCTTCCTCGCTATACAGCCATGAACTGGCAACCTACAATGCAGGTGACCAATTCGATCACAAAGCAGCACTCGGCTTTATCAAGCTGTGGGGTCTGCCAACAAAGGTATACGCGCAAGTCAACGAAGGTGTCTTGCATGAGAACATGAACACAGACATCAAGATTTTGGACGAAAAGGATGCGATCAAGCAATGAAACTCTGGGGAGGACGCTTCACGAAGCCGACGAATCAGCTCGTAGAAGAGTATACTGCTTCTATCTCTTTCGACCAGAAGATGTGGCGCCAGGACATCGTCGGTAGCCTAGCTCATGTAGCCATGCTGGGTAAGTGCGGTATCCTGCCGATGGAGGAAGTAAGACAGATCATTGCTGGCTTGAAAAAGGTAAAAGAGAAGATCGAACGTGGGCAGGTAGAATTCCTCGTGGCTCACGAAGATGTTCATATGAATATCGAAAAGATGCTGATCGAAGAAATCGGTCCGGTGGGGGGCAAGCTCCACACGGGCCGCAGCCGTAACGACCAGGTCGCAACGGATATGCACCTGTTCCTCAGAGAAAAGCTGATGGAAATCATACAGCTGGCGATGTATCTGCAGGAAGCGATGATCGAGCAGGCAAATCAGCATCTGGATACCGTCATGCCAGGGTACACCCATCTTCAACGTGCACAGCCGGTCCTTTTCGGCTACCACCTGATGGCGTATGTATCCATGCTGCAACGGGATATCGAGCGCATGACAGAGACCTGGAACCGGGTGAATGTACTGCCGCTTGGCGCTGGTGCACTGGCAGGGACTACGTTCCCGATCGATCGTGTATTTGTAGCGGAATTGCTGCAATTTGACGGCGTCTATCAAAACAGCATGGACGCTGTAAGCGACCGCGACTTCATCGTCGAGTTTTTGGCGGATGCGTCCCTCCTGATGACTCACCTCTCTCGTTTGTGCGAAGAGCTCGTCATCTGGAGCAGCCAGGAGTTTTCTTTTGTGGAGCTGGACGATGCGTTCTGCACAGGATCGAGCATCATGCCGCAAAAGAAAAACCCGGATGTCGCCGAGCTGGTACGCGGAAAAACAGGTCGCGTCTACGGCAATCTCTTTGGTCTGTTGACGGTACTCAAAGGTTTACCGATGGCGTACAACAAAGACATGCAGGAAGACAAGGAAGGTATGTTTGATACCGTATCGACCATTCATGGTGCTCTTGCTCTTCTGACACCGATGATCCAGACCATGCAAGTCAAAACCGAGCGCATGCGTCAGGCTGTGACCAATGACTTCTCCAATGCGACTGACCTGGCTGATTACCTCGTTCGCAAGGATATGCCTTTCCGTCAAGCTCACGAAGTCGTTGGCAGAACTGTCCTGTACTGCATCGAGCAACAAAAATACTTGCTCGATCTGACGTTGGATGAATTCCAGAGCTTTTCCGACGTGATCGGTGAGGATGTATACGAAGCACTCGCCGTCGAGACAGTAGTCAATGCCCGTAACGTATTGGGTGGCACTGCCCGCAATCAAGTCGAGTCACAGATCGAATGGTACCGCAAAAAGCTGGTGGATACCCATGCGTGGGTGGATAAAAACAGCCAAAAGGTCATGATTGAATCGTTGATCGACATCGGTTCTCCGGTGCAACGAGCATAGAAAAAGAAAAAAGCGGATGGGCAAATGCCTGTCCGCTTTTCGTACAGATAGGAATTTATATTTTCCTATCCAGTATAAGTGCAGCTAAGGCTCCGCCAAAAAGCTTGGCGTAGCCAAGTTTTCTAATATGTGGGTGGTCTGAGGCACCGGCTGCCTTACCCTCTAGCCTTCAGCTTCTCCACCACCATGAATCCAAATGCGGTGAGTCGAGTTCCTTGCTTTTTAATCCCTACCTCTACACATCCCGTGCGACTGAGATAGTGTAGCTTTTGGCGTATTTGGGCGTCCGTCATGGGAACAGGGAGCATGGCATTTAACGACTGGCGTCCGATCCGTTCCTGACGTTTGGTACAGGAAGCGAGGATTTGCAAAATCGATTCGTATTCGTGCACAGAGCCATGGCGCGACAAGAAATCGATCGCATCCTCTATATCTTCTTGCTCCGTTGAGTGGAGTGGGGAAGTAGAAGCTCGGAGTATCTGTTCCGGTAAGTGGCACAGCTCCACTCGATTGCCCCCAGCAATAACGACTGCATAATGAATGAAGTTCTCCAGTTCACGAATATTGCCGGGCCAGCTATATTGCAGGAGAAGATCCGCAACTTCCGGAGCAAACGTCAGGACCTTGTTCTTCTTTTGCAGGAAATAGTTGATCAACACCATGATATCCTGGCCTCTGTCTCGCAAGGGCGGAATCTGCAGCGGCAGGACATTCAGGCGATAGTACAGATCCTCTCGAAAGGTGCCATTTTGAATCATAGCAAAGAGGTTTCGATTGGTAGCAGCAATTACCCGTACATTGACCGGGATGACCCGATGACCGCCAACTCTCATCACTTGACGCTCTTGAAGAACACGAAGCAGAGCGGCTTGAATACTGAGCGGAGCATCACCAATCTCGTCCAGAAAAATGGTCCCGTTATGAGCGAGTTCAAATAGCCCCATCTTGCCGCCTTTGCGCGCCCCTGTAAAAGAGCCTTCCTCGTACCCGAACAATTCACTCTCGACCAAGCTCTCCGTCAGTCCAGCAAAATTAACAGGAACAAAAGGCCCGTCCCGACGAATGGAATGATGGTGGATGGCTTGAGCGAACACTTCTTTTCCCGTTCCATTTTCACCAGTGATGAGGATAGTAAAGTCACTTTCGGCTAGCTTGATCGCCACTTGCTTATTTGCCTGTGTGGAGGGGCTGGAACCAATGATGTGATCAAAGGAATATTTAGTCATGAGCCCTAATTGGGTGCTCTTTTTGCGGATCTCCTGTTCCATCTGCTGTACCTTGGTGACGTCCTGAAAGGTGATGACCAAGCCCAAGACCTGCCCATCCAACATCATAGGAATTTGCGTGACGAGCAAAAAGAGATTACGGAACGGAGTCAGTTGGTTCGCTGCTTCGCCATTTGACTCTAATACGGCATTCACTTGAAATTCGGGTAGGACGTCCTGTACACGTCTCCCAATATTCTCTATGGCAGGTAGCTTCAGAATCTTTTCAGCTTCTTCGTTCATCAACGTGATATTTCCAAAGGCGTCCGTGGCGATAATTCCCTCATGAACCGCATTCAAAATCGATTCGAGCTTTTCGTTCAAGTGCCGCTCATTATTAACGGAGTCGGTCAATTTCCGTCCCATGCGTACAAAGTCGCTAATGAACTCGGCTGTGTAGAGGTTTGCCTTTTCCGGGGATAAATCCAGCAAGCGAGCGATGTCAAAGATCGTCGTCAAATCAAGCGGCCGATGTCCCAGTTCAATAATCTGATCAAAATGCGCAGGAACAAGCTCCGGCAATCCGTGGCAAACGGCGAAGTCTACCTGCTCCTTTTCAGGCAGGGGAGTACAAGCCCCGGGAACATAGGGGATGAAAATCAGATGGGAAAACCCGAGATGTCGCAGTAGCTCGATCGCACCTTCGACCATATCGATCGTATTGGAAACAAATAGACATCGGGTACCTGGTCTCAAGTCCATCAGCCGATCCAGGTTGTTCAAGTCAATTGTGCGCCTCGCTACCAGGACAGGGATATGCTCTGGGGGTTCGGGCTGGTCCGTCAAAAGCTTGATGTCCGAGAGCAGAATGAGGTCAGCTTCTTCAAATCGCTCCTTTTCGATCGCGCATAACCCAAAATGGGCATCTATCTCGATCCGGTTACCAAAAAACAGCTTTAGGCTATTTACAAAGAGATGGGATACGGTCTCCATATTGTTGATTAATAAAATACGTGGTTTTCCTTTGGTCATATGAAAAACTCCTCTATGATGCAAAAATAAGCGGTTATAGGCGGAAATATTGGATGTCACAAAATAAAAACCACCTAAATTATATCCTAAAAATACGGAATATTGTTTATCAATACTGAAAATAGAGAATAATTTTTTTGGCACAAATCTTGCTTAAATAATTCTTACCATACATCGAAGGGAGATGACAGAAACGGTGATGGATCTGAAAAAACCATTGGCGTACTTGGGTGAGCAACGTGAAAGCATTCTGCAAACGTATCAAGAGCTGCACGCATTAGCGGAGCCGAGCTGGCAGGAGGAAAAAACGGCAGCGTATCTTCGCGAAAAGCTGTTAGATGCAGGCATTCCCGTGAAACGGTTTGACGGACATCATGGCTTTATCGCAGAAATAGCTGGGTCAACTGAAGAAGTGGTGGCATTACGAGCAGATATGGATGCTCTCGTCCAAGAAGTAGATGGCGTGGTAAAGCCAAACCATTCATGTGGACACGACGCCCATTCGACGCTTGTCTGCTATAGTGCTTTAGCGATTGCGGCGAGTGGTGTGAAGCCTGCCAAAACGATCCGCTTTCTTTTCCAGCCTGCAGAAGAAAAGCTGGGTGGCGCGCTGCAAATGATGAAGGACGGAGCCCTGCAAAATGTCACGAAGCTCATGGGAGTCCATTTGCGGCCCGAAAATGAAGTGCCGTATGGAAAGGCAGCACCAGCGATTTTACACGGTTCCTCCACTTCTTTAACCGGAACGATCACAGGGGTGCAGGCTCATGGAGCACGTCCAGCTTTCGGGCGCAATGTCATCGAAGCCGCCTCGTTTTTGGTTCAGGCATTGCAAAATATCCGCTTGGAAGCAAGCTGCCCGTTTTCTGTGAAAATGACT
Organism: Brevibacillus choshinensis; assembly: GCF_001420695.1. Lineage (NCBI taxonomy): Bacteria > Bacillati > Bacillota > Bacilli > Caryophanales > Paenibacillaceae > Brevibacillus > Brevibacillus choshinensis. The sequence continues at coordinate 1,279,058 of NZ_LJJB01000010.1, read as the reverse complement.
CAACTGCAGGCAGGCGGAGATACATCCAATGTGATTCCGGATCGCGGGACGTTTACGCTGGATTTGCGAGCCCAAACGAATCAAGGGATGGACGAGTTACGCAAAAAAACAGAGCATGTGATGAAGCAAACGGCAGAGCTCATGGGTGTAGGTATAGAGTGGAACTGGAGGGGAGTAGCTCCGGCAGCGACTTCTAACGATGAGATGATCGCCATTGCCCAAAAGGCCATCGCCCACGTTCTAGGATCGGAGCAAGTGGCAAATATTTGTGTGACACCAGGGGGAGAAGACTTCCACTTTTATTCTCTGCATCATCCTTTAGTGGCCTCTACGATGATCGGACTAGGGTGCGGTCTAAAGCCTGTCTTGCACCATCCAAAGATGTCCTTTGATACAGAAGCATTAGTTTATGGTGCAAAGATCCTGACAGCCGCTATAGTAGAAGCAGCCCATTCCTAGAGAAGATTTTGAACAAGCAGGGGGAACGATCATGGAAGGCAACAAGAATCTGTTGAAGAAAAGCTTTGCGCGCTTAGATGCATACGTCCTACTATTTTGTATCCTATTGGTGTGCGCCATCGCTACTTATTTCGTACCGACGGGCGAGTTTGATCGTGTGAAAAATGGCAGTGTGACGGTCGTCGTACCTGGAAGCTATCACGCTGTTGAATCCAATCCAACCGGATTCATCGACTTTTTTACCGCGATTCAGACAGGGATGGTAAAGGGAGCACCGATTATCTTTTTGGTGTTGTTTACAGGCGGTGCTTTGGCTGTTTTGGACAAGACAGGGGCACTGAATGCGGCTATATTGACCTTGGTTCGAAAACTGGGGAATAAAGAGTGGTTATTGATCATTTTAATCACTGCGGTGTTCTCCGTGCTAGGAACGCTCGGCGTCATTGTCAACTCAGTGATTGCCTTCGTACCACTAGGAATCATGATTGCGAGAGCCATGAAATTGGATGCCATATTTGGTGTGGCATTGATCTATATTGGGGTGTATGCAGGATTCAATACCTCGATTGCGTTTCCAGGTACACTCGGCTTGTCTCAGCAGATCGCGGAGCTTCCGTTGTTTTCTGGAATCGGCTATCGGACCATCATCTACCTTTCCTTTGTGCTCGTGACGATTCTGTATATCATCCGCTATGCTCGCAAACTCCGTAAGGATCCTGCCCAAGGCATATTGGGAGATGTCCCGTTCCCGTCTGATAGCGGCTCAGCTGCTGGGGATCTGGACAGTCAGGTTCTCTTTACGTTACGTCATAAGTTGACCTTGGCTTTTACCGGGATTGTGCTGATTGCTTTTATCGCGTGTACCATCCTGTTCAAATGGGATGTCAACGAAATGGCAGGGATCTTTATCTTCATTGCCATTGGAGTCGGACTGATCAACAAAATGAGTGGAAATGACATCGCGAAGACGTTCTTGAAAGGATGTCAGAGCCTTGTTTACGGAGCGTTGATTGTCGGGATGGCCCGCTCCATTACAGTTATTCTGGAGGACGGAAAGTTCCTAGATACGATTGTCTACGGGCTTGCCACCATTCTAGAGCCGCTTTCTCCAATGGCCGGAGCAGTTGGCATGTTCTTGGGTAGTGCGGGACTGCACTTCCTGATCTCGTCCGGTTCGGGTGAGGCTGTCATGCTCATGCCACTATTGGCTCCGCTATCTGATCTCATGAACATTACCCGTCAGGTCGCAGTAGAAGCCTTGATGCTCGGAGAAGGTGTAGTCAACTGTATCAACCCTACGTCCGGAGTATTGATGAGTATCCTTGCCATCAGCGGAATCTCCTATGGCAAATGGCTGAGGTTCATGCTTCCGTTGACAGCGATATGGACCGTTCTCTCGATTGTTTTTATCATGATCGGTGTCATGATCAACTGGGGACCGTATTAAGAATTCATGCGAAAAAGCCGAACTCCTGAAAAATGGAGCTCGGCTTTTTTACTGAATCAGAAAGTATAAAACTTCTAAGCCTATCTACCAGATTCAGCAAGAACAACATTCCGCCAAAGCGCGGTCGCTCCCCTGTGAACATGCCTCGATAGTGGTTTTCTTACAAGATAGGAATTTTATCATTTTTTTTACGTGCTATGGTGGTGGGAGAAGCAGGTTTCAGATCTTCGCTCCGGTCTTTACCCACCGAACACAAGCTATCGCTCGCGTTCGGCGGGGCCCAGTTTCACCCAGCAAAGGAGTAAAGACTGTCCGCTGCACAACGATTCACGGGAAAGCGGTAAAGTAGTAGCCGCTCCGCCTGGAAACCTGCTTCTCCTGCGAGCTGTTGTGGTTTCTAGCTACCTGGTATAAGAAGTTCAAAGGATCAAAAGCTTAATTTCCCAATCGTTGCGCTTCGAAGGACATGGGTGAATCATGAGAAGAACGAAGTCGTCAATTATGTCTGTTCGGCATGTCAAGAGAGCAATTGAATAAGGAGAACCAAGCTTTCGTTCTTCTTCTTAGGCATTGTCCCGCGAAGGGTTTCCCTCAAATAAACATCGTGGAAAGCTCCCAAGAAAAGGCACGTGGAAGATCCAAAGCTGGCCGAGGAAAAAGGGGGAATAAGCGGAAGATCTTTGGAACACCAACCAAGGCGCAATGGAAAAAACGAAACACGCCTTTAAGCGTCCACCTCTGATAAGCTCCCCGAGACGACTGCTTTGGACGCGGTTTCGTTTTTTACATGTAGCCGGACAGGGATGACCCCAAATGAGTGTTCCTATGAAGCTGGAGCGTTTTCCCCTTTTTCCTCTCCTCCACTACAGTCTGATCTAATGGGAAAAAAGACGCGAATGCATTTTCGCGTATTACTTAATTCAGCGAGCTTACAGCGACATTCGGAGGATTTGAGCAACATCTTCGCTAGTGAGCTTTTTGAAGTTACCGATCGGTCCGAATGGCGTTGCTTTTTCTGCCATGACTTGCAGATGCTCGTCATTGATTTGATAGTCTGCCAGACGGGTAGGGGCTCCGATACGAGCAAAGAACGCTTCGGTAGCTGCGATTCCTTCCAAGGCTACTTCATCGTCTGTTTTGCCAGCTGGATCTACATTCCACACTTCGACTGCAAAACGAACAAAGCGAGACACATTTTCGCGGTATACGTAGCGCATCCATTTCGGGAAGATGATCGCAAGTCCTCCGCCATGCGGGATGTCGTACACTGCACTTACTGCGTGCTCGATCGAATGGGTAGCCCAGTCTGTTTCAACACCGACAGGGAGGGTACCGTTCAATGCCATCGTACCGGAATAGAGGATATTCGCACGTGCGTCGTAATCTTCCGGATTGGCAAGAACTCGCTCTGCGTTTTCAATCACGGTCTTCAAGATGGATTCTGCAAAGCGGGTCTGCAGCGGAATTTCTGGTGTATGGCTAAAGTATTGTTCAAACACGTGCGACATGATGTCGCTAATGCCGTAAATCGTCTGATCACGCGGGACGCTGAACGTGTTCTCTGGATCGAGGATGGAGAAAGTGGGGAAGGTCGTGGTACCTCCGTGCTTTTCTTGCGTTTCCCAGTTGGTTACCACGCTGCCTCTATTCATTTCAGAGCCAGTAGCTGCCAAGGTCAGAACCGTGCCAAGTGGCAGAGCAGCTGCTGGAGTCGCTTTGCGTGAATAAAAATCCCACACGTCCCCTTCGTACGGCACTCCGACAGCCACCGCTTTGGCTGCATCGATGACACTTCCGCCACCAACTGCGAGAATCCAGTCGACGCCTTCTTGTCTGCTTATCTCAATCCCTTTTTTAACGGTGCTAAGACGCGGGTTGGGCTCTACGCCAGCTAGCTCGAGCACTCGGCAACCTGCTTCCTGCAACAGAGACATTACGTTGTCGTACAGGCCTGAACGCTTGATGCTACCGCCACCGTATACCATCAGGACTGTGGAACCAAGTTGTTTCGCCTTGTCATGCAATTGGGACAGCTGTCCCTTACCGAAAATTAGTTCCGTAGGATTATGGTAAACAAAGTTATTCATCGTTCATGCCCCTTTCCAAAAATCATTCTTTACTATTGTAGCCAACCGCATGAATGTAAGCTAGCCGCGGATGTGCTGGCGGTCACTTTGGATAAAAACATGTCGGAAGAAAGCGAAAGAGAAGCTGTTTCGACAAGAAATGAGAGATTTAGTGGATTCCATCAGCGAAACAGGGTGGTATAATAGTTAGGATGGGAAATCCCGCTATTTTTGTCGATTACCGTTTTTCGAAAAATAGTCGGGTAGAGGGATAGGGGCTTTTTGTCGATTAAATAAGGATCAAGAGATATAGATGGATCTGACAATGTGGGATGTGATTGGCTTGATCGAGATGTTTGATGTATGGAAAACGTACCCCAACGGCACGAGTGCGTTGAAGGGTGTAAACATTCGAATTGAAAAAGGCGAATTCGTGTATGTCGTGGGTCCCAGCGGTGCAGGGAAATCCACGTTTATTAAGTTGATGTACCGTGAAGAGAAGCCGTCCAAGGGCCAGATCTTTCTGGGCGGTTTCAACGTAAGCCGAATCAAGGAGCGACAAATTCCCTTGGTGCGCCGCAGTATCGGCGTTGTATTCCAAGATTTCAAACTGTTGCCGACGCTCACGGTATTCGAAAATGTGGCATTTGCCATGGAAGTGATCGAGAGCAATCCAAAGCAAATCAAACCGCGCGTGATGGATGTGCTGGGCCTAGTGAAGCTGAAGCACAAGGCAAAAATGCTGCCGAATGAGCTCTCAGGCGGTGAACAGCAACGTGTGGCTTTGGCGCGTGCACTGGTCAACAGCCCTGGAATCATCATCGCGGACGAACCGACTGGTAACCTCGACCCGGAGACATCCTGGGAGATCATGAAGCTGTTTGAGGAAATCAATCAGCGAGGGACGACTGTCGTGATGGCGACGCACAACCGAGAAATTGTAAACACCATGAGAAAGCGGGTCATTGCGATTGAAGCGGGGCAAATCGCCCGTGACGAGCAGAGAGGGGAATACGGTTATGAAGATTAGAACGCTAGGGCGCCACGTCCGAGAAGGGGTCAAAAACCTCGGGCGGAACGGCTGGATGTCGTTCGCTTCAATCAGTGCCGTTGCCATTACTCTTTTCATTCTAGGGGTTTTCCTCGTCCTGGCGATGAACGTCAACTACTTTGCTCAATCGGTGGAAAAGCAAGTGGAAATCCGCGTATTCCTCGATGTGTTGGCTACCAAAGAAAACGTTACCCAAGTCGAGCAAAATATCAAGACAATCCCGAAAGTGGACACGGTGACGTTTATCCCGAAAGACGAGGGACTCAAGCAGTTTAAGGAGAGCCTCGGGGAAAAGGCGTACTTGTTTGAGGGACTGGAAAAGGACAATCCTTTGCCAGACACCTTTGTAGTCAAGACCAAAGAACCGCAGGACACATCTGTAGTCGCAGCACAGATTAAGAAATTACAGTACGTGAAAAACCTTAACTATGGAGAAGGAACCGTTGAAAAGCTGTTTGCTTGGACAGGTGCAGTCCGCAATGTCGGGATTGCCTTTATTATCGGGCTGGGCTTTACCGCGATGTTCCTGATCGCAAATACGATCAAGCTGACGATTGTGGCACGACGACGTGAGATTGAGATCATGAAGCTGGTTGGCGCCACGAACTGGTTTATTCGCTGGCCGTTCTTTGTAGAAGGGTTGCTGATGGGGATTCTCGGTGCATTGATCCCTACTGCGATGCTGGCCATTGGCTACTACTATCTGTTGGATGGGATTCAGTCGAGCTTTGAGGCTGCCCAACTGTTCAAATTGTTGCCACTGTTCCCGCTGGTTTATCAAGTGGCACTCGCTTTGCTTGCGATTGGCGCGTTTATTGGCATCTGGGGAAGCTTGGTGTCTGTCCGCCGTTTCTTGCGGGTTTAATACACGAGAATATGGGAGGAGTATCATGAGGAAGAAGATTATACTAGCACTCTTGATAACCGGTCTGGTGGCCGGATCTGCAATCCCGACGAATGTGAGCTGGGCAGCAAGCAAAGCATCTCTAGATAAAATCAATCGGGAACTGAAAGAGATTCAAAACAAGAAAAAGAGTCAACAACAGCAGGTGAAACAGGTCGAGGCAAAGATCAACGCCGTGCAGAAAGAGCAGAAAGACCTGCAAACCGAGCTAATGCAGATCGATTTGCGTCGAAACGAGACGCAGAGAAAATTGGACAAGCTCGAAAAGCAAATGGATGATACCAAGGAAAAGGCAGCCGAGGCGCAGGACAAGCTGGATGAAGCCAAAGATCGCGTGGCCAAGCGGGAAACTCTTTTGAAAACACGTGTGAAATCCATGTATGAGCGCGGAAACGTCTCCTATCTGGACGTACTGCTCGGCTCGTCGGATTTCGGTGATTTTCTCACTCGTATGGAAGGCCTGCAATTGATTCTGGAACAGGATACGCGAATTCTGGAAGATAACATGCGGGATAAGGAAACGATTGAAACGAAAAAGAAAGAAATTGATCATCAGCTGACAGTGTTCGTCGACATGTTTGACCAAGCAGAAGGTCTCAAAGCCGAATTGGACAAGCAGTACAAGCAAAGTCTGGTGGTAAAAGCGGAATTGAAGAAAAAAGAAGATGCGCTCGAAGAAGATTTGGAGCAATACGGACAGCAACTGTTGGCTTTGACCAAACAGGAGTCGGCCAAGTACGCAGAGCGTGTGCGTGCGATGAGTACTAGCTCCAGTGGCTATAAAGGTGGTAAACTGGGTCTGCCAGTTGCCGACGGAAGTTTCCGTTTCACTTCAGGGTTTGGAATGCGCTCTGACCCGTTTACCGGTCGTTCAGCTGGGCATAATGGTGTAGATATGGCAGCGCCAAAAGGTACCACGATTATGGCGGCGGCAGCAGGGGTAGTCATCTTTGCAGGCTATTCGAATGGCTTCGGTAATACAGTCATGATCAAGCACAACTCAGAAATTACCACTCTCTATGGACATATTAGGGAGGGCGGAATTAAGGTTTCTGTGGGACAATCAGTAGCGAGAGGGCAAAAGATTGCTGAGGTTGGTTCTACTGGTCGTTCTACGGGTAATCACGTACACTTTACCGTTTACAAAAACGACGTTGCTGTCAACCCGATGCCGTATCTCAAGTAGGTGGTCCGGCCTGACAAATATCGCTAGCGGAATTGGCATACACTAGCAGCATATCTTTTTGCCGGTAGCACAAAGGATGGTGACGCGAAGTGAAATGGAAAGGACGTAACGTATTTGCGCTTGTACTCGTCTCGATGGTGGCCAGCAGCTTTTTGACCATGTCCATGATGAAAACATCGGCAAATGCCAACGCGAATCAAAGTGGGGCACTCACTGCATCAAGCAGTACCATGTTCAGCGGTAAATCCGAGTATCCCCAAGAGTTCAAGAAGCTGTACGAGGCTTTTTCAGCAATCAAGAAAGATTACATCCAAAATGTCACCGCGGACCAGTTGGTAGAAGGAGCGATTGGGGGCATGGTGGGTTCACTGGAGGATCCATACAGTGATTACATGGACCCAAAATCTGCTGAAGAATTCACTTCTACTTTGCACTCGACGTTCCAAGGGATTGGGACGGAAGTAACGTTGCAAAACGGACGGGTAACCGTCGTTTCTCCATTCAAGGACTCACCTGCTGAACGTGCAGGATTGCGCCCGAATGACCAGATCATCAGTGTAAACGGTGAATCCCTGGAAGGGCTTGACTTGCATGAGGCAGTAACGAAAATTCGTGGGCCTAAAGGAACGAAAGCAGTATTGAAAGTCGTCCGTGCAGGTGTAGCGGAACCGCTGAACATCGTCTGCGTGCGTGATGATATCCCGATCGAAACCGTGAATAGTCAAGTGATTGATAAGAACGGTGTAAAAGTCGGTGTAATTGCTATTACCCAATTTTCTACGGATACAGCCAAGCATTTCAAAGAGCAATTGGCCAGCCTTGAGAAAAAAGGCATCGGTGGATTGGTCATCGATGTGCGCGGCAACCCAGGCGGCTATTTGCTGGCTGTCAAAGAAATCGGTGAGGTGCTCGTTCCGAAAAAGGGCCTGATCGTCCAAATCGAATACGGTGCACACGGTCAACAGAAAGAAGAATATCGTTCGACGACAGATGCAGCCAAACCATACCCGATCAGTCTCTTGATCAACGGCGGTAGCGCCAGCGCCTCGGAAATTTTGGCAGGCGCCCTGCGCGATAGTGGTAACTACAAGCTGGTCGGCGAGAAGAGCTTTGGGAAAGGTACCGTCCAAAGCACCATGGAAATGACAGACAAGAGCCAGTTGAAGCTCACCATTGCAAAATGGCTGACTCCGAAGGGCGAATGGATTCACAAAAAAGGAATCGAACCTGATTACAAAGTAGCGCAACCGGCTTACTTTAATGCTACACAGCTTCCTGCCGATAAGGATTTGGCTCGTGATATGGCAGGAAACGACGTGAAGAACTTGCAGCTGATTCTCACAGGCTTGAACTTGTCCCCTGGTCGGGATGACGGATACTTTGATGAGAAGACAGAGCAGTCGGTGAAACAGTTCCAGACCGCGCACAAATTGCCGGTGACGGGTAAGGTAGACGCAGCGACACGGACCCAGCTGGAAGACAGCTTGCGGGAAACGATGCGGAAACCGGAAAACGACCTGCAATTGCAAAAAGCGATCGAGGTCGTCAGCAAACAACCAAAATAATCCACATCTCGGAGGCAGGGAATTCCCTGACATTCGTAGAAATGGTTAACCACGGTAAATCGAATACCGTGGTTTTTCTTTTTTCCTTTTGAGGTGAGGTAATTGGCGATACAGGCAGACATGCTCTCTATTGCATACGGACTTGCTGGGATTTTTCTCAATCCGATTCTTTATCTCTTCCTTTTCTTCATTTATCTGCACTATCGACGGCAGATGAATCTGGAAAGGCAACTGTTCGCTGTGCGCATCCAATCGCCGCTGCTCCAGACAATACGATCGGTAGGAATGGGAGTGACAGCGGGCTTGCTGATTTCGCTGCTCGCAGGTGCTCTCGGTGTCGTGGTACAAGTACAGGATTTGTGGTTATTATGGGGATTGGCGATCTTAATGGCGCTCATCCGTTTACGATTTCTCTGCTTTGCCTATGCAGCAGCTTTGTTGACGATCCTGAATGGCATCGCTCAGCTGATTCCCACCTGGGGCTCCGTTCCTGGAATCGGACCTGTGTGGGAAATGATTGGGCATGCCAAACCATTGCCGCTTCTGGCGCTGGTGGCGATCATGCACCTGATGGAAGCCATGCTCGTTCGCTGGAATGGTGGCAGGGACGCATCGCCACTGTTCGTGGAAGGGAAACGAGGGAGAATCGTAGGCGCGTACCTGCTGCATTCTTTCTGGCTGACACCACTCGTCATGTTTGTCCAACTGGATAACGGGGCTTTGAGTGGATCGTTTTACCCTGGCTGGCCCTTCTTTTCCCCGGAGGCTTCGACGTTTGGTCTGATGCTTTTGCCGACCGTTACGGGTTTTTCTGATATGACTCAAACGATGACACCAAGGCAAAAGTCTTCGCAAATCGCCAGGAATCTGGCGGGCTATGCGATTATTCTGCTGGCATTGACGTTATTGGCCGTTTTGGTACCGCCGCTTTTAATCATCGCGGCACTGTTTGCGCTCTTCGGACATGAAGCGCTGTTTTTCAAGAGTCAGATCCAAGAGCGGCAGAGCAGCCCGTACTTTATTCAATCCTCGCGGGGAGTCAAGGTCATGGGAGTCATACCAGGCACGCCGGCAGAAGAAATCGGAATCGTACCTGGCGAAATTATCGTCAAGGTGAACGGAATCCATGTGCGCAACAAAGAAGATCTCTACCCAGCGCTTCAGGCGAACTCGGCATTTTGCAAAATGGAGGTTCTCACACACGGTGGGGAGCTGAAATTCGTGCAGTGTGCCGTGTATGCAGGGAACCATCATCAGCTGGGTATCATCGTAGTACCGGATGCGAATACGAGCGTCTATGTTGATTTGAAGCGCGCCAGTGTTGTAGAGCTGATCAAGCAACGGTTGGAAAAGCTCCATATAGGAGCATAAAGCAAAACGGGGGTGACGAAGTGCGTTTAGAGGGACGCATTCGTCGCTCTTTTTTTTGTACTTTTGGGATTTCAACACGGCAGAGGTGGGGAGAAACAGGTCTCCGATCTCCGCTCCGCCTGGAAACCTGCTTCTCCTGCGAGCTGTTGTGGTTTCTAGCCACTTGTTTTGTGGAGATTCAAGGGGGAAGAACCTATTCTCCCAATCGCTTGGGCTACAAAGGGCAAGGTGTTCCTACGAAGCTGGAGCGTTTCTCCATTTTCCTCCACTCCACCACAGTTTGATTGACCACCAAACCAAATAACGTATTTTTCTTTTACGATAGGAAACAAGAAAATTCCCGATAGAAATTTTTTTACAGAATATAGCGTTTATTCAGAAACAAAATGAACAATCGCGCGTCTCAACCTGTGAGGAAAAAAGAGGGAGTGAATGTTGAGCGTGGGAATGATTCGTAAACCTGTCATGTGTGTACTAACCGGAGCGTTAGCCGCAGTCAGTCTATATACTTCTCCAATCACAGCAATGAATGATGCAAAGGCGGCAAATCTGGCTACCGGTTTGCAGGCAACTGCCATTGTGCCGATTCCTGTCCAAGTATCTAAAGGGGTACAGCAGCTGGTTCGGTTAATACCCGAACTGTCTAGTCGCTATGTTGTGTACGGGGGAGACGTGGATGGGCCTGGTGTAAGTGGTGTGAGCGTGACGTTTGCGCCATCGGCTGCCGAAAAAGAAACAGCCACGGATCGGGCTATTTTTGAGTCGGCGACGGGCAATCTGTTGAGATTGGATCTGCAACCAAAAGAAGCTCAAAAGCCAATCGTACTGACTGATCAGCAGGCAAGAGCAAAGGCATCGGCGTTTGTGGCAGGCTTACAATCCGCAGGAAGTATATACCAGCCGAAAGGAATCACACGTGAGGGGGCTCAAACGACCGTCCGACTAGTAAGGACGTTGAACAATGTGGTGTTGGACGATGCCTACGACGCTTTTGTCACGATCGATGGTACGGGCAGGATCATTGCGTTTCGTACCTTTGATGGCAGGCTCTATGAGAAAATCGGCCTGAATGCGCTCCCTTCCCCAGCGCGAGTCATTTCTGCCCAACAAGCAGTTTTGCGCTATAAAGAAAGCCATCCCTTGGAGCTCATCTATTTACTCCCCAGTGAATATAACGGGACTGACCCCGTGCAGGCGAAGCTGACCTATGTCATCAAAGACGGCATCATCAAGCAATCACATACGGGCAGTGCGATAGATGCCTTTAGTGGAAAGCGCTTGGTTACGAATCAAAATCAGTCTGTGCAAAACGTTACCATAAACGGGACAGGAGAGAAGTGGATTGCACAATCCGAGACGCAAGCGAAGGACATCGTGAGAAAATTGATGCGTGTGGAGCCCGGGAAGCTCCCGCTCTCGACTTTCACAGAAGCTTACGACAACGGACAGGAGCGTAGCTTTTATATCTGGGGGCATTTCAGCGAGGGGACGACCGATCAAGAAAAGCAGTACAGAATCGGTCAATTACCCGTCGGTGTAAAAATGGATGAACGCCTTCACATATTGATGGAGACAGATGCGAAAACGGGTCAGCTGCTCCGACTGGTCATGAGTGAAGGTGTGATAAGCCGTTTGAAGACAGACAAAAAACGAGACTGGAAATCCACAGAAGCAGTGCTGAAGCGCCTGCTCCCGACTGGAACCAATCAAATGCGTATTCGAGACGTAGGGGATGACACGTTAACCTTGTATACGGCCGACCCGATGATCAATGGCATTCCCGTTTATCAGGAAGGACAGACCGCGGAACAAGGCATGTACACAATCCGAGTGGATTCCTCGACGGGAAAAGTAGAGGAGATTACGATTCAGCGTCCGACCGAAGTGATCGCCCCAGCCCGAACAAAAGCGTTGATGGAGCAAGGTGCTGTCGATCGATTACTAAAGGCATTTCCGCTCGAGCTCACTTACATTCACCAGACAAATCTGCAAACTGGTGCGATCACCTGGAAGCTGGGCTACGACCTTTCTTTCCGTCAGACGAGGTCTCATTGCTTCTGCGGTGTGGAGGATAAGGTAGATCTTACTGTACATGTCGATGCAGTGACGGGTAAGGTCGTTGCAAAAGAATAGAACATAAGAAAAATCCGCGCTCTTCGTGTCAGGAGAGGGCGGATTTTTATGGTTAGATCGCTTTTGCTTCATAGCCAGTAATTTGACTGAGGGATACTTTCTTACCATCGTCGAGGACGAATTCGACCAGGCCATTCTTCATGCTGACTGCCTGGATCACCCCACTCAAGCTGTTGGTAGAAGTACTACCGTCCGTGTTTGTTTGTGGGTCGTTGTAGGAGATCGTATAGCCGATCATTTGCGCGTATTGAAGCGAATTGCTCATGGCTTGATTATCCGGTTTGACGGTCATGCCCACGATTTCGTCCAATTTTACCGTGCTGCCGTTGTCCAGCTGGAATTGTGCGGAACCGTCCTTCATGGTAAACCCAGTGATCACGGCATTTTTGACTTCATCGACCGAAGTGATATCATCGGTGGTGGCAGGGTTTCCGTCCTTATCCACTTTAGTGGTGGATTTGTAAGAGATCTGGTTTCCGATCATCTCCATGTACTTAATGCTGCTGTCCAGGGCATTTCCGGTCATCCCCTGTGATTCCAGACCTTTTACATCAGCCAGCGGAATCGGATTCGTTTCGCCTGCGAGACGGAAGTAAATTTTGCCGTTGTCCATATAGACGGCCTGGATGACACCTTCCTTGGATTCCGTAGAAGTCTCACCTGTAATTTCATCTGCGGTCGTCAGGTTGTACGTAGCGGTGCGACCGACCAAGGATTCGTATTTCTCCAGTGTGAGCATGCTGTTGTTGGATTGCTCCATTAAGGAGGCCATCTTGGTCATTTTTTCTACCATGGTCATCATACTGGTCTGTTGAATGAACTGAGAGTTGTCCATCGGGGACATGGGGTCCTGATGCTTCAGCTGCTCCAGTAATAGTTTCATGAAAGCATTGTTATCGAGTTCCGTAGAGAACTCTTTTTTTCCTTTATAACTGAGGTGTGAAGGTATATTCGAACTAGTACTTACCGTCGTGTTATCAGACATGCTGGTCCTCCCTTACTGTACGGTTTTATCCGTGCGGGCATATGCTTCCACTATCAGTATCGGAAAAAGGCTGAATGGGGTAAAGACAAACATTTGTTCGAATTTCGGCTTATTTTTGTACGTATTGTGTTATAATGGAAATAGAAACCTTTATGCAATGAGGAGATGAACGAGGGAATGGAGCGTTTTGAATTGGTATCGGAGTATCAGCCGTCCGGTGACCAGCCGACTGCCATTGCTGAACTAGTGGCTGGCATTCAGGCAGGCAAGAGGCACCAGACCCTCTTGGGTGCGACGGGTACGGGAAAGACCTTTACGGCTGCACAGGTGATCGCTCAGGTGAACAAGCCGACATTGGTCATGGCGCATAACAAGACGCTGGCTGCCCAGTTGTGTGCGGAGTTCAAGGAGTTTTTTCCGAACAATGCCGTTGAATATTTCGTCAGCTACTACGACTACTATCAACCAGAAGCATACATTCCCCAATCGGATACGTTTATTGAAAAAGACTCCAGTATCAACGAAGAGATCGACAAGCTGCGTCACTCGGCGACCAGTGCTTTGTTTGAACGACGGGATGTCATCATTGTAGCCTCGGTATCGTGCATTTACGGATTGGGTTCTCCTGAGGAGTATCGGGAGCTGCTTTTGTCTTTACGCGTCGGTATGGAGAAAGGTCGGGACGAGATATTGCATCGTCTGGTCGATATCCAATACAACCGTAATGACATTAATTTTACCCGAGGGACTTTTCGCGTTCGCGGTGACGTCGTAGAGATTTTTCCAGCCTCCCAGAGTGAGCAGGCGATTCGCGTAGAGTTTTTTGGCGATGAAATCGAGCGCATCACAGCTATCGACGTTCTGACCGGAGAGATTCTGGGTCAGCGCGATCATGTCGCTATTTTTCCGGCTTCTCACTACGTTACACGCGAAGAAAAAATGAAGCTTGCCGTCCAAAGTATCGAGGCTGAGCTGGAGACCCGTCTGGCAGATCTGCGGGAAGCAGGGAAGCTCCTCGAAGCACAGCGGCTAGAACAGCGCACGCGTTATGATGTGGAAATGATGCTGGAGATGGGCTTTTGCTCCGGGATTGAAAACTACTCCCGCCATCTGACTGGCTTACCAGAAGGCCATGCGCCTTATACGTTAATTGATTATTTTCCTGATGATTTCCTTGTCCTGATGGATGAGTCCCATATGACTTTGCCGCAGGTAAGGGGGATGTACAACGGCGACCGCGCACGGAAAGACGTTCTGGTCGAGCACGGATTCCGCCTGCCTTCTGCAAAGGACAACCGCCCACTCAAATTTGAAGAGTTCGAGGCAAAGCTCAAACAAGCGGTCTACATTTCCGCGACGCCAGGTCCGTATGAGCTGGAACATTGCACGGAACTGGTACAGCAAGTCATTCGTCCGACTGGTTTGATTGACCCGACGATCTCTGTACGTCCGATCAAGGGGCAGATTGACGACCTCATCGGAGAGATCCAGGCGACGATTGCAAAAGACGAGCGCGTCCTGGTTACGACCTTGACGAAAAAAATGTCGGAAGATCTGACGGATTACTTGAAAGAAGTGGGTATTAAAGTACGATACCTTCACTCCGATATCAAAACAATTGAACGGATGCAGATTTTACGTTCCTTGCGCTTGGGTGAATTCGACGTTCTGATCGGGATCAACCTGCTGAGGGAAGGCCTGGATTTACCTGAGGTATCGTTAGTTACCATTCTCGACGCTGACAAGGAAGGCTTCCTGCGAAACGAGCGCTCCCTGATTCAGACCATTGGCCGCGCCGCACGTAACGCAGAAGGACGCGTGATCATGTACGCGGACAAAATGACCGAATCGATGAAAGCGGCTATCCGGGAGACGGAGCGGAGACGTACCATCCAAGAGGCTTACAATGAAGAGCGTGGTATCACGCCACAGACGGTGAAGAAGGCTGTCCGTGATGTGATCGAAGCTACCAAAGTGGCGGAAGAGAAAGCAGACTACTTGCCACATGAAGAATTTAAAAAGATGCCGAAGAAAGACCGCTTAACAGTGATTGCACGAATGGAAGAAGAAATGAAAGAAGCGGCCCGCAACCTCTTGTTCGAACGTGCAGCAGAATTGCGCGATCTGGTTCTGGAGCTGAAGGCCGAACTCTAAGGAGAGATTTTTTTCATGCCATTGGAACATATCGTGGTAAAGGGTGCTCGCGCCCATAACCTGAAAAATATTGATGTGGTGATCCCGAGGGACAAATTCGTCGTGTTGACGGGCTTGTCCGGCTCGGGAAAGTCTTCCCTTGCCTTTGATACGATTTACGCAGAGGGCCAACGTCGTTACGTAGAGTCCCTCTCTGCCTATGCTCGCCAATTTCTCGGGCAGATGGACAAGCCGGATGTAGATTCCATCGAAGGACTCTCGCCTGCGATTTCCATCGATCAGAAAACAACGAGCCGCAACCCGCGTTCCACAGTTGGTACTGTCACGGAGATTTACGACTACCTGCGTCTTTTGTATGCGCGTGTGGGCAGAGCTGTATGTCCTGACCATGGTATCGAAATTCAGTCGCAGACGGTCGAGCAAATGGTGGATCGCGTGATGGACTTTCCAGAGCGCACCCGTATGCAAATTCTTGCCCCGATGGTACAAGGGCGCAAGGGTGAGCACGTCAAGCTGCTGGAGGACATCCGCAAGCAAGGGTTTGTCCGTGTACGCGTGAATGGGGAAATTATCGATCTCTCCGAGGACATCAAGCTTGAGAAAAATAAAAAGCACAACATCGAAGTCGTTGTCGACCGGATTGTCGTCAAACCGGATGTGCAGTCCCGTCTGGCTGACTCTCTGGAAACAGCACTGCGCTTGGCTGATGGGAAGGTCATCGTCGATGTGATGGAGCAGGAAGAGCTGCTGTTCAGTGAAAAGCATGCCTGCCCGGTATGTGGTTTTTCCATCGGGGATCTGGAGCCACGGATCTTCTCCTTTAACAGTCCGTTTGGTGCTTGCTCCGAGTGCGACGGACTGGGTGTCAAGCTGGAAGTAGACCCGGACATGGTCGTTCCGGACGCGACCAAAACCTTGCATGATGGTGCGATCGGGGCGTGGGAGCCAAAGTCCTCTACGTATTATCAACAGCTCCTGGAGTCTGCCTGCCGCCATTTTGGAATTAAGATGGACATTCCGTATGAAGAATTGCCATCTGAACAGGCGCAGATTTTGATGTACGGCAGCATGGGGGAAAAGATCGAGTTTCGTTACGAGAACGAGTTTGGTCAAGTGCGCGAGGCTGTCGTTCCTTATGAAGGGGTCATCCCGAATCTGCAGCGTCGTCACCTGGAGACTAGCTCGGACTACATTCGTGAGCAAATCGAAGGCTACATGAGCCAAAAGCCGTGCCCGGTCTGTAAAGGCCAACGACTGCGCCAGGAGAGCCTAGCGGTAAAAGTCGGTGAACGGAGCATTTCTGAGCTGACGACCTTGTCCATTCTGGATGCGCATCAGTTTGTAGATGGATTGGAAATGACAGAAAGAGAGACGAAGATCGCCACGCTGATCGTAAAAGAGATCAAGGCTCGTCTTAACTTTTTGATTGATGTAGGATTGGACTATTTGACACTGAGTCGAGCTGCCGGTACCCTTTCCGGTGGAGAAGCACAGCGGATTCGCTTGGCAACGCAGATCGGCTCCAGTCTGATGGGTGTCTTGTACATTTTGGATGAACCGAGTATCGGCTTGCATCAGCGGGATAACGCACGACTGATCCGTACGCTGGAGCACATGACCAAGCTGGGGAATACGCTGATTGTCGTCGAGCATGATGAGGATACGATGCTCGCCTGCGACTACATCATCGATATAGGTCCGGGAGCGGGTATCCACGGTGGTCAGATCATTGCTAAGGGCACGCCGGAAGAAGTCATGAAGGACCCTAATTCGCTTACAGGCGCATATTTGAGTGGTCGCAAGTTCATTCCGGTACCGATGGAACGCCGCAAGCCGACGGACAAATGGGTCAAGATCGAGGGAGCCAAGGAAAACAACCTGAAGGGCGTCAATGTGAAGATTCCGTTGGGAATGTTCGTGGCAGTAACAGGCGTATCAGGCTCTGGGAAAAGTACGCTTATCAATGAAATTTTGCAAAAGGTGCTGGCTCGTGATTTGAACGGTGCCAAGGTCAAGCCAGGGGAGCATAGACGTATTGTCGGGCTGGAGCATTTGGATAAGGTTGTCGACATCGATCAGTCGCCAATCGGGCGGACGCCGCGATCCAATCCTGCAACGTACACGGGCGTATTTGATGATATTCGCGATCTGTTTGCGTCTACCAACGAAGCCAAGGTACGTGGCTATAAAAAGGGTCGGTTCAGCTTTAACGTCAAAGGTGGGCGTTGTGAAGCGTGCAGCGGTGACGGAATCATCAAGATCGAAATGCACTTTTTGCCAGACGTGTATGTCCCTTGCGAGGTATGTCACGGCAAGCGCTACAATCGCGAGACACTCGATGTGAAGTACAAGGGTAAAAGCATTGCTGACATTTTGGAAATGACCATCGAGGATGCGGTGGACTTCTTCCGCAACCTGCCCAAAATCGAGCGCAAGCTGCAAACGATTGTGGACGTCGGACTCGGCTACATGAAGCTGGGACAGCCGGCAACCACGTTGTCAGGTGGGGAAGCGCAGCGCGTCAAGCTCGCTTCTGAGTTGTACCGCCGCAGTACAGGACGCACGCTGTACATTCTGGATGAACCTACGACTGGCTTGCATACAGATGATATTGACCGTCTCCTGAAGGTCTTGCAGCGTCTGGTGGAAAACGGAGAAACCGTCCTCGTCATCGAGCACAATCTGGATGTCATCAAGACTGTCGATTACATCATTGATCTGGGGCCCGAAGGAGGTACTCGCGGTGGACAGATCGTCGGTGTCGGTACGCCAGAAGAAGTATCAGAGCTGGAAGGTTCGTACACAGGCAAGTACCTGAGCCCGATTCTGGAACGGGACCGCGCTCGTACGATGGCAAGAATGGAACAGCTCGTTTCGAAATAAGAATGAATAGGGTAATCAGAGAGGGGCGGTCTCGATAGGGAAGCGCCCCCTCTTGTCTTAGACAGAGGTATTTGTTTAGGTGGGAGGTGCATCGATGGACTATATCACGAATATCCTCGCGCGGTTGCCACAGCGATTAGTCGAAGTGGCACGAGACCTTTTTGACGGGCAGGATTCGGCTCACGATTGGCAGCATAACCTTCGGGTGATGGCGATGTGCGAACGGATCGGGCAAGAGGAAGGCGCGGATATGACGATTTTGGGCCTGGCTGCGCTGCTGCATGATATCGGCAGGGCTGAGGAACGAAGAACAGGGGAATGCCACGCCGAGATCAGCGCTCGCTTGGCGGATACGCTGTTGCGTGAAGAAGGCCTGCCAGATAATCAGATTGAGCTGGTGCAGCGTGTCATTCTTGCTCATCGCTTTCGAAAGGATCGGCCACCTGCTACACTGGAGGAGAAGATTTTATTTGACGCTGATAAGCTCGATTCGATTGGAGCGATCGGAGTAGCGCGTGCTTTCGCCTATTCAGGTGTACTGGGCCAACCGATTCAATCCGATCACGCAGAGCAGCATACTCCCTTAAAAGAGTATGAGTGGAAGCTGCAGCGCATCAAAGACAGACTGTTTACGGAAACGGCACAGCAGATCGCTTTGGAACGGCATCAATTCATGGTACAGTTTTTTGAACAGTGGAAAGAAGAAGTGCACGGAAACAGATAACAAGAAGAATAACCTTGGAAAGGGGAGAAGAGCATGATCCGGTGGATTATCAAGCTGCTATTAAACGGAGCAGCCTTGATTTTGATCAGCAACTGGTTTCAGTCCATTCAAGTCTCCAGCTTTGGCGTAGCTGTATGGGCTGCCCTGATTCTGGGTATTGTCAATACGCTGATTCGCCCAGTGTTGACGCTATTCACGCTTCCGCTGAGTTTCTTGACGCTGGGACTTTTCTGGTTCGTGATCAATGCGATTACATTCTCGTTGACGGCGTTTTTCATCAATGGCTTTGAAGTAGGCCCATGGCCAGATAATATCGGAATCGTGATCATAGCCTCCGCTCTCATGAGTTTGCTGGGCTGGTTGATTGATTTGGTGGTAAGTAAAACAAAGAAGTAGAAATGAACAAAGAAAACCCGCGGCTCTCGTTGGATGAGGTCGCGGGTTTTTGATATGAGATCACACGTAAGAACTATTTGGAAATTACCTCATGATTTTCTTCTCGAAGATGTGGTGGGACTGGCTCATAAAGGGCTCCACCCTTTAAAACACCTGCCATGTTTAACGTTGAAAGGAGAGCAAAGAACCCACTAACAAAATTTCGAATCTTCTTCATTGACAATCACCCTCTCAAAAATGTTTTTTCCAATCGTGAAACTAGTCGGAATGAACTGGGCATGAGAAGAACGGATTGCAAGAGAACCGCTAATGTATAGGTCATGGAGTATTGATAGGTATATCCTACCAAACTGATAGAAATTGCGCAACCTACTCCGAGCATCCATAGGACAATAAATCTATTTCTACGCTGGATGGCAGGGTTTGTAGGCGCGTAGGTATGAGCTGCAGGCGCGTGTCGATAGTTTATCGAAATAGAGAGTCCTACTCCAACCAACACTAGTAATTGAGCGTACGGAGCAGGAAGCACAGGCAGATGTTTCAATAGGTAACCTCCTGCTATCAGCAATGAGAGAGTAGCGAGAAGGCATGTCCATGGATTTCGTAAATGTACCCCACCGGTTAATAGACGGTGCAAGAAAAAGAGGCAACACAATAGCATTACCTCTCCAAATATGTGAAAAATAGCAGAAACGATGATGAGTGCCAATCCATTGATGATGTTGAGCATAAAGATTTCAATACCGTGTGCGAGTTGTCCCACAGAGTAGGTCGTATCTTCTGTCTTTAGTCGCTTCGCCAGACGCATGGATACCTTTTCAGTCCAAGTCATGCTTTGGCCTCCTACGGATGGTGCTCATTACGTTACCGACTGAGAAAAGAAATCCGAAAACTAGTGACTCCCTCTTCTGAACGTACGTGGATTCTGCCACCATAACGATCGGTAACCGTTTTAACGATGACCAAGCCCAGTCCACCTTCTCCCCCTTTTTTAGTGGTGTATCCTGGTTGGAAAATACCGGGCAGCTTGTCCTTTGGAATCGTAGGGCCACTGTTCTCAATCATCAGGTAATGCTCGCCCTCAGATTGCCCCCATTCCAAGCGAATAAATCGGTTTTGTTCCAATTCATAAGAAGTAGCTCGAATAGCATTATCAAATAGATTACCTAAAACCTTGATCAGATCGTACGTTTTGATCTGGGAGAATTGGCTGACGGTTTTGATATTCATGGAAAGCGCGATTCGTTCCGCCAAGCATACTTCCATTTTCGATTGGAGAAGAGAGGAAACAGCCGGATTTTTGATGCTTTCCAGCACTTGTGAGCTTGAGTCAACAGACTTTTCTACCGTAACGGTTTCTTGCAAAAGCTGTTCAACATATTCTTTTGCCAAATCAACATATCCTTTTTTCAGAAAGCCGTTGATAGCTGTGTAATGATTTAACGAATCATGCTTGATGGAACGGATCGCTGTCACCAGATCATGGATGCTATTTAAATAGGGAGTTCCGGTCTCCTCTTCCACGCGATTGATCGTTAAATTGAGATAAATGCGGAACAAGATTACAATTACAATAAAAAGGGCAAGAATTAATAGCTGAAATAGTAATTGAAACGTAGGCGAGTAAAATGCGAGCAAATCTGAATTGTTATCACGCAAGAAAAAAGACGTATTCAAGAACAAGATCAACAGAAACTCAACACTACCTACTAAAACGAGTAAAAACAGATAACGGTTATACCGATTCTGTGGCAACAAACCATGGATGTCGAATTTGGTGATCCGTAAGATAATCGTAATCAGTACAAAAATTCCTAAATAAAGAGCACGGATCGTAATGGTCTGCATGGTCGAGGAGAGCATTTGTTCAAAATATATCTGTTGGCTGTTGAAAATCATGATCACAATGGATTCAGATATGATCATGGAACAAATAGCAGTCATTCCTATGAAGACAGACTTTAAAATGTTGAATCGATAAAGAAATAAGATGATCGAGGCGGTGATTAAGAACATAAGTAAAACTTTCGGTTGATAGGGAACATCCAAAACGGAGAGAACTTCACCTGCGATCGAAAAGAGAATACTGAAATAAAATGCTTGTTTCTTTTTTTCGAAAACCGAGTGGTTGAACATGGCCAAACTAATAGTAAGTAATAAGAAGGCTTCGGGTATGTCCACGAGGACAAAGCGAAGTAGGAAATCCAAGGTGTTGCCTCCCCTCAGTCCGAAATTCGGAGCGCGAATGATGTCAAATTTACTGTAACCTATGTAGCGCCTGAGACCAATACATTTTCTATCTTAAGAAATAACGAGAAAAATGTAAATGATACGACAATTTCTTATCTCAAGGATTCCAAGCCCAATGGTTGTCGCCACTAGGGCGCTTTCGTTACAATAGGGGTACATAAACGGGACGGAAATCCCAAGTTAGGGGGAATCTCATGCGCAAGACCAATGTTAGTCATCTCGCCGATCATTTCAATATGTCTATCCTCAGTGGCGAAGAAGGCTTGGGACGAGAAATTACCGTAACCGACTTGAGCAGGCCTGGTTTGCAATTGGCTGGTTACTATTCCTATTATGCAGAAGAAAGGATCCAGCTCTTTGGGTTGACGGAAATCAACTTCTTTCAAACATTGAATCGAGAGAAACGTCTGGAACGGATGAACTTCCTCATGCAAGGTCAGACGCCGTGCTTTTGTGTGACTCGCAATCAGCCCGTACCAGAGGAAATGATAGAAGTATCGAATGAGCACGGAGTCCCTGTTCTACAATCACCACTAGCCACCACGACTTTGGTTGGCAAAATGACCAACTTTCTTGAAAACCGACTGGCACCGACTACAACGATCCACGGGGTATTAACAGATATCTATGGTGTCGGTGTACTCATCATGGGTTCCAGTGGGATCGGAAAGAGTGAGGCCGCCTTGGAGCTGGTGAAGCGTGGACATCGTTTGGTAGCTGATGATGCCGTCGAAATTCGGCAGACGCAAGCAGGGCAACTGAGTGGTAGTGCGCCTGAGCTGATTCAGCATTTGCTGGAGATTCGAGGTGTAGGTATCATCAACGTCATGACGATGTTCGGAGCCGGGGCTGTGCGTAATTTGAAAAACATTGAGATGGTCGTACAGCTGGAGCTATGGGAACCTCAGAAAATGTATGAGCGACTCGGCTTAGATGAAGAAACGCTCAAGATCATGGATACGGATATCCCGATTCTTACCGTTCCTGTTCGTCCTGGCCGAAACTTGGCGGTCATCATCGAGGTAGCAGCGATGAACTTCCGCTTGAAACGGATGGGGTATAATGCCGCGGTTCACTTCTCCCGCAAGCAGTCGGATGCCATCCTCGAAGATGCAGATTCCGACTTGTAATCGGGAAGAAGGAGAACACTCATGAGAAATACGACGCGTTATCCCGTCCATGGGGCCAATCCACTGTGGCAGCTCTATCAGACGGTGAGTTTTTGGAAAGTCATGAAGAACTTTATTGTTATTCAACTAGCGCGATATACACCATTTCTCTCTTGGAAAAACTGGCTCTACCGTACTTTCCTGCGAATGGAGGTCGGGCAACACAGTGCAGTGGCCTTGATGGTCATGATGGATGTTATGTTTCCTGAGTTGATCAAGATTGGACGCAACTGTGTCATCGGGTACAATACAACGATTCTCGCCCATGAATACTTGGTCGAGGAATACCGGCTAGGGGAGGTTCGCATTGAGGATGATGTGTTGATCGGAGCGAACTCCACGATTTTGCCAGGTGTGACAATCGGCAAAGGAGCCATCGTGGCTGCGGGGACTGTTGTACATAAGGATGTGTCTCCGGGAGCGTTTGTAGGAGGCAATCCGATGCAAGTTATCCGTAGTGGAAATGCTACGGGAGATGAACAGGATTAGCGGAAAAAAGACAACAATCGGTCATACTAGAGAGTGTCAGGCGCTTCACGTGCAGGCACTCCTTTTTGTTGAGTCTGGATGATCAAAGAATTTTCCGACTATTCTTATCTATGTTGACCACTCTGGCTGATCGTGGTACTCTTCTTCATAATACTTTAACTTGTTACCATATTAGCAGAGTAAAGCGTATGCAATGGAGGGAAGTACGATGGCAAAGCCGTTGGGATTTGAAAAGCCGCTGGGGATGCGGGACATTTTACCAGAATCATTGGCAAAACAACGGCATTTGGAGCGGTCGCTGCGTCAGTGCATTGAGCGTTGGGGGTACGAAGAAATCTCCACGCCGTCATTGGAGTACTACGACACAGTAGGATCTGCCAGTGCGACATTGACAGACCGGATGTTTCGATTGCTGGATAAACAGGGACATACCGTGGTATTGAGACCGGACATGACCGCGCCCATTGCCCGAGTGGTTTCCTCTCTATATAAAGATGTACCATTGCCCATTCGTTTGTTCTATCAGGCAAATGTGTTCCGGGCTCAGGAAAAAGAAGCGGGGCGAAACGCTGAGTTTTTCCAGACGGGCATTGAGCTGATCGGTGACGCGTCGGTCGATGCAGATGCTGAAGCAATCGCGCTTGCTGTTTTTTGTCTACGAGCGGCTGGAGTAGAGACATTCCGGATCGCCATCGGACACGTGGATTTTGTGGATGGCTTATTGGAGGAATGGATCGAGGACGAAGCGATACGCAATCAGTTCCGCCAATACTTGGTCGAGCGTGACTTTGTAGGATTCCGTCAACTGTTGTCCACGCTGGACCTCGATTCTGAGGCGAAGGAGCGGCTCGAGGCTCTGCTCCGATTGCGCGGTGGCAAAGCCAAGATCGATGAGGCACGTGCTCTCACGGAAAACGGCAAAGCGAGACGAGCAGTAGAAACCATCGCATCTCTGTGGGAGGCACTGGAGGCATACGGTGTAACGGAAGATTTGCTGCTGGATTTCAATCTGATTATCAATCTGAATTACTACACGGGTGTAGTTTTTGAAGGATATGCTGCTGATTTGGGTTCCCCGTTATTAGGTGGGGGACGATACGATCACTTGCTTGCACAGTTCGGACGACCGGCTCAAGCGACAGGCTTTGCCATCAAGATGGATCGATTGCTCCTCGTGACGCCTGTCTTGGAAAGTCCACCTGTTTCTCGTGTCCTCCTGTGTTATATGGAGGATCAGCGGGCAGAAGCACTGGCGGAGGCGCAGTTGCTCCGAGAGGATGGACTCGTAGTCGTAACTCGACTGGTAAAAAATCAGGCGGAGGCAGCTACACTCCAGGGAGAGCCTTATAGTAAGGTCATCTGTTTGACGAAACAGGAGGAATAAGGAATGGGTTTTTCCGATAGCTCACAGAAACTGACGATCGCCATGCCAAAGGGGCGAATCTTCGAAGAGGCTGTCCATTTCTTGCAGCAAGCAGGGTTGCAGGTGACGGCAGAACTTCAGGATTCCCGCAAGCTCGTGATTCCCGTCGAAAATGCACAACTCGAATTCATTTTGGCGAAACCTACGGATGTACCTACCTATGTTGAATACGGAGTAGCAGATGTGGGAGTAGTAGGGAAAGACGTATTGTTGGAAGAAGAACGGGATGTCTACGAGCTGTTGGATCTGCAAATCGGCTACTGCCGCATGATGGTAGCCGGGATGCCGGACTGGAAGCCGACGGAGGCACCACGTGTAGCGACGAAATATCCAAAAATCGCTTCGCGTTACTTCCGCGAGCAAGGTCAGCAGGTAGAGGTCATCAAGCTGAACGGTTCGGTGGAATTGGCTCCGATGATCGGCTTGGCAGATCGCATTGTCGATATCGTATCGACAGGACGGACCTTACAGGAAAACGGGCTCGTGGAGCTGGAGCATATTTGCGAGATTACGACACGCCTG
This sequence comes from Brevibacillus choshinensis, assembly GCF_001420695.1. Lineage (NCBI taxonomy): Bacteria > Bacillati > Bacillota > Bacilli > Caryophanales > Paenibacillaceae > Brevibacillus > Brevibacillus choshinensis. The sequence goes on along the minus strand of NZ_LJJB01000010.1, from coordinate 1,253,881 downwards.
ATTGCCAACCGGGCAAGCTACCGGATGAAAAGCGAAGCGGTGGATGACATCGCGAGCAAGTTTTTAGAAGTGATCCCGAGAAGATCATAGAGAAAAGTGGAGAGGTGACACAGCGATGCGCATCATGTCGGCCAGTCAATTTGACGGAAAACGATCAGTAGACTCTGGCACCAAGGAGCAACAGGAAGCAGTCAAAGCTATTCTCTCGGATGTGCGGGAACGAGGAGACGAAGCGCTGCGAGATTATACGGAGCGGTTCGATCGCGTGCGCCTGGAGCAATTTCTCGTGAGTGATGAGGAATTCGCCGAAGCCAGCGCGCAAGTCTCCTCTGAAGTAAGAGACGCTCTCGCTGAAGCGGCTGAAAATATTCGAGATTTCCATCAAAGGCAAGTGCGCCAGTCCTGGTTTTCTACGAAGGAGAGCGGAACGTTGCTCGGTCAGATCATTCGTCCATTGAAGCGAGCAGGACTGTATGTGCCGGGTGGTACCGCGGCGTATCCGTCCAGCGTTCTGATGAATGCCATCCCTGCCAAGATCGCAGGTGTACCCGAAGTGGTCATCACGACACCTCCCGGACGAGATGGAAAAATCAATCCGGCGATTCTCGTGGCAGCACAGATTGCAGGCGTGAAGGAAATATACAAGGTAGGTGGCGCACAGGCAATCGCAGCGCTTACTTATGGAACCGTTCAAATCAAAGCCGTCGATAAAATCGTAGGTCCGGGCAACATATTTGTGGCTTTGGCGAAGCGGGAAGTGTTTGGGCTGGTTAGCATCGATATGGTAGCGGGACCGAGCGAGATCGCTGTCCTGGCTGACGAGACTGCCAATCCACGCTATATCGCGGCTGATCTGCTCTCACAGGCAGAGCACGATCCGATGTCCGCTGCGATTCTTGTAACTACGTCGCAGACAGTCGCAGAAGCCGTCGCCAGGGAAGTCGAACGACAGCTGGCAGATCTGCCGCGTCGCCAGATCGCAGAAGCGGCGATCCGTGATTTTGGGGCCATTTTAGTGGTCAATGATCTGGAGGAAGGCTTCGCTGTGATCAACCGCATTGCTCCCGAGCATTTAGAAATCATGATCGCGGAGCCATTCGAGCATCTGGGTAAGGTGGAGAACGCAGGGGCGATATTCCTCGGAGCGTACAGCTCGGAACCGGTGGGCGATTACTTTGCGGGCACCAACCACGTCATTCCGACCAATGGGACAGCGCGTTTTTCGTCGCCTCTTTCCGTGGATGACTTCATCAAGAAATCGAGCGTCGTCTCCTACAGCAAGCGCGACTTGCTGGAGAATGGGCATAAAATCGTAGCACTGGCCGAGCAGGAAGGTCTGGCTGCACACGGACGGGCAATTACCGAACGTCTACGTGACTTTGATAGCGAAGAGCAGGAGCGTGACAACGGATGAGTGAGTTGCAAAAACGAGTAGCGCAGATCGAGCGCAATACGAATGAGACCCAGATCGCCCTTTCCTTTGGAATTGACGGGGCAGGAGAGAGCAAGCAGGATTCCGGCGTGCCGTTTCTCGATCACATGTTGGATCTGTTTACGCGGCATGGACATTTTGATCTGAACGTGAAAGCAAAAGGCGACATCGAAATCGACTATCACCACACGGTAGAGGACATCGGCATTTGCCTGGGCCACTCTCTGCGTGAGGCATTGGGCGATAAAAAAGGCATTAAGCGCTACGGCAATGCCTTTGTGCCGATGGACGATGCGCTAGCTCAAGTTGTTATCGATATTAGTAACCGTCCGCATCTGGAGTACCGGGCGACGTATCCAACCAACGTGGTCGGGCAATTCCCTACTGAGCTGGTGCATGAATTTCTGTGGAAGTTTGCCCTGGAGGCGCGGATCAATCTGCACGTGATCCTGCACTATGGACACAATACACATCACATGATTGAAGCGATCTTCAAAGCACTTGGCCGCGCGCTGGACGAAGCGACGACGATCGACCCGCGAGTCAAAGGGGTCCCGTCTACCAAAGGGGTTTTGTAACATGATCGGCATTATCGACTATGGCATGGGCAATTTGTACAGCCTGAGCAAAGCGCTGGAACGTCTGGGCTATTCCTATGATTTTGTTTCCCAGCCAGAGCGCCTGAATGACTTTAGCGGACTGATCTTGCCTGGTGTCGGGGCGTTTGGCGATGCGATTGCTAACATTCGTGAGCTGGGACTGGAACAGGCGATTCATGATTATGCGGCATCAGGGCGTCCTATCCTGGGCATTTGCCTCGGCATGCAGCTGTTGTTTGGAAAGAGTGAAGAACACGGTGAACACATCGGGCTGGGGTTACTGAGTGGAGAGGCTATCCGTTTTGCTGGTGATTACAAGATCCCGCACATGGGCTGGAACCAGCTGCAGCTCACGCAAAAGCACTGGCTGCTCGACGGTGTGCAGAACGGCGACTACGTCTATTTTGTCCACTCCTATCACGTGCGGGTGGGAAGTGCAGATGAATTGCTGGCAACGAGTGACTACCATCAGGATGTGACCGCCATTGTAGGACGGGAGAACGTATACGGCATGCAGTTCCACCCGGAAAAGAGCGGAGAGACCGGGATGCAATTGCTGCGCAATTTTGCCGTGCAGTGTGAGGGGGTATTGGCATGAGTTTCATTATTTATCCGGCAATTGATATTCGCGGGGGGAAATGCGTCCGATTGTTTCAGGGAGACTATGCCCAGGAAACGGTTTACGCTGACTCTCCTTTGGAAATGGCAAAGAGGTGGGTAGAACAGGGAGCTTCGTGGGTACATCTGGTCGATCTGGATGGAGCCAAGGAAGGCAAGCCTGCCAATGCCGAGATCATCAAGGAAATCGCGCGTACGATTCCAGTTCCGGTACAAGTGGGCGGAGGAATTCGGACGGAAGAACAGATCGCCGATTACTTGGAAGCGGGCGTGGCGAGAGTCATCGTCGGTACGGCTGCGATCGAAGACGAGCCGTTTACCCAGCGTATTTTGCAAGCGTACGGAGACAAGATCGCGATCGGTCTCGATTGCCGAAATGGCATGGTCGCGACTCGTGGCTGGCTAAATACCACTGACGTATCAGCGACTGAGCTGGCAAAGCGATTAGTGTCGTATGGAGCAGAGACCTTCATTTATACAGACATTGCTCGCGATGGCACGTTGACGGGACCCAATGTGGAGGAAATCTCGGCGTTGGCAATCGCCACGGGTAAATCGGTCATCGCATCTGGCGGAGTGAGCAATCTCGATGATCTTTTGACGCTCTCCACTCATGAGAAAGACGGCGTAACGGGTGCCATCGTCGGAAAAGCGCTTTACACAGACGCATTCACCTTGGATGAGGCGCTGAATCGCATGGGGGAGCGTGTATAAAATGCTAGCCAAACGAATCATTCCTTGCCTGGATGTAAAAGACGGTCGGGTCGTAAAAGGCGTGCAGTTTTTGGGACTGCGTGACGCGGGCGACCCAGTCGAGCTCGCCAAGAAATACAGTGAAGAGCGAGCAGATGAGCTCGTTTTTCTCGATATATCTGCTTCTCATGAAGGCCGCAAGACGATGGTAGATGTGATTGAACGCACAGCTGCCAACATTACCATTCCGTTTACGGTTGGTGGTGGGATCAACAGCGTCGATGACATGAAGCGCATTTTACGCGCAGGAGCCGATAAGATTTCACTGAATACAGCCGCCGTGCTACGGCCAGAACTGATCCACGAAGGAGCGACTGTTTTTGGCTCCCAATGTGTCGTCGTAGCGATTGATGCCCGCCTCGTGGGGGGAGAGCGATGGGAAGTGTACACCCATGGAGGACGCAATGCTACAGGAAGAGATGTCGTTGAATGGGCACAGGAAGCAGAAGCTCTGGGCGCAGGCGAAATTCTGCTCACGAGCATGGATGACGACGGGGAGAAAAAGGGCTTTGGCATCGAGTTGACCAGACGGGTATCTGAAGCCGTAGGCGTCCCGGTCATCGCATCCGGTGGTGCGGGCTCTCGTGAGCATTTTTTCGGCGTGTTAACAGACGGCAAGGCGGATGCAGCATTGGCTGCTTCGATTTTCCACTATGATGAGACCTCGATCCAATCGGTGAAAGAGTATCTCCAGACCAGAGGAGTTGTGGTGCGGCCATGACAGCAGAGATCGCGTGGGAACAATTGAAATTTGATGAAAATGGCCTCATTCCCGCCATTGTACAGGATGCGGTGAGCAAGGAAGTACTGACGCTCGCTTATATGAACAAGGAGTCGCTGCAAAAATCGCTGGAGACGAAGGAGACCTGGTTCTGGAGCCGTTCGCGTGAAGAGCTGTGGCACAAAGGAGCGACGTCTGGAAATACGCAGCAGATCCTTTCCATTCGCTATGATTGCGACGGTGACGCATTGGTTGTACAGGTAGTGCCAAATGGTCCTGCCTGCCACACAGGAGCGTATAGCTGTTTTGCGGGTGAGCTGGTAGAAGGCGCACAGGAGGCTTCCAGTACAGGTACTGCTGACCGTTTTGCCATTCTCGCAGAACTGGAGCAATTGATTGCAGCCCGCGAAGCAGAGCGCCCTGAAGGCTCTTACACGACGTATTTATTTGAAAAAGGCGTGGACAAGATCTTGAAAAAGGTAGGCGAAGAGGCGGCTGAGGTCATCATCGCAGCAAAAAATCGAAGCCATGAAGAACTGCGCTACGAAGCATCTGATCTGATCTTCCATTTGCTCGTTCTCCTGCGGGAGCAAAAATTGCCGCTGGATCAGGTCTTAACCGAGCTCCAGAGCCGCCGTTGATCAATAGATACAGCCCAAACCACTCCCTTTACCAGAGAGTGGTTTTTTTGTTACTATTGCACTATCTGACTTTCGAAAGGTGTGGTGACCATGATGACAAAAAACATCATTAGCCGACGTGACCCATTTGCAAAAAAACCATCGGAAGGCAGTGAACGGTTTGTACACAGGAAAATTAATCGAATTACGACCAGTTACCAGAGAAGATATGGAGCGGATGTATGTTTGGCGTAACGATGAAGAAGCGGCTACATGGGCTGCGGGCACATCGGTAGCGATTTACAGCAATATATCGTTAGATTCATTACATGCGATGTATGACGAAAATGTTCGATCCGCCCAGTTGTCGGATAAATTAAATAGATTTGTGTTTTCCGTCTATACAAGAGAAGGTGTGCATATTGGCAGTTGTGATTACCGCGAAGTCAATCCCGTTACGCGGGCAGCCACCATCGGAATTGCCATCATGGATAAAGGATACTGGAGCAAAGGATACGGAACCGATACGCTTCAGGTGTTGCTCCGCTTTCTCTTTAACAAGTTAAACTTGAATCGGGTGCAGCTAGATACGTGGAGCGGAAATGCCCGTGCGATTCGCGCCTATGAGAAATGCGGCTTCGTGGTAGAAGGAAGGCTTCGTCAGAACGAATACGTCGACGGACAGTATTACGATACCATCATGATGGGGCTTTTGCGTGAGGACTTTTTCCGTAACAAGTAGGAGCGAGACCCCTGTATGAGCAGGGGTCTTTTCTATGAGACCAAAGCTAGTCGGGGAAAGGAGGAGGCGTAATTTGATCATTCGCTATTGGTTGTTTATTCTGCTGCTTGCTTGTGGCTGCTTGTTTCCAGCTGATGTATACGCCGAAGACAAGATCTTGCGAATTGCTTTTGACAAAGCGCTTCCTCCATTCTCCTCTTTGGATTCGAATGGGGAGATGGTTGGCTTCAATATTGAGCTGATCCGTGCCATTGCGCAGCATAACGGCTGGGAGTTGGAATACGTACCCCTTGACTGGGAGGATGCAGTGACTGCCTTGCGTACTGGCGAAGTGGACGTGCTCCTGGGCATGAAGTATACCAACCGATACGATCAGGTCTTTGATTTTAGCGAATCCTTTTTTACGATGTCGGAGGTGCTTTTGGTACCGAGCTATGATCAAGAAATTTTTACCCTGAATCAATTGAGCGAGAAGGTCGTTGCGGTCCAGCGCGCCCATACGAGTATGGATCTATTGGAAAGTGTCAGAAGAGTCAAAATGGTCGTGTCCTTTAGTCAACAGGAAGCGCTGGAAAATCTGCTTCGCGGGCGGGCCGATGCCTTTATAGGCAATCGCTGGACAGCGGAGTACCTGTTGCGAAAAGAAAACCGCTGGGATGATTTTACGATGCGGTCTGGCTTGATCAATCCGACTGATTACGCATTCGCTGTTCGCGAGGGGCATTCAGAGCTCCTGGATTCGCTGAATGAAGGATTAAATCAGCTGTATCGGGATGGGACGTATACGAGGCTGTACAGCAAATATTTTGAGCCGTACTCGCCCCATTTGACTGACTGGTGGCGCAAGGTGGTAGCTGGTCTTTTGATCGCTTTGGCTGTCGGCGTGATTTCGATAGCGACGTTTTACACATGGAATAAACGTTTGCAAGCAGAGGTAAAGCGGCAAACAGCAGCACTGGCAGACGTGCTCGCCTTTCAACGTAAAGTTCTCGATCATACGGAAAGCTCGATCCTTTCGCTGGACATGGACGGGCATATCACACTGGTAAATCAGGTGGCAAAACGAATGTTGGCTGTAAGCGACGAATCGCTAGGGTGGCATATTGTATCCGTCTTACCTCAGTTGCCTTGGGAAACGGCTGTACAAAACAGGCATCGGCAGTACGAGGGTGAGTTTTTGTGGGATCAGGAATCACAACAGATCTATCATTATTACATGGCGCCCTTTATCAATAGTACACACGAACAGGTAGGCTGGATCGTGACACTACAGGATCGGACGGAGCAAAAGCGAATGCAAGCACGTTTGATCGCTCAGGAGAAAATGCGCGCCCTCGGTCAGCTGGTTGCGGGGATAGCCCATGAATTACGCAATCCCTTAACGGCGATCAAGACGTTCGTTGAGCTGTTGCCGAAGAAAATAGATGATTCCCGTTTCCGCACGCAGATGCTCCGTTATGTCCCTGAGGAAATGGAACGGATGAATCGGATTCTCGAAGATTTGCTCGATTATTCCAGGACCAAGCCTCTCCAGACTCATAAGACCTCCGTGGATGAGCTGGTGTATTCGGTCCTCGGCCTGTTTACGAGGCGGATGGAGAGTGAGCGGATTCAGGTGTGTATCAGCATACCGGACCACTTGACGATCGATGTGGACCGAGGAAGGGTCAAGCAGGTCTTGATTAATCTAGTCCTTAATGCGATGGAATCAATGGTGGCGAGCAGCGAGAAGCGATTGAACATTCAGGCGGGAGAAGGCAACGGTGAGGCGTGGCTATCGGTCAAAGACACTGGGGAAGGCATGGGGGAAGAGCAATTGCGCAACTTGTTTGAGCCTTTTTATACCAGCAAGTCCCAAGGGATTGGGCTTGGTCTTTACGTGAGCCAAAAAATTATGCGGGAGCACAGCGCACGTATGGAAGTGAGCAGTGAGGTCCGGGCAGGTACTACCTTTACCCTGAGGTTTGAACAGGAGGACAGCGATGCAAAACTTGTTGATTGTCGATGATGAACCTTCAATATGTGTCTCCCTCTCCTTTGCGCTGGAGGATGATTATGCGGTTTGGACTGCGACGGATGCCGAAACCGCATTGGAGACGGTGCAATCGGAGCAGATCGACTGCGTCTTGTTGGATCTGAGTCTCGGACAATCGAGTGGATTGGCATTGCTTTCCCAGATCAAGACCATTCGACCACAGATTACGGTGATTATGATGACAGCATATGGAACCATCGAGTCGTCCGTAGAAGCGATCAAGGCTGGAGCCTACCACTATTTGACCAAGCCGCTACATATAGACGAGGTCAAGCTGCTCTTGGACAAGGCCTTTGAATTTCAGGCGCTGCACAAACAGGTACAGGTCTTGAGTGATGCGGTAAAGCAGCAGCAGTCGTACGCAGGGATCATCGGAAAAAGTCCTGTGATGGGCAGGGTGTTTGAACTGATCAAAAAAGTAAAGGACATTCCTTCGAGCATTTTGATTACAGGAGAAAGTGGGACTGGCAAGGAGCTGGTGGCACGAGCTATTCATTTTGAAGGGAATCGATCCTTGGCTCCGTTTTCCGTAATTAATTGTGCGGCGATCCCCGAGACTTTATTAGAAAGTGAACTGTTTGGGCATGAAAAGGGGACATTTACGGGGGCTTATCAGAGTAAAAAAGGTCTGTTTGAGCGTTCTCACGGGGGCACGGTGTTCCTTGATGAAATCGGGGAAATGCCACTCTCCTTACAGGCAAAGCTATTGCGGGTCATTCAGGACAGGGTCGTCACTCCTCTCGGCAGCTATGAACAAAAAGAGGTGGATATCCGGATCATTGCCGCGACCAATCGGCAGCTGGAGGACGAAGTGGCCAAGGGGACGTTTCGTGAGGATCTTTTTTACCGGCTCAATGTCATCCCGATTCGCACCCCGGCGCTGCGGGAACGGATGGAGGACATTGCACACCTCGTCGATCATTTTCTGCAAAGATGCACGCTCAGTATGGGGAAGCGCGAGAAAGTCTTCACCCCAGAGGCGAAAAAATGGCTCTACTCTTACACGTATCCGGGGAATGTACGGGAGGTGGCCAATATTGTGGAGTATGCGGTTGCGCTTTCCCAAGGGGAGCGTATTACATTGGAGGACTTGCCTCCAGCTTTGACAGAGCGCAAGCAGGACGTACAGGGTAGGCAATCCGAAAGAGACGGGGTGATCATTCCGAACGGTATCACCCTGGATGAAGCGGAACGGCGCGTCATTTTGCATACGCTGGAACGTCATGCTGGCCATCGAAAGAAAACAGCGGATCAGCTGGGCATTAGTGAACGAGGTTTGCGGCAAAAGCTCAAGCAATATCTCGAAATAGAATAATCATCAAAACCGGCAAAAAATTCCGCTCGGAGGGGATTTTTCTGCCGGATTTTTGTTAGGAGAACTGATTAAGGGCAAGCAATGCCGGAATCATCTGCTAACCTTCTGCTTGGCATAGATGTTGCATTTAAATACGTATTGAAAGCGATTTCATAAAGAAAGAGGGGGACATGCATGATGATAAAAAACAAGATGCTGACAATCATGTCATCTGTGCTGCTTGTATTGACCGTATCTGCTTGTGGCGGGCAATCCACAACAGCACCACAAGCGGGACAATCGGGAGGAGCGGCTGCAGGTGGCGGGGCTGAACAGAAGTTTTTGACGATCGCGACAGGGGGCAGCTCCGGTCCGTATTACACGCTGGGTGGGGCGATGGCCAAGATCTACAAAGAGAAGCTGGGCTACAACGCTTCCGTCCAATCGACCGGTGCATCCGTGGAAAATATCAATTTGGTAAAAGCCAAAAAGGCAGATGTAGCGTTTGTCATGTCTGATGTAACGACGTTTGCTTATGCTGGTCAGGAAAATTTCAAAGAGGGCGGTGCCATCAAAGATCTTCGTGCGATGGCTGGGCTGTATCTGAACTACGTGCAAATCGTGACGTTAAAAGACCGCAATATCAAGTCAGTGGCAGATTTGAAAGGGAAACGCGTCGGTGTAGGGGCTCCCAACTCTGGGGTAGAAGTGAATGCGCGTATGGTCTTGGCAGGGCATGGCATTTCGTATGACGACATCAAAGCAGACTACCTGTCGTATGCAGAAGCGATCGAGCAACTGAAAAACAATGCAATTGATGCGGCATTTGTTACATCTGGATTGCCGAACTCTACGGTAATCGACCTCAGTACAACCAAGGACGTCGAGATCGTTCCGATCAAAAAAGAAGATGTGGAGAAGATGAAGGAGCAGTTCCCGTTCTTTGTGTCGGCCGAGATTCCAGCTGGACTGTACAAGAACGATCAACCGATTCAAACAGCCGCGATCCGCAATATTTTGCTAGTGCGTAATGACTTGTCTGATGATCAAGTATACAAGCTGACCAAAACGTTCTTTGACGAGATGGAGGCATTGAGAGCGGCGCACAGCGCAGCCAAGGAAATCGATGTGAAGGAAGCGGGCAAGAATTTAGTGGTTCCCCTGCATCCAGGGGCTGAAAAATACTACAAAGAAGTCGGCGCTCTGAATTAAAAGGGCGCAAGACAAGGCAATAACGCGGTGAGGGGGAGGATTCCAACATGAAAAAATGGCGATGGCATACGTTCTTCCTCCTGATCACGGTACTCATTTTAGCGGGTTCTCATCCCTATCTCGTGCTTCGTGATTTTCATCGGCAGGAACTGATCGGCGTGGTACCGATGCGGTTGCAAGATACATTTCAATTGGAGTGGATTCATTCCGTCGAATTAACCCCATGGAGAGAGACGTACCGGGTGGCAGGTTTGTCCGGAATGGAGTTGGCCGAGACTTCTTTCCGGTCATTTGGAGCAGGAGTCCCAGCCAATTTTCAAGATCAGCATGATGTCCACTTGACTGTTCATGACGGCTGGATAACCGTTTCAGGCTTGAACGAGCAGCGCGATCAAGTGTTGTATTTAATCACGCGCGAAGACTACACGTTGTTGGTCGAAGGGAGCAAATGGAGATTGGCATCCTTATTGCCATTGGGCACTTCGCTGGAGCTGTCCGTCAAGTGGTTTCCGTGGTGGTATCGATATGTTCACGGGTTGGAGAAGAGAGGAAGTGAAGAATAGATGAGTACGCAGGTACAATTGCCGAATGAAGAAGAGATTCGGAACAACGAGAGTAAAGCGCAGGCGATCCTCCAAGAGTACGATAAGGAAGCCGGATACCGCGTTTTCTCGAAAAAATGGCTGACTGTTTTGGTCTCCGTGATAGCAGTAGCCTTTGCCTTGTATCACATGTATGCAGCTTACGCCATTCCATTTGTGACACTGAAGCACCGTTCTTTGCACGTTGCCATTGTTCTCTGTCTCATCTTTGTGCTTTATCCAGGCTGGAAGCGAGCGTCGCGCAAGACATTGTCCTTGCTGGATGGCTTGTTGGCCGTCCTCTCTATAGGAACGGCAGGATACATATTCGTCTACTACATGGATATTGTGAATCGGGGAGGTATTCCCTCAAGCCTTGATGTCATTTTTGCAACGATTACGTGCCTCTTGGTACTCGAAGCATCCCGGCGCGTTGCCGGGTGGGAACTGACGGCGATGGCAGCCGTTTTTGTGGCGTATGCTTATGTGGGGCCATACCTGCCAGGAGATTTTGGTCATCGAGGATACACCTTTAGTGACATTGCCAACTACATGTATGTGACTACCGAAGGGATTTTCGGGGACGCCACGGCGGTTTCTGCCTCGTTTATCATTTTGTTTATCATTTTCGGTGCGTTTTTGTCCAAGTCCGGAATGGGTACGCTGTTCAATGATTTATCGCTCTCATTGGCAGGCAGCAGCAAGGGCGGGCCAGCAAAAGTAGGGGTTATCGCAAGTGCTGTTCATGGCTCGATTAATGGTTCGGCCATCGCGAGTGTTGTGACGACAGGTTCGTTTACCATACCCATGATGAAGCGAGTCGGCTACAAACCGGAGTTCGCTGCTGCTGTCGAAGCAACTGCTGCGGTAGGGGGCCAAATTTTGCCTCCAATTATGGGGGCGGCAGCTTTTATCATGGCCGAGACGTTGGGAGTCCCTTACATTACGATTGCGATCGCTGCTCTTATCCCTGCGATCATGTACTATTTTGGTCTGCTCGTTCAGGTGCATTTGCGTGCTGACCGTGACAATTTGCAAGGGCTGAGCAAGCACGAGCTTCCTAAAATCAAAGAGGTGATGCGTGAACGGGGACATCTCCTGTTGCCGCTTATCTTGCTCGTCGTTTTGCTGATGATGGGGTATACGCCTACGCTGGTAGCGGTTATTACAATTATCGCGACGATCATCATTGCAGCGTTGCGTCCATCGAGCCGCATGAATTTACGGGATGTATTGCAGGCACTGGAAAACGGGGTTCGTGATGCGCTTGGAGTGGCAGTAGCGTGTGCGGCTGTGGGGATTACCGTAGGGGTATTCAGTCTGACAGGGTTGGGATTGAAGCTGGCAAATATCATTTTGATGATGGGATCTGGCAGCTTGTTTATGACTCTTTTTTTCACGATGATTGCTTCTATTATTTTGGGTCTGGGACTTCCTTCCATTCCTTGTTATATCATTACGGCCACGATGGCGGCTCCGGCTCTCTCCTCTTACGGAATTGATCCGTTGGCTTCTCACCTGTTTGTCTTTTATTTCGGGGCGATCGCCAATCTGACGCCGCCTATTGCGCTAGCGGCGTTTGCCGGGGCGGGGATTGCGGGTTCTGATCCGCAGCGGACTGGCTGGATATCGTGCAAACTAGCTTTGGCAGGATTCATTGTCCCGTTCATTTTCATCTACAAACCGGCGATGCTCATCTCGAATTCAGGTATTACTGATATTGTGTTTGCTACGGTAGCTACAGTTTTGGCAGTCATCGCACTCGCGGCGGCGACAGAAGGCTTCTTATTCACAAAGATCAACTTGCTGATGCGTGCTGTGATGATTGTTGGTGGGGTGCTATTGATCTTCCCTGAAATGTACCTGATGGGAGTGGGGCTGGTACTGATGATAGCAGCAGGGGTCATTCAATATGTAAAAAAGCGTAGTGTAAGGACAATCCAAGCCTAAACGGACGACTGAATATGCTATAGTAGTGGAGTGGGAAGTACTTTCCTGCTCCTTTTTTATATGAGAGTCATTTAAATATGGAAGAAATAACCTTTGAAAATAACTCTTGATTTCATTTTTGGGATGTGATAGATTATTCCTTGTCGCCAACGAGCGATGACAAAACATGAGAAAAGATCGCAAATTTCGCTAGAAAAAAGATCTTGACTCTNTCCGGGGAATGTACGGGAGGTGGCCAATATTGTGGAGTATGCGGTTGCGCTTTCCCAAGGGGAGCGTATTACATTGGAGGACTTGCCTCCAGCTTTGACAGAGCGCAAGCAGGACGTACAGGGTAGGCAATCCGAAAGAGACGGGGTGATCATTCCGAACGGTATCACCCTGGATGAAGCGGAACGGCGCGTCATTTTGCATACGCTGGAACGTCATGCTGGCCATCGAAAGAAAACAGCGGATCAGCTGGGCATTAGTGAACGAGGTTTGCGGCAAAAGCTCAAGCAATATCTCGAAATAGAATAATCATCAAAACCGGCAAAAAATTCCGCTCGGAGGGGATTTTTCTGCCGGATTTTTGTTAGGAGAACTGATTAAGGGCAAGCAATGCCGGAATCATCTGCTAACCTTCTGCTTGGCATAGATGTTGCATTTAAATACGTATTGAAAGCGATTTCATAAAGAAAGAGGGGGACATGCATGATGATAAAAAACAAGATGCTGACAATCATGTCATCTGTGCTGCTTGTATTGACCGTATCTGCTTGTGGCGGGCAATCCACAACAGCACCACAAGCGGGACAATCGGGAGGAGCGGCTGCAGGTGGCGGGGCTGAACAGAAGTTTTTGACGATCGCGACAGGGGGCAGCTCCGGTCCGTATTACACGCTGGGTGGGGCGATGGCCAAGATCTACAAAGAGAAGCTGGGCTACAACGCTTCCGTCCAATCGACCGGTGCATCCGTGGAAAATATCAATTTGGTAAAAGCCAAAAAGGCAGATGTAGCGTTTGTCATGTCTGATGTAACGACGTTTGCTTATGCTGGTCAGGAAAATTTCAAAGAGGGCGGTGCCATCAAAGATCTTCGTGCGATGGCTGGGCTGTATCTGAACTACGTGCAAATCGTGACGTTAAAAGACCGCAATATCAAGTCAGTGGCAGATTTGAAAGGGAAACGCGTCGGTGTAGGGGCTCCCAACTCTGGGGTAGAAGTGAATGCGCGTATGGTCTTGGCAGGGCATGGCATTTCGTATGACGACATCAAAGCAGACTACCTGTCGTATGCAGAAGCGATCGAGCAACTGAAAAACAATGCAATTGATGCGGCATTTGTTACATCTGGATTGCCGAACTCTACGGTAATCGACCTCAGTACAACCAAGGACGTCGAGATCGTTCCGATCAAAAAAGAAGATGTGGAGAAGATGAAGGAGCAGTTCCCGTTCTTTGTGTCGGCCGAGATTCCAGCTGGACTGTACAAGAACGATCAACCGATTCAAACAGCCGCGATCCGCAATATTTTGCTAGTGCGTAATGACTTGTCTGATGATCAAGTATACAAGCTGACCAAAACGTTCTTTGACGAGATGGAGGCATTGAGAGCGGCGCACAGCGCAGCCAAGGAAATCGATGTGAAGGAAGCGGGCAAGAATTTAGTGGTTCCCCTGCATCCAGGGGCTGAAAAATACTACAAAGAAGTCGGCGCTCTGAATTAAAAGGGCGCAAGACAAGGCAATAACGCGGTGAGGGGGAGGATTCCAACATGAAAAAATGGCGATGGCATACGTTCTTCCTCCTGATCACGGTACTCATTTTAGCGGGTTCTCATCCCTATCTCGTGCTTCGTGATTTTCATCGGCAGGAACTGATCGGCGTGGTACCGATGCGGTTGCAAGATACATTTCAATTGGAGTGGATTCATTCCGTCGAATTAACCCCATGGAGAGAGACGTACCGGGTGGCAGGTTTGTCCGGAATGGAGTTGGCCGAGACTTCTTTCCGGTCATTTGGAGCAGGAGTCCCAGCCAATTTTCAAGATCAGCATGATGTCCACTTGACTGTTCATGACGGCTGGATAACCGTTTCAGGCTTGAACGAGCAGCGCGATCAAGTGTTGTATTTAATCACGCGCGAAGACTACACGTTGTTGGTCGAAGGGAGCAAATGGAGATTGGCATCCTTATTGCCATTGGGCACTTCGCTGGAGCTGTCCGTCAAGTGGTTTCCGTGGTGGTATCGATATGTTCACGGGTTGGAGAAGAGAGGAAGTGAAGAATAGATGAGTACGCAGGTACAATTGCCGAATGAAGAAGAGATTCGGAACAACGAGAGTAAAGCGCAGGCGATCCTCCAAGAGTACGATAAGGAAGCCGGATACCGCGTTTTCTCGAAAAAATGGCTGACTGTTTTGGTCTCCGTGATAGCAGTAGCCTTTGCCTTGTATCACATGTATGCAGCTTACGCCATTCCATTTGTGACACTGAAGCACCGTTCTTTGCACGTTGCCATTGTTCTCTGTCTCATCTTTGTGCTTTATCCAGGCTGGAAGCGAGCGTCGCGCAAGACATTGTCCTTGCTGGATGGCTTGTTGGCCGTCCTCTCTATAGGAACGGCAGGATACATATTCGTCTACTACATGGATATTGTGAATCGGGGAGGTATTCCCTCAAGCCTTGATGTCATTTTTGCAACGATTACGTGCCTCTTGGTACTCGAAGCATCCCGGCGCGTTGCCGGGTGGGAACTGACGGCGATGGCAGCCGTTTTTGTGGCGTATGCTTATGTGGGGCCATACCTGCCAGGAGATTTTGGTCATCGAGGATACACCTTTAGTGACATTGCCAACTACATGTATGTGACTACCGAAGGGATTTTCGGGGACGCCACGGCGGTTTCTGCCTCGTTTATCATTTTGTTTATCATTTTCGGTGCGTTTTTGTCCAAGTCCGGAATGGGTACGCTGTTCAATGATTTATCGCTCTCATTGGCAGGCAGCAGCAAGGGCGGGCCAGCAAAAGTAGGGGTTATCGCAAGTGCTGTTCATGGCTCGATTAATGGTTCGGCCATCGCGAGTGTTGTGACGACAGGTTCGTTTACCATACCCATGATGAAGCGAGTCGGCTACAAACCGGAGTTCGCTGCTGCTGTCGAAGCAACTGCTGCGGTAGGGGGCCAAATTTTGCCTCCAATTATGGGGGCGGCAGCTTTTATCATGGCCGAGACGTTGGGAGTCCCTTACATTACGATTGCGATCGCTGCTCTTATCCCTGCGATCATGTACTATTTTGGTCTGCTCGTTCAGGTGCATTTGCGTGCTGACCGTGACAATTTGCAAGGGCTGAGCAAGCACGAGCTTCCTAAAATCAAAGAGGTGATGCGTGAACGGGGACATCTCCTGTTGCCGCTTATCTTGCTCGTCGTTTTGCTGATGATGGGGTATACGCCTACGCTGGTAGCGGTTATTACAATTATCGCGACGATCATCATTGCAGCGTTGCGTCCATCGAGCCGCATGAATTTACGGGATGTATTGCAGGCACTGGAAAACGGGGTTCGTGATGCGCTTGGAGTGGCAGTAGCGTGTGCGGCTGTGGGGATTACCGTAGGGGTATTCAGTCTGACAGGGTTGGGATTGAAGCTGGCAAATATCATTTTGATGATGGGATCTGGCAGCTTGTTTATGACTCTTTTTTTCACGATGATTGCTTCTATTATTTTGGGTCTGGGACTTCCTTCCATTCCTTGTTATATCATTACGGCCACGATGGCGGCTCCGGCTCTCTCCTCTTACGGAATTGATCCGTTGGCTTCTCACCTGTTTGTCTTTTATTTCGGGGCGATCGCCAATCTGACGCCGCCTATTGCGCTAGCGGCGTTTGCCGGGGCGGGGATTGCGGGTTCTGATCCGCAGCGGACTGGCTGGATATCGTGCAAACTAGCTTTGGCAGGATTCATTGTCCCGTTCATTTTCATCTACAAACCGGCGATGCTCATCTCGAATTCAGGTATTACTGATATTGTGTTTGCTACGGTAGCTACAGTTTTGGCAGTCATCGCACTCGCGGCGGCGACAGAAGGCTTCTTATTCACAAAGATCAACTTGCTGATGCGTGCTGTGATGATTGTTGGTGGGGTGCTATTGATCTTCCCTGAAATGTACCTGATGGGAGTGGGGCTGGTACTGATGATAGCAGCAGGGGTCATTCAATATGTAAAAAAGCGTAGTGTAAGGACAATCCAAGCCTAAACGGACGACTGAATATGCTATAGTAGTGGAGTGGGAAGTACTTTCCTGCTCCTTTTTTATATGAGAGTCATTTAAATATGGAAGAAATAACCTTTGAAAATAACTCTTGATTTCATTTTTGGGATGTGATAGATTATTCCTTGTCGCCAACGAGCGATGACAAAACATGAGAAAAGATCGCAAATTTCGCTAGAAAAAAGATCTTGACTCTGACATAACGAACGTGATAAGGTATAAAGCGTTCGACAAAAAATGCTCTTTGAAAACTGAACAGCGAAAGCGTTGATGAGTCTATCATTAAATGATTTGCCAGCTTTGAACCAGATACAAACTTTATTGGAGAGTTTGATCCTGGCTCAGGACGAACGCTGGCGGCGTGCCTAATACATGCAAGTCGAGCGAGTCTCTTCGGAGGCTAGCGGCGGACGGGTGAGTAACACGTAGGCAACCTGCCTCTCAGACTGGGATAACATAGGGAAACTTATGCTAATACCGGCAGGGTGTTTGANATAGGTTCGGTGTGGAAGCGTGGCAACACGTGGAGCTGACGAATACTAATCGGTCGAGGACTTATCCACAAATTCTTTAGCAAACATGCGTATTCAGTTTTGAAGGAATGACAGTTCTGTCACGTTTCTTTCATATGGAGCTGTGGTGAAGTTGGAGTTCACGCCGGTCTGTCACACCGGAGGTCGCGGGTTCGAGTCCCGTCAGCTCCGCCATTTCTTTTTTAGGAATGGCGAATCAAATAAGTATGGCTCGGTAGCTCAGTCGGTAGAGCAGAGGACTGAAAATCCTCGTGTCGGCGGTTCGATTCCGTCCCGAGCCACCATGTACGAGCCATTAGCTCAGTTGGTAGAGCATCTGACTTTTAATCAGAGGGTCGAAGGTTCGAGTCCTTCATGGCTCACCAGTTTTTACAATCAACTGAATAGTGAACATTTGTTACCACATGCGGACGTAGCTCAATTGGTAGAGCGTCGCCTTGCCAAGGCGAAGGTCGAGGGTTCGAGACCCTTCGTCCGCTCCATTTATTGTCTGTAAACACCACTGGCTCATAGCAAGTGGTGTTTTCCTGCTTTTATGCACAGAACATTTACAAGACTAGTCAGCTTGTAGGGTGGCAGCGCATCTGGTACGATACTTGGAGTGCTTCTCCTACGATGTTGGAGGTTCTATGAAACATAACAAAAGTATTTTGAAGAAAACAACTGTCGTGGACTTTAAGCAAGATGCCGCTTTTTTTGTGGATCGAGGCACGCGCTTTTTAAATCGTTACGACTATGAAAAGGCATTACGTTCTTTTCGTCGAGCGATTGAGCTGGAGCCTGCGAATGCGGAGTGCCACTGCCATCTGGCTAGTGCGCTCGCAGAGACAGGGCAGTTTGAAGCATCGAATGACGTCCTCTTTGAGGTTATAGAAAAATGGGATACCTCCATGTCAGAAGTATACTTCTACATGGCAAACAACTACGCCAACCTGGAAGATTACCAGATGGCAGAAGAAATGGCGATTCGCTACCTCCAGGAAGAGGGTAACGGTCCTTACCGTGAGGATGCTGAGGAGCTACTGGATTACATCTACTTCGAGCTCGATATGCCGCCTCGTCATTTTCTTCCGAGTGAAAAGGAAGACGTCTACAGCAAACATGAACGCGCTCGACGCAGCTTGGAAGAAGGACGCTTCTTAGAAGCACTGGACATCTTAAAAGAAATCGTGGAAGCAGATCCGTCCTTCCTTCCTGCTTGGAACAACCTGTCGCTCGCCTACTATTATGTAGGGGATTTTCAAGAATCCATGAAAACGATCGAAAAGACATTGGAGATGGAGAACGGCAATCTCCATGCCCTGTGCAATCTGGCGGTTCTGCTGTCGCACCACAATCATGCATCCGAATTGATTTCGTTGATGGACATGTTGAAGAAAGTCGTACCGTTTCACCCGGAAAATACCTACAAGCTGGCGACAACAATGGGTGTGCTGGGCCAACACGACGAGGCTTACTTCCACTACCAACGAATGCTGAAATCCGGTCGTCCACACGAGGCATGTACGTATCATTACGCAGCCATCTCTGCTTATTTAAGTGGACGCAAAGACCAGGCTCTAAAATGGTGGCAAAAGGCCAAGCAAATGGACCCAGAAGCCGGTGTGGCTGACCAATACATCCAGATGGTAAAAAACGAGCAAGAAGGGGAAACTATAAAACCGATCCCTTATCAGTACAACCCGACGCAAAAAGAGGTTTCTTGGGAACAAGCTTCCTTTACAGGCGTGGAGGATTTCAAGACCGACCCGATGATACGAGCATCCTTGCTATGGGCTTTGCAGCATGGACGGGACGAAGTGAAACTCGCTGTTCTGCAGACCTTGTCCTTGATTGGCGACGATGAAGCAGAAACAGCTGTCCGGCAGTTTTATCATTCGACAGACAATCAGCAGATGCAAAAGCTAGCTCTCCTGGCGTTGGCAGATATGGGCGCAGCGATGCCAGAGTACACACCGAAATCCGGCGCTAGCCAGTCCTCTGACGAATGGAGTACAGCAAGCGTAGAGGATGGCATTCAGCACTTCATGGTTGAAGGTGGACAGGTGGCTGCAGGCAATTGGTGCCTCCAATACTGGCAAGAGCATCAGGAGTATGCACAAGGTCACGTACAAGTGCGGAAAGCATTAGCATGGGTCGCTGCATTAGAATATGTATACGGAACCGTGAGTCAAGAGAAACAGTCACAGGCTTTCTTGGCCCAAAAATACGGCGTTTCAGTCTCAACTGTGGCGAAGTGTGTCAAAGTATTGTCGATGCTTGATTTTAAATAGATTATTACATTATAATTAGTTTAAACAAGATCAGACAAAGCTGCTTGACTTAAGGAGGCATCCTATATGAGTGAACAAAAAATCTATGACGTAATTATCGCCGGAGCTGGCCCTGCTGGTATGACGGCTGCTGTATACACTTCCCGTGCGAACATGAGCACGCTGATGCTGGAAAGAGGCATTCCTGGCGGTCAAATGGCTAATACAGAAGAGATCGAGAACTATCCGGGCTTTTCATCGATTCTGGGGCCAGACCTGTCCACCAAAATGTTCGAGCATGCGCAAGCGTTCGGCGCTGAATACGCCTACGGAGAAATCAAGGAAATCCGCGATGAAGCACCGTACAAAAGAGTTGTTACTGGAGACAAGGAGTACCTGGCAAAATCCGTAATCATCGCAACAGGGGCAGAACATCGCCTGTTGGGCGTACCAGGCGAAAAAGAATTGTCTGGTCGCGGCGTATCGTATTGCGCGGTATGTGACGGTGCCTTTTTCCGCAACAAAGAACTGGTAGTCGTAGGTGGCGGTGACTCCGCGGTAGAAGAAGCTGTGTTCCTGACACGCTTCGCTTCCAAAGTAACCATCATTCACCGTCGTGATCAGTTCCGCGCTCAAAAAATCCTGCAAAAACGCGCGTTTGATAACGAAAAGATCGAAGTGATCTGGGATACAGCGGTAAAAGAAATTCGCGGTGAAGGCAAAGTTCAATCCGTCCTGCTGGAAAACACCAAAACAGGCGAGCAACGCGAATTTACCACGGATGGCGCATTCATCTACGTAGGAATGGACCCACTGACAGATAGCGTTCGCCCGCTGGGTATTACCAACGAAGCAGGCTACGTGCTGACCGATGAAAAAATGTACACCAAAGTAAAAGGCGTATTCGCAGCAGGGGATGTTCGTGAAAAAATGTTGCGCCAAGTGGTAACCGCTACAGGTGATGGATCTATCGCTGCTCAATCCGCTCAACATTATGTGGAAGAGCTGAATGAATCGTTAAAAGAACAAAATGTCACAATCTCTTAACCTGGTTGTAACATAGGTGAAATAATTGGGAGTTAAGATAAAGTCAATGAATTGACCCCCTTATCTATATAAACAATTGTTGCGTGACTGGCATTCAGTCGCGCATCTTTTTTTTCTAAAAATGCTTGTACGATAAATGGGAAAAGCGGGGAAGGTTTCAAAAAGGTGCGAATTGGTCAGTCAATATGGTATGCTATTGACAGAATCGTAGGAGGCGAGTTGTGTGACGGAATTGGGAAACGACAAGGCCATTAATCTGCTGATTATTACTGGGATGTCAGGTGCAGGAAAAACGGTTGCTGTACAGAGCTTGGAGGATTTGGGCTACTTTTGTGTAGATAACCTGCCGCCAGTGCTGATTCCCAAATTTGCTGAACTGGTCAAACAGTCCGGTGGCAGTATTGAGCGGGTTGCATTGGTGATCGACTTACGCGGGCGCGAGTTCTTTGAGAGCTTGTCAGTCACGATCGAGAGTCTGAACCAGATGAACGGGCTTTCGTACCACATTCTCTATCTCGATGCGAGTGATACGACCTTGGTGTCCCGTTACAAGGAAACGCGTCGTCGCCATCCATTGTCGCCAAACGGTTCACCATTAGAAGGGATTCATGCTGAGCGCCGCTTGCTGCAGGAAATGAAGGGATGGGCGCATCAGATCATTGATACGAGTCAGATGAAACCGGCTCAGCTCCGGGAAAAAATCATCAACCAGTACGGCCAACAAGGCTCACCGCTTACGATTAACGTGCTTTCGTTCGGATTTAAATACGGCACGCCCATAGATGCCGATCTGATGTTTGATGTGCGGTTCTTACCGAATCCACACTATATAGAAGATCTTCGTCCCAAAACCGGTTGTGATCCGGAGGTGGCGGAGTACGTCATGAAGCACAAGGAAACGCAGGAGTTTGTGGAGAAATTGATCGACTTTTTGACTTACACACTGCCGCATTATCAACGCGAGGGCAAGAGCCAGCTTGTGATTGGGATTGGCTGCACGGGCGGAAAGCATCGCTCTGTTGCGATCGCCGAGCATTTGGGCGAAACCTTCGGAAAAGATTTTACTGTTCGCGTCAGCCATCGAGACATGGAAAAGAATAAGTGAGCATAGGATGGCAGGAAGAAAAAGGGGAATACATCCCGATAAAGCCAGGCCGCGTGTTTATGTGTAATAGGGGATAATGAGGTGAAATATGCCGACTAAGGGAATGGGGAGGCTGCAAGCAAGGCAGTTGCGTCTTGTTGTAATCGGCGGAGGAACGGGTCTGTCCGTTTTATTACGTGGGTTGAAACACGAGCCTGTGCATATTACCGCGATCGTTACAGTTGCTGATGACGGAGGAAGCTCTGGACGACTGCGTGAGGAAATGGATATGCTCCCTCCCGGGGATATTCGCAATGTCTTGACAGCGTTGGCTGATACGGAGCCGCTGATGGAAAAAGTGATGCAATATCGTTTTTCCACGGGGACTGGATTAGCTGGACATAATTTGGGAAATCTACTACTTGCAGCGATGAACGAAATAACAGGTGACTTTGTCACGGCCGTCAAGACATTGAGCGGAGTATTAGCCGTTCGGGGGGATGTATTGCCCGCGTCTACACAGTCCATTCGACTTGTAGCCGAAATGGCAGATGGCTCTCTCGTTATGGGGGAATCGCAAATACCGTTGACGGGCAAGGAAATCAAGCGTGTGTTCCTCGACCCGGAGGATGCAGTCCCGCTCGGTGATGCATTGACAGCGATTGCTGAAGCAGATGCCATCCTGATTGGGCCTGGTAGCTTGTACACAAGTATCCTGCCCAATTTGTTGGTGCGAGGGCTGTTCGACGCCATTAAAAGCTCAGCAGCACCCAAAATCTACATTTGTAATGTCATGACACAGCCCGGAGAAACGGACGGATTTTCTGCTTCGCGGCATGTAAATGTTATGTATGAGCACGTCGATGGACCATTTTTAGATACGATCATTGTCAATTCAGCAGAGCTGCCTACCCACGTGTTGGAGAAATACGCGGAAAAGGGAGCAGCTCCTGTCCCATGTGACCTGAAAAAGTTGCGACAACTGGGGCTCCACATTGTGGCGAAGCCGCTGGTTACATTTGAGGATGGTTACCTGCGACACGATGCGCTTGAGGTGAGCAAGCAGGTAGTAGCGCTCATCAAGCGCAGGCGAAAGGTGCTGAAGATAGAGAAGGAGTGAAGGTCGATGTCATTCGCCGCGCATACCAAAAAGGAATTAACGATGCAGGAGGGCGCTGACTGTTGTAGTAAGGCGGAACTGTCTGCTTTGATCCGCATGAATGGCAGCCTACAGTTCGGAGCCGGGCGGTTAGTGCTCGATGTCACTACGGAAAACGCGGCGATTGCGAGACGGATTTACACCTTGATCAAGAGGTTGTTTCAAATTCACGCCGAACTTTTGGTCCGGAAAAAAATGCGGTTGAAGAAAAATAACGTCTACATCGTAAGAATCCCGAATAAAGCAAATGAAATTTTGCAAGACTTGGGGATTATGGATCAAAGTCTTTCGTTTCTATCGGGTGTCGCTCCAGACATCGTGAAAAAATCGTGCTGCCGTGGCGCTTATCTACGTGGCGCCTTTTTGGCAGGCGGCTCTGTCAATCATCCGGAAGCATCCAGCTATCATTTGGAGATTTTTACGGCCTATCAGGATTTCTGTGAGGCATTGACCAAGATCGCCAATCGGTATAAACTAAATGCCAAGTGCATCGAGCGGAAAAAAGGGTATGTTCTCTATATTAAAGAAGGCGAAAAGATTACAGAGTTCCTGAGTTTGATAGGAGCTCACCAGGCCTTGCTCTACTTCGAGGACGTACGGATCGTCAAGGATATGCGCAACTCAGTGAACCGTTTGCACAACTGTGAAATCGCCAACATTAATAAGACGGTGAACGCAGCCACGCAGCAACTGGAAAATATTCAGCTCATTGATCAGGAAATGGGCCTGGAAAACTTGCCTAAGCGACTGCGTGAAGTAGCTGAGCTCAGGGTAGCTCACCCCGATATTAACTTGAAAGAATTGGGTGAGATGTTGCCGAGCGGAGTTGTCAGCAAATCGGGAGTCAATCACCGCCTGCGAAAAATTAACGAAATCGCTGACAAATTACGAGAAAAACAAAATATTTCGATGTAGATGCATGATATACTAAGGGATAATAGTCTCTAGAGTAAGGAGGTCCATTCATGGTTCAACAGCAGGTAGTGGTTCAATTGAAAACCGGTTTGCAGGCACGTCCGGCAGCCTTTTTTGTACAAGAGGCCAACCGTTTTGCTTCTGAAGTATTCGTGGAAAAAGAAAACAAAAAAGTAAATGCAAAAAGCATCATGGGCATCATGAGCCTCGCAATCAGTTCTGGAACGGAAATAACCATTTTGGCAGAAGGGCCGGATGCCTCCCAGGCAGTTACGAGCCTTGCCAAGCTAGTAAGCAAGGAAGAATAGAAGGAAGTCAAAGACACTTTCCCCGGCGGGAGGTGTCTTTTTTTGGTAGGGACGAATTTGCCCCCTTGGGAAATGCTAATCCATGTAAAACATGACAAGGGGGAACAAAAATGAGCAACAACCGCGACACATGCAACGAAGGCCGTGACTGCTTTGACATGGACATTGACCGCATGATCAACGAAGGTTTGGGTGGAGGAATTGTCTCGGACCAAAACGGACTGATCGAGGAGACGAGCGTCGATACAATGACGGGAGCGAGTGCAGCCAAGCAAGCTCTTGACGATCACTGAGACTTGATAAGGAGGGAACCAGAATGGATCTGACACGTGCACAGGAGATTGTCCGCTCCGCCGAAAAAATCGTTGTCCATTACAAGGGAGATAACGTATGGATAGACGAATTGGATGAGTCCACGCAGACTGCACGCATCCATACGGAACGAAATCCTGCCAGCAGTTTGAGGGTAGAAGTGGGTCAACTGGAGGAAAAGCGAGAGCTCTGACAGCAAACCAAACCGAGCGAACAGCGGGTAGTTCCCCAATGAGCGTTCGGTTTTTCTATGTTCTTTTGCTCAGCCTGTTATTGCTTGATAGCCAGCAGGCTCAAATTTGACACTGATAATCACTATCAATTATAATGATAGGTAAGAAGATACGTATCGGGGAGGGTGCCAGTGTGTTTGTACAAGTTCGAAAAACGGTAGTAACGGCAGGGAATGCAGATAAGATCGTAAGTCGCTTCAGTGGGGAAGGGATCATTGAAAAGCAGGAAGGATTCATTGACTCTACGGTTCTCGTAAAAAAAGTGATTCGTGGCGACGAAGAGGTCATGGTCATCGTTCGTTGGGAGTCAGAGGCACACTGGAAGCAATGGGAAAAGAGTGATGCCCATATCGCAGGCCACAAAGCAAACCTGGGCAAGCAAAAGCCTGAATATATCGTAAGTTCAGAAGGTGACCTATACGAAGTGAAGTCTGTGAAGAAGGCGGCCGTTGAATAATGTCGATCAAAGGGATTGCTGTTTTGTCAGATGTGCACAGTAACGTATTTGCGCTCGATGTCGTTCTGTCCGATATTGCCGAAAGAGGCATCGACACCATCGTGAATCTGGGAGACGTCTTATTCGGCCCCATTGCACCTCTGGAAACTGCAGAGCGGCTAATGGCGAATCCCAATATCATTTCGATCATGGGAAACTGCGATCGAATCTTGCTGCAGGAAGAGAGCGAGTCGCTCACGTTTCAGCAAGTGAAGCCATTGCTCACCTCCGATCACCTGGAATGGATCCGGACCTTTCGGAAAACATGGGTGTACGAGGACATCCTCTTTTGTCACGGAACTCCCTTCTCTGATGAAGAGTATTTGTTGGAGGAGGTCATCGACAGCGGAGCGGTGGGGAAAAGCCTTTCTGCTGTCACGCAGCAGCTACAGTCTACACCGCAAGACATCATTGTCTGTGGTCATACGCACTTGCCAAAGAGTGTGCAGCTACCAGATGGGAAGCTCGTGATCAATCCCGGCAGCGTAGGCTTTCCCGCTTATTTCGAGGATGCACCCTTTCCCCACGTCATGGAATCGATGTCTCCACACGCCAAATACGCTATTTTGTGGCACACAAAGCACGGCTGGAAGGTCGAGCAAGTCAGTCTGCCCTACGATTGGGAGCAGGCTAGCCGAATCGCAGAGGAAAAGGGTAGACCGGATTACGGTTATGCCATTCGCACGGGATACGCATATATCCCAGCTGAATAGTAGAAGTTCCGATAGTAAAACAACAAAACACCCGGCCAATGTGGTCGGGTGTTCTTTTCATTCTATAGATGTTACTTTTTCGATGAAGGCTCAGAAGTGATCACTTTATCGATCAGTCCGTATTCCACAGCATCAGCGGCACTGAGGAAGTTGTCGCGATCCGTATCTTTCTCGATGCGCTCCAGAGGCTGTCCGGTACGCTCAGCCAGGATACGGTTCAAGTGGTCACGCATTTTCAGGATGCGTTTTGCGGCGATTTCGATGTCGCTCGCTTGACCCTGAGCACCACCAAGTGGTTGGTGGATCATCACTTCACTGTTAGGAAGCGCAAAACGCTTGCCTTTTTCTCCGGCTGCCAGCAAGAAGGCACCCATCGAAGCTGCCATACCGATACAAATCGTGGAGACAGCAGGCTTGATGAAATTCATCGTATCGTAAATGGCCATACCGGCTGTAATGGAACCGCCAGGGCTATTGATGTACAGAGAAATATCTTTGTCTGGATCTTCCGCCTGAAGGAACAACAACTGGGCCACCACAATATTCGCTACCGTGTCGTTAATGGGGGTCCCCAGAAAGATGATGCGGTCCTTGAGCAGGCGCGAATAAATATCATAAGCACGTTCACCGCGGTTGGTCTGTTCAATGACAGTAGGGATCAAATTCATGTGCATCTAGTCTTCCTCCTCTCTTTGTAAGAATATCATACACAAAAGGTCAATGAAGGTCAAACACTTAACTGCAAGCCTTCCCTACCATGTTTGCCATCTTCTCTACCCTTAAACCTATTGCCAAAAGAAAACATTTATTCTTGTTCTTCTGCCTCAGTCAGCTCTACCGCGAGACGAAGCGTTGCCGTCATCTTTTTTCCCTGGATGATGGTGTACTCGTCGACTTGCTTGGTCTGCAGCTGATTGATGGCTTCGGCCAGCGACTGGTGGTCTTTGTAGGGCTGGATGGTCAGCAGGCATTCTTCGTCACTTGCTTCTTGATAGATCAGGAAAAAACGTTCTTCTGCCATGACTACCTCGCTCTTATAAGTTATCCACAGACTTATCAACAGGTTGTGCACAAAAACATTTGTTCGTGGGATATTATTTTTGCCCGAGAAAAATTTCGTTCATGACGTCTGTTAGTCATAGTTTGGGCATCAACGGCACTTCTTCTACATAGGAAAAGAATGGGTATGAAAAAAGGAATAAGCACATATGTGTCGAAAGTTACAAAATTGGAAGTAATTTCATAGTGAATAAGGAGTGTTTATCATGATTCAACGCAAAGTTTCCACCATGTTGCTCACCGCAGCTCTATTGACTGGCAGTGTCGCAGCAACCGCCGCTTTTGCCCAATCTGCTCCTGTACAGCAGCAAAAGATCACAGTCAACCTGAACGGCAAGGAGCTTCCTTTTCCTCAAGACATCGTAACGGAAAATGGGGTAGCGTACGTAAATGCAAGTACATTGGCGATTGCACTCGGAGGTTCTGCTGCTTGGGATACCATGAGCGAGTCTCTTCTAGTCGCAAAAGACAGTAAATATGCGCTGCGTATGTACCAAAACAGTACGTTTGCCTACAAAAACGGCAAGGAAGCGAGAGTCCCGTATGCTCCGCGTGTAACTACAGGCGCTGTGTTAGTTCCCCTCGTGTATATCGCTCAGGAGCTGGGTGCAAAAGTAAGCTATGATGCGAAGAAATTGACTTACAACCTCACGATCGAAATCAAATCGTAAGGAAAGGTACACTCTGGATGATTCATCCGTTGTCGTTGTCTCTTTGCATCTCGTATAATAGAGGCAATGCCCGCGCAACGGAGAGGAGAACCAACTATGCTAGGTACTACGTTTGCCAGCGTAGCTATGATCATCGGCTTTGTGGCTGTGGCCATTTACATTATCTGCAAAGCGTATTCCCAAAAATACAAAGAGTAGATATTATTTTCCAGAAAAATGGTCGTATCCTCTGCGGATGCGGCTATTTTCATTTGTATATATAAATTAAAATCATATGAAATAGAAAAATTGTTATTTCTGTTGCAAATTTTCTAATTTATTTTACAATGTAGTAGTAGTTCATAGTTTGTTCGTAAATAAAGAGGGGGATGAATGCTATGAAAAAACAGAAGACACTGTCAATTCTCGCAGCTACTTTTGCGTTGGGATCACTTCTCGCAGGATGTGGAGGAGGACAAGGTGCCGCTCCACAACAAAACGGTAAAACGGAGCAAAGTGGTGGCACCGGGGGCGCAGCAGGAGGCTCTTTGGAAAAGCTGGTGATCGGTGTAGTAGGTCCAATGTCCGGTCAGTACTCTGATTACGGTAGCACGGCTAAAGCCGGTGCAGAATACGCTTTGAAAGAAAAGCAAGAAGCATTTAAAAAGCTGGGCTTTGATGTACAGCTTTCCGCACAGGATGACCAAGCTGACCCGAAACAAGGGGTGGCAGTAGCACAAATGCTGATTTCCAACCCAGACGTAGTAGGCGTAGTGGGTCATGCGACGACGGGTGCTTCCATTACGGCAGCGGCTCAATACGATCAAGAAAAATTGGTGATGGTTTCCCCATCCGCTACAGGTTCCGACCTGACCGAGCAAGGCAAGAAGATCGTACACCGCATTTGTGCGCGTGACGACCAACAAGGCTCGAAAGCTGCCATTTACGCGAAAAACCAGCTGAATATCAAAACAGCTTACCTGATGCATGACAAGCAAGCATATGGTCAAGGTCTGGCTGAAGAAGTGAAGAAGCAATTTGAAAAAGACGGCGTACAAATCGTAGGCTTTGAGGGCGTAACTGCTGGCGAAAAAGACTACAGCGCGGTTATCAACCAAATCGTTGCAGCGAATCCTGAAATGGTCTACTTTGGCGGATACTACTCAGACGCAGGTATTATCGTAAAACAAGCTCGTGAAAAAGGCTACAAAGGAATCTTCATGGGTGGAGACGGCTACGACTCTGCAGACATGGTGAAAATCGCAGGTGCCGACAATGCGAACAACGTTGTGTTCACTTCCACTGTAGGTGACGTAGGAGCAACCGAAGATGGGAAGAAATGGATCTCCGACTTCGAAAGCTCTACTGGCAACAAAGTAGGGATCTTTACTTCTTTCGGTTATGATTCCATGGGTGTAATGCTGAATGGTCTGGAAGAAGCGATCAAAGCAAACGGCGGCAAAAAGCCATCTCGTGAGCAAGTACTGGATGCTGTTCACAAAACAAAAGACTTCAAAGGAAAATTCGTTAACGTGACGTTCGACGACAAAGGTGATAACACATTTGCTTCCGTGTATGTGTACAAGTACGAGAACGGACAAAAAGTATTCATCGGCGAAGCGAAGTAAGAGTCTGTTAGCCATGACCATTTGGGACATACTACGTTTGGCATCACCACCTTTGGCGTAAAGGAAGGGATCAGCATGTCAAACAATCGCAATACCCAAAATGGCGGCAACAAAGGTCACAGCAGCAAGACGCAAAAGAGCCAGAACCAAAAGTCTGAGCGTGACCGCAATCTGAACAAGCAAGATCCGCAATAACCATGCAAGTGAAAAGCCCACCCGATGGAGCATGCTCCCGGGTGGGCTTTTGTCTTAGACGCGTTGCTTGCTGGGCAAGCGCTGTTCAGGGTGATTGTATCCCTGATGCTGCTTGTTCTTGAGATCCTTTGCCTGGGCCTCGTGGATCTTGGCGACAAATTCACTTGTGCTCATCTTGGTCAAATCCATGTGACACCTCCCATAACCTGTGGCATCGTACCCCATTAGGATGACCCAATTTGATCCTCGGCAATCGGCAACGTGATTTTGACGACAGTCCCTTTGTTTTTCTTGCTGGTGATTTGAAAGCTGCCGTTGTGGTCTTTGATGATTTTGCTGCTGATCATCAGCCCGAGACCTGTTCCTTTTTCTTTAGTCGTGAAGAACGGCTCTCCCAACTTGGCAATGTATTCTTCCGATACGCCGCATCCATTGTCTGCCAGCCTTACGAGTACTTGGCGGTTGGGGAGCATACGGGTGGAGATGCGTATTTCGCCGTTTTCAGAAATGGCTTCGATGGAGTTCTTGATGACATTGATAAAGACCTGCTTCAACTGATTCTCCTCGCCGGCGATGTTCGGACATTTTCCAAACGAGGTCTGGAAGCGGATGTTTTTTAGGTTGGCTTCTGAAGCTAGTAAGGCTAATACATTTTGCAGCAGGACGACGAGTGAAAGTGACTTGATTTGCAAATTTTGTGGTTTGGATAGAACCAGTAGTTCACTGACGATGAAATTGATCCGCTCCAGCTCGGATAGCATAATGTCGGCGTACAATTTGTTGTCTTGCAAGGAGGGGGAGAGCAGCTGGATAAAGCCTTTTAAAGAAGTCAGCGGGTTGCGAATTTCATGGGCAATCCCTGCGGCCAGTTCACCGATCAAGGAGAGCTTTTCTGCTTTGCGCAGCAGTTCTTCGTTATGCCTACGCTCAGTGATATCACGGGACACCACGATAAATCCATCACATTCACCTTGCTTCGTCATAATGGGAACGCCTTTCGACTCAAGTACGATCCACTTGCCGTTGGCGCACTGAAAGCGAAATTCACAAGTCCCAGGTTTTTGTGACAGAATCAAATGCTGAAAATGCTTGATGACAAGATGGCGATCATCGGGATGGACGTCATCCAGGGTGACCTGTGACATGGGTTTGTCTCGTCCAATGACTCGCTCATGGGAAGGGGATATATAGATGACGTCACCCGCAGCGTTGGTAATCATGATGAGATCGTCCGTGTACTCGGCGATAATTCTGTTGATCCCTTCGCTTTTGAGCAAGGCTGCTTCAGAAGATTTCCGTTCCATAACATTGCGTGAGACAAACATGATATTCTCGACTTGGCCTCTCTCATTCAAAATGGGTATGCCTCTGGTCTCAAACGTTACCGAAGAGCCATCCTTGTTGAGCGAGCGGGTTTCAAATTGGACGTGCTGCTTAGTGGCCAATATTTTCTGATGATAGGCGTGTAAAATAGGCAGGTCTTCGGGATGAATGAGCTGCAGACGACTGGGAGGATGGAAGTCTTCGGCAGAGTACCCCAAATGCTCTTCAACAGAGGTCGAAATGTAGATGCGCTCCATGGACGTATTGTAGATCGTGACGACATCTTGTGTGTGATCGATCAAAAGACGGTACTTCGTCTCGCTTTTTCTGAGTGCTTCCTCGGCCCTCTTGCGATCAGAAATATCCCGTGCGATACAAGAGGAGCCAATGACCGTACCGTTTTCATCGCATACGGGGGCTATCGTCAAGTTGACATCTAGAATGGTGCCATCCTTGCGCTGACGGATGGTTTCGTAGTTGGTGAGGTGTATGCCCATTGTACGGACGGCATCGAATAATTGCTGAGATTCACGGATGAATTCGGTAGGAATAAAACAAAAAGGTGTTTCTTTCATTTCTTCGTGCGTCCACCCATAGTAATGTTCAAATGCTTGGTTGACGAGGATGAGATTGTTATCCATGTCACTGAAAGAAATCGCATCCGTCGTATTGTGGAAAAACGCGCGAAGGAGCTGATTAGACAGCAGTTGGGAAGACGCTTCTTTTTTGGATCGCTTCTTTTTCCACGGAATAGGGGATGTGAGCTTGGCCATTGTTTTATTCCCTGCCTCGCCATTGGAGTATGTAGTCGTACTATTCGCGGCGGGCAGGTATATTTCCTATCGCAAATGGTGGAATGAACTGGATCGTGTTGAAACTCACGAGATTGGCAGAATAAATGCCTTTCTGAAGAGACCAAATCCGTTATAATGAAGAGATTAAAAGTTACAGGGGGGAATATGGATGACTACGGGTTTTATTATAGCGGTGGTCATTACATTCGTTATCATTATCGGGAGCACAATC
The DNA here is from genome assembly GCF_001420695.1 of Brevibacillus choshinensis. Classification (NCBI taxonomy): domain Bacteria; kingdom Bacillati; phylum Bacillota; class Bacilli; order Caryophanales; family Paenibacillaceae; genus Brevibacillus; species Brevibacillus choshinensis. The sequence goes on along the minus strand of NZ_LJJB01000010.1, from coordinate 1,222,135 downwards.
TGGGTCACGAATAAAGCATACTCCCGCAAACCTGAGCAAATCGATCCGATACCAAGCAACGAAATGGCGCAAAAAGAACTGGATCAATAGCCAAAACCATATAGAAAAGCCTGCGGCCGAATGGTTAACAAAAGCTGCAGGCTTTTTCCATGCTACAACAGTGCGCGCATGGAGCTTGTCATTTGATAGGCGAGTCGCCCCATCTCTTCTGGTGTCTCCCGAAACTGGTGCAACGTCCACTCAATCAGCAGGACATGGAGGGTGGAGGACAGAGATCGATGTGCATAGTAGTACAGCCCTTCTGTGGGTGTCTCCTTATGTTCCATCGATTGAGTCCGGGATAGCTCCTGAATAGAGTATTCGAGGCTCCGAAAGATGATTTGTCTAATTTTACGATCCCGATTGCTGATGTTGGTCAGTAGAGAAGGGGGGGCTTGTTCCTTCCACATGCGAAAAAGGGTAATGAATCTCTCCTCATGAAAGACTTCGTGCTCGTCGGTAAGCAACCAAAATTTCGCATACAGCTGGCACAAGTAATCAAACAAGATATCATCTTTATCCTGATAGTTGCGATAAAACGTCTGCCGTGCAAGCCCCGCTTTACGAGCGATCTCTGTGATGGACAGTTGCGAGTAGGGAGTAAATTCCATTAATTGCAAGAGGGCGAGGATGATCCATTCTCGTGATTGTTGGGATCGATTTCCTTGGATTTCCATGTGAAAGTGACAAATCCTTTCGTTTGTCTATTTTCCCTCTGATTTGCGTGAAATCATTTGAAAAAGAGAGAAATCTATATTAGTGTTACAATTGTAACATTTGATCTGCCGCATGCGCATCGGGAGAATAGGTAAGGAGGCAGCCAATACCGTATATAGGTCTATTTTTTTTTAAAACTTTTCATTGATAATGATATTCATTTTTAGTGAAAAAGATGGTTAGGGAGGGTATTTCATTGTTTACCAAAGGAAAAATCGTACTGCTCATGCTCATGATGCTGTCCTTGCTCGTATCGGCATGCGGCAGTCAAACTGCAGCACCTGCAACCAATGCAACTCAAACGCCAGCAGCTACGGATAGTACAACGCCAGCCGCTGAAGAAGCGAGAACCATTACACATGCTATGGGGGAGACAAAAATTACAGGAACCCCCCAGCGAATCGTCGTGTTGACCAACCAAGGGACAGAGAGCTTGCTGGCATTGGGAATCAAACCGGTAGGGGCTGTGAAATCCTGGATCGGTGAACCGTGGTTTGACCATATCAAAGATCAAATGGGTGGCGTGGAAGTTGTCGGGGATGAAACTCAGCCCAATATGGAGCTGATCGCCAGCCTGAAGCCGGATTTGATCCTCGGTACAAAGGTGCGTCAGGAGAAAATCTATTCCCAGCTTTTGTCGATTGCGCCCACCGTGTTTACAGAAAATCTGGGTGACAGTATGATTGAAAACTTTGAGCTGTATGCAAAGGCAGTGAACAAAGAAGCAGAAGGTGCAGCTGTACTTAAAGCTTTTCATAAAAACATAGACGAAGCGAAGACAAAGCTCGGGGACAAAACCAAGATGCAAGTATCATTGGCTCGATTCCAGCCTGGCAAAGTAAGAGTCTATTACAAAAACAACTTTGCCGGTGTCATCCTCGAAAAGATCGGCTTTGCACGACCGGAAGCACAGAACAAGGATGAATTCACTGCGGATATAGCAAAAGAGCAGATGGCTGTACTCGACGGGGATGTTTTCTTCTACTTTGCATCCGATCGTGAAGGGGACGATGGAGCGACCCAGACAGTAAAAGAATGGCTCAGTGATCCGCTTGCTCAAAATATGGATGTGACCAAGAAGAATCGTACCTATCAAGTAAACGAGGCAATCTGGAACTCTTCGGGTGGAATCATTGCGGCGAACCTGATGGTCAAAGACATCGAAAAGATTTTCGCAGATATCAATCAGTAGAGGTGGCTTAGTAAGGGGAGTAAAACAAAAGAAGACTGGAATCATCCAGTCTTCTCTCAAGTTCTATGGTACGCCTGAAGGGAATCGAACCCCCGCACATGGTTCCGGAGACCATTGCTCTATCCACTGAGCTACAGGCGTGCAGTATGGAAAAGCGATACTTACCTATTATAAGTCATTTAACGAGCCAAATGCAAACAAAAAACCTGCTTTTGGTTCAATTTTTTCGTGAGGGTGAACTCATGTAAAGAAAGGATGGGGCAGCCGCGTCAAGACGACTGCCCTTCTTGCTTTGCTTCTTGGCATCGCTTTTTATTTGGTGAAGTGCTTCACGATCTCGTCGAGTAACAGATTGGCAGACAACAAACCGCCGCCGGTATTCCAGATGACTTCATCTACCTGAAATACCTGATTGTTTTTCACCACACTGAGGTTTTTCCAGAGAGGATCGTTGACCCATTCGTCGCGATTGGCAGCCGCGGCTTTATCATCGTAGTCGGAGACCCAGTAGAACAGGACATCGCCGTCTGCTTCTGTCATTTGTTCTTTGGCGATCACTAGCATGAATTCGTCTTTATCTTGGGAAGCTGGACGGGCAAATCCGAGCTGGTTGAACAGCACGCCCGCAAACGTATCTTTCATATAAAGACGAACTTTCCCTGGGAGGAAGCGAACGATGGAGACCTTGGTCTTGGTCTTATCGCCTAGCTTGACTTTGGCTTCTTCCACTCGTTTGTCAAACGATGCCATGAGTGCATCGCCTTCTGCCTTTTTGTTGAGTGTTTCTGCGTACAGCTGGAAGTTGATTTTCCAGTCGCCAGTCAAGTCTGCGGCAAAGACGGTAGGCGCGATGGAGGAGAGCTGGGAATAAATCTTCTCTTGGCGTACCTTGTTTCCGATGATCAGATCCGGTTTCAGACTGGCGATCAGCTCGATGTTGGGCTGTGTTTCCTCACCGAGATCCGTGACCCCTTGCATTTTGTCCTTGATGTGGTTGTACCATGGTTCACCTTGCCAAGATTTGACTGCACCTACAGGTTTGACGCCGAGGCTGAGTAGCGCCTCCGTGCCTTCGTTGGTGAGAATGACGACACGTTCGATATTCCCTTTGATCTCGGTTTCTCCCATCGCATGTTTGATTTTCCGTACTTCACCGCTGTTGTCGTTAGAGGATGGAGTAGGGGGAGTCTGTGCTGGCGCTGGTTGATTATTCGTGGCGTTTTGACCGCCACCGCCGCAACCTGTAACGAGCAGCATGAGAGATAAACCGACGGAGCAGAGTGCCTGAAATGCTGGCTTACGATAGGCAAGCATGATGAAAGACCTCCTGAAATTGATATTCATTATCATTTATTCAAGACATACTGTATAATTAAGGAAATGTCTTGTCAACGATTATTTGATAATAATAATCATTTTCATTGACTACTCCCAAAAAAACAGCTTACAATGAAAAAAATGTAATTGGAGAAGGTAGGGAACAGCCGTGGAATCTCTTTTGCGCAGCCGCTTTCAAAAGTCGGCTGTCCTGATCATAGGAGTCATCCTTTTGGGTATAGCGATGGTCGCTAGCGTGCTATACGGCATTCAAAATTTTCGGATTACGACTGCGATCGAAGCGTATACCAGCTTTACCGGCAGCAATGAGCACCTCATTATTCAGCATACGAGAGTACCTCGTGCCATTACGGCTGCATTCGTCGGAGGTAGCCTGGCGGTTGCAGGCGTTCTGTTACAAGCCTTGACGCGTAATCCTTTGGCTTCTCCCTCTGTGTTTGGAATCAATTCCGGAGCGGCATTTATGATTGTCATCGCCTTGTTTTTGTTTGGGTCAATGTTTTCCTTTTCCCAATTGATGTGGGTCGGGTTTTTGGGAGCGGGCTTGACGGCCATGATTGTGTACATGCTAGGGTCTGCCGGGCGAGGGGGCATGTCTCCCCTAAAGGTTACATTGGCTGGAGCGGCCGTTGCCGCATTCGCATCCTCGCTTACCTCTCTCTTTATGCTCATCGACAACAAAACGATGGAAGAAGCGCTCTATTGGTTGGTAGGATCTGTGTCAGGAAGGGATTTACGCCATGCACAGATGATCATCCCGTATTTGGTGGGTGGCTGGATCTGTGCAATATTGCTGGCAGGATCTCTCAATCTGATGGCGCTCGGCGATGATGTCGCAAAAAGCCTGGGGCAAAAAATCGTCTGGGTCAAGGCAGGGATCGTGCTGGTGGTTGTGCTCCTCGCAGGTGGCTCTGTTGCACTGACAGGCCCCATCGGCTTTGTGGGAATTATGATTCCGCACATCTGTCGCTACCTGGTTGGCTTTGACCATCGCTGGGTCATTCCGTACAGCGTCGTGCTAGGAGGTATATTTCTCTTATTAGCTGATCTAGTCTCACGATTCTTGCTGATGCCGGAGGAGGTTCCCGTGGGGGTGGCGACGGCTGTGATTGGCGTGCCATTTGTCATTGCCATTGTGAGAAGGAGGGCGCATGAGTAGGTATACAATCGTTCGCAGTCAAAAGCCAGTGTATTCGTTTCAGTTGGATGTACGCTCCATCACGATTCTCTGTTTGTTGATTGCGCTGTTGGTCGGCGTGATTGTCACAAGCATTGGACTGGGAAGCATTCGCATACCCGTGTCAGAAGTGTTGAAATCGTTGGTCGGAATGGGCGATAGCACTTATCAGCTCGTCGTGGTCAATTTACGTTTGCCCCGAATATTGGTATCGGTAATGGTGGGAGCGGCCTTGGCTGTCTCGGGTGCCATTTTGCAAGCACTGGTCCGCAATCCGTTGGCTTCGCCTGATCTGATCGGCACGACAAACGGAGCGACAGCAGCGGCGGTAGCGTTTATTGCCTTTTCCAATGGAGCCTACAGCATTCACTGGTTGCCTTTGGTAGCGCTGGTCGGTGGGTTCTTTGCGGCATCCCTGACGTATGTGACAGCCTGGAAAAGAGGACTGTCCCCGTTTCGCTTTGCCCTGATCGGGGTCTCGATCTCAACGGCGATGGGTGCGCTATCTGTTTACTTCATGATTTCAGGGCCGTTGTATTTGGCTTCCCAGGCACTCGGCTGGATGTCGGGAACGGTATACGGAACTTCTTGGGATCATGTGTTTGCGCTATTGCCGTGGATCATCGGCTTTCTGCTCATTACCTTGAGCCAAGCTCGGACACTCAATGCTCAGGAGCTGGGAGATGATGTCGCGAAAGGCGTGGGGGTACGAGTAGAGAAGAAACGACTTCTCTTGATTGCGGTCAGTGTAGCGCTAGCGGCAGCGGCAGTCGGGATCGCAGGCGGAATTGGTTTCGTCGGGCTCATGGCTCCTCATATGGCACGCAAGCTGGTTGGCTCCTCGTATGGAGCATTGCTGCCATCGTCTGCTCTGTTAGGCGGAATCTTTGTCTTGCTTGCGGATTTGGCAGCCCGTACTCTTTTTGTACCGCTGGATGTTCCTGCTGGTGTATTTACGGCGGCAATTGGAGCTCCCTTTTTTATGTACCTGCTGTATCGGAGCCGTCAAGAATAGGCAGCAGCACGATGCGAAAGTGACCTTTTATCAAAAGGTCACTTTTTTCCGCTAGGTAATCAATTATTGGCAGGAAAATTGCAAGAGAGAACGAATATAATGGCTATATAGACGAGAAAGAACAGCAAGAGGAAGTGCGGGAGAGGAAAGGGGCGAGCTTCATGAACATGGGACTTGGATTGTTTCAAGAACAGACGCTGAAGTTAGTGATGACGCCAGAGTTGCGTCAGGCAATTACCATATTGCAGTATTCCGCCATCGATCTGATTTCCTACTTGCAGGAGCAGGCAAACGAGAACCCGGTCATTGATCTGGAAGCACCTCGTGAAATTGCCACGGCAAAAGCGGAAAAGCCGACACCGGAAATCGACTGGAAGGAAATTGTAGGGAATCGGGCATCTGGCGAGTACACTGTATCCAAAAATGAAAGCACTTACAATCCTCTTGATTATGTTCAGCAAGGTGCGGATACCTTGTATGAGCATCTGGAGAGCCAACTAGGGTATGTAAAAGGATTTTCACCGCTGCAAAGAAAGATTGCCCTGTTTTTGATTGGGAACCTGGATGAAAAGGGCTATCTGGAAGTCACACTTGAGGAAGCGGGCGAAAAGCTGGGGGCAGAGCTGCTAGAGATTGAAGATGTGCTGTCCGTTTTGCAGCATTTTGACCCGGTAGGTGTGGCAGCGCGTAGTCTGGAGGAATGTTTGCTGCTGCAGCTGGAGCATCTGGCACTCGATGATGAAAAGATTGTGCAAGTGGTGCGCTTCCATCTGCAGGACCTGGCGGATAAACGCTATCAACGTATTGCTGATAAAGTGGGATGTACGCCACAGGATGTACAGACGATGGCAGATCTGGTTCGTACCCTAAATCCACGTCCAGGTGCAGCGTATTCCCGTGTAGAGACGCGTTATGTCATTCCGGATGTGGCCGTAGAAAAAGTAGGGAACGAGTATGTCGTCCTAGTCAATGACATTGCCACGCCACGCTTGAAGATCAACAGCTTTTACGAAAAAATGTTGAGCCAGCAAAAGAGTCAGGAAGAAGCCAAGCAATTTATCCATGAAAAGCTCAATGCAGCGATGTGGCTGGCGAAAAGTTTGGAGCAACGCAGATTGACGCTGATGCGAGTGACGCAGGCCATCGTGGAAATGCAGCAAGACTTTTTCGATCGCGGCGTCCATTATCTCAAGCCGATGACGCAAAAGGAAATCGCTGAACGGGTAAACCTGCACGAATCCACCATCAGCCGGGCAACGAGCAACAAATACGTTCAGACGCCACGGGGTATTTTCGAGCTGAAGTATTTCTTTACCTCCGCACTTTCCACCTCCAATGGAGAATCGACTTCATCGGAGAGCGTCAAGCGTAGGATCAAGGCTCTGATCGAACAGGAGGATCGGAAAGCACCGCTGTCTGATCAAAAGCTCGGAGAAATGCTGCAGAGTGAGGGTATTGAAATATCTCGCCGTACGGTTGCGAAATATCGGGAAGAAATGATGATTCCGTCCTCGGCGAAACGAAAGAGGTTTTAGTGGTTGGGAAATGAAAGGGCGTTTGACATAGTCCTCTATGGAAGGAAAAAATGTCATCTGTGCGACGAGGTGGAGCTCATGATCCGCGCTTTGGCGGAGGAGCTCCCCCTTCGTTTGCAGGTGGTTGATATTGAGAGTAATCCATCTCTTCACGAGGAAATGATGCTGGTGATTCCGGTTGTCGAGATCGACGGAGAAATCGTGTTTCGCTCCATCTCGCACGTAGTGACGTTCCCGGAGCTCAGGCAGGAGCTGATCAGTCGAGTAAACAGGTAAGCACTCTCCCCTCGCCATGGGCATGGGGAGGTCTTGCAAGTTTCTAACAATTATGCTACATTCGTGTTGTAAGTGAAGTTTCTTTTTTTTGCATCGACCGGGACATAAAATGTATATAGAGGGACAAAATAAGTCCCGATCAAAAATCCGATTCATACATCTACTCAAGCAAGGAAGAAGGTACATGCGCCGATTACTGGAGTTGCAACAAAAGCTGGTGCCCGACTTGATTCAGGTGTTGCGTGAGCGGTACATGCTACTGCGCTCGATCTATCATCTGCAGCCGATTGGACGCAGGGGGTTGGCTCAAGCCATGAATACCACCGAGCGGATTTTGCGAGCGGAGGTAGACCTGTTAAAGGAAACCGGGCTGCTACATGTGACCGCGGCTGGCATGAGTCTCAGTGACGAGGGAATTCGTGTGCTGGACGATATGGAGCCTTTGGTAGGTGAATTGTTTGGTCTGACAGATCTGGCTGAACGCCTGCAACAAAAGCTCGGTATCGCGGAAGTCATCGTCGTTCAAGGCAATGCTGACCTATCACCGTGGGTCAAGGAGGAGCTGGGACGCGTAGGGGCACGTGTCCTCAAGCAGGTCGTACAAGAAGGCGACATCGTCGCTGTGACAGGAGGCTCTTCTATTGCTAGTGTAGCCAAACATCTGTCTCCATCTGCAGCGTTTCGCACCGTACAATTTGTACCTGCGCGTGGCGGATTAGGAGAACGAGTGGAGCTGCAGGCCAATACGCTTGCCTCCGCGATGGCGGCCAAGACGGGAGCTTCCTACCGTCTGCTACACGTACCGGATCGTCTCCATCCAGAAGCCTTGCAGACATTGGTCAAGGAGCCACAAGTACAGGATGTCCTCACGCTCCTGCGCGACACGCGGATTGTCTTGCATGGTATCGGTGACGCGATCACGATGGCGAGAAGGCGTAACTACTCCGAAGAAGAGCTCCAGGAGCTCGATGCCACTGGGGCAGTATCCGAAGCATTTGGTTACTACTTTAATGAAGCAGGAGAAACGGTCCATCGCATGCCGACCATCGGTTTGCAGCTAGAAGAAGTGCATAAAGCGGAAACGGTGCTCTCCATTGCGGGGGGCGAGAGCAAAGCAAAAGCGATTCTTTCCTTTGCCAAGCAGTCGTGTCAGAATGTACTTATCACGGATGAAGGGGCTGCCAGGTCTCTGTTATCCACATGACTGTAAGTAGGAAGGAAGTTGATTGGAATGCCTATGGCAGCGATGCTCCCGATTCTCTCGCTGATCGCAGGTATCGTGCTCAGCTTGACGATCGGATTTCCGCTCGCGCTGGGGATTGTTTTCGCGATCTTGGTCACACTGGTTAGTGTAAAAAGGCTCGGATATTCTTGGAAGCAGCAATTCGCATTTGGCTGGGATGGCGTCAAACAGACAAAGCCTGTGCTGATGATCCTGTTTCTCGTGGGTCTCTTGATTCCCCTGTTGATGATGGGAGGTACGATTCCCGCCATCATTTACTACGGGCTTTCCATCGTCAATGTGAGCTATCTGCTGGTTCTAGCCTTTCTTATGACAGCCGGAGTCAGTTATCTGCTCGGTACGTCGGTAGGAACCTTGAGCACCATCGGATTGTCCTTGATGGGAATCGCCCACGCGGCTGACATCCCAGCTGGAATGGTGGCTGGCGCACTGATATCCGGTGCGATGGTCGGCGAGCGTTTTTCGCCCATTTCGAGTAGTCGTTTGCTCGTTTTGGCCAACGTCGGAATGACAGAAGCTCAGGATAGGCAGACCCGCCGTCCAGCGTTGTTGACCGCCGGGATTTGCGCCGTGCTGTTTCTCATTTTCGACCTGTTTCGTACACAGTCAGGCTCGAGTGACACGATTGGGATGTTTCAGGAGCTATTGGCAAGTCACTACTCCATTAGCTGGCTGCTGATGCTTCCGTTGATTGTACTGATTGCCTCCTTTTCCTTTCGAGTAAAGGCGGTTACGGCCTTGCTCTACGGAATCGTAGCCAGTGCCATTCTGGTCTTGCTGACGACATCGATCGATGTGCGTACATTCGTTACTTCCGTGCTCACCGGTTACGAGCTACATTCCGGTACATCACTGGATGAGCTGGTACACGGTGGCGGAATGGTATCGATCCTCAGTGTGTTGCTGCTGATCATTTTGGCTGGCTTCTTGAATGGAATTTTAAATAAGGCTAATCTCTTGACCCCCATCGTCGAAAAAATGATGGGCAATACAAACAATAGAGCAGTCTTGGTAGCAAAGGCAGCTGCTTTGTCTCTATTGGTCGTCATCATCAGCTGTAATCAAACCATCCCGATTCTCGTGCTAGGCTCTACGCTCCTCGCTCGTTTCTCAAAGCTGAGCAATGGCCGTGAGCTTTTAGGAAAAACGATGATGGATACCACACTGGTTATGCCGGTCCTGATTCCTTGGAATGGGCTGGCGATGGTGATGGCGATTACGCTGGGCGTATCAACAGCACAGACATTGCCGTTTCTGTTCTTTTCCTTACTGTTGCCGATTGTCACGATATTCTCCTCCCGTACCTTTTCGACGGAAGGGGGATTACTTTCTAATAAAAAAGCGATATAAGCAGGAGGTATTACTATGGTAAAGGTTGGTATTAACGGTTTTGGTCGCATTGGTCGTAACGTATTTCGTGCAGCACTGAGCAATCCGAATGTAGAAATTGTCGCAGTGAATGACCTGACGGACGCGCAAACACTGGCGCATCTGTTGAAATACGATACCGTTCACGGTGTTCTTGATCTGGATGTAGAAGCTGGCGAAAATACGCTGATCGTGGGCGGAAAAGAAATCAAGGTACTCGCTGAGCGTGATCCTGCACAACTGAAATGGGCAGAATACGGCGTGGAGATCGTCGTAGAATCCACTGGTCGTTTCACCAAACGTGAAGACGCAGCGAAGCATCTGGAAGGCGGAGCGAAAAAAGTTATCATTTCCGCACCAGCTACCAACGAAGATATTACCGTAGTAATGGGCGTAAACGAAGACAAATACGATCCTGCTGCACACACCGTGATTTCCAACGCTTCTTGCACTACGAACTGCTTGGCTCCTTTTGCTAAAGTATTGAACGACAAATTCGGCATCGTGCGCGGCTTGATGACGACCGTTCACTCCTATACCAACGACCAGCAAATTCTCGATCTGCCACACAAAGACTTGCGTCGTGCCCGTGCAGCAGCAGAGAATATCATTCCTACCTCGACTGGGGCGGCAAAAGCAGTTGCACTCGTCCTGCCTGAGCTGAAAGGCAAACTGAACGGTTTCGCTATGCGCGTACCAACTCCAAACGTATCGGTAGTCGACCTGGTAGCTGAGCTGAAAACGGACGTTTCCGTTGATGAATTGAACCAAGCGTTGAAAGAAGCAGCTGAGGGTCCACTCAAAGGCATCCTGGGCTATTCCGAAGCTCCACTGGTATCCTCCGACTATAATGGCAACCCAGCATCCTCTACCATTGATGCACTCTCTACTATGGTCCTAGAAGGAAACATGGTAAAAGTAGTCTCTTGGTACGATAATGAGTGGGGTTACTCAAATCGTGTCGTAGACTTGTGTCATTATGTTGCGCAGCGCGGCTTCTAACACGTAAAATAGAAGTGTTGTGGAAAAAAAGGGAGAGCAATCTCCCTTTTCCCATATCTTTTTTCCGAATAAAAAGCCAATGATTTGGGAGGATCGTTCATGAACAAGAAATCTATCCGCGATGTTGAGCTGGCAGGCAAAAGCGTTTTCTGCCGAGTCGACTTCAACGTGCCAATGCAGGACGGGATTATCACCGATGATACGCGCATCCGTGCTGCCGTGCCGACCATTCGATTCCTGGTGGAAGCAGGGGCAAAAGTAATCCTGGCAAGCCATTTTGGCCGTCCTAAAGGGCAAGTAGTGGAAGAGATGCGTCTGACCCCGGTCGCTGCCCATTTGACTACCCTTCTGGGCAAAGACGTAAAGAAGCTGGATGATTCCATCGGTGCAGAAGTGGAAGAGGCAGTGAAGAAGATGGAGGCAGGAGACGTCATCCTGTTGGAAAACGTACGCTTCCATGCGGGAGAAGAAAAGAACGATCCAGAACTCGCGAAAAGCTTTGCAGCACTTGCTGATTTGTTTGTGAACGATGCTTTTGGAACAGCGCATCGCGCACATGCCTCTACAGCGGGAATCGCAGATTACATACCGGCTGTGGCAGGACTCTTGATGGAAAAAGAAATCCGCTTTATGGGTGGAGCTCTTTCTCGTCCAGAGCGTCCGTTCACGGCGATTGTCGGCGGTGCGAAGGTCAAAGATAAAATAGCAGTCATCGAAAATTTGCTAACCAAGGTCGATCATTTGATCATCGGTGGCGGAATGGCAAATACGTTCCTCAAAGCGCAGGGTTATGGCATCGGTGCTTCTTTGTGTGAGGAAGACAAACTGGATTTGGCGCGCACGCTGATGGCACAGGCGAAAGAACGCGGTGTGCAGCTGCTTATGCCAGTGGATGTCATCGTAGCTGACCGTTTTGCTGCGGATGCGGAAAAACAAACCGTGAGCATCGATGCGATTCCAGACGGCTGGATGGCACTCGATATCGGTCCTAAAACCGTGGATCAATACCATCAAGTAATTGTCGATTCCAAAACCGTTGTATGGAACGGACCGATGGGCGTATTTGAAATGGATGCCTTTGCAGGGGGAACGATCGGCGTAGCGAAGGCGATGTCCGAATGCTCTGGTACGACCATCATCGGTGGTGGAGACTCGGTTGCAGCCGTAGAAAAAGCAGGCGTAGCCGAACAAATGACGCACATTTCCACAGGCGGTGGTGCTTCCCTAGAATTTATGGAAGGAAAAGAACTGCCAGGCGTAGCGGTGCTTGCGGATAACGAATAGGGGGAGATCTCTTGAGAACACCAATTATCGCGGGGAACTGGAAGATGTTCAAAACGATTGCCGAGGCTTCTGCATTTGCAGAGGAAGCCAAGGCAGGCAGCACGAAGGCTGGGGTGGAAAAGGTAGTATGTGCTCCTTTTACCGCACTACCTGCATTGGGTCAGATCTTCGCCGGAACGGATATCGCCTTGGGCGCACAAAACATGCATTTTGAAGAGCAAGGTGCATTCACTGGTGAGATCAGCCCGAGCATGCTGAAAGAAATCGGTGTAAAGTATGTGATCCTTGGACATTCCGAACGTCGTCAGTATTTTAATGAAACAGATGAGACCGTCAATAAAAAAGTGCTGGCTGCCCTGAAGCATGATCTTTTGCCAATCGTGTGCGTAGGAGAAAGCCTGGAGCAGCGGGAAGCGGGCCAGACTGCTACCGTCGTTCGTACACAGACAGAAGGCGCTTTGGCTGACTTGGAAGCAGCACAGCTCGCGAACGTCGTGATTGCCTACGAGCCGATCTGGGCAATCGGAACAGGTAAGTCTTCTACAGCGGAGGATGCAAACGAGACGATCGCGATTGTTCGTCAGGTCATCGCCGAGCGTTTTGGTCAGGAGACAGCAGCGCAGGTTCGCATTCAATACGGTGGCAGCGTCAAACCGGAGAACATCGCCAGCTACATGGCTCAGCCAGATATCGACGGAGCATTGGTTGGTGGGGCGAGCTTGGTTGCAGATAGTTACTTGCAGCTCGTAAACGGAGCTTCGCAGCAATAGGAGGAGAAACAGATGGCACATCGGCCGAAACCGGTTGCGTTGCTGATTGTAGATGGCTTTGCCCTGCGCAATGAGACGTATGGAAACGCGGTGGCGCAAGCGAAAAAACCGAACTTTGACCGTTACTGGAATCACTATCCCCATGCAACTCTGGAAGCGAGCGGGCTCGCGGTTGGTTTGCCTGAGGGACAGATGGGCAACTCTGAGGTTGGTCATCTCAATATCGGAGCAGGACGCGTAGTCTATCAAGATTTGACCCGTATCACCAAATCGATCCGGGAAGGTGAGTTTTTTGAAAATGAAACCTTGCTGGATGCATTCCGTCACGTAAAAGAAAACAACAAGCAGCTACATCTGTTCGGATTGCTGTCCGACGGTGGCGTGCATAGCCATATTACTCACTTGTTCGCGATTCTTGAGATGGCGAAGGAGCAAAACTACGATCGCGTCTACATTCATGGCTTTTTGGATGGACGAGACGTATCGCCAGACAGTGCCGTAGGGTACATCGAACAGCTACAAGCTAAGATCGCCGAAATCGGTGTAGGGCAAATTGCTACGGTGCAAGGTCGCTATTATGCCATGGACCGCGACAAGCGCTGGGAGCGGATCGAAAAAGCATACCGCGCAATGGTTTACGCAGATGCTCCGCACTATCAGGACCCGATCGAGGCAGTCAAGGAATCGTACGAGAAGTCGATCATGGACGAATTCGTCATGCCAACGGTGATCGTTGACGATCAAGGTGCACCTGTTTCTACGATTCAAGACGGGGATGCTATCATTTTTTACAACTTCCGTCCTGACCGTGCGATTCAGATCTCGCAGGCCTTTACCAACGAGGATTTCCGTGGATTTGATCGGGGAGAGAACCATCCGCGTGATCTGCATTTCGTCTGCTTGACTCATTTCTCTGAGTCTGTAGGCGGATATGTAGCTTACAAGCCTTCCAACCTGGACAATACGCTCGGTGAGGTCCTTTCCCAACAAGGTCTCAAGCAGTTGCGCATTGCCGAAACGGAAAAGTATCCACACGTTACGTTCTTCTTTAGTGGCGGGCGTGAACAGGAGTTTCCTGGTGAGACACGTATTCTCATCCCGTCTCCAAAAGTCGCGACTTACGATTTGCAGCCAGAAATGAGTGCGATCGAGCTGACGGATGCGGTGGTAGCAGAGATTGAAGCGGACAACTTTGACGCGATCATCCTCAATTTTGCCAACTGCGACATGGTAGGTCACTCTGGAAAAATGGAGCCGACTATCAAGGCAGTAGAAACCGTAGACACATGCCTGGCACGTGTGGTTGAGGCGATCACTGCAAAAGGTGGCGTCGCGGTCATTACGGCTGACCACGGCAATGCCGATCTGATGCTGGATCCAGACGGACGCCCGATTACTTCGCACAGTACGTACCCAGTTCCGGTCATCGTGACCAAGGAAGGCGTGACGCTGCGCGAAGACGGAATTCTGGCTGATCTTTCGCCGACATTGCTCGCGTTGTTGGGCGTTCCACAACCTACAGAAATGTCAGGCAAATCGTTACTTGCAAAATAGCTCGCTCTGGCACAAACTGAAATGGTGCCTACTGTAAGCTACGAATAAATGTGGGGAGACCCGCAAGAAAAAAAGGAGATGGATGAGAAATGGCGATGATTACTGACATCTATGCACGCGAAATTATGGATTCCCGCGGTAACCCAACTGTGGAAGTCGAAGTATATTTGGAAGACGGTTCTATGGGACGCGCTGCTGTTCCATCGGGTGCTTCTACCGGTGCTTATGAAGCGGTAGAATTGCGTGATGGCGACAAATCACGTTACTTGGGCAAAGGCGTACTGAAAGCGGTCGAAAACGTAAACGAAATCATCGCGCCTGAGCTGATCGGCATGGATGCACTGGATCAAGTCGGTGTAGATATGGCGATGCTGCAGCTAGATGGTACAGATAATAAAGGCAAGCTGGGTGCGAACGCGATCCTGGGCGTGTCCATGGCAGTAGCTCGTGCAGCTGCAGATTCCTTGGGTCTGCCTTTGTACAACTACTTGGGCGGATTCAACGCAAGAACGCTGCCTGTGCCTATGATGAACATCCTCAACGGTGGTAAGCACGCAGACAACACCGTCGACATTCAAGAATTCATGGTGATGCCTGTAGGAGCAGAATCCTTTAAAGAAGCGCTGCGCACAGGTGCGGAAATCTTCCACTCCCTGAAAAAAGTGCTGTCCGAAAAAGGTCTGAGCACAGCTGTTGGGGATGAAGGTGGATTTGCACCAAACCTGAAATCCAACGAAGAAGCGATCACAACCATTCTGGCTGCGATCAAAGCAGCTGGCTACGAGCCTGGTAAAGACGTATTCCTCGCACTCGACGTGGCAGCGACTGAGATGTTCAAAGACGGAAAATACCACTTCGAAGGTGAAGGGGTAGTAAAAACTACCGAAGAAATGATTGCGTTCTACGAAGATCTGGTGAGCAAATACCCGATCATCTCCATCGAAGACGGTCTGTCTGAAGATGACTGGGATGGCTGGAAAGCACTGACTGAGAAACTGGGCAGCAAAGTGCAGCTCGTAGGTGATGACCTGTTCGTAACCAACACGGAACGTCTGGCACGTGGTATTGAAACAGCGACAGGAAACTCCATCCTAGTGAAAGTAAACCAAATCGGTACGCTGACAGAGACATTCGAAGCGATCGAAATGGCGAAACGCGCAGGCTACACAGCTGTGATTTCCCACCGTTCCGGTGAAACCGAAGACTCCACCATCTCTGATATCGCAGTAGCGACCAATGCGGGTCAAATCAAGACAGGTGCGCCTTCCCGTACCGACCGCGTGGCGAAGTACAACCAATTGCTCCGCATCGAAGACGAGCTGGGAGATACCGCCCGTTTCGGCGGACGCGATGCCTTCTATAACCTGAAAAAGTAAGAATGCGAAACGCATAAGACTAGGGCTGTATTCACGAGTTTAACTACCGTGAATGCAGCCCTTTTTCATGAATCGAGTCGAAAGCGAGGAATTGCTCCTTTTTGATTTTTCTCCTACAGAGACCAGGTTGAACAAAAATACTGCTCCCAGTAAAGGAGCAGTATTTTTGTGTGCAGATATTACGAGAGCATAGCAGGCTTTCTTTCCAGGACAGCAGCTGCCAAGCGACTTTTGCTGTATGGAATGCACATCGGAGTACCATACAGCGGGTCATTCGTGATCTGGCAATCCATATCAAATACGGTACGCACGAGGTCAGTAGTCAAAACGTCGTCTGGCGAGCCTTCTGCCACGACAGTCTGATTGTGGACGGCGACAATGTGATGCGCATAGCGGCAAGCGAGATTCAGATCATGCAATACCATGACGATGGTTCGCTGCTCGGTTTCGTTCAGCTCGAACAGCAGATCAAGAATTTCGATTTGATGGGACATATCGAGGTATGTCGTTGGTTCATCCAGCAAGATGGTCTCCGTACCTTGTGCCAGTGTCATCGCGATCCATGCACGTTGACGTTGTCCTCCTGAGAGGGAGTCGACAGGGCGATTGGAGAGGGCGGTAAGCTGGGTCGCTTCGAGTGCGCGCGTCACCATTTTTTCATCTTCCTCGGACCACTGCTGAAGCCAGTTTTGGTACGGATAACGACCTTGCTTGACTAGCTGCAGGACAGTCAGACCCTCCGGAGCGGTCGGCCCTTGCGGCAGAATGGCAAGGCGTTTTGCTACTTCCTTGGTCGAACGCTTGGCGATCGATTCGCCTTCTAGCAGGATCGCACCTTCTTTTGGTTTGAGCAGGCGGGCCAAGGAACGAAGCAACGTAGACTTACCGCTACCATTGCTTCCGATAAAGACCGTAATTTTTCCGCGGGGGATATTCAGATCCAGCGCTTCGATGATATTGCGCTCTCCATAGGACAACGTGAGCTGACGGGTTTCCAGAGCTTGCATAATCACTCGTCTCCTTCCACTAGCGATTTCGATTTTTGTATAGCAGGTAAATGAAAAACGGGGCGCCGACTGCCGAAGTAAAGACGCCTACGGGAACTTCGATGGGAGTAAAAGCCATTCGAGCAACTAAATCAGCGCTCAGTACGATCAAGGCACCGATGGAAGCCGAGAGTGGTAGGGCACCTCCAAAGGATGGACCGATCAATTGTTTGGCGATATGTGGTGCCAACAAAGCGACAAAGCTGATGTCGCCACCGACGGACACCGCTGTTCCTGTCAGGGCTGCGCAGATCATCAGCAAGGTAAAGCGATCCCACTGGAGGATGCTCCCCAGACTCGTGGCGATATCGTCACCGAGCTGCTGAATGTTGACGCGTCGCGCGAGTACGGCTGCGACCGCGATCAGGATGACCACCCAAGGAAGAATCATGAGCACGTCGTTCCAGTCGACCCCATAAATGCTTCCGGTCAGCCAGAGCAATGCCTTGTTTTGCAAAAGGAACGGGCTGAACATGATCAGTATCGTAACGACAGCGCCTGCAGCAATCTTGATTCCGACCCCAATCATCACGAGACGGAGCGGAGTAACGCCTTTTTTCCAAGCCAGAGCGTACAAGAGCAACGTGGTAAACAAAGCGCCAAGGAAGGCGATAGGTGGCAACCATTTAATGCTGGCTGTTTCAAACAAGAGCAAAAAGCCAACAGCCGCGATCGACGCGCCGCCGGAAACTCCGAGAATGTCCGGAGCGGCCAACGGATTGCGGACGATGCCTTGCATAATTGCGCCTGCAGAAGCCAGTGCTGCTCCGACCAGAATGGCGATGATGATCCGTGGCAAGCGAAATTGTTGCACAATCAAGGCATCTTGCTCCGAGCCCATGCCCAGGAGTACTTTGAGGACATCTAGTGGGTGAATCTTCATTTCACCCATTCCCAAGCTGATGACGGCCACACCGATGGTCAAAAGGAGTGCGATGAAGCTAAATAGTAAGGATTTCTTATGTAGTTGAAAGGAAGTGAGTCGCTTACCAACTCGTAGAGCTAGGTACTCTTTCATCCTTTATCCAGCCCCTTTCGTGCGACATAGATGAAGAACGGGATGCCGATCAGGGCGGTCATGACACCAATAGGTACTTCAGCAGGCATCGCGATAAAGCGAGCAGCGATATCCGCCATCAAAAGTAAAATGGAACCGAGTAGTCCGCTGTACAGCATGATCCAACGTGTGTCGATTCCCACGAGGTAACGTGCCAGATGAGGCGTTACTAGTCCAACAAAGCCGATAGGTCCAGCGACGGCAACGGCACATCCGGAAAGGAGCACGATGACGACTCCGGTAGCGATTTTGACCAACAGGGTTCGTTGTCCTAATCCTTTTGCTACATCGTCCCCCATGAGCAACGTCTGTATCGGTCTAGCCAAAACAAAGGCGGCGATCCAGGCGATGACCATATAAGGAAAGACAGTTGCCAAGTACTCCAGCTTTCTTCCGCCGACGGAACCAGAGAGCCAGAAGAGGATTTCGTCGGTTGCCTTTTCATTCAATACCATCATGCCGTGGCGAATGGATGAGGCTAGAGCGGTAATCGCAGCCCCAGCCAGAACGAGTTTGACAGGGGTTAGTCCATCTCTTCCCAGAGATCCGAGCATGTAGACAATCAGTCCGGCGACTGCTGCACCGAGGAAGGATATCCAAGTAAACTCGGTCAGGGAACTAATGCCGGCAAAGGTGACCGCAAACACGACGAAGAGGGAAGCACCAGCATTAAGGCCAAAAAGTTCGACGTCAGCTACAGGGTTTCGCGTCAAGGATTGGAGAAGGGTGCCTGCGATTCCCAGACAAAAGCCAACAGTGAGTGCATTTAGTACGCGTGGTACACGGACTTCCTTAATGACAATGTGCTCATTCGTACCATTAAAATGAGTATAAGCATCGATTGCGGTTTGCCAGCTCGTATCGATCACACCAAAAATCAGGCTGGCATAGCTGAGGTAAGCGAGAAGCACAAAAGCACCGGCTACTCCCAGAATTTTAAGAAAGTTATTCGACAATACAGAATTCATGTGGACTACATCCTTATCTTTCTGTGTGTTCTCATTAGAGTAAATACGATTTCATAGATAAGTTTAGATGTAGGAAGGGTATGTGTCAATGACGTTGATAGTCATTATCAATTTGTTGTTGACTTCTAACAAGCATGAATGTAGGATAATCATTGTCATTGAATGTAATTCTCAATCTCATTCTCGATATTGAAAGGGGTCTTTTCATCATGTTTTCTCGTACATATCGGACCGCAGGCGGTAAAGCGTTTTTTGCTGTCCTGATGGCCCTGTTACTGGTAGTCACAGGTTGCGGTGGAGGGCAAACGTCCAGCGAACCAAAGCCTGCTGAACAAAAACCAGCTGAACCAGCTGCTGGCACATCCAACGCTTCTGACCAATCGTATACTGTAAAACACGCTATGGGTGAGACGACCATTAAAGGCACACCTCAGCGCGTAGTTATGCTCACAAACCAAGGCGAAGAAACATTGGTCGCGTTGGGTGTTAAGCCAGTAGGTGCTGTAGGTTCTACTGTTGATCCTACGAAATTCTTTGACTTCATCAGCAAAGATTTGGAAGGCGCGAAATTGGTAGGTACTGAAGGTCAACCAAACCTGGAAGCTATTGCTGCACTGAAACCAGACCTGATCTTGGGTATGAAATTCCGTCATGAAAAAATTTATCAACAACTGTCTGCCATTGCTCCTACCGTGTTCGTGGAAGAGCCACGTGGTGACTGGAAAGCAAACTTCTCCCTATACGCAGAAGCAGTTAATAAGAAAGCAGAAGGCGAAAAAATCATCGCTGACTGGAACAAACGCGTTGAAGACTTCAAAGCTAAAGCGGGCGACAAGCTAAAAACACAAGTATCCGTAGTTCGTTTCATGCCAGGTAAAGTGCGTATTTACTACAAAGACACCTTTACAGGTGCAATCTTCAAAGACCTCGGCCTCGCTCGTCCAGCTGCTCAAGACAAAGACGAGTTCGCTGCAGAAGTAACAAAAGAGCGCATTCCAGAGATGGATGGCGATATCATGTTCTACTTCACGTACGAAACAGGTAAAGGAGATGCATCCAAGCTGGAACAAGAATGGACCAACGATTCTCTCTGGAAAAACCTGAATGTAGTGAAGGCAGGGAAAGCATTCAAAGTAGATGACACCATCTGGAACACGTCCGGTGGCGTAATCGCAGCAAACAAAGTACTGGATGAGCTGGAAGGCTACATCATCGGTAAATAAGGGAATGAATGAGAAGACGACGGGAGCGAACGGGCTTTGGTCGTCTTTTTTGTATCTAAACATAAAGGCACACAAGACAGTTTAAAGTCTTGTGTGCCTTTACTTATCACCTTAGCCAGCCATATTGTTGATTGTCCCTCTTGGATAGAAAACGTTAACGTGATCGATGTAGATCTTACTGTCGTTGGTTCCATTGGCGACACCGGAGAAGACGATTTTCAGCTCGTATTTGTCATTCACTTTATATGTGTAGATGGTCTGGCCTGCGACATTGGCTGTGCTTTGCGGTTTACCCAGTGTATTCACGACATCAGCCAACGAAGCGTATTGTAGCTGATAGTTGTAGGAGCGGATGTCCACGATTTGCATCCCTTTATTGAAGCCAAAGACGAGACCACGATCCCTGTACGTATTGTATGTGATGCCGTTGACATAAGAGACAGTATCAGGTTTGCCCCACTGTTTTTCTAGGGTGTCAAAGACGTCTTTTTCCACACGGTACTCACTGCCCAGTGTTTGACCGTTCTTCGCTAGGTCGCGGATGTTTTGCATCAGCTCTGTCGTGTTCATGTCTGCCATCAGGTTTCGATTGCCTTGTGGATAGTAGACATTGTAACGAACAAGAACAAGCTTGCTACTGTCAGATGAAGAAGGCTCGAAGACGAATTTAACCTGGTACTTATCGGTCACATCATAGGTGTAAATTTGTTGGCCTCCAAATTCACTGACGCGATTCGGTTTTCCCCATTTTTGTTCGATCTCAGCGAAAGTGATCTTTTGGATGTTTGGATCAAGCGAACGGATATCTACGATTTGCATGCCCTTGTTGTAGCCGAATACGACTCCGCGCTTTTCGTAGGTCGCGTAAGAGAGCCCGTTGACATAATCGGTGCGATCAGGTGCACCCCAAGCCTTTTCGACATCATCAAAAACCGTCGTTTCCACGGTGTAAGGAGCATTGATGACCGCTCCTTTTTCCGCTTGCTTGCGTATTGTGTTCAGCAGCTCATCTCCCTTTGGAGCTACAGGAGCAGTAGGGGTCACGCCATTGTTGGGCTGTGGAGCTGGATTTGGTGTAGATGGGGTAGGGGATGCTCCGTTGGATACCCCAGGTAATGCTGTCGGTTGATTGGTTTCAATGAGTGTTGCTCCCATCCAGCAAGTAGCGACGAGGATGGAGCAGATGGCCAATCCTTTGCCTAAGTGGCTGAAGCGATGTGCTTTTACAGTGTGCTCCATGTTGTGAGCCTCCTTGGATCGTATGGTAGTAAGTATTTTGCGTTTGGTTTCAGGCGGCATTTCCATATCAGGCAGCTTGCTCAGTTGTTCGAGCAGTTGCTCGTCTTTAGATGGCATTTCCGATCATCTCCTTTCCCTCCAGCTCCAATTTGTCTTTGACTGCTTTCATGGCACGGTGCAGGGTGACATTGACCTTGTTTTCCGACCAATTGAGGATTTGGGCTGTTTCCTTGGCAGACAAACCTTTGATGCCTCGTAGGATGAGCACCTCGCGATAAGTGGGTTTCACCTGCCGTATGGCTCGATAGAGGGCTTGTTGTTCTTCCTGAACATCCAGAAGCTCCTCTGGTGTTTTTTCATCTGACGTCAGATTCGAAAGCCACATGTCTGGAAGCCAGCTGCGCAGCCGTTTTTTTCTTGCGTGATCAATCGCTGTGTGACGGGCGATCGTCAGGAGCCATGTCTTGGGCTGGGACCTACCCTCAAATGACCCGACAGCGCCAAGTGCTTTGAGAAAAACGTCCTGAACCAGATCGTCTACGTCTCGGCTGCCGGTGTAATAAATGAGAAACTTATAAATATCGTCGCCATAGCGCAGAAACCATTGCTCGATCAAGTCGTTTTTGTCCATAGCTGAACCACCTTTGCTCTTTCTCCTTGTAATTTGACGATCCGAGCAACATTTCATTACAGTTCACGAAAAAAAACTGCCGAGATGCCCGGCAGCTGGTGGAAAGTCTATGAGGAACGCAGGATGGAATCACGTGTAAACCAGAGGCGATAGCTCAACAGGCTGATCAGCACGGCAGAGATCGCTGCGGAGGAAGAAAAGCTGAGCATGATCAGAATTTGGTAACGGACTGCCTCAATAGGGCTCGCACCCGCGACAATCATCCCTGTCATCATCCCGGGAAGTTGGACGAGTCCGATGGTTTTCATCGTATCGAACGTGGGGATCATGCTCGCTTTGACTGCACGCTTCAGCACGCCTTGAATCGCCTGGCGTGGCGTAGCACCCAGACTAAGCAACGATTCGATTTCTCCGCGGGAGGTTTCTGTTTCACGGTTCATATGATTCAGAAAGAGGCCGCAGACAATCATCGAGCTACCAATTATCATGCCACTCAACGGAATCAGGTATTGCGGAGTGGGAGAGACCAAGCCGAGAGAGACTAACAGCCCCATCGTTATGACTTCTGTTACGCTAAGAGCACAAACGATCCGCCAGAAGACACCAGGCAAGCGTCCCCCACGACTGGAGGCGTTCCATGATGCGACGCTGACCATCATTAGAATCACGATGAAGATGAACCAAATATTTTCGGAATGGAAAATAAATTGAAGGACGTATCCAATCAGTAGGAGCTGGACGGTGGAACGAATGGTTCCAATGGCGATTTCCTTCTCCAGGCCAAGCTTTTGCCAAATGGATAGTAAGAGTGCAATGAGGACGAAAGCAAACGCGAACCACATGGAGTAATAGGTCAAGACAGTCCCTCCCTTGATGCGGCAGCAGGTGCTGTCTGGTGGTTCAGAAAATCACGGGCTGCCAAGGATTGCGGCGATCGAAAAAAGGCTTGGCTGGGGGCGTCTTCCTCTAGCTGGCTGTTCGCCATAAACCAAATACGATTGCAAGCGCTTTGGGCTTCGTCTAGATCGTGTGTGATCCAGAGTAAGGTAGTGCCGGTACGGGTATGCAGATCGACGAGAAGCCGTTCTGCAGCCTGTTTACTGATCGCATCGAGTGAAGAGGTGACTTCATCTAATAATAGGATAGAAGGGCGTAAGAGTAGGCTGCGGATAAGGGCTAAGCGTTGCTTTTCTCCGCCTGACAGCTGCTGAGCGTTTTTGCTCCAATCGAGATGATCCATGGCAAGCTGCTCCATATAATTGCGAGCCAGCTGATCGTCAAAGGGGCGCTGATGAAGTACGCTCGTGATTCGCAGATTGTCTTCTACAGTGCCCGGGAGCATCACAGGTTGTTGTGCGACATAGCTCATCGTCATCCGCCACGCTTCAGGTTCCCATAGGCTCACGTCTTTATTTTGGAGACGAATCGTGCCTCGATCTGCTTTGTCCAAACGTCCCAATATTCGGAGCAATGTACTTTTGCCTTGGCCTGATTTGCCGAGGATACCGATGATTTCAGGTTCGGTAATACTCGCCGTGAAACCTTGAAACAGCCAGTGTTCGGGGAGGGTGGAGAGTTGTTTTCCCACGTTTTCTAGTTCCAGTCTAGTCGTCATCTGCTGTCTTTTACCTCCTTAATGCCGAAAACACCGAAGAGGACGAGTCTCCGGTGTTTGTTCGTTCGGGCCATCTATGTACTTATTTGTGTTCAGACAGCCATTGGGCAACCGCTTGAATTTCCGGTTGTTTCTTCAGCATTCCTGGAGGCATGCCGCCTTTACCTTCTTTAATGATCTTAGCGATATCATCCGCGCTGTGAGTTGCACCGACTTTAGTCAAGTTCGGTCCTACGATCCCTTCTAGGTTTTGACCGTGACAGGAAGCGCAATTTTGTTTAAAGATGGCAGCCGCATCAATGTTGGCAGTAGGTGCTCCACCGCCGCCTGCAGCTTCTTCCCCATGTTTTGGTGGGAAAATAATCGATCCTACGAGTGCAATGAGAAAAACTAGAAACAAGATACCAAACGAAGTAAAAAAGGCCTTCGCGGAATCAATTACGTCGTTTTGATTCATGTCTTTTTTGTTGGACCCAGCCATCTGACAAAGACCTCCCAAAGCAAGTTATAAAGGTACAACTGCAATTTTACGGCAAAATCTTGACAGTTGCAAGGCGACTCATAAACCGACAAAGAAAGTACACATTTTCCATTTTATACACATAGAATCCTCATTTCTTCTATATATTATTCCCCGGCATACGTTGGAAGCATTCTGGTAGAACTTCTCTGAATATGACAGGGATGGCGGCTTGCTGATAGCTTTTAATTATGATAAAGTAGATGTATTGGTTTTTTACCGCCTTGGAAATAAGTTTTGAGGTGAATGAAGATGGCATTGGCTGCGAAAATTTTACTTGTGATTGCAAGTATTGGCTTAATTATCGTCGTGTTGTTACAATCTGGTAAAAGTGCCGGCCTTTCGGGAGCGATTGGTGGCGGTGCTGAGCAACTCGTGGGCAAACAAAAAGCTCGTGGGATGGACGCACTTTTGGGTAAGCTGACCGTTGTATTTGCGGTAGCTTTCATGATCTTTGCGATTTTGCTCGGTTATTTCTTGAAAACAGGAGCGTAATAGACGAATGGCCAAAAGGCAGCAAGTGCGACTTGCTGCCTTTTTCTCTATTCCGATTGCGACGTGCGTGAGCGGTGAATACTACATAGTAATAAGTGAAAAAGGAAGCGCGGTAATGGACCACGCAAAAAAGGAGGTTTGTGGATGAAGGATCAAGATATCCTCGCGTTCATGCGGGAACAAGCGTATCACCCGATGACCGTAAAGGAATTAGAAGAAGCATTCGGGATCGAGGATGCCGGTTCGTTCAAGGAATTGGTGAAGACACTCAATGCGATGGAAGCGAGCGGTGAAGTCATACGGACGCGAGCAAATCGCTATGGCGTTCCTGAGAAAATGAATTTGGTGCGAGGTAGATTGCAGAGCCATCCGAAAGGCTTTGGTTTTGTGATTCCGGAAACGCCGGAGATGGAAGACGTCTATGTACATGCCAATGACATGAATGGCGCTCTGCATGGCGATACGGTATTCGTAAGGGTAGAGAAGGAACCAGGTGGCAATCGACTGGAAGGACGTATTATTCGCGTCGTAGAACGGGGCATCAAGCAAGTCGTTGGTACGTTTAAGGATGAGCAGCATTACGCATTTGTCATTCCTGATGAGAAAAGGATTGGCAAGGACGTGTTCATTCCGAAAAATGCCTATAACGGAGCAGTAGACGGACATAAAGTAGTGGTAAACATCGTCCGCTATCCAGAGGGGCGGGTAAACCCCGAGGGAGAAGTCGTAGAAATTCTGGGACATAAAAATGATCCGGGGGTCGATATCCTGTCGATCATCCGTAAGTTTAACTTGCCAGAAGCTTTTCCTGATGACGTATTGGAAGAAGCAGAAGCGGCACCCGCTGAAATCTCCGAGGAGGAAATTCAGGGACGTCGTGATTTGCGTGACCGGATGATGGTCACAATCGATGGAGCAGACGCCAAAGACTTGGATGATGCTGTGTCACTGGAGGTTCTCCCGAATGGAAACGTGCGATTGGGCGTCCATATTGCGGATGTGAGCTACTACGTCAAAGAAAAATCTGAGTTAGATAATGAAGCGTATCGCAGGGGTACGAGCGTCTATTTGGTCGACCGTGTGATCCCGATGATCCCGCACCGTTTGTCCAACGGAATCTGCAGCTTGAATCCTCAGGTAGATCGACTGACGATTTCCTGCGACATGGAGATGGACAAAGACGCAAAGGTCGTCAAGTACGACATCTTCCTCAGTGTGATCCGCACGAATGAACGGATGACGTATGCAGATGTACGCAGCATTTTGGAAGATAAAGATGAAGCCCTGATCGAGAAGTACAGCGAGCTCGTCCCGATGTTCCAAGAGATGGAGAAGCTGGCGCTCAAACGCCGTCAACAACGGATGCAGCGTGGTGCGATCGACTTTGACTTCCGTGAAGCCAAAATTTATGTGAACGAAGAGGGAACTCCGACAGATATTGGATTCCGCACTCGTTCCATCGCAGAGCAAATCATTGAAGAGTTCATGTTGGCTGCCAACGAAACAGTGGCCGAGCATTTCCACTGGATGAAACAGCCGTTTATGTATCGGGTCCATGAAGATCCAAATGCAGAAAAGCTGATGGCTTTCATGGAGTTCATCACCAACTTTGGCTACTCGATTCGTGGAAAAGGCAATTCCGTTCATCCACGGGCTCTCCAGCAGCTGCTGGAAGAGGTCAAAGGAAAGCCGGAAGAAATCATCATTAGTACCGTGATGCTGCGCTCGATGAAGCAAGCGCGCTACGACGCGGAAAGCCTCGGTCACTACGGTCTTTCCACGGAGTTCTACACGCATTTTACTTCTCCGATCCGACGCTATCCGGACTTGATTGTTCACCGCCGCATTCGCGACTGGATCGAATCGGGAAATCAGCTGTCAGAAAAACGGACGTCGTATTGGACAGAGCACATGCCGTTAATCGCCGAGCATGCGTCCCAGCGCGAGCGTCTGGCAGTGGATGCAGAACGTGAGACGGACGACCTGAAAAAAGCGGAGTTCATGAAGGAGAGAGTCGGCGAAGAGTTCGAAGGCGTCATTTCGAGCGTCACTTCGTTCGGGATTTTCGTCGAGCTGCCGAATACCATCGAAGGCTTGGTGCACGTCAGCTTTTTGACGGACGACTACTATCACTATCATGAGAAGCTGTACGCCCTGATCGGAGAACGGACCGGAAAACAGTTCCGTATCGGGGATCTGGTGCAAGTACGCGTAGCCAATGTCAATGTAGACGAACGGATCATTGACTTTGAAATTGTAGGAATGACCAAGGCAGCAGGCTTCCGCGGTAGCCGGGAACGCACACCGAAAGTCATCGACGGACGCGGAGGAGAGCGCAGAGGCGGTGCGCGTGGCAAGCAAGCTGGTTCTCGTTCAGATCGACCGGACCGTCAAAAGGATAAGGATAAAACCCATCCTGCAGCCATCCGCCAAAAGTACAAAGACCGTCGGAAAAACGAAGGGAACAAACCTCCTCGTCGTCCAGGTCAGCGTGCCGCGACGAATCCAGGTGAGGAAGTCGTTGCCATCGGAACGGGAGAGAGCACAGATACACCAACCCAACGCGAGAAGGGCTTCTGGGAAGATCTCGTCCGCTCCAAGAAAAAGAGCCGGAAAAATGTTGCGAGCAGTGTCAAACGGAAGCGCCGTTAAACAGTTGTGTAAGAGCTTGTTTTGAGGAGCTTGCCGGGTAAATGGCTTGCCACCATGGTTAAAATTTGCTAGACTTACTCATACAAAACGCAGGAAAATCGCAAGTGAGGTGATCTCTATGTCAAAAGACAAAGCCGGGACCAAAACAGTAGCCCAAAACCGAAAAGCACGCCACGATTACCACATCGAGCAAGTATTCGAAGCGGGCATTGAGTTGACCGGAACGGAGATCAAATCCGTGCGAGCCGCCCGCGTCCAGCTCAAGGATAGCTTCGCCCGTGTGCAAAACGGCGAGCTGATGCTGTACAACGTACACATCAGTCCGTACGAGCAGGGCAACCGCTTTAACCATGAGCCGGAGCGGACACGCAGGCTGCTGATGAGACGTCTGGAAATCCTGAAGCTAAACGGCCTGATTCGCGAGAGAGGCTATTCCCTCGTCCCGCTCAGCATTTATTTGAAGGGCGGTTGGGCAAAAGTCGAGCTGGCGCTGGTCAAAGGGAAAAAGAACTACGACAAGCGCGAGGATCTCAAGAAAAAGGATGCTGCGCGTGAAGTGGAACGCGCTTTGCGTGAGCGGCAAAAGGCGTAGGGAAGTGAATCGGATTGCATAAGCTGGTTTTCGTTGGCATGCTTGGCAGGAATCGACGTTGAGATTTGCTTGTCCGATGTGCTATAGTTAAGGAGCAGTAAACAATGTTAACAACACAGTCTAGGTGCGGAACGCTTTGGTTGTCTCTTCACCTAGACTTTTTGTCACCTCTTACCCTGGGGGCGTTCTGGATTCGACGGGGATGGTAGAGCATGAGAAGCGAGCCGGGGGGTTGCGGACCTCGTCACCAACGCAAACGCCATTTAACTGGCAACAAACAACTTTCTCTCGCTGCTTAATAACCAGTGAGGCGCTACCATTCCATCGCCCATGTGGCATGACTAGCGCTCAACTTTAGTGGGATACGCCGGAGGCTTCCGCCTGGAGCCAAAGGAAGAAGATCAATCAGGCTAGGTGTTGGGTCAGCGCGTCACTCCGCGAATCCACCACTGAAATCTAAATGAGTGACTGCGCTCGGAGATGCTCATGTATCGCTGTTTTCGGACGGGGGTTCGAATCCCCCCGCCTCCACCAAATACATAAAGTGAATCCACCTGAAAAGGTGGCTTTTTTTGTTTTTATAGGCAAGTAATCCGCCTTTATCATGTCCTCAGCGATTCATGATTCCTTTTTCGCTTGTGTAAACTTCTTCGAAGACGGACACTTTTTTTGTACGATATACGACATAGGTTAGAGCCATACTGACCGTACACAATAAAATGTTGAACATGCCTGGGTCGTATGCGTGTTGTATTTTTATTACCTGTAGCAGGGGAGTATCCCCCAAGAAAATCGATAACAACATATTAATCACCGCATGAATCCAGGTAGAGGTAAAAAGAGAGCCTGTTTTCGTGTATACATACATGAAGCTCATACCAGCTATTAACCAGCCTACGACTTCGTCTGCACTGTTAAAACCCTTGATCAGAACATGCTGCATCATAAAGACAAGTTGCGAGATCAATAACATTTTCCAATAAGGTAGGTGCTTTAGCTCCCAGTAAAAGTAGGCTCGATTAAAAATCTCTTCTTGATAGGCTGCGACAAGAAGGGTGATAAATAATGCGGCGAATGTCAGATACCCGTCTACAGTCAAAAATGCTTCTATCTGTACGGTAAATTGAATATCAAATACCTTTGTAAAAAGGATTGACACGAGTGATAGGAGAAGGATTGCTGATAGACAAAAAAGGGCAGTCTGTTTGTTTACTTGTAATCGAAGCAAAGAAAAAGGAAGCTTTCCTAATTTTGAAGCGATGATCATTTCAACAGCGATTAAAATCAAGGAAGCAATTGTCACAAAAAGGGCGTATGAATAAGGCTCCTCGGGAGTTATCGAAAGGTTTAATGCTGAAATAACGACTTTCACCAAGACAAAAGTTGCAGCAACTAACAGAAGTAAGGCAAGCGTAAGACGTGCATAAACATTTTTCAACATGCTCTGTCTCCTTTCATAAACCAAATTATCGCGTCTAGAAATCACGGTACAGATAGTCACCATGAACACCACAATGTTATACCTTCGATCAATGACGTGCCTCCTATCCTCTTATTTTCAGTTCAAAACGATCAAAACTGGTAAATCGGGTTCTAGTCGTTGTTAGTATCATAAATAGGAAAAATTGTTTGCAAAACTAACCTGGGGTCACTCCGCGAATCCACCACTGAAATCTAAATGAGTGACTGCGCTCGGAGATGCTCATGTATCGCTGTTTCACCCATTCGGGTACTGACGTCGGACGGGGGTTCGAATCCCCCCGCCTCCACCATACATACCCACAATTTTGATCTTGAATAATCTCTCAGCTACATAAGTCTTGAACATGCCAAACAGTTATCACAGGATATCCTCCGTGATGACTGTTTTTTTGTTGTTCAGATCAAAGAAAAAAGGCACCAGATATCCCGACTGATGCGGAACTTCATCAAACTCGATGAATGATGATGGCATCGTGTTATCAAAACAGGACAGGCAATCGCCCGTTTTGTGTCAAATTCGGTTGGCATAATAGTTGCTATTCAAGAGAGTGTATTCATGCTGGGATTAGTGAGAGCGTTGAACAACACTGTTGCGTACAAACGATAGCGGAGGGATTCTCTTGGACAGAGTAGTTGTATTAGGTGCGACAGGCACCATCGGCAAAGTAATTGTCAAAGATCTGGTAGAAAGTGGAATCGACGTCGTTGCGGCCGACCTGGATCAGACGAGACTGAAGGAACTGGAGACATGGATCGGCAAAAAGATCACGACCACTACGCTGAATATCAGAGAGTTGGAAGCGACGAAAGATGTATTGCGGCAAGGAAGGGTTTGCGTCAATGCAACAAACTACGTCTTCAATCTGGATGCGATGAAAGCGGCTTCTGCCGTTGGCGTCGACGTGCTTGATCTAGGCGGACTGTTTAAAATGACGAATGAACAATTGAAGCTGGATGCCCAAATGAAGGAAGCGAATATTCTCGCGATTACGGGGATGGGTTCCGATCCGGGCTCTTCAAACGTTTTTTGCCGTTACGGTGTAAACGTGCTTGATTCAGCGGAAGAAATTCATATCCGCTATGGTTCTACATCTTCAGGGGCAACATTTGCCTTCGCAGCGGATACGGTCATCGATGAAGCGGTCAAAAACGCCATGGCAGTCAAAAACGGTGTTCTGGTAGAGATTCCGCCCCTGGCAGATGAAGAATTTACGCATTTTCATAAAGATTTGGGCATCCAAAAAACGTATTCCATCATTCATTCCGAACTGGCCACACTGCCCACAAGTTTCCCGGGAGTGAAAGAAATCACGTACAAAGACACGTGGGACCCGGCGACCATCGAGAAAATCAAAATGCTCGATGAGCTGGGGCTTGTGGACACAGCGGAATTGGGGGACGGCACGGTCCCACGCAGGCAGCTGGTTTCCTTGCTCGGCAAGGTGCTTTCCAGAAAAGAAAAGCCCGTCTGGGGCAAAGATTCGCTCTTGGTCGAAGTCGTCGGGAAGAAGGATGGCAACGATGCACGCGTTCGCTTGGAACTGTTGACGGGCTATCATGAGGAATGGGGCGTGAGTCCGACTCAGTATGCCACAGCGATTCCTGCCTCCATCGTTTCCCAGATGCTGTTGAAGGGCGAAATTACAGAGAAAGGTGTAAAACCGCCAGAGCTGTGCGTTGATCCTGAAGTGTTCCTTTCATATTTGAAAAAGAAAAACGTCGAGCTTTATTTCACATACAGCGAGACGAAAAAACAGTAATCGTTTTGGAGAGACAGACCCCTGAGCCTCACCAAAGGCAAGGGGTCTGCAACATTTGCGTCGGGACTTGCTGATGCAAAATGACATCGATGCAGGATGGCATAACAGATCGTTGAATGCCCGTTGAATCTCGGAAAAACAGCGTGCTTTTACGATTTAACAGATGAAACGGATTGGATTTCGTCTTCTGTCATCTTGGTACGAATATTGCTTTTTACTAGGAAAACTGTTGTTGAGGGGGCAAGGAAATGCAGCACACTGATCAGCTCGATATGATCATCACTAGCAATGCAGTGTTTACAGGTGTTGAAAATGCGCCAAGACCGGCTGCCATTGCCATTAAAGGGAACAGAATCGTGGGAGTTGGCGCCGAGAATGAATGGGAAGCACTCATCGGGCCAGACACGAAGATTTATCGGTTTGAAGACAAACTTGTGATGCCAGGGTTTAACGATATGCATCTCCATGTTGTCCCTGCTTGTCTGATGGAGGATCATGTAAACCTCCTTGGGGCACGTTCTGAGACGGAAGTGGCTGAGATGGTCGCGGCGTTTGCAAAGTCTAGGCCGGATGACGAGTGGGTGCAAGGCTACAGTTGGTATCATACGTACTGGGATGAGCCGAAACTGCCGCATCGTTCGACATTGGATGCGGTCATCCCGGATCGTCCGGTCTTTTTGTTTCATGCGTCAGGCCATACGGTGTGGGTGAACACGAAGGCGCTGGAGATACTCGGCATTGACCGGAATACACCGGACCCACCGCATGGAGAGATTGTGAGAGACGAGGACAACGAGCCGACGGGAATACTTTATGAAGCGGCGGCCAGTATGGCTTCCCGACAGGCGATGAAGCTGCCGGCAGACAGAAAGCGGCAAGTGTTCGAGACGTTTCTGGGCCATGCAGCGACGTTTGGTGTTACCTCGGTCACCGATATTTTCAAAGTGACCGACATGGAAATCAATGAGCTGCCGCTTTACGAGGAGTTTGAACGGGAAGGCAGGTTGACCACCCGAATACACTTTTTGATTGGGCTTGAAGACGATATCGAGCGTGCGAGGCAGCACCGGGACAACTACACATCCGGGACACTGAGATTTTCCGGCCTGAAAGAATTTTTGGACGGGGTGGTAACGACACACACAGCCCTGCTTGTGGAACCGTACGCGGATTTGCCAGCGACGTGTGGCCCCAATCCTCCCGAGACGATGAAGGAATACGTTCTTGCCGCCGATAAAGAAGGATTCCGCATTCGCTTTCATGCAGTCGGAGACGGTGCCGTCCGCCACGCGCTGGATTTGTTTGAGGAAGCGCAGCGAGTCAATGGGACACGAGACGCCAGACATACGATCGAGCATATCGAAGTGGTACATCCCGATGATATTGGACGATTTCAAAAACTGGACGTGATTGCTTCCATGCAGCCGGAGCATATGGGCCTGATTAACAAGAGCCACTATTTTTCGTGCATTGGTGAACGACAGCAGTACACATTTGCCGTCCGATCACTGCTGGATGCTGGCGCGAAAGTGGTGCTCAACACAGACTATCCGGTCGTCTCATTCAATCCGATGCTGGAAATCTATCGAGCCGTAACAAGAATCACAAACGACGGTGAGTTGTTTAACGGGAAAGAAGCGATCACGTTGGCGGAAGCGTTGAAAGCGTATACAGTAACAGCGGCCTACGGCGTTTTTCGGGAAGACGAGTTGGGTACGCTGGAAGCGGGCAAACTGGCTGACCTGATTGTTCTTGACCGCGATTTGTTCAACGTACCAGCGGAGCAGATTAAAGACGTGAAGGTTGGGTTGACCATCATGGATGGCAAAGTGGTATACGAAAAATAGCCTGCATGCAAAAGAAACGGGAGAGTGTGTTGATGACAGCCCATTTGGACATAAAAAGCGCGCAAAAATTTTATAAAAAATACAAAGCTGTAGACAACGTCAATCTATCGATCAAAAAAGGGGAATTTGTCACTATTTTGGGGCCGAGCGGTTCCGGAAAGACGACGCTGCTGAAACTGATCGCGGGGTTTGAAGAGCTGAACGATGGCGCAATTTTTTTGGATGGTCAGGATATCACGAAAAAGAAAGCGTATGACCGCAATATCGGCATGGTTTTCCAAAATTACGCCCTGTTTCCGCACATGACGGTGTTCGATAATATCGCCTACCCTCTGCGCCTGCGTAACGTTTCGAAGGCGGATCTCAAAGCGCATGTAAGCCGGGCGCTTCAGACCGTCAGACTCGAAGAATTTTCTTCACGCTATCCAAATCAGCTTAGCGGTGGCCAGCAGCAGCGGGTTGCGCTCGCCAGGGCCATTGTGTTCAATCCCCCGCTCCTGTTGCTTGACGAACCGCTTGGGGCGCTGGATAAAAACCTGCGTCACCAGATGCAATATGAAATTAAACATATTCAGCAAAGCCTGGGTATTACTACGGTCAATGTGACGCACGATCAGGAAGAGGCACTGACCATGTCGGATCGAATCTGCGTCATGAACAAAGGCCGCATCGAACAAATCGATACGCCGGAACGACTGTACAATCACCCCAAGAGCAAATTTGTTTCCAGTTTCATCGGGGAGATTAATTTGCTTCAAAGTGAGCTCATCCATACAGAAGCGGGTTTGGCCGTGGTGAAGCTGCTGGACGGCCAAGTTGCCAAGGTGAGAGTGGAACAGCCGGACGTTGCAGCACAGTCAGCGGTATGGATTGCGATTCGGCCAGAAAATATCCATGTCGTCCGGGATGGAGCGGTTTTTACGAACATGCACGAATTGACCGTGCTGGAAAAAACATATGTCGGGGAGTCGTTTCGAATCGAAGGGACGAGCAAAACGAAGGAAAGGCTGACCATCAAGCTGCCTTATGCTTCATCAAGGGAGATTGCCGTTGGCGATGAAATCCGGGTCGGCTGGAATGCCGATGAGGCAGCATTGATAGGTGATGAGACAACATTGAAACCTGAAGATACCGACATCAGGGGAGCAGCCAAAATATCCTAAGGGGCGCATTATCCATGAATAACGCAGAAGTGCACATGACGACAATGCCGTTGAAAAGAAGAGTTACCCTTTCAGCAGTGCCGGGCTTGCATTGGCTTCTCGTTATCATTCCGGCATTGTACATGTTGCTGCTTACATTTTTCCCAATTCTCAAAATAATGAAACTGGGCGTGCATAACGGAGAATCCTACACATTTCAGTATATCCTTCAGGTGTTCACCACACCGGTTTATGTAAAGGTCGTACTCTACACATTTAACGTTTCCCTAATTGCTACCATCGCCAGCTTGCTATTTGGCTATCCGATTGCCTACACGCTTTATCAGATGAAGTCGGAGAAATGGAAAAGAGTGATGCTGGCTCTCATTATGATCCCATTCTGGATCAGCGTTCTCATACGTACGTTTACGTGGGTGATCATGCTCCAAGACACTGGGCCGATCAATTCGATACTGAAGGGGCTCGGCTTGATCGACGAACCGCTGCATCTCCTCTATTCCATGACCGGAAACGTTGTCGGCATGGTTCATTACTTGTTTCCTTACATGGTGCTATGCATTTATTCGGTCATGCAAGGGATTGACCAGCGATTGCTCCAGGCGGCGGAAGGCATGGGGGCTCGCCCTTGGAAAGTGTTTCGCGACGTTTTGTTCCCGTTGTCGATTCCAGGCGTAGTGGCAGGGGTACTGATTTGTTTTGTATTCAGTCTCGGCTTTTTCATTACGTCAGTCATCCTGGGCGGCCCGAAGGACATGATGATTTCCAATTTGATTGCGAATTTTATCAACGTGACATTGAATTGGCATTTGGCGGCCGCACTGTCCATCATTCTTTTGGCTTCGACGATCATACTGATACTTGTACCTATTCTTATTTTCAGAAACCATTCCGCGATAAAAGGGGTGATGTAAGTGTGGCTTAGACTTCTGGCAGCCCTCATTATGATTGTGTTTCTGGCCCCTATCCTGCTGGTGATCCCGTTATCGTTTACATCTGTGTCGTACTTCCAACTGCCACCGCCCGGATATTCGCTGGACTGGTATGAAAAAGTGCTGAATAGTCCGGTATGGATCGAGGTATTTTCGCGGAGTCTGTTCATCGGGGGCACGACGGCGAGTGTATCGGTTATTTTAGGCACAATGGCCGCGCTGGCCTTTGTTCGTTTACATTTTTGGGGCAAGAAACTGTTTGTTCCCTTGATACTCTCGCCGATGGTCGTTCCTGCTGTTGTGGTTGCGATCGGGCTGTATCGTTTTTTTGCTCCGTTCAAGTTGACGGATACGTATACAGGGATGATTTTGTCAAACGCGGTCATTGCGATTCCGGTCGTATTTACGACGGTAGCCTCTAGCTTGAAGGGGGTCGACCACAATTTGGAATTGGCCGCCATGGGACTGGGCTCCACGCCCGTTGGTGCATTTTTCAAGGTTACACTTCCCTTGATTAAACCCGGAATGATCTCGGGGGCGCTGTTTGCCTTTTCGATCGTGTTTGATGAGCCGATCATTTCGCTTTTTATGGCGGGGGCGGGTACGAAAACATTGCCGGTCAAGTACTGGGAAAGCTTACGAACAAGCATCGATCCGAGCATTGCAGTTGTGTCGACCGTGTTGATCGTGATGACCGTGGCACTATTCCTCATCCAGGGATGGATCTCGTCTCGATCTGCAAAAATGAGCTACCAGAAAGAGTAGTATCATTCGCTTAGACTAGAAAAGGGGGAGTTAATGTGTTGAAGAAGATCGGCAACATTGCATTGATTACCGTTTTAAGCAGTTCGTTATTCGCTTGCAGCAAAGCAGACCCGGCGAACACATCAGGGCAAGGTGCAGCAGAGGTGCAGAAGCTGACTATCGTGGACTGGGATTCGGAATTGATTGAGATGCGTAAAAAAACGATCATCGAACCGTTTGAGCAAAAATACAACGTGAAGATCGAAATCGAAACACCACCGGATTACGGGAAGCTGAAAGCGATGGTTGACAGCGGCAACGTAACGTGGGATGTCGTGAACGTCGACTCGTTCTTCGGCAAATTGGCTGGTAGCCAAGGGTTGTTTGAACCGCTGGATTACAACATCGTCAAAAAAGACGGGTACAACGAGCAAAGCGCAAGCGAACATTTCATCGCTTCGGAATCGTTTGCGACTGTGATCAGCTGGAATACTACGAAAATCGATGCGGCGCATGCACCGAAGACGTGGGCTGATTTCTGGGATGTGAGCAAATACCCTGGCGGTCGTTCCGCATATAAATTCCCGGCCCCAATCCTGGAAATGGCCTTGCTTGCTGACGGTGTACCTGCCGACAAGCTGTATCCATTGGATCTGGATCGCGCATTCAAGAAGTTGAACGAAATCAAGAAGAATTTTAAAACATGGTGGACGAACGGAGCGCAGGTGCCGGATCTGTTGGTCAACGGAACGGCAACCATATCAACTGCCTATGACGGCACGATCACGTTGCAGAAGCAAAAGGGGACGCCCGTTGATTTCACGTATGAAAACGCGATCCGCAGCTATGAAGGCTGGGTCATACCGAAAGGCACCAAAAACAAAGATCTGGCAATGAAATTTATCGCTTTCGCCACTTCTCCGGAAGTCCAGGTCGAATTCGGGAAAACAGCGAGATATGCCCCAGCGAACCAAAAGGCAATTGACCTGTTGTCGGAACAAGACATGCAGCGTCTTGGCGTCACACCCGAGCTACAGAAAAAACAGATTATGGCCGACGATTCATATTGGATCAAGAACTTCGATCAAGTACAAGTGCGCTTTGAACAATGGCTCTTGGAGTAACTAGGAGGGGGAATCTGTAAATGACGCAAAGAAAAGAGATTTTCATAAACGGACAATTTGTTAGTAGCAGGAGCGGGCGATATGATCGCATCATTAATCCTGCGACAGAGGAAGTGATTACAGAAGTCCCCACTTGCACGGACGAGGATGTCGATCAGGCCGTAATAGCCGCCAAGGACGCTTTCGACTCGTGGAAACAAACGACTCCGGGGGAAAGAAGCACGGCTTTGTTGAAGCTGGCAGATCGGATTGAATCGCATGCGGATGAGCTGGCAACGATGGAAACGCACAATGTCGGGACCCCGATTCAGTTTTCAAGCCATCTGATCGAGTTCATTGTCGATAATCTGCGGTTTTTCGCTGGAGCAGCACGAATGATGCAAGGCCCTGCATCCGGTGAATATATGGCCAATTACACCAGCATGCTGCGCAGGGAGCCGCTCGGCGTCATTGGGTCCATTGCGCCATGGAATTTTCCGCTGGCGATGGCCATCTGGAAAATTGGACCAGCGCTCGCCGCCGGGAATACTGTCGTGCTGAAGCCCTCGGAGCTTACGCCGTTAACCGCGTTGAAGCTTGCGGAATTGAGCATGGGCATTTTGCCGCCGGGCGTGTTGAATGTCGTTACCGGCATCGGCACGGAGGCGGGAGCCGCGCTTGTCCGTCATCCGGACGTGAAAATGGCGGCGCTTACCGGAAGCGTTCGGGCCGGGATGTCCATTGCGAAGGAAGCCGCGAACACGATGAAAAAATTGCATCTGGAGTTGGGCGGCAAAGCGCCATTTATCGTTTTCGATGATGCGAACCTGGATGAGGCCGCGTATTGGGCGCTTGCCAGCGGTTTTTACAACAGCGGTCAAGATTGTACGGCAGCCACGAGAATCTATATTCAGGAAACAGTGTATGACGAATTTATCAGCAAGCTGATTCCTCATGTGGAAAGCACGGTGATTGGAGATCCGCTGTCACCGGACACCTTGATGGGACCTGTTATTTCGGAGGCTCATTTGATGAAAATTGATCAAATGGTAAAGCGTGCTGTCAATGATTCGGGGTGTACGGTATTGACAGGGGGCTCCCGCATAGATCGGCCAGGCTTCTACTACAAACCGACCGTCATCGCAGGTGCGAAGCAGACAGATGAAATCATTCAGGAAGAAGTGTTCGGTCCTGTCATGACTGTGACTCCGTTTACCACCGATGAAGATGCCATTCGGCTGGCAAACGACTGCAAGTACGGCCTTGCCTCCTCGGTGTGGACGAAAAATGTGGACCGTGCCATGCGGGCGAGCAAACAGCTGGATTTCGGTGAAGTGTGGACGAATACGCATCTTTTCCTGACGAGCGAGATGCCGCATGGCGGACACAAGATGACGGGTTACGGATCAGACTTGTCAATCTATGCGGTGGAAGAGTATACCCGTTTAAAGCATGTGATGATCAAGTGTGAGTCATAAGTTGCGCATCGATGTCGGGAATGTTTTTCTGAGTTACCTATTCTTTGAACTTACGAACAGTTGTCGCAGGGTGTCCTCTGTGATGACTGTTTTTTTCTTTGCATGGAACGAACAGAAGCAAGAGAGCGTGAAGGGGAGGAAATCCCACTTTTATGGGTAGATTTCCGAAAGATATTTCGATAATCCATACTATTTTCCCTATAATCGCGAAAAAACCAACTTTGGTTAGTATTATTTGCATTCCCCATTTTGCTACGATTGCCACGGTTATTTACATTTGTGTGCGAAAAAGGGGAGCGAAGAGCGAAAATGAGCAAAAGGGATCAAAAGGCAAGAACAATCATGACGGCGGTCGTGTCCACCGGCGTATTTCTTTCGCTGGTCAGTCAGGCATTCGCCGAAACGGCGAGTCCGGCAAAGGCCATGCACATGTCGTATGCAGAGGAAACGGCCGACTCTTTTGCAGTAAGAAACGCAACCGGTGAACCGACTGCAAGTGAATCAACCGGTACGATAACTGCTGCTGAGCAAGCGAAAGAGACGGGCACCGAGAGCGTGCGGGAAGAAATTGAAGAGTTCACGGCAACGAACGGATTGATTACCGTTACGCTAGGCGAGATCCCGGACGAGGCTCTTTCACAGAGGGACCTTCGATTCACCCTGTCTGTCAACGGCACGCGCCCACAGCGTATAAGTGCAGGTAGTTTTTTGTGGCTTCCAGAAGAACGGAAAGCATTAATCAGTTTTTCGCCTATACGGGCTGCCAAAGACGAGAAGACTGTGACAATTGCGATGAAGTATCACGAGGCAACAGCGACCCAAACGTTCACAATAGCGGGCAAAGACGCTGAGGTGGACCGCGTGGAGATCTTCGCGCTGGCTAAAGATGAGCAACTCTATACGGATAAAAAGAACGACAGATCGTTAAAACTGATCGCCGTAGCGTATGATGATCTGGATCGGGTGGTCACGGACAATGTCAACTGGCGGACCGCCGACAAGAAGGTGGCAACAGTCAATTATCTCGGAACGGTAAAAGCAAAAGGAACAGGTGTAACAGAGATCATGGCCAAGATAGGCGATGTGGAAGCTGATTTCGAAGTGTCGGTGAACCAAGCAGATCTCCCTGGAAAGCAGCCGGAATTGTCAGTCCAAAAAGAGACCATCGAAGAGGCGGAGGCCAATGATGGGAGCATCACTTCCAAACAAACGATCAAGCTGAAGAATGGCTCGTTCCGCGACGATATCTCCGGGGAAGATGTCAAGGCGAAGAACCTGCCGGAGGGGCTTGGCATAACAGTGGAGCGGGAATCAGAGGACGAGCTTACTGTATCGTTTACAGGCAAAGCGAAAAAACATGCGCAAACCGATGGCAGGAATGATGTCAGCTTTACCGTTGACAAGCGGAAAATCAAGCGGGCGAAAGCGGATGTCACTACGGAGAATTTCACAATCAGGTTCAAAGATCCTATCATCGTCAGTCCGCCTGTCGATCCGCTTCCCCAGCCTGATTACCTGGCCATCGCCCGCAAAGCGGTAGCCGGACTGTTTACCGATCACACCAAAACGGCGCTGAAGCCCGGTATCACGCAGGAAACGATCGACGCCGCGCGAAACAAGGTGGAGCGGTTGGACAACAGCGTACCGGATAAAGCCGGCTTGCAGGAAGATGTGAAAAATGCGCAGAAGTTGTACGATCAGGTCCCCGGCGGCGGAAATCCGGAAGAAGCGAGACAAGCGGTGGAAGCCCTGTACACGGACTCTGACAAGGTGAGATTGAAGCCCGATGTGACGGAAGCGATGATCGATGCCGCCAAAGCAAAGGTGGATGCAGTAAGCGACAGCGAGCCGGAGAAAGCCGAACTGTTGGACTATATTGAAAAAGCGAAGGAACTTTTCTTCGGTCCAAGGATTCTGCGCAAGGAGGATGCGGAGATCTATTTGGGAATTGGAGCTGAAGATTCCCTCTCAAGTATAACGTTGCTTGACGACGTGCAATCGAGTGGTCCTTTCAAGCACAGAATGAGCGAGTACGTGGAAGCGTATATGAACAATAAGCCTGGCAGCTTCTCTTATGATCCAAATACGGACCAATTTAACGTCATCGTGGACGGAGCAAACGCCGGATATGTCAAATACGGTTATGACGAAGATACACTCTCTGTCTTAAAGGATGAAGAAACGAGGGGGGTAACATTCGAGGCTACGCCAGATGCTTCAGAGGGAGATACATCCTATCTTACCTTTACTTATACAAATGGCGAGATCACTACCGATCATGTGGAGATTCCGGTCTATTTTGACGCAACACTGCCCAAGCTTTTGCCGCCAGTGCAGCAGGCAGACAACGTATTTACGCTGCAGGCCAGCGAACCGCTTGACGAGAAATTAAGCGGTCAGTCAAACAATTTTTCCAGGCTTTTTGATCGTGTCGAGATTGCCCTAAACGGCGATTTTACCGATACCTCTTCTGGGAATGTCAAAGATTTCGCCGAGGCCGTATTGGTTACCGTTTCCGGAGATGAGATCACCGTGAGTTTACGATCTGATTTTATCGATCAGCTCGGACAGGCTCCAACAGCAGATACCCAAGTCAGATTCACTACGAGGATGCTGCGTGACCGTGCAGGGAACAAATTTGATCCTAGCTTCAATTCGGTTACCGCCAAGTGGAAAATCGGAAGTCCGGATTAACACAGAAAAACGTCTCGATCGGGATATGCCCTTTATTCGGGTAAAAGGAGAGAGCACCAGTGTACCACCTTATCGAACTAGCATCAGCAACCGCACACCCGTATCAATCCATGCTCCATCCCAAACATCACGACCTGCTGCGGAATTTGAACGGAAGATCAGTCTGGGCATTCGGCGCGGTCTGCGACAGTCAACCTTTTGGTCTGGTGGCAGGATATTACGATCCAGAGCGTCAGCGAGGCGAGATCGCCTCTCTCGTGGTGGCAGATGGCTATCAAAAACAGGGAATCGGCCGAGCTTTACTCAGACAGGCGGAAGAAAAAATCAGAGAGCAGACCGGGCAATTTACCGATTGTTTTTCCATCATAAAAGCCGATGATTTCGACTGGCTTGACCGGTTTTTTCGCGAGGAACAATGGGAGCCGCTTCGGACGAACATCCAGCTGTATACACTGGGATTGCGGGAAGGCGAACTGTCCGAGCTGTCCTGGCTGGAAAAACTATCCTTACCCGCCGGATTTTCCACGTTCTCCTGGGGGGAGCTGACTGCGCAGGAAAGGCAACAGGTGGAGCAAGGCTGCGGCCGCTGGTACCAACCCATCCTCTCTCCTTTTATCGATGAACAAAAAATCGACCTTCATTACAGCCTTGGCCTGCGATACGAAGATCAGGTGGTCGGATGGATGATTGTCCAACAGCTTGCAAGCAATATGCTTCTGTACAAAACGCTGTTCGTCCAAAAACGATTTCGGCAAAAGGCACGCGGTATCGCCTTGCTTGCAGAGGTAATCCGCAGGGCACACAAGACATTTCCGTTTGGCATGTGTTTCGTGGAGCAGGGGAATGAATCCATGCTGCGGTTCCTTAATCGGCGTCTGGAGCCGCAGATCTTGTACAGAAAGCTCTCGGTTTCGACAAGCAAGCGCCTGGATCGCTAAAAGCAGGTAAACCATCCAACTTTACATCCACCCGGAAAAACCTAACCCAACAGTTAGGTTTTTCTTTGTCTTTCATAAACTTTTCCCAGTTTTCACAAGGTTCACAGTAGATGAATGATTAGAAGATATATATAATTAAAAATTATTAACCCGCGGAAGAATCCTTAATGGCCTTTGCTGAGGAGTTTTTGAGATGATTGCAATCCCCGGATACACCCTTCACGAACTGATATACCAGAGCGAAAAAAAGAGTATTTACCGAGGCGTACGCAAGGCAGACGGTCGGCCGCTCATCATCAAGGCTCTTACGGGAGACAAGATTACCACTAGCGATACCGCGAAGCTTATGCACGAATATGAAGTGACCAAGCATTTGAACATCCCGGGAATTATTAAGCCGTTGTATCAGGAACAGACAGGCGGAACCGTTGTGCTGGTCATGGAGGACAATGGCGGCATCTCGCTGAAAACCTACCTGCAGATGAGC
The DNA here is from genome assembly GCF_001420695.1 of Brevibacillus choshinensis. Lineage (NCBI taxonomy): Bacteria > Bacillati > Bacillota > Bacilli > Caryophanales > Paenibacillaceae > Brevibacillus > Brevibacillus choshinensis. The sequence continues at coordinate 1,179,586 of NZ_LJJB01000010.1, read as the reverse complement.
CGTCCCGCACTCCCCGTGTTTTTCCCGATCGCCATGCAGTTGAGCGAAACATTGATGAAATTGCATCGGCAAGGCGTGATTCATAAAGATTTGAAGCCGGAAAACATTATTATCAACGAGCGCACCGGACAGGTTTGTATTATCGATTTTAGCCACTCCACACGTCTCCTTGGCGAAAGCCATAAAAGCTCTCCCGTTCCTTCCTTCGAAGGAAGCCTGCCCTATATGTCACCAGAGCAGACAGGAAGAATGAACAGAGCGATTGATTTCCGCAGTGATCTGTATTCGCTTGGCGTGATCTTTTATGAAATGCTGACAGGTCAGCTCCCGCTGTATGCCGAGACAAAGATGGACTGGGTTCACGCCCATATTGCCAAAAAACCGATCTCCCCCCACCATCGGATGCCCGAACTCCCGCGGATCATTTCCGAGATGATAATGAAGCTGTTGTCTAAAACGGCGGAAGAACGATATCAGAGCGCGTACGGGCTTTTTTCCGACCTTGCCAACTGCCGGGAGCAGTGGGAAGCAAGAGGCGACATCACAGGGTTTACGCTGGGACAAATGGATGAATTAAGCCAATTTCAAATTCCATCCATGCTTTATGGGCGAGAAGAGGAAGTGACTCGCCTCCAAGACGCATACAAACGGATCAAGGCAGGTGCAACGGAACTCGCCCTGATTTCCGGTTACTCCGGCATAGGAAAAACGGAGTTGGCTTTGGAAGCGTACCGTCCTGCCGTATCGGAAAGGGGATACTTTATCGTCGGAAAGTTTGATCAACTGCAGCAAGAGATTCCATTTGCTCCTTTGATACAAGCCTTTCAAGACCTGATTCGACAGATATTGACGGAATCTGCGGAAAAAGTCGCCGATTGGAAAAAGAAGCTGCTTCGCGCTCTCGGACGAGCCGGTTCGGTAGTGACGGAAGTAATACCGGAAGTGAAGCTGATCATTGGGGAACAGCCCATGGTGGAGGAATTGCCACCTGCAGAAGCGCAAAATCGTTTTCAACTGATCTTCCGCAAATTTGTCCAAGTATTTTCCAGCCGCACTCATCCATTGATTATATTTCTTGACGATTTGCATTGGGCAGATCAAGCTTCGCTAGATTTTCTCCGCCTGCTGATAACCGATCCGGGTAGCCGCTATTTGCTGCTTACAGGTGCTTATCGGGAGAATGAGGTCAGTGACGAACATCCGTTGTCGCAAATCATTGCCGGATTACAGACGAAAGGGGTTGCCATCAGCCAGATTCAGATGCAACCGCTCACTTTTGACCATACGCTGAAGCTGATTGCGGAAACGCTGCACTGCGAGAAGGAACGGGCGCGCCCGCTTGCGGAAGCGGTTTACCGGAAAACGGCGGGCAACCCGTTTTATTTAAAGCAGTTGCTGCAGGCGATGCATAAGGAAGAGCTGTTATCTTTTTGCACAGACAGTACCCAATGGACATGGGACCTCGCCGAGATCGAGAAGAAACAAAGCTTTGCCGATGTAATCACCTTGATGATCGAGAAAATTGAAAGGCTTCCTGAGGATACCAGAAATGCGCTCCGATTGGCCGGCTGCATGGGAAACAGTTTTGATCTGAAAACCCTTTCGCTGGCAGCGGGCGAGTCTCTTATTGAAACCGCTCGTCAATTGCTTCCAGCCATCACGGCGGGGCTGCTTCTGCCGTTGGACGATTCTTATACCTATCTCTATGAAGACCATGGTGACGTTACACAGACGATAGAGGCCGATTTAAATGTCTCATTTGCTTTTTTGCATGACCGTGTTCAGCATACGGCCTACTCACTTATTTCCGATGTTGAGAAGAAAGAGATTCATTTCATGATCGGCAGAATGATGCTGGAAACAGCAGATTCTCGTCAGTTGGATGAGAAAATCTATCAAATCGTTCATCACCTTAACATGGGCAAAGACCGTATCACCTCTGAAGAGGAAAGGCAAAAGCTGGCGGAGCTGAATTTGCAGGCGGGGCTGAAAGCGAAGGGATCGACCGCTTATTTCGCCGCGTTAAACCATTTTCGCGCTGGACTCGGTCTGTTGTCAGACCAAGATTGGCAGGACCGTTATGAAGTGGCCTTCCAGCTTCACCTGCACCGGGCGGAGTGCGAGTATCTGTGCTCCCATTATGAAACCGCTGAGGAACAGTTTGTCCAGCTCATGCAGAGGGCCCTGGATAAAATCGATCGCGTCGAGGTGTATCGGATCCGGATTGCCCTCTATATCAATCTGGGCAAGTATGTGGAAGCGATCCAACTCGGCCTGCAAGGGCTTGGAGAGTTCGAGATGTCGATTGCGTACAAGCCAAAGCTGGTCACGATTGTTCAGGAGTCTCTCGTAACCAGATGGAAGCTGAGCAAGCGTATGGATGAGCTTGCCCACCTGCCGTACGTCAGCGATCCAACGGTAAAAGCGATCATGGAATTGATTATGGCGATTGCCGCACCTGCCTTTTTCGTCAACAAGGAAGCATACGTTGTCTTGATGTGCAGATATATCCGCTTGGCGCTTGCCTATGGAAACACGGAAGCTTCCTCGGCGGCATATGCGCTGTTCGGATTGGTTCTCAGCTTGGGCATGGGGAACTACAAGGAAGGGGACCGCATGGGGGAGATCGCCCTGCAGGTGATGGAGAAACACCCCAACACTACATTCAAATGCCGCACCTTTGTTACGGCCGGCGGTGTGCTGAGCCAGTGGGTACGCCATCCCAAGGAGTCGGAACAGTACCTCGCCAAGGCGTTGCAGTTAGGCTTGGAAAGCGGCGATTTTATCTTTGCCAGCTATGCCATGGGGACACATGTCAATGCCTATTATGCATGGGGCTCCCTGAACGGCTTGGCGGAGATTGTTGGGGAATATCTCGTTGTTTTGAAGCAGCTAAACGAAGAATTTGTGCGGAAAAACTTTCATGTCTATCTGCAAGTGGTGCGTAACCTGCAAGGCAAAACCCATCATCGTTTTACGCTGAACGACGATCAGTTTGATGAGGAACAGTTTTTGCAGGACATCCAGAATGAGGAGACGCAGATAACGACTTTTTACCAATACTATACCTATAAAACACAAATCTATTTCTTGTTTGGAAATTATCGGGAAGCGATCAGATTTGCCGAGAAAGCCCAGGAATACCTGAAATATTCCACGCACCTGCTGCATGTGCCAGAGTTGGTCTTCTATCAATCGCTGGCTATTACGGCTGAATGCGGATCTTTCACCCCTCCTGAGCGAAGCAAGTACCTAAAGGTCTTGCGCAAAAATATCCGGCAAATGCAAAAATGGGCAGAAAGTTGCCCGGACAACTTTGTGCATAAATATCTCTTGATGGAGGCGGAACGGGCGCGGATTGACGGAAGAGATCAAGCCGCGATGGATCTGTACGATCGGGCAATCCAAGCCGCAAAGGAACAGCAATACGGACGAAATGAAGCGATCGCCTGCGAGCTGGCTGCTGCCTTTTATCTGTCCAAAAACAAAGAGAGATTTGTCGGAACTTATCTAATCCAATCCTTGCAAGCGTTTCACCAATGGGGAGCGACGGAAAAAGTGAAGCAATTACGGGAAACATATCCCCAATTGCAGCAGGAGCAGCTCACTGATAGCCCGGAAGAACTGCTTCGATCACAGGATGAGAAGGGGTTCTTTTTCAACAGTACCACCACGAAGACGGGCTCGTCACCGGAAATGGATCTGGAGACCTTCCTGCAAGCGATGCAGGAGTTTTCCAAGGAGACCGATATGCCCAAGCTGCTAGATTCCTATCTCGACACCGCTATCAAAAGCGCAGGCGCGGAAAAAGGATTGGTGCTGCTGGAGAAAGATGGCGAATTGTACGTAGAGGCGGGAGTAGAGGCCAATGGGTTGGTCGAATCGATAAAAACGGCAGTCTCGTTGGACGAGTTTGACGATATTCCGGCAGCGATCATTCATTACGTGGCCAGAACGAGGGAGTCCGTGGTTCTCAGCGATGCTAGTCGATCCGGTATATTTGAACGGGATGCTTACGTGAAGCAGCATGGCCCCCGCTCCATTCTCTGTATCCCGATCCTGTACTCGGGCGTGTTGGTAGGAGTGCTATACCTGGAGAATAATTTAACCACCGACGCGTTTCATGCGGATCGGCTGGAGTTTTTGGAAATGCTCTCTTCCCAGATGGCAAGCGCCAAGTTGTTGCGTTTTTCGGCAGCAGCGATGGGCGGGAAAAGGGAAAACGTCAGTGTCCAGCCGCTGCTTGAACCGCTTACCGACCGCGAACAGGAGATTTTGCAACTGATTGCGGGCGGCTTGTCCAATCAGGAGATTGCGGAGAAGCTCATCCTTTCTGTGGGAACTGTGAAATCATATATTGTTCATTTATACGGGAAATTGCAGGTAAACCGCAGGGTGCAAGCGGTGAGCAAGGCGAAAGAACTGGGGCTGTTAAAGTAAAAGATAGAGAAAATTGCCCAAGTCTCAAAAAACCTAACTTTGGTTAGGTTTTTTTGTTTTGTCTATTTGCTATGATCGTTCCAATTTGCAAGATTTGGCTGTAAGGGGGAATAGAATGTGAGAAAAACACACGGGCCGCTACGATCTCTTGTACTTTCCATCTTGATATTGATTACCCTATTTTATAGGGGAGGGGTAGTCGCCTATGCGGAAGAGATGCCGCTGGATCAGGCGATGGCGGTTACCAATCAGATCCAGGAGTTCGATCTTGGTGCGTCAAGTGACGACATCGGCCAATCATTTGTCGCCGGAAGAAACGGAGCCTTCCAAAGTGTAGCTTTCTATTTAAAAAAGAAAGACACCGGAGCTTCTAACATCCTGCTAAAACTGTACCAGGCGGATACGGCTGGTTTTCCAACAGCTAGTCCGTTGCGCCAGGTGTCTATGTCAACAGACCTTGTATCCGATGATTGGGATTGGGTTGTATTCACATTTGACACCCCGATTTCAGTGAGCCAGGGGCAGCACTATGCTGCGGTTCTTCAGGCCGGATCGGGGGTAGCGGTCGGTATGGTCAAAGGAACTATCTATAAAGAGGGAGTTTGTCTGGTGGGGAATAGCGCCAAACAGGACGCTACGCTGCCGTTTATGACGTATGTGGCCCCTCCAAGCGGAATGGATCAAGCAGCTGGTGGAAACTATACTGGTGACTTCATTCCAGTTGACATTTATGAAAAAGCTGCTCAAACTTTTACCCCCGGTCAAAGCGGGTATTTGACGCAAATATCCCTGTTTATGGCAGATTATCGTGAAAGTGAAACTGAAGACCTGAATGTAACCATTCAGACCGTCAACCCAGACGGATTGCCTTCAGGAGTGATTCTAGCGCAATCCATGTTGAAGGGGCCCATTATGGAAAGTAACTGGAAGGAAGTTGCATTTCCTACGGCACCTCTCGTAGAAGCAGGAAGACCGTATGCCATCGTGTTGACGTCAAACAATGATCAGATTAATTCCTACGCGATTGCCCATGCGCGTTCAGATGTTTACGGTGGAGGCAGGATCTTTATTGACTATGGCTCGGGCTGGGATATTGGGCGAGGCAAGGATTGGGACATTCTATTTCGCACCTATATGGTGCCGGTGGTGGATAGTCAATTGCCCTCAGCTATTTTATCGATGACCGCCGATTATTCGGAGCAAGCCACGCTGAATATGGAAGCTATGGACTCCGGGACGGCAAGTTCAGGTATAAAACAGGTAAGCTACCGCATCAATGGTGGCGACATCCAATCTCAAACAGGCGACAAAGCCACGATCAGCATCACGGAGGACGGGACTTTTCTTGTTGAATACTGGCCAGAGGATAACTCCGGAAAAATTGGCCAATCGTATTTCGCGAATGTTCATGTTGACAACAAAGCGCCCATCGCCACTCTCACTCCGTTTGGGGACGGGATGACGGTGAAGGGGAAGGTATCATTGGAGGGAACGGTTTCAGACAGTCACCTGTTCGATTGGGTAGTGTCTTTTTCCGAAGCAGGTAAAGAACAATGGACAGCGATTGCCAGAGGGACAGGTGCTGTAACGGAGGATCTGCTGGCTGAATGGAATACGGACAGGGTGAGCGAAGGGGGCTATGACGTAAGGCTTGTGGCCACAGATCGCGCCGGCAAAAGCACAGCTTCCAAGATTCAGGTCCAGGTCAAACGAGACGCTACCGCTACTCCTGGCATTGATTCCGTAGATCTGGCGTGGCCCACTGTGGAAGGGGCGGTGAAGTACGATGTGGCTAGGGGGGACAACGTCATCGTTTATACAGGTTCCGCAACGTCCTATAAACACGAACGACTGTCTCCCAATACAACATACACCTACAACATTTACGCAAACTTCCCGGATCATATCTCGATTCTTTTGACGACACTGACGGTTAAGACCCTACCAGGCGTGCCGGTAACCGGAGTGACGCTGGATCGGGACGAACTGACCCTGAAAGCAGGCGGAGCTTCGGGAACTCTTACGGCAACGGTAGAGCCCGCTGATGCGACTAACAAAGCAGTAAGCTGGACTTCGGATGACGAGAGTGTTGCGAAGGTAGAGAACGGTATAGTTACTCCGGTCAGTCCGGGAACGGCAACGATTGTCGCAATGACCGAAGATGGATATTTTACGGATTGGGCGGAGGTTACCGTACAAGCGGCTGATGTGCCGGTAACCGGAGTGAAGCTGGACAAGCCATCGCTCGCCCTGAAGGCAGGCGGGGCGACAGGTACATTGCAGGCAACCGTCCAGCCAGACAACGCCACAAACAAAAACGTAAGCTGGTCGTCCAGTAATCCGGAAGTGGCGACAGTGGACAACGGAGTAGTGACACCGCTCAAAAAAGGCACCACCACGATTATGGTAAGGACTCGTGACGGAGGGTTTGAGGCTTCCACTGTCGTAACTGTAAGGACTCCGCCTGTTACACCTCCCGTTACACCACCGGCATTAAGCCTGGAGGAACAGATCCGCGTGGCTAATCTTGAGGCAGCTCGGGTCATTGCCAACACGACGGACGAAAACACGGTCGAACAACAAGTCTCAGCCAGCGTAAAACGATTGTCCGATCTGATCGCTGCGGGCAAGCTAAAGCAACAGACAGAACTAGAATTGATCACGGATACAGCTAACACCGTTTTTGCCGCGATGATGGGCAAATGGAGCCAAGGCATCGGTGACGAGGATCTGGTTCTGGAACAAACCCATTCTCTGCTTGCCAAAGCATTCCTGCCGGTGCTTGACGACATCGCAACACCGGAGCAGACCGAGATGGATAATGCAACCGCCACGTTAGCCCAAGTCATTGACACGGTAATTGCCAAGCTGGGCAAACAGGATATTTCCGACAAATGGGCAAACAAGCTGGGCGAAACCTTTACCGCGCTGTTGGACAAAGTTGGCATAAGCGAATCGGATGACCGTCGTATTGAGGAAATGGCAGACAGGATCGAGCACTTTGCCTCGGTGATAGAGAAAATAGAAACGTCGCTGGACAACAAAGCATCGTTGTTTGAGCTGGAGAAAACTTTCCGTATTAAGTTGATCGGCGATCTGGAATCTCGCACGGAGAAAAAGGCGAAGCGGGCAGATAAGGAGCAGAATCCATTTGCAACTCTCTCCCGCGAAACAGTGAAGGCATTAGCCAAGAACCGTATCAATCTTGCCGTTGCAAGCGAAGATGACAGGGGAGTATGGCTGTCTTACGACCTGTTTGGACAGCATGACAACGATGCGTTTACCATCTATTTCTTCGAACTAGATAACCTTAAAACGCCAACCAATTTGGCTCATGCCAGTGATAAGTATCAAATTGGTCTGGAAGCTGGAGGAGAGGAAATCACCCAATTTGACAAGGGAAGCGTTCGCATCACGTTGCCTTACGAGACCAGGTCAAAATATTTGCTAGCCTACCGATACGATGAAGAGAAAAAATCGTGGAAGCTTTTGACCACTTCCAGCGGAAAAAAGGTTGATGTAAAGAAAAAAGGCAAGCAAGCCTCCTTTGACACTGAGCAAGTTGGCAGCTTCCTGGTGGCGGATGCAGGGGTGCAAAGCATTTCTGTCACGCCGAAACGGGCAAGTCTTCTGCCTGGAGAAAAGCTGCAGTTGACAGTTACAGGCAAACTATCCGACCGCAGCAAGCAAGATTTGACCAGCGCGGAGAGTGGAACCGTCTATGATTCCAATAGCAGCAGCATCACCGTTGATGAAAACGGCTTGATCCAGATTGCAGAAGATGCGAAGACAGGAGAGAGAGCCAGCATTACGGTGAAGAACGGCAACAAATCAGCCAAAGTATCTACTACAGTGGCAACGGTAAAACGTATTACGGTGACAGCCAAAAAGAAATCAGTGAGACCGGGCGCCACTTTGCAGCTTAACGTCACCGCTAACCTGAACGACCACAGCAATCGCGATGTTACCAAAGCAAGCTCAGGAACCACTTACAGCATCAAGGAAGCGGATTATGCCGAGATCACCGAGGACGGTCTTCTAAAAATAAGCGAGGATACACCAGCCGGAACAAAGCTAATCGTGCTTGCCGAGTACAATGGCTTCACAGGGGAATGCACAATCTCTGTGAATCAATAATCGTGCATCATCCGCCAATCTGAAAAAGCGATAAACCTGGCCAAGTGACGGTCAGGTTTTTTGCCATTGCTCTCTACCACGGTTTTGCCACTCTTTTTCAATCATAATATGACGTCGGTGTCAATTGACCTTAGGTCTTACCTACCATCAGCCGACGGCCCTTTGATTTCCATTTCTTCTCAGTGCTACACTTTTATCAGTACAGTTCAACTGAAAAGGGAAGCGGACTATTACCTATAAGGAGTAATGAGAACATGAATAGGAATGGACTTATCGGCGTCGTGTTGATCGCCTTGGGAATTTGGTGGGGGATATCCGTTTGGGACTCTGGTAAAGGATTTGCGTGGAATCTGCCTTTCACCGAAACGAAGGAAGTCAACATCGAGCAATCATATGATGCAAGCAGCATAAAAGAGATAGTTGTAGACGTTTCCAGCACGGACGTTCATGTTGTCCGTGGAAGTTCGGAGAAAATCGAAGTGCAGCTTCACGGCCAAGCGAGCCCAAAGATGGCAGATCAATTTCGGTTGAAGGGCGAAAATAAGGGCACTGAGCTTCAGATCGGCGTCGAAAAGCAGGAAGGGTTTCGAATCGGTTTCGGTTACGAGAGCGTCGCCATGACGGTCGAGCTGCCTGAGAAACAATGGGATGAGATAAAAGTGAAAGTAGGCAGTGGAGATATTACTGTAGAAAACGTAGAGGGAAAAACAATTGATGTCTTCACGAGTAGCGGAGACATCAAACTGGAAGATAGCAAAGCTTCGGCCATCGTGCTGGATACGAGCTCAGGCGATATTCAGGCGGAACAATTCAAGGCTGATAAAATGAAAGTTCATTCGGACAGCGGAGACATCTCTCTCAAGGAGGGGGAAGCCACTCTGGAAGGTGATGCGGAATCAGGAGATATCGACATCGAATTTGTAGAGTTGTTGCATGATGCCGACTTATCCACCAGTAGTGGCGATGTGAAGATCACGTTGGAGCAGGAGCCGAAATCGCTGAAGGTCGATTACAGAGGGGGCTCAGGAACCGGCAAAGTCAGATGGGATGGTTTTCAGGCAACAGATGATGCGGAAGACGACAACATTATCAAAGGCACGTTCGGCAGCGGTGCTACCATGCTAAAAGTATCCACAGGTTCTGGAGATTTCACGCTCGACTAACTGATAATCAAGAAGATATCAATAGAATGCAAAAAAGCGACAAGTAAAGCTGTCGCTTTTTCTTATGATTGAAAAATGGACGGGATCATAGCAGTAAGGAATTATCTCACTCCCTGCCTTCAGGTGGTGCTTTTGGATAATGATAAGGAGATGATCGGTTTATAAAAAATAGCGTGCGAAAAGACAGGGCAGATTGAGAAGAGAAGGTACTTATATAGGAATAAAAAAAAGATGTTGCAGTTCGTCAGGGGATAGATTAAGCTATCTAAGTAATTGTGATTATCATTATCAATTAATAGTGCCAGCAGGGAGATGAACGATTATGTTTAGCAAGTTCAAAGGGCTATATGTTCCATTACTTCTAGTCCTGCTATTTTCTATCATGCTTACTGGATGTAAGACTGAATCAAGTCAACCTTCCGAATCCTCTGCGAAGACTCCGGAGTCAGCTACCAAAACAGCGGATAAGACTCTGACTATTTCATGGCCAAAAGATATCGGGCCATTGAATCCGCACGAGTATACACCAAATGAGTTTTTTGCCCAAGGGATGTACTACGAACCGTTAATCGATTATGGAGAAGGCGGAAAGCTAGTGCCGAAGTTGGCAGAGTCTTGGGATATTTCAGAAGACGGTAAAGAATACACGTTCCACTTGCGAAAAAACGTAAAGTTCACCGATGGATCAGACTTTGACGCGAAAGTGGTTCAGAAAAACTTCGACACCATTTTGAAGAACCGTGATATGCACAGCTGGTTGGGCCTCATCAGCCAAATTGACAAAACGGAAGTAGTCGATGCCAACACATTTAAAATTACGTTGAAGAACCGCTATTATCCAGCGCTCCAAGAGTTTGCTGTTGTACGTCCTTTGCGTTTCTTGGGGGATGCTGGGTTCCCTGATGATGGTAACACGGCGAATGGAATCAAAAAGCCAATCACCACGGGACCATGGGAGCTCACAGAATATAAAAAAGATGAAGTGGCCGTGTTTACTCGAAACGAAAATTATTGGGGCACGAAACCGAAGCTCAACAAGATTGTCGTAAAAGTCATTCCAGATGGCGAGGCACGTGTGCTTGCGTTGGAGAAAGGTGATATCGACCTGATATACGGTGAAGGTGTTATCAGCCTCGATTCCTTTGTGAGCCTGAAGAAATCTGGAAAATTTGAAACGACCATCTCTGATCCTGTAGCAAGCCGGGCGTTGATTGTAAACAGTTCAAAAGGTCCTTTTGCCGACCTGAATGTACGTTTAGCCTTGCAGCATGCAGTAAACAAAACGGCGTTGGTGGATGGAGTAACAAACGGCGTTGAAAAGGCTGCAGATACGATCATCTCCAGCAACTTCCCATATGCCAATATCGGATTGAAGCCTTTCGATTACAATGTGGAAGAAGCTAAGGCATTACTGGACAAAGCAGGTTGGACACTCCCAGCGGGCAAAACTATCCGTGAAAAAGAAGGAAAGCCTCTTGAGATCGAACTCGTATATATGGGGCCAGACCAGATTGAAAAGCCGATGGCAGCAGCGATTCAATCAGATTTACAACAAATAGGTGTATCTCTTAAGACAACAGGTGTGGAGAGAGAACTGCGCAACAAACGGATGGAAAGTGCCGACTTCGATTTATTGTTCTGGAATACATACGGCGCTCCTTATGATCCGCATTCGTTCGTTTCGACCAACTACGAGCCAGGCTATGGAATTTTTGAGTCGCAACAGGGCTTGCCGATGAAAGACGAACTTCACAAACAGATGAAGGATGTTTTGCTGACCGTTGATGAAAAAGAGCGTCAACAGCTGTATACCTCCATCTTTACGACGTTGCACGATCAAGCGGTATACTTGCCTATTTCCTATTTGACCAATATCGCTGTGTATCCAAGTTATGTGAAAGACTTGAAATTCCCGGCGCACCGTGACGAAACGCCGTTTGATACGCTGGATATCCAAAAATAAGATAAGGTGTTCCTACTATGAACATATCCCTTTATATCCTGAAAAGACTCGCAGCGATAGTCCCCATTTTATTGGGGGCTACGTTTGTTTCTTTCTTGCTTTTGCATCTTTCGCCTGTAGATCCAGCAAGAGCCTACTTGTCGGTATCCAATATAGTCCCGACAGAGGAAGCGCTGCGGGCAGTGCGCGCCCAATTAGGTCTGGACCAGCCTTTTTGGACGCAATACGGGAGCTGGTTGTGGCATCTGTGTCAATGGGAATTCGGCACATCCTTTTTCAGTAAATTGCCAGTTTCGCAGGAGTTAGCAGCGAGGTTACCGATCACTGCTTCATTGGCTTTGATAAGCTTGGTGCTTGCGATACTCATCAGTATTCCTCTGGGTATTGCTTCAGCGCTCCGTAAAAATCAACTGATCGATCACATCTGTCGCTTACTCGCTTTCTTAGGGGCATCGGTTCCGCAGTTTTGGCTGGCTTATCTATTGATTTACTTCATGTCAGTGAAGTTGGATTGGTTCCCGTTTCAGGGGGCTGATACTTGGCAGCATTATGTGCTTCCAGCTCTTACCCTAGCATTTGCGCTGATTTCCACCTATTCACGATTGTTGAGGACTGGATTACTGGAGGGCTTGGAAGAACCTTATGTTCTTTATGCACAGGCTAGGGGGCTCGGAACAGTGGCTGTGGTAGGAAGGCATGTGCTTCGCCACGCGATACGGCCAGTTGTGACCGCGGCAGGGATGAATCTTGGTAAACTGTTTGCGGGTACCGTAATTGTGGAGCAAGTTTTCGCAATGCCAGGGATGGGCGGTTTTTTCCTGGAGTCTGTGTATCATCGCGATTATCCGGTCATTCAAAGTTATGTCTTGGTAATGGCTGTAGTCTTTGTGATAGGTAGTCTGGCTGCAGATGTGATTCAAGCCTTCTTAGACCCCCGTTTGACACAAGCGAATGGGAAGGAGGAGTGAAGATGGCTAGCATCAAGCGAATAGTAGGAGGAGCCCCCAATCGCAAAATAATCATTTGGTTTTGTGTGTTACTGCTAGCGCTGATTGTTCTCACCGGACTTTTTGCCCCGTTGCTTGCTCCGAATGATCCGAATTTTGTTGATTTAAAACACAAACTGGAGAGTCCGTCCGCAGCTTACCCACTTGGTACGGATCAATTAGGGCGATGTGTATTTTCAAGGCTGTTATACGGTACACAAGTTTCTTTGAGCCTTGCTTTATTGATTGTATCTTCCTGTCTGGCAATCGGTCTGTGCATCGGTTGTTGCGCAGGTTTTATAGGCGGCAAGCTCGATAGCGTAATCATGCGCGTGTGTGATGCTATCCTCGCATTCCCGTCCTTGATCCTCGCCATTAGTCTCATTGCGATGTGGGGAGCAGGGTGGAAGCAGATGGCGATCGCCCTGATTATCGTACAGTCTGTTTACTATGGACGGTTTATTCGTGGATTGGTACGAGATCTGAAAAAGCAAAATTACATAGTCGCAGCCAAAATATGTGGGACACCGACCATTCAAATCCTTCTACGCCATATCATTCCGAATTTGTTGCCATCCCTGATCGTAGTCGTGACGCTCGAAATCGGCTGGGTAATCATGGACATTTCGGCCTTATCTTTTATTGGATTGGGTGTGCAATCTCCTACTCCTGAATGGGGGGCCATGATTAATGAAGGCAAATCATTCTTGCGCAGCGATCCTCGATTGATGATTGTGCCTGGGTTGATGATTTTCGCAATGGTAGCTCTACTTAATGTTCTCGGAGAAGCCTTGGGAGAGAAAAAGGGATACGCAAAATCAATCCGAAAACTGGCCAAGGCAGTGGGCAGCGAAAGGTAGGATGATAACAATGAATGAGCGAGACATTTTGCTTGATGTGAATGGGTTGAATGTACAGATTCAGACGGACTATGGACTGGTGTCCACTGTACGAGATGTGTCCTTTCAGATCATGGCCGGTAAAGTACTGGGGATTGTGGGTGAGAGCGGGTGCGGCAAATCTATGACGTGTCTTGCTATTCTCCAGTTGCTCCAAAAGCATGCTACTATGGAGGGCAGCATTCGTCTACAAGGACGAGAGTTGATAGGTATGACTCCCAAGCAGATGCGTAAATTGAGAGGACAGGATATTTGCTTCATTATGCAGAATCCGATGAATGCCTTTAATCCCGTCCTGCGTATTGAAAAGCAATTTGTGGAAACCATCAGAGCTCATACCTCTGTGTCGAAGATCCAAGCAAAATATGTAGCGATTGAGTGTTTGAAGCAAATGAACTTATCTGATCCGGAAAAAGTATTGGGGCAGTATCCATTTGAGTTGAGCGGAGGTATGCTGCAGCGTGTGATGATTGCGTTATCCATCGCGATGAGACCTGCGCTCTTGATTGGTGATGAGCCGACTACCGCGCTGGACAATGTAAACAGACGGACGGTCATTGACGCATTCCGTAAGATCAAGAAAGAAGGGGAGACAGCGATTTTGCTGGTTTCTCATGATTTGGATGTGATTGGCGAGCTGGCTGACGAAGTGGCTGTTATGAAGCAGGGAGAGATTGTGGAAATCGCTCCCGCAACACAGCTTTTTACCAACCCACAGCACGAATATACGAAACTGCTTCTAGATGCTAGAATGACCGTTGAGAGCAGAATTGGATAGGAGTCGAACGGAATTGAATGCTATAGCTAAAGAAAATCCTTTCTCAAACCGTGCCGTTTGGCTTTATGCCGTTGCCTTTGTTTTCTATGCAACGAATCATATGTTAATTATCGCATTGCCATTTTTCTCGCAAAGCTTGGGTGCTGGGCGATCGGAAATTGGGATGATCATGGGCGCCTATATGTTTGTCTCGATGTTCCTTCGTCCATTGGCAGGAGCAGTCGTGGATCGATACGGCTCGAAAAAGATTTTTATGGTTGCACTCATTTTGAATGCGCTGGTTCTCGCTTCTTACACTTTGGAAAATCTGTGGGCATTTGCATTCATGCGCGCGTTGCAAGGGGCGATATTGGCCTTCTTCTCCATGACCATCCATTTGATCATCATGGATTTGTTGTCTGATAAAATGAGGGGCCAAGGCTTGTCCTTGTTGTCATTGGCATCGATGGTACCGTATACGTTTGTGCCTGCTCTTGTGTTGTACATGAAAGATGAAGTCTCCATGACGAGCATGCTACTGATCTTTGCTGGATTGGGCTTTTGCAACATCCTGATGGGGACGCGCCTTTATCGGGATATGCATGTTCACTTGGCAAAAAACACAGAAGCCAACGGAGAGGGCTCACGAGGCGAAAAAGAAAAGAAGTTTGCCAAATCACTGTTCGTTCCGTCGATGATTATGTTATTGGCATCTATCGTATTCAGTGTGGCGCCAACATTTTTGCCACTATACCTGGAAAGCCGTGGCTTGGGTTCCGCTCCACTCTATTTCTTGACGGAGACAGCTGTCTTGATCGTCATCCGTTTTTTTGGTCGTAAATACATCCCTTCCACGGGAGCTTTTCCAAAATGGCTAATCGCTGCTCTTATCGTTTGTTTTACACTTTCCCCGTTATTGCTGTCATGGTCGCTATCTACCCCTGTATTAATTTTGTCGGGGATTTGCAACGGACTGGCCTTATCCCTTTTGTATCCCACGCTGATGACGTACATATCGTTTGTCGTCCCAGAAGAGAATCGGGGTTATTCCATCGGATGGTTCATTGCAGCAGCTGATTTCGGGACATCCTCTGGAGCTTTTTTCATGGGATGGATCGCGGATGCGCTTTCCTATCAGGCGATGTTGGGAGCAGCGGCGATTGTAGGTATGGCTACATTCATACTTGTCCTACTGTATCGTTCGCAAAAGGCGGTGGTACATTGAGTCTTTTGGTTGTGAATCAAGTAACCAAAACCTATGCCTCATCCGGATGGTTCCGATCAGCCAAAGAGGCGGGTTCAGGAGTGACCGATGTTACTTTTCAAGTAGAGCCGGGAATGTGCTTAGGAATTTTGGGAGAGAGTGGAGCGGGAAAAAGTACGCTGGGGAAGATTGTGCTTGGCCTTCTCCCTCCTGACAGTGGCAGTGTAGGGTTCCAAGGAATGGATTTGTACCGTACGGATCGTCAGACAAGAAAAAGACTACGCCGAGATCTACAGGTCGTTTTTCAGGATTGCTATTCCTCCGTTAATCCGAGAATGACGGTCAAACAGATCATCGGAGAACCTCTTCGCAATTATGAGCGGTTATCTGCAAAAGAAGAGGAGCTCATCATAGCCGAATTGCTGGAGACTGTAGGTCTTGCTGCAACAGATATGGAAAAAATGCCTGGTCAGATGAGCGGTGGGCAGCTTCAGCGAGTGAATATTGCCAGGGCCATTGCCTTGAAACCAAAGATGATTGTGCTTGATGAGCCGGTAAGTAGTCTGGATATGATTGTACAGAAACAGATCTTGTATCACCTCAGAGAGCTTAAGGAAAAGATCGGTCTTTCCTACTTGTTTATTTCCCATGATGTTTTAGCCGTGAACGTCTTGTCTGACAAGGTTGCCATCATCGATCGAGGCAGAATTGTGGAAACGATGGAAACTTCTAAGATGTTTCAATGTGTGCATCCTGCCTCGAAAAGGATTATCCAAGCTAGATAGCTGAAAGAGGGTAGCCCTAGTAAAAGGATTGATTTGGCAATGAAATCGTCAATAAATGAGAAAAGCAACCGTACTCGCGTGCAGTTGCTTTTCTTTTTACTATATTCTTATTTATAAATGCACGATCTCAATCCGACTATCAAAGTCCTTCAAATACTCCACAACCAATTTCCGATGGCAATGATGAGGCTTCTCTTCGCTGCACATGAAACACGGAACCTTGTCGCCCAACCATTCATTCATCGTTGCTTCTACTTTTCGTTCAGCCAACAAATCCACGAAGGTCTTCTCAAACTCAGCCCAGGGGATCTCTTTTTGCTTGATCGCCTTTAATAGCTCTTCCGTGGGGGCCAAAGAAAGTTCATGCAGATAATCGATATGCAGTAGCTCCAACACGTAAGCGAGATCGTCCTTTTTGGCGTACCCAGCTAGCTGGGACGTATTTTGCAGACGGGTATCAATTACGCGTTCGACTTTGTGGTGCTGTAAGGCGGCGGTAAAGTCACGCAGCGATTTTTTGGAGAAACCGATCGTCGTTAGTAACATGTTCGTCTCCTTTATCTACCTTTACGCATGTCTCCGCTTAGAGTCATGCAGGCTGTCATAGGTTTGTTTTCAGACAAAGCGGATATCCAAATAGTTTTATATAGTTGGACTCACCACCGTTTTCTGTACTATGAAAGTGCAGTTGCGGACTGAAAGATATATGGTCTTTTTAATGATATTTTAAATTATAATATTCTGTCAAATTGAGATTCTCATAATTGCTTACCGGAAGATTACAGCTTATCTGCAGCGTTTTTCCTGGACTCACTAATCATGAGAAGTAGGGGAGAAAAATAAATTACAAAAAAATAACAAAATATGGTTTTTAAACAAGCTATTTAATGATAAAATATCTTGGTGTTTACAAAAATGGCAAAGAAATGGAGGTTTCTGTTATGCATTGGTATTTGGATGTATTAAAGCAATACGTAGCATTTTCAGGAAGAGCGAGACGTCAAGAGTATTGGATGTTTATGTTGTTTAGCATCATTATCTCCTTGATTCTGGCGGTTGTGGAAAATCTCATTGGTATTCCTAACGTATTAACTGGCATTTATTCCTTAGCGGTTTTATTGCCTTCTCTGAGTGTACTTTTCCGTCGACTGCATGATACAGGACGAAGTGGCTGGTGGGTTTTGATTTCGTTTATCCCTTTCATTGGTGCGATTATCCTGTTAGTATTTGCGTGCCTCGACAGCACGGGAGATAATCAATACGGACCGAATCCAAAAACAGGAGCAAATAATACTTCTGTTTAATTGGTATCAAGCCTCCACTGAAATCAGGTGGGGGTTTTTTTCATCTAGAAATGGTCTCCATGGTTGGACGTACGACTTGGACAGGAACGACCCTATTGTGAAAAATAGGGGGTGGGAGTATAATGGACGCATAAAGGAGATGATTGGAATGAGCATGGACATCGAACAAGTGGATCCAACAACCTCTGACGAGTCGTCTTGTTGTTCTCCAGGAGAAACAGAGCGCAAGAGCCATCACTCCGATAAGGTGAAAAATAGCCTGATCAGCCGCTTGAATCGGATTGAAGGTCAAGTTCGTGGCATCAAAGGGATGATCGAAAAGGACGTATACTGTGATGATGTGCTGAATCAGATCGCGTCGGTTCAGTCGGCACTGAATGGAGTAGGGAAGCTCTTGCTCGAACATCACATGAGAAGCTGTGTCATCGAACGAATTCAGGAAGGCGACACAGATGTGCTAAACGAACTGCTGACGACGATGAATAAACTGATGAAATAACGAGTAGACAGAAAGACAGCAGCCAAAGGAAGCTGCTTTTTTCTTGGGATGAAATATAGGGTACATAAGTATCCTAAAAATATCGTTGACACCACATAGGGTCGGGGGGTATATTATATCCAAGAGATCGATGGGAATGAAACCCAATCAAAGGAGCGATTATGATGAATAAAATGACGTTGCAAGTTGAAGGCATGAGCTGCCAACACTGTGTCCATTCCATTGAAGGCGCACTTACAGAAATCGGAGCGAGCGGAAAGGTCAATCTCGCCATGAGTACGGTTGAGGTAATGTATGACGAGGGCAAGATCTCTCTAGAGACAGTAAAGGAAGCGATCGAGGAGCAAGGCTACGAGGTTCTGTAATCCAACGAAAATGAGGAAAGGAGTGAAAGTGAATGCAAGCGACGGCAATAACTGAAAACAAACAGATCAATCTGCAAATCACAGGCATGACGTGTGCGGCATGTGCTATTCGGATCGAAAAAGGCTTAAACAAACTAGAAGGCGTAGCCACAGCAAATGTAAACTTCGCCATGGAAAAAGCGAGTGTCACCTATGACCCGGCTAAAGTCGATGTTCAACGGCTAGAGGAAAGTATCAAAAAGCTAGGGTATGGCACGGCGAAGGAGACGGTAGATTTTCAACTGGAAGGGATGACCTGCGCTGCCTGTGCGAACCGGATTGAAAAGGGACTGAGTAAGCTGCCCGGTGTGACGAAAGCAACGGTCAACTTCGCGATGGAAACGGCTCATGTAGAGTACGCTGCGAGTGAAGTGTCCGTGGCGGATATGCAGAAAAAGGTGGAGCAGCTAGGCTACAAAGCCATTTTGAAAACAGGCGATGACGCGAGCACAGTCGATCATCGTGAAAAAGAAGTGAAGCAGCAAAAACGTAAATTGCTCCTCTCGGTCATTCTCTCTTTCCCGCTTTTGTGGAGTATGGTCGGTCACTTCTCGTTTACGTCTTGGATCTACATGCCAGAAATTCTCATGAATCCATGGCTGCAATTGATTTTGGCTACTCCGGTTCAATTTTACGTGGGCAGACAGTTTTACGTGGGGGCATACAAAGCACTGCGCAATGGCAGTGCCAATATGGATGTACTGGTGTCGCTAGGGACATCGGCTGCATACTTCTACAGTTTGTACCTGACGCTCAGCTGGTTTACCGACGGTGGAAGTGCTCACCATGGTCCATCCCTCTATTACGAGACGAGTTCAGTTCTGATTACACTCGTGATTATGGGCAAATTGTTTGAATCTCTGGCAAAAGGTCGGTCGTCGGAAGCCATTAAGTCGTTGATGGGACTGCAAGCCAAAACGGCGTTGGTCATGCGTGATGGTCGGGAGATGTCTATTCCCGTAGAGGAAGTAATTGTCGGGGATATCGTCTTGGTTCGCCCAGGTGATAAAGTACCGGTGGACGGGGAAGTCATGGAAGGGATGTCGTCCGTAGACGAATCGATGCTAACCGGAGAAAGTATTCCGGTATCCAAGAAGCCTGGTGACGCCGTCATAGGTGCGACAATCAACAAAAATGGTATGCTGAAAATCAAAGCAACTAAAGTGGGAAAAGAGACAGCTCTCGCTCAGATTATTAAAGTCGTAGAAGAAGCGCAGGGTTCGAAGGCACCGATTCAACGGGTCGCAGACGTCATATCGGGAATTTTTGTTCCGATCGTTGTCGGGATTGCAATTGTCGCGTTCCTGGTCTGGTATTTCTTCGTGACACCCGGTAATGTCGCGGATGCATTAGAAATTGCCATTGCGATTCTGGTGATTGCTTGCCCTTGTGCACTTGGTTTAGCAACGCCGACCTCTATTATGGCGGGATCTGGACGTGCGGCTGAGCTCGGTATCTTGTTCAAAGGCGGCGAGCACTTGGAGATGACCCACAAGATTGATGCGATCATTTTAGATAAAACAGGAACGGTCACAAAAGGAAAACCGGAGCTGACGGATGTTCTGGTCGATGGCGACGAAATGGAATTTCTCAAGCTCGTGGGAGCAGCGGAAAAAAATTCGGAGCATCCACTTGCAGAAGCCATTGTGGCAGGAATCCAGGCAAAAGGAATTTCTCTTCCAGCTACAGAAGCGTTTGAAGCGATCCCAGGCTTTGGTATCAAGGCTGTGGTAGAAGGAAAAGAGCTACTGATTGGCACGCGCCGTCTCATGCAAACATTCGAGGTAGATGCCAAAGACTCATTTGAAACGATGTCTCGTCTGGAGGAAGACGGAAAAACAGCCATGCTTGTCGCTATAAATAAACGGTACATGGGTATAGTAGCAGTAGCGGATACGATCAAAGAAACGTCCAAAGATGCTGTCAGTCGGTTGAAAGAAATGGGCATTCAGGTCGTCATGATCACGGGAGATAACGAACGGACAGCAAAAGCAATCGCCGCCCAGGTCGGCATCGATCATGTACTGGCGGAAGTACTGCCTGAAGGCAAGGCAGAAGAAGTAAAGAAACTGCAAGCGCAAGGCAAAAAGGTAGCGATGGTCGGGGATGGAATCAACGATGCGCCAGCACTCGCAACCGCCGACATCGGAATGGCGATCGGCACAGGTACGGATGTGGCCATGGAAGCAGCGGACGTGACCCTCATGCGCGGCGATCTTTCAAGCATTCCGGATGCGATCTATATGAGCCGGAAGACCATGCGCAACATCAAACAAAATTTGTTCTGGGCACTCGGTTACAATACGCTCGGGATTCCGATTGCGGCTATCGGTTTGCTGGCACCGTGGGTGGCAGGAGCAGCCATGGCGTTAAGCTCCGTATCTGTTGTGCTGAATGCACTTCGTTTGCAACGAATCAAAGTTCCACAAAAATGAATGGAGAGATCAGCGATGAAGAAAAGAATGACGATGATTGCCGGAGCATTGACTTTCACCTTGCTACTAGCGGGATGTGGTAGCACCGAAGAAGCGAACCAGATGGGCAGCCACGGAACAAATCATACCCAGGGAGAAAGTCACGCAGGACACAATCCTGCACAAACGGCCCCTGCGGATAACCTCAAAGCTTCGTTTACCTTTGCCACAGGGAGTGCAAAAGCAAAGGAAGAAACGGAAGTTCACGTGCAAATCAGCGATCAGAATGGGACGCCCGTAAACGAATTTGAGATCAATCATGAGAAGCTGCTTCATCTGATCATGGTCAGTGACGACCTCTCGTCTTTTAGCCACATCCATCCCGAATTCAAAGGAGACGGCAAGTTCGCCGTACAAACTTCCTTTCCGAGTGGTGGGAAATACAAGATGTTCGCGGACTTCAAACCAGCCGGCGGATCTGGAACAACATTGAGTGAATGGATGAATGTGGAGGGAACTGCAGCTGAGAGAACGGCTATCACGCCGGATGCGAAGCTGATTAAAGAAGTGGACGGTAAAGAAATAGAGCTGTCCTTGAGCAATGCGAAAGCTAACGAAGAGGTCACCTTGACCTATGAGATTCGCGATGGGATTACCAAAAACGGAATTCAGGACCTGGAGCCATATCTGGGTGCAGTCGGGCACGTCGTCATTCTCTCAGCAGATGCAGAACAGTATTTGCACGTGCATCCTTTGGATGAAAAAGCGTCGGGACCAAAAGCACAATTTGCGACCTCGTTCCCGCATAGCGGCATCTATAAAATCTGGGGACAATTTCAACATAAAGGCAAAGTCATTACAGTACCTTTCGTAGTTGAAGTCAAATAACAACAAAAGGAGAGAGGCGAAGTCGTATGGGAGAGATACGAAAAATGGCCGTTGCTCCAGCGATTCAGGCCGGGGGAAGTCTCTTTACACCTGAGCAGCTTTCAATCATCGGTGCGGTGACAGGTCCAGATGCCAAAATAGAAATGACGTCCTTCAAGCAGCTGTATCTGGAAGTACCGGCTGAACGATATGAGGCAATCAAAGAAGAATTCGAACGTGGTGGACTTGAAGTGTATCCGACGGGTTTTGCGACGAAAAGCCTGATCGCTTGTCAATTTTGCAAAGGAGCGGAAGAGGCAGGACTAGAAACCGCTCGCAGGATCAATCAGGCGATCGCAGGGATTGAGACACCGACCCCAATCAAAATCGGGTATGCGGGGTGTGCTCTGGGCACGAGCGAGCCTTTGTTAAAAGATATCGGGATCGTCAAAATGCGAGAAACCTTTGACATCTACGTGGGTGGAGAACCCAAAGGTCTGAAAGCATCCTTGGCGAAACTGCTTGTATCAGGATTGCAGGAGGAAGCGCTGATACCGATCTTGACCAAGATCATCAATCATTACAAGCAGCATGCGAAAGGGAAAGAAAAATTCAGCAAGTTCGTTGATCGTATGAGTCTGGAGCGATTGAAGAAGCTGGCCAGCTAAAAAATAGGCGCATGAACCAGTAACCACATATAGCCCATGTTTCATACACCTATGGTATAACGTCGATGGGTATTCGCGTACGTGACGTATGTACCCGTTCGTTGATGCTGGAGGTAGAAAACATGGATGATTTCAAAAATGAGCTCAAAAAGTTAAAGGTGGATAAAGTAAGAGGGGGAGAAGTAAAGCCTTGGGAAAGTGCTAACCAAAATGATGCGGTGATGGTCCGCGGAAGATGTGGCGGTCGCTGTGGTGGAGGCAGGTGCCACAACTGCTCGTGCAGCTGTTCCTGCAGTTGTAGTTGTAGTTGTAGTTGCAGTTGCAGTTGTAGTTGTAGTTGTAGTTGCAGTTGTAGTTGCAGTTGTTCTTGCAGCTGCTTCTTCTCTTGCTTCTTCATTTGCTTTGTCTAGTATTCAGCCCCTGCCAAGGCAAAATGTGCCGGCGGGGGCCTTTCTCTTTAAGAACTGGCATGACGGACAAATAGCCTTACATAAGATTACGATGAAAGCGATCGAGGAAAACGGCTTACGGTTAGGAGGAGTGACATGACAAATTTGGCCTCTTCTATGCGTCTGAAGGTAAAAAGGGACACGTTTTTTCTCCCTGACCCGGAGGGCAGCGTGTATTTCCGGAACAACGTAGGCTCGTTTCGTATGGAAGGAAGCATGATCGATCAGTGGGTAGAACAGCTGTTGCCCATGTTTAATGGGGAGCACACGCTGGAAGAGCTGACAGATGGATTACCGGACGAATACCGTGATCAGGTGTTTGACATTGCACGGAGCTTATACCAAAACGGGTTTGTCCAAGATGTAAGCCAAGACCGGCCCCATCATTTGCCGGAGAAGGTTCTCGACCAGTATGGCCCGCAAATCGAATTTCTGAGTAATTTGGCTGATTCGGGTGCGTACCGTTTTATGGGCTATCGACAGTCAAAAGTAGTAGCAGTAGGGTCTGGCTCATTCTTTGTCTCATTGGTAGCGTCGCTGTTGGACTCTGGCTTACCCAAGTTCCACATGCTGATCACAGATGCTGCGCCAACGAATCGACAGCGGATAGAGGAGCTTGCTGCACATGCTCGGAAAATGGACCCGGAAGTGGCGATCGAGGAGCTGGCGATGCCACAGAAGAACGGTAGCTTTTGGCGGGAGGCAGTGCAGCCATTTGATGCCATTCTGTACGTGTCACAGACGGGGGATATCGAAGAATTACGATTGCTTCAAACGATTTGCAAAGAGGAAGGCAAGATGTTACTACCTGCTGTCATGCTGGAACAGGTAGGTCTTGCAGGGCCACTAGTCGATCCGAACTCCGAGGGATGTTGGGAGTCGGCATGGAGGCGGATCCACCAAACTGCGTTAGGAAAGGAACAGCAAGTCCAGCCCTTCTCTGCAACAGCAGCAGCGATGCTGGCGAATGTAGTCGTTTTTGAATGGTTCAAAGCCGTTGCGGCCGTGACCGAGTCGGAATTGCGAAACCGGATCTTCCTGCTTAATGGGGAGACGTTGGAGGGGAGCTGGCATTCCTTTACACCGCATCCGTTCGTGACAGGGCAAACGCAAGGGAAATGGATAGAGGATTTTGAACAGCAGTTGGATTTGACTGCAACAAAACAGGAGGCAAGCGGGCTGATCTCTTACTTCAGCACGCTGACATCGGCCACAACAGGAATTTTTCATCGGTTGGATGAGGAGGACTTGATTCAGCTTCCGTTGGCCCAATGCTTGATTCAGGTACCTGACCCGTTGTCGGAGGGACCGGCAAAGCTATTGCCCGAGATGGTCTGCTCAGGTCTGACCCATGAGGAGGCGCGAAAAGAAGCAGGGCTGGCTGGTATCGAGTCGTACGTTGCGCGCATGGCGGGGGGAGTCGGTGTCGGAGCGGGTGAAACAGTAGCGGAGGGTATTTGCCGGGCATTGCAACAGTGCTTGTCAGAGGAGCTGAGCAAACAACTACAGGACGAAGAGCCTACGGTTATTCCGATTGTGCTGAGTCAGGTAGAGGATCAGCGTTGTCAATATTATGTGCAAGCTTTGACTGCTATGCAAGAGGCTCCAAAGGTTGGTCTGGGAGCAAACGTGCTCGGATTTCCCGTTGTCTGGGTCGGGACGAATGAATGCTGGTATGGAAGTGTTGGCTTGAACGTCACCTTGGCATTGCGTAAATCGCTGCAACGGGCCCTCTTGCAGAAGCAAAATCAAACAGAATACTTCACTCCGCAGGTCGAGAAGGCTTTTACGGTACAGGTGCAAGAAAATGAGCCGCAAAGCCTAGTCATTTCGGCGTTTGAAGAGGAGGGACACCCAGAGCTTTTGGAGTCTTCCTTGCAGGTTTTAAAACAGAATGGCATGCGGCTCGTCTTATGCGATTTGGCGCTGGAGTCCTTTTTGAAAGAGGAGCTGGCAGGGGTGTTTGGTGCATTGCTGCGAGAGGAGGAATCTCGTTGAGCGCGGTAGTGATGGTGGTGGGCGCTGGGCAGTTGGCTGATCTTGTGTGCAAAGAGTTGGCTGGCCACTACGTCGTTGTTCGTCAGACCGAATGGAAGACAGGCGTTCCAAAAGAGACGGATCTGGCTCTCGTCTTGCACGATAACTGGCAGCCTTTTGTTCATATGGAGGCGGAAAAAATGTTGCAGTCAGCCGGTGTCCCTTGGCTGCGGGGCTTCGTTTCTTTTGGCGAAGGAGTAATCGGACCGCTGGTGCGTCCCGGGATACCGGGTTGCTCTCAATGCGGGGATATGCGGACACTCATGGCGGGTCATGACCGAAAAGAAATGTGGGAGATGCATCAAAGGCTACGCGAAAATGGAGGAACGCCGAAGGACGTGTGGGCCACGCAGAACGGGCTTTTGCAAATGTCTCATCTGCTCGTGGCTCAGACGCAGAAGATCTTGCGAGGGGATCCTTCTCTGGCGGAAGGGCATTTGTATTTGCTCAACCTGAAATCGCTAAAAAGCTCTCGGCATTTTATTTTGCCTGATCCGACGTGCAAGGTGTGTGGTCATTTTCCGGAGGACACTTCGGAAGCAGCACGCATTTCGTTGCAGCCTAGTCCGAAGATCAGCCCCTACAGCTATCGCTGCCGTTCCATGGATGATCTGAAAAAAGTGCTGAACCAAGATTATCTGGACTACAGGACAGGCTTTTTAAATGGAAAAATACGAGACCTCGTGTCCCCTTTTGCGGATGTGAGCGTGAATCTGCCGTTGTTTCGGGGAGACGAACCTACAGCGGGACGGACGCATTCGTTTGCAGAGAGTGAAATGACTGCGATATTAGAGGGCCTGGAGAGGTATTGTGGCATGTCACCTCGTGGGAAGCGGACGGTGATTCGTGATACCTTTCGCAACCTCAGGGATCAAGCATTGGATCCCAACACAGTCGGACTGCACACAAAGGAACAGTATGAGATGCCTCGTTATCCATTCAAACCATTTGATCCAGACCGCACCATGAGCTGGGTATGGGGGTATTCGTTTTTGCAGGAACGCCCGATTTTGGTGCCGGAGCTTCTTGCGTATTACAGCCTAGGCTACGGAGATGGATTTGTCTTCGAGACTTCCAACGGATGTGCACTCGGTGGGAGCTTGGAGGAGGCGATTTTCTACGGCATTTTGGAGGTGGTCGAGCGCGATTCCTTCCTGATGACGTGGTACGCGAATTTAGCTCTCCCACGTCTTGATCCTTATTCCACTCATGACCATGAATTGCGCTTGATGCTCGACCGACTGAAAGCAGTAGCTGGATACGAGATTCATTTGTTTAATGCGACGATGGAAAACGGGATTCCGAGTGTGTGGACGCTGGCGAAGAATACGAAAGAACAGGGGCTCAATGTGATTTGCGCGGGTGGAGCACATCCTGACCCGATACGAGCAGTGAAAAGCTCGATCTACGAGGTGGCGGCGATGCTGCTGACACTAAACGATAAATTTGAGGCAAATCGGGAAGAGTACGTGCAAATGTTCCATGATTCGTCTCGAGTACGGAAGATGGATGACCACTCCATGTTGTACGCTCTGCCCGAAGCGGAGGAACGTCTACAATTTCTCCTCGATGATCAGCGGCCATTGCGTACATTCGCAGATGAATTCAAAGCTTGGGAGTGGAATCACGATTTAACGGATGACCTCAGGGTGATTCTTCAGAAATTTAAGCAATTGAATGTAGATGTCGTTGTGGTAGATCAGACGACGCCTGAAATCTTGCGGAACGGACTGCATTGCGTAAAAGTGCTCATTCCAGGGATGCTGCCCATGACGTTTGGACACCATCTGACTCGTGTGACCGGACTGGATCGGGTATTGCGAGTGCCGATGGAATTAGGGTATGTGACAAAGCCATTAACATCTGAAGAGCTCAATCCACACCCGCATCCGTTTCCATAAGTCGTGACGAGGAGGGAACAGGATGAGCCTAGAGGCA
Source organism: Brevibacillus choshinensis (assembly GCF_001420695.1). Classification (NCBI taxonomy): domain Bacteria; kingdom Bacillati; phylum Bacillota; class Bacilli; order Caryophanales; family Paenibacillaceae; genus Brevibacillus; species Brevibacillus choshinensis. The sequence goes on along the minus strand of NZ_LJJB01000010.1, from coordinate 1,152,672 downwards.
TTTTTGCACGAATTGCATTTCGTCACAGACAAGGCCAAACCCGTGGAATACGAGGTGGATTGGGAAGACGCGCCGCTGTCCTACAAGCTCTACAGAGGCTTGCCTGCGATTCCGCTCTCCTCTGAAGTACCGCTGACACTAGAGGATCGAGTCGTGCCAGCAAAGCCTGACCTGTACGAGCTGGGGCATTTTCTCTGGTACGTATTTGGGCTTACTCAATTTAGTCAATCCGGAATGGAATTGGACCCGTTGGGGAACGTTTATGGACCGCCGATGCAGTCGTCTCGGCGGTTCGTTCCCTCGGGGGGCGGGCTGTATCCGAGCGAATTGTACGTCTACCTGAAAACGGAGCAGTCTTGCGGCATTTATCATTATGATGTGGCGCACCATCGACTCGTGCTGCTGAGAGAAGGTAATTTTGATTCGTATGTGGCGCGAGCACTTGGCAATCGCTGTGACATTTCCCGTTGCTTTGCTACCGTTTTCGTCTCGACGATGTATTGGAAAAACTACTTTAAATACCACAACTTTGCCTATCGTCTGCAAGGATTGGATGCGGGTGTTGTCATCGGTCAGCTGCTGGAGGTGGCCAAACGGTTTGGCTACGAGGCGGGGGTGTACTTTCAGTTTCTTGATCAGGCGGTCCATCATTTGTTAGGGGTATCTGAACAAGAGGAAGGTGTCTATGCGGTCATTCCTCTGTCGGTAGAACCGGGGATCGAATGGTTTGCGAACAGCAAGGAGACAGAAAGGTATATCTCTTCCGCTGAATTGTGCGAGGAGTTGGAGGCTGTTGCGCACGAGCACTACGTCCGGTCACGCAAGGTAAAAGAGTATCCGATGCTGATATGCATGAACGAAGCGTCCCGATTCGATTCAACCCGGCAGTTCAGGTCGATTGGAAAAGAGAAGAGCGATCGGGATGATCGGAGCCATGTGGTAGCACTTCCACCCGTCAAAAGGCTGTCGTATGATTTTGCCTCCGTCTGCAGGAAACGGTATTCCCCGGAACGCGATTTCGTATTGGGCAAGGTGGGCCAAGAGCAGCTAGCTGCTTTGTTGCACGAGGTGGCTATGTCTTTTCCTTATCGCAATGATCTTGATGCAGAAAGGGAGGAGCCCGAGTCACGTGTCTCCCTGTATGGATGCTTGTACAATGTGGAAGGCATCACCGATGGTGCCTATCACTACAATTGTGCTGCTCATGCTCTGCAGTCGGTACGTCATGGAGATCATCGGCTCTGGCTGCAGTACGCAATGTCACTTGGCAATGTGAATCTGATTCAAGTACCGATGTGCTTTCATGTGGCTGGAGATCATGATCATCTCATTACGGCCTTGGGGTATAGAGGCTATCGCGTGCAACAGATGGAAGCGGGAATGCTCGTGCAGCGATTGCTTGTGGCAGCCACTGCCTTGGGGTGGGGGGGACATCCATTGCTCGGGTATGATGTGAACGCCGCTGATGAGCTCTACCAGATGGCTCCAAAGGGGAAAACGAGTTTGATACAAATTCCCGTGGGGGCGTATCGTCATCGCCCGCGGTTGCATGGGAGCTTGTATAGCTAGTCGCCTCCATGTGAGGTGACTTCTTTTTTGTTTAGCAGTAAGTGGAGTGGGAATATCCTTTTTTTATACAAATTTAGTAAAGTAGTGCTAGATAATCTTGTGTGAGGAGGATTGCGATGAAATACTTCTATCGTTTCATTTTGGCCTGTTCGATTTTGGTGATCCCTTTCAGCGTAGCGGATGCCCATCCGGGACGGACCGATAAAAACGGGGGACATACTTAAATCAAGACTAAGTTGAAAAAATAATAGAAAAATCACAGGTTCTTACTTTATAAATATATACACATCGTAAGAGTAGCTTTCCCTTAGCCCAAAACCATTCCAAAAAGAACCTCCCTAATGTATAAGGGAGGTAAAATTTTGAAGTAATTATTTTTTTGGCTTGATCGATAGCCGCTACGCACCTGATGGTTCGGCAAACGGCCGCCCGGGCGGTGCTGTCGTGTACTGGCACGTCGACGAAGTAACAGCAACTTTCGAGAATCTGCTGTCTATGGGAGCGAAAGAGTACGAGGCACCCACAGAGCGCGGTCAGGGGTTCGTTACTGCCTCCGTGGTTGATCCCTTTGGGAACATCCTAGGCATTATGTACAATCGGCACTATTTGGAGGTTCTGGGTTCAACCGGAAAGGCGTGACTCAGCTAGATAGGATTGGTGCCGAGGCTTGATTTTTTATCTTTTATCGCCTATTGTTAAGAGGGTTAAGTATTTATCTTAATCTGAGAAAGGAGGCTAAAGTGATGTACACTGTTTTCGCGAATGCACCGCAATTGGTAAAATCACCTATTTTGCTTGGGGATTTGCTTGCAATGGGACCAGTCTGCCCTTTTTTAGGCAAGCAAATTTCATATCGAAAACAGGTGCCGGTACTTTTAGCCTACTTCCAGTAACATTTGCAACATAAATTTACTATGATTGCAGATTTCGTTCATACAACGTAAATGAAGACGCCGGTATTATTCGGCGTCTTTTTTGCGTTCTCAAAAGGAGGAAAACAAGATGAAATTGTTCTTATGGATTCCAGGTTGGCGAAATGGTGATGAAAGGATGGGATTCTACTATATCAGGAAAGAGTGATCGTACATGTTACTGCAACTAAATGAAATCAGCAAAAGCTACGGGGGCACGCCGATGCTCTCTGGAGTGTCTATGAAGATTGAAACAAGTGAACGGATTGGTCTGATCGGGGTGAATGGCGCCGGAAAATCTACCCTTCTACAGATCATTGCAGGTGAACTCCCTTATGACCGAGGAGATGTTTATCTCGCAAAGGGCGCAAAAATCGGCTATTTACGCCAAAATAGCGGGCTGGAATTGGACAATACGATTGGAAAAGAAATGCGCGGTGTTTTCACCGATATGCTCCAGGTAGAAAAAGAGTTAAGAGAGCTGGAAGGACAAATGAGCGACCCTGCATGGATGGCGGATGCCAAGAAATATGAAGAAACGATGAGGCGCTACGCTGCAAAAGCGGATTGGTTCTTGCAGAATGGCGGCTATGAAATCGAGGCAAAAATCCGAGGAATTCTCCATGGGATGGGCTTTGGGAGCTTTTCGCAAGATACCCCGATCCATACGCTAAGCGGAGGCCAGAAAACAAGACTGGCACTTGCAAAGACGCTGCTCAGTGAACCGGATCTGCTGATATTGGACGAGCCGACCAATCACTTGGATTTTGAGACTCTGACATGGCTGGAAGGGTATTTACGCTCATATCCCGGCGCGATCCTCGTCGTTTCACACGACCGGTACTTTCTGGACTCGCTCGTCACGGTCATTTATGAACTGGAAAGAAACGAAGCCCGACGCTACACAGGTAATTACTCCAAGTACGTGATCGAGAAGGAGAAAAATCGAGAAATTCACGCTAAGAAGTACGCCATGCAACAAGAACAGATCGCCAAGATGGAGGAATATGTTGAGCGACATATTGTCCGTGCCACCTCTGCGAAAAGCGCAAAAAACAAACGCAAGCAGCTGGATCGATTAGAGAGGATAGACAAGCCTCTCGGGGACTTAAAGCGGACAAAGCTGTCGTTTGATATCGGGAAAACATCTCACAAAGAAGTATTGCAAGTTCGCGATCTCGAGATCTGTTTCGGAGAAAGCAACGATCGCAAACCGTTGCTGAAGAATATTAGTTTTCAACTGCGCCGAGGCGAAAAGGTCGCTCTCATCGGTCCCAACGGTATTGGGAAGTCAACGCTGTTAAAGACTATCATCGGCGAATTCTTGCCGGACAGCGGAGAAGTAGTCTGGGGAAAGGAGGTGACGACCGGATATTACGACCAGGAGCAATCTTCCCTGCAACTCCATGCAACGATTCTGGACGAGGTGTGGAGTCATTTCCCCCAGATCGAAGAGGCTCGGATTCGGAGAGTGCTCGGAAACTTTCTGTTTTCGGGTGAGGATGTAATCAAGAAAATAGCTTCGCTCAGCGGCGGTGAAAAAGCACGTGTCGCGCTGTCCAAGCTCATGCTGGCAGAAGCGAATGTCATGGTGCTGGACGAGCCGACAAACCATCTGGATTTATCCAGTAAGGAAGTTTTGGAGTCCACGCTGACGAAGTATGAAGGCACCCTTCTTTTCATATCCCATGACCGGTATTTCCTTAACAAACTGGCGGACAAAATCGTGGAGCTTCATTCAGATGGCGCTATCGTCTATGAGGGAAATTATGAAAGCTACGTGGAGTCCAAAAAACGAAAGTAGCACCATCCTATTATTAATCAATCATACAGAACGCCTTCCTACTGGTAGATCGGCTTCAAAACCTGCGCGGGATCAGGCTAAATCATTATTTTCGCGGAACATTATCTACTTTTGCAGGAGCCACTCATCATTGAACTAAGGGTTCGTTAGTTCAATAACAACAGCGGCAGTCTAAGACTTTATTTTCAGGTCTTAGGTCGCCGCTGTATCATTTATTGGGTTCAGTCTAAAACTTTATTTTCAAAGAACATATATCCAACTTAATCCATATATTTAAATAGCTGAATAGTTAGTATAGAACCAACTACATATATGATAAATTCTTTAGACCGAATAGATGTAGCGAATTGACCTTTTCACAAATTACGTTTGCGCTAAAAATTACATCTGTTCGAATAATTTAGCGTGAAGTCGCACGTTTTCTATTTTTAGTTGCTTATTCAAGAGTTCTAGTTCTTTTATTCGTTCTCGCATTACTTCAAGCAATGCATCCTTACTTTCGTCCCGCATAATGTGTTTTAAATTCTTTGATAATGATACCTGTTGCTGCTGGCTACGAAGCATTTCTATTCTATTGCGGAAATCAGGGGAATTATATAAATAAGATTTAGACACACCTGACTGGTTGGACACGGTATTGAAGTTAATCCGCTCTTTTTTCTTTATTAATTGCTTAAGAGCAAGTTCGACCTATTCAGATGTATCTATGCTTTTTTTGTGTGCCAGGGCTACAATTGCATCAGTTGATCGTATGTGTTTCATTTAAGACATCCCGGTCTCCTTATTTATTTGGGCATCAAACAATATTTTTTTAGCATTTTCTGAAAACGATTGTAGCTGTCGATCAAGCGTGTCCAAGCTGTTGGTAACGCAATATACGGTGGCACTAATCAGGTTAGGGGCAGCGCAATCAAAGATACGCTCGTCCAAGTGGTAGGGGAGAGCAACGGATTCTATTACGGATCTTCCAAAGATGCAAATGGGAAAAATCTTGTAGGGTTTGTAGCCAAAACAGTAGTGAAGTAAAACGAAAGAAAGCTCCCGGTACCATACCGCGGAGCTTTCCCTATCTAGCAATCAAGGCATCAAATTGAAATGGGCCATCCTCGTCTGCAGCAGTTCTAGTAAAGCACTCCATGCCTTCCCTTGCTCAGATTCTTCCTCCCCAGCGTATTGGTGTTCACTCGGGAAGAGAGAATAGTATGCGCCTAGCTTGTTTTCTCCCAGTTTATTGATAAAAGGATGCTCTAAATAATAAGGGAGCTTCTCCTGCTCTTTGCTAAGAAGGATCACAGTAGCAAGCATCACGTCCTTCTTGGCAGTCGTGTCTTTGAAATAAACGTGCAGGCACGGAGGGTTTCCTTCCTCATTAGTGCATGCGGCAGATTCGAATTTCAGTTGACTCATAGCTTTTTCCGGCAGTTGGATACGATACCCCATGGGGCTGTCGTACGTTTTCATCAAGGTAAAGCTGTCCTCGATGCTTTTTTCGTTGATCGATTCAGGTGTATTCCAGATCCCGACGGATTTTTCAGAGACAGGTCCAAGACCTTGGATGTACCATTGGCTGCCTTGCTGGACGACCGTGACCTCGGCTTGATCTGTACCATATGTCCCCGTAGAAGTCACCAAATCAAATTCCACCTGGAACTTTTGTTCGAGAGGCTGCTCGCCATCTACCTGCAGTCGTTCGATTCGGTACTGTTCGACCCACGGGCTCGACGCTCCCGTGACCCAGTGAAAGCTTTCCATCGATGCTTTGGCCCCTTGCTTTGCATTTTGGGTAAACAGCGCATATTGCAGAGCGCCGTTTCTCATTTGGACAGCTTTTGCCCACAGCTCGACAGTATCCTGCGCTGTAGTTGGGACAATGGCGCTCTCCAGCAGCTTGAGCTGCTCTGCCTGGGAAGTTTGACTGGTGCTCTGCTTTTCCACGGCGAGGGCCGCTGTAGGCTGGCCAGACAGAGGGGCAAACGAGCAAGTCACGAGCCCGATGGCTAGAAGGGACAAGAAATATTTTTTCAGCATTTGTAAATTCCTCTCCTTAGCGCTTAAGTGGCATGGATAGTGCCTTTTTCATTTCATGGATAAAGACGGGGAAAGGGGCTGTTCGTAACAGCCCACAAGATTATTATTTTTTTGGCGTGTATTCGAATTGCAAGAACAGCCCGTTGCTCTCCGCTTGGAAAGTCGTCTTCCCGTTGTCCCAATACTGCGCGTACGTATTGGTCAGCTCTGTTTTTGAAAGGGTACGGCGCAGATCGACCGTCACATTGGAGACACCCACCTCTTTTTTTTCGTCGATCTCCCGGATCTGATCCAGCAGGCTTTCAGGGGGTCAACAACTTCCCATCGCTACTCCAAGAGAGCTAGGAGTTGTTGAGAAGAATCCAACAGCAAAATGAGAAGAGGGAAGAGGAGTAGTCAAAGGGGTGCCGAAAACGTTTTCGGCAGCCTTTATTCTTTTTCAGAAAAGGAAATGCTTTCAATCAGGAACCAAATCCTGTATGATAAACCGTGTGATTACGAAACAAAATATATGAATAAGTTTATTTATTAGGAGGCATATTTATTATGACAGGAAAACCACATATCGTCGGTATTTCTGGAAGTTTGCGTAAAGGCTCTCTGAATACGATGCTGCTTTTGAATGCAAAAGGCTTCTTGCCTGAACATTACACATTCACGCTGGCAGACATTTCACAGCTACCTCACTACAATCAAGATCTCGAAGCAGAACTGCCTGTATCGGTGCTTCAGCTGGTAGAGCTATGTAAATCTGCGGACGGGTTTTTGATCAGCTCTCCAGAGTACAACTGGTCGATTCCAGGTGTTCTGAAAAATGCCCTGGATTGGCTGTCCCGTCAAGCTGTAGGCACACCACTCGCATCGAAACCTGCAGCCATCATGGGAGGAACACCGGGCGGTTTTGGTACTTCCCGCGGACAACTGCATCTGCGTGAGCAAATGTTTGCTCTCAACCTAGACGCGGTAGGTCGCCCAGAGGTTTTGGTTCCTCAGCTTCACACGAAGTTCGACGAGGCTGGTCAGTTTTCCGATGAAATGGGCAGAAAGCTGCTTCAGCAACTGGTAGATAACTTTGTGCAAAAAGTAGAACGCAACGTACAGGCGTAAAAAAAGATAAAAATATCCCCATATCCGCTACAGGGTATGGGGATTTACTCTTGATAGGGAAAGATGATGGAGAATTTCGTACCTACATTTGGCTTGCTGTTCACAGTGACGGTGCCGCCGAACGTGTGGATGACGTGATAGGAATACGTAAGGCCCAGGCCCGTTCCGCTAGATTTTGTGGAAAAGTAGATCGACCCCAAACGCTTCATTTGTCCTTCGTCCATCCCCACCCCGTTGTCTTTGATGACCAGGATCGCTTTGCCTTCCTCGACCATCAGCGAGAGAAACACCCTTCCTTTTCGCACATTGGCACAGGCCTCAATCGCATTTTTGATGAAGTTGACGAGCACTTGCTTGATTTCGTCCGGGTTGGCCATGATCGTGACGGAAGTTTCGGGTGTCCGGACTTCCAGCTCCACATTGTGCAAGATAGCGAAAGGTGACATGACTGCTCGCATGACCTTTAACATGTCCGCGACGTTTACCTGCTCATAACGATTCGTCAGAGGCTTGGAAATGGCCAGATATTCGGAGAGAATCATTTCCGTTCGCTGGATTTCGTCCATACAGATCGTCATGTACTGGGTATTCTTGGTTAAGTCCGTCGGGTTTTCCTGCATCAAGCGCAAGAAGCCTTTTACGGCAGTGAGCGGGTTGCGCACCTCATGAGCGAGTGATGCGGCGACGTGACTCATCGTTTCGATTTTTTCGTTTTGTGCGTGCTTGATGAAAATTTCCTTGTCTGATACTGATTTGCTGAACAGGTACATCAGTATCCAGATGCCGAGAGAATTCTGCAGCGGAATAACGATAAAGTGGTACGTCAGATGTTCGACAAAGTAGTGGGGAAAATACAAATAGGTAAGGGATAGAGCGATGATGGAGAACAACATGCCCGCCATAATCGTGAATAACGTTTTCCGGTGAGTTGTTTTATACGATCGGTACATTAGCAGAGACACCGTAAAGGAAAAAACGGAAATGACCAAGGCGACGACGGACCCTTCGCCCCCCAAATATAACCGGTAAATGACAAACTCGCCAAGCAAAAGAAGACCTGTCTGGATACCACCGTAAACAAGTCCAAAGAACATAATCACATACCGAATGTCAAAAATGACTCCGTCTACGACGCTGGAGGCAAAAGTCATCGCGAGGAACAAGCTGATTGAACTGGTGAAGAGGATGAAACTCCTGCTGTAATTTCTCATCTTGTCTCGGTAGTAAATATTGAACAAAACAAAGGGAATCAGGACAAAGAACATTTGAAGGATGACTTCTTTTATTAGGCTCATCGGGCATCTCCACCGCAGACTGACTCACTATCATTTCCCGATATTTCGACACATGATAGCCTAATCCCTCCCAGAATGTGGGGGGATTTTGTCAGATGAACGCTAAATAAAAAAAGACCTAGTTGACAGGTGCGAATGCATTGATTATAGTCTGTATATAATAAATCAAACGTTTCGAAAATAATAACTACTCTTATCCAGAGAAGGCTGAGGGAATGGCCCTATGAAGCCCGGCAACCTAGCACGTGAGATGTTTCTTGCGCGCCAAGGTGCTAACTCCAACAGGTAGAGGTACCTGACAGATAAGAGGCGGGAAATCGCACTGATTTTAGCCTCTTTCTGATGGAAAGAGGCTTTTCTGATTGGCAAAAAACACGACCTTTTCTACGACGAGTCAATTACAAAGGGGGATCATCCATGAAAAAGAAATTTGGTCTGCTCGTAACATTAGCACTGACAGCTTCTCTCGCTTTGACTGCTTGCGGCAACGGCGGTGGAGCCGGAACAGCTACTCCGAACGGCGCGTCGGGTGAGAAAACAAAGAAAATTGCGTTGATTATGCGTCAAAATGTTGGGACTTTTTCGGCACAGTACATTAACGGGGTCAAGAAAGAAGTGGAGAAGAACGGCGGCGAGCTGACCGTATTCAACGCGGATACCGATCTGGCGAAGATGGCTTCCAACCTGGATGCAGCAGTGAACCAGCATTTCGATGGCATTCTGATTGACCACGGTACAGCAGAAGCTTTGCAACAAGGTGCACAAAAAGCAGTAGACAAAAAGATTCCTGTCGTGCTGTTTGATACGGATATCAAAATTGCAGGTGTACCGACTGTAGCACAGGATGACCAAAAGCTGGCTGAGCTGAGCCTGGAGAAGCTGGCTGCGGACAACGGTAACAAAGGAAACATCGTGAAAATCTGGGTAGCGGGCTTTGCTCCCATGGAAAAACGCCAAATCACGTATGATGCTTTCCTGAAAAAGTACCCTGATATCAAAGAAGTCGCGGCTTTCGGTTCGGCTACCAACAATACCGCCCTGGATACACAATCCCAAATGGAAGCGATCCTGAAGAAGTATCCGAACAAAGGCGACATTACGGCCGTATGGGCAGCATGGGATGAGTTCGGTAAGGGTGCGACACGTGCCATTCAACAAGCTGGACGTACAGAAATCAAAGTCTACTCTATCGACTTGAGCGATGAAGACCTGCAAATGATCCAAGAAGCAAATTCTCCTTGGACGGCAACAGCTGCGGTAGACCCATCCAACATCGGTCGTATCCAGGCTGAGACTGTGTTCAAGAAGATCAAAGGGGAAGAAGTACCAGACAACGTGAACCTGAACCCTGTTCTCGTGAAACAAGAAGATTTGCCAAAGGACAAAAAAGTAACGATGGCTGATCTTTCCCAATATGTACAAGAGTGGGGCAAGTAAGATCGGATAGAATGGTTGGCTATTCCCGTTGAACGCTCAACGGGAATCTTCCTTATCTAGGGGGTGTATAGAGTGTCTACCTTACAAATGCAAGGAATCGAGAAGCAGTTTTCCGGTGTGCCTGCGCTTCGAACCGTTGATTTCGAAGTGAAGGCAGGCGAGGTTCATGCCTTGCTCGGAGCGAATGGGGCGGGGAAAAGCACCCTGATGAAAATTCTAACGGGCGCGTATCAGTTGGACGGCGGTACCATTTCAATCGATGGACAGCCAGTCCGGGTCCAATCCCCACAGGATGCCAAGGCATTGGGAATTCAATGTGTGTATCAGGAAGTCGATACGGCGCTGATCCCCTATCTGAGCGTGGCGGAAAATATTTTGCTGGATCAGCTCGTCCAGGCAAATGGCTCAGGACTGATCAGTTGGCAGCGTCTTTACTCCGAATCGGAGGAGCTGTTGCGCGGGTTCGGGTTCACCATTCCTGTGAAAATGACCGTCGAAGAATGCTCACTGTCGGAAAAACAGCTGATTTTGATTGCGCGAGCGACCGTGCAGAAAGCCAAATTCGTTATTTTTGACGAGCCGACTGCGCCGTTGAGCACCAAGGAAAGCGAGCGGCTGTTTCAGATCATCGACCAGCTGAAAAAAGCGGGAGTCGGAATCATTTATATTTCCCACCGCCTGCCGGAAATCTTTGAGATCTGTGATCGAATCACCATCATGCGTGACGGGCAGCACGTGATTACGACGGAGACGGAACAGACCAACATGGATGAAGTCATCGGTCACATGCTCGGAAAAAGCTTTGCCGAGGAATTCCCGAAAGCAATCGTCCAGATCGGTGAGCCACTCCTCGAGGTGACAGGAGCAAAAGGTGGAAAAGTACGCAACGCCGATCTGACGGTACGCGAAGGGGAGATCGTCGGAGTCGTAGGCTTGGTCGGCGCAGGGAAAACCGAGCTGGCACGCTTGCTGTTCGGAGCAGATGCGGCAGAAGCTGGGGAGATCAAGATAAAAGGATCAGCCGTACGGATTCGCACCCCGAAAGACGCCGTCGACGCGGGAATCGTCCTCGTACCGGAAGAACGACGCAAAGAAGGCATTTTCGTCGAAGAGTCCGTCAAAAACAACCTGTCTGTCGCGACTATTGCCAAATGGTCTCCACTCGGTTTTATCCGCAGTGGAATGGAAACGGCACAGGCAAAGGAGCTGGTCCAGCGTCTGGGTGTCAAGACGGCGGATATTAGCCAGTTGGTTGGCTTCCTCAGCGGGGGGAACCAGCAAAAAGTAGCCATCGGAAAATGGTTGGAAACAGATGCGAGTGTCTTTATGTTCGACGAACCGACCAAAGGAGTCGATATCGGGGCGAAGAGCGATATTTATCGGTTGATCGGGAAGCTAGCCGAACAAAAGAAAGGCGTCCTCTACTTCTCCTGCGAGTTTCAGGAGGTCATCGGGATCTCAGATCGGATTCTCGTCATGTTTGAGGGCAGGATCGTGAAGGAATTGAGTCGTGAGCAGGCTACCCAAGAATTGATTATGTATTACGCAAGCGGAGGTGAGTAATATGGAAGGAAAGAAATTTAGCCTGTTTGATTTTGTATACAAGTACGGAACGGTAGCGGTGATCGTCATCGTCATGCTGTTCTTTAGCCTGACCAACCCGTATTTCTTTACCTATGACAATATTACTGATATTTTACGGTCCATCTCGATTGTGACATTTGTCGCGATTGGTGTGACGTTTTCCTTGATCGTCGGTGGCTTCGACCTCTCAGTGGGGTCCACGGTTTCTTTGACTACAGTCGTAGCTGCTTCCATGATGGTGTGGCACGAGCAAGGTATTTTTATGACACTGATCGTTCCTATTGCACTGAGCTTGTTGGTCGGTCTGATCAATGCGCTGTTAGTGGTGAAAATTCGCATTCCTGATTTGCTCGCGACCTTGGCGATGCTCTATATCGTAAACGGGATTCATATGACATATTCTAAAGGGTATTCCATCTACGCAAACATGCCGATGGAGGATGGCTCGACGGCGCCGGGCAAATTCCAGGAGTGGTTCCTGTGGCTGGGACAAGGGGAAATCGCCTCTGTGCCGGTGCCTGTTATTTTGACGTTCTTGCTCGTGGTCATCACGCATATTTATTTGACCTATACGCGTCAGGGACGGATGCTGTACATGACGGGCGGAAATCTGGAAGCGGCGCGCCTGTCGGGCATTCCGGTTGATCGCTATCGGACGCTTGCTTATGTATTGTCTGCCCTGTTTGCTGGGCTGGGCGGGATGCTTCTCGCTGCGCGGATCGGTACCGGTCAGGTCAGCAGCGGAGGCTCGATGCTGATGGATGCCGTCGCTGCTGCGTTCGTAGGTTTCTCAGTTTTTGGAGCAGGGAAGCCGAACGTCTTTGGTACCTTTGTCGGCGCGATCCTGATCGGGGTGCTGCTGAACGGAATGACAATGCTCAACCTGCCGTACTACGCCTACGATATTATCAAAGGGGTCGTACTGGCACTGGCTTTGGCTGTGACGTACTACCAGCTGCGTCGGAAGAGAAAAGCATAGACTCGGGATGGAAAAGCGAGACTCGGGATGGAAAAGCGAGACTCTTCTATAATAGAAGGGTTTCGCTTTTTTTTTCACCAATACGCCAAATTCATGACAAGACAGCGCTTTCTGCATGCCAAACCCTCCACTATAATACAGGGAGGGGGAATATAAGTGATTCATTATAAGGTATACATACAGAATGAAAATGCAGAGTGGGTGACCTTTGTGCACGGCGCAGGAGGGAGCTCATCCATTTGGTATAAACAGATCAAGCCGTACAAAGAGCATTTCAATATTCTACTGGTGGACCTGCGTGGGCATGGGAAGTCAAAGGATCTCAAACGAAAAGCTTTTGTAGACTACACGTTTTCTGATGTGGGCAAAGATATCGTGGACGTGTTGAATCATTTGCAGATTTCTTCCTCTCATTTTGTGTGCATGTCGCTCGGGACCATCATCGCTCAATCGATTGCAGCGAAATATCCATCCAGGATCAGATCGATGGTGTTGGGGGGTGCAGTGACTCGCTTGAACGTCCGCTCCCAGGTGCTCATCACGCTCGGAAATTTGGTCAAGCATATGGTCCCGTACATGTGGCTGTACCGCCTGTTCGCCTGGGTGATCATGCCCAATGAGCGTCATCGGGAATCGCGCTCTCTTTTTGTGAGGGAAGCGAAAAAGCTGTGCCAAAAGGAGTTCAAGCGCTGGTTCAAACTGACGAGGGGAATCAATCGATTTCTCCATCATTTGCTGGCGGACGAGCCTCCGATCCCGACCCTGTACATCATGGGGGAGGAGGACTACATGTTTCTCCCTGCTGTTCAGGCCCGAGTGAGCCAGAGAAAGTTTTCCCAGCTCCATTTGGTAACGGACTCTGGGCATGTCGTCAACGTCGATCAGCCCGAAGAGTTTAATCGCCTTTCCATCCGGTTCATTCAGGACCAGCAACCAATGGAGCGAGTAGGGTAAAAGCAATCGGATCAAAACCAACCATGCACAGGTTGGTTTTTTCTTCGTCTAAACTCGTTATAATAGGAAGAAAAATCAATTCGCTGTAGGGAAGGCGAAAATGAACAAAGGACGGTACTGGAATGGCAAGAAGAGAAATTCAAGTAAAGCGAATGCTACAGTATTTTGTAGACGCGACGGTACAGCTCATCGAAGAAGAAGGCATCGAGAATGTCAGCGCGCGCAAAATCGGGGATAGGGCAGGCTACACCAGCTCGACGATCTACAATTACTTTGACGAGCTTTCCCATCTGATTTACTTTGCTTCCATGCGTTTTGTAAAAGAATATTTGCAAGAACTCCCGGAATATCTGGAGCGAGGGCAGACGTACGTGGAGAAGTACATCCTTAGCTGGGAGTGTTTTTGCAAGCATTCTTTTGAAAAACCGCAAATCTACTATGCTCTCTATATTGCTGATCTAGGGAAGAGGACGGACGAGATGGTGAATCATTACTTTTCCATTTATTCGAGTGATCTGATCGGCTTTACGGATGAGATCAAGCCGATGCTCTACGACTCGGACCTGACCTCGCGCAGCAAAGCGTTATTGGAGCTGGCTAAAAAAGAACAGGACGTCGATGACCAGACGATTGAGGAAGTCAATGAAATGGCTGTGCTCATCTGGGAAGGGATGATGACGACTGTCCTGAACAAGAGACGAGATATGGAGCCAGGGCAGGCCGCAGAAAAAACGATGAGGTACATCCGTAACATAATGAAAGCGATGGGACAGGGTGCAAGCTAGGAAGTTTTTTCACTTGACCCTTTTTTTCATGGGCTCATAATAGGCTTCTCACTTTTAATGAACGCGTTCATATTTTGAACTTATTAACTCAATCTCGTTTCGGTAAGGGCGGGATTGGTGTGACAAATGAAGGGGAAAACGGATTTCGATTTGTCACCGTTTGCTCTCAGGCGATTTGTATGACGTTTACCAATAAATAGGATATCATGTAGATATTCTTTACACGTGGGAGGATATCTACATGTCCATTCAAAATGAAATGGATTTGATCTGTCTGAAACGAGTCGGCAGGATCGTGGCAGAGGCGAGAGAAGCGATGTTGCAAGCAGTCAAGCTAGGTGTGTCAACAAAAGAACTAGATGAGATCGGAAAAGATGTGTTAACAAAATACGGCGCCCATTCTGCACCGAGGCGAGAGTATGAATTCCCGGGATACACCTGCATCAGTGTCAATCACGTGGTCGCTCACGGCATACCAGATGGCTATCGGCTGAAGGAAGGCGATCTGATCAACATCGACGTGTCAGCGGAGCTCGATGGATACTATGCAGACACGGGGGCATCGATAGTGGTCGGTGAAGGAGATGCCCGCAAGCAAGCACTGTGCAAATGCGCAGAACAGTCATTGTATAAAGCGCTGGCATCGGCTAAGGCGGGATCAAAACTGAGCCAGATTGGGCGCATCGTCCAAAATGAAGCGCGTCGCAACGGTTTTACCGTAGTGAAAAACTTGACGGGGCATGGGATCGGGAAGAGTCTGCATGAGGAACCTACCCATATTCTGAATTACTTTGATAAGTGGGATAAAAGATTACTCACGGATGGTTTGGTGATTGCCGTCGAAACGTTCATCTCGACGGGGACGGAATACGTAAAAGACGGCAAAGATGGCTGGGCGCTGATCACGCCAGATAAAAGCCTGGTAGCTCAGTACGAGCATACGGTTGTCGTGACTAACGGGCAGCCGATCATCTTAACTGCCTAGCCTGGTAAAATGGAAAGCCAGATAAATGCTAGAAGACGAGATTGGGGGAGGAATACGTATGAGTAAAGTAGTAGCAAGCATGGCAGGTAACGTGTGGAAAGTGCTGGTCAAGTCAGGAGACACAGTAGTAGAGGGACAGGATGTGGTGATACTGGAGTCCATGAAGATGGAGATCCCCATCGCCGCTGAAGGGAATGGTACCGTCAAGGAAGTGAAAGTCAATGAAGGAGACGTCCTCATCGAATTGGCAAACTGAAAAATAGTAGAGGGACAGGAAAGAAAACAAGCTGGGGGTCAATGCCAGCTTGTTTTTTTCATTGGAATGTATAATGACAACAACATCTCTATGAGCAGCAGGCAGTTCTGTTAATGATAGTCAAGTAACATCCCATTTCTTATGAATACCCCGTCCACTTCATCGTGCAAGGCGATCATGCCGTCTGGTGTGTCCATCGGGGAAGCCAGAGACGCCCCCAAAACGATAGAGCAAATCGCAGCAGCTATGGCGCCCGCAATAACTAATTCTTTCATGGATAGGTTCCTCCTTCTGGAAGGTTTGTTTGCGAGGATCTCTTCCTTCCGATCTGCTTGTTCCCTTACTATAGATAGTATTTGGTTTCTGGCTTCTATACTAGTCTTTATTTACAGGAGAAAGGTATCTTTGGATGGTACAATTGTAAGTAAGAGATTTGAAAGGAGAGGGTGGAATGCTGCAGCATAACCTCAACCAGGAGCTGGAATGGTTCCAAGCGATCATCCATTCCATCCACGACGGTGTTCTCGTTATTGATCGGGAAGAGATCGTCCGTCTGATCAACCCAGAATATACGCGAATCACAGGTGTACGACCCGAAGTCATTTTAGGTCAACCGCTGCGATCAGTCCGGCCAGGAGCTCAGCTGGCAGACACACTGCGGGATGGAAAGACTCGTGCAGGTATTTATCGTAAAGAAGGAACCACCGAATATGTCGTGGACATGGCCCCGATCCTGCTTCAGGGAGAGATTGTCGGAGCTGTCTCTATCTGCAAGGGACTGACCGAAGTTCACAAGCTCTCTTTGGAGCTGGAGAAAAATAAAGAGAAGCTCCTGCAGCTGGAGAAGGCGATGGGCTCTCTTTACCAGACGAAGTATACCTTTGACCACATCGTAGGAGCACAAAGAGGACTCAAGGACATCGTTCACATCGCCAAAAAAGCAGCCGATTCCAAGCTACCCGTGTTGATTACAGGAGAGAGTGGGACCGGAAAGGAATTGTTCGCCCAATCCATCCACAACGAAAGTAAGAGAGCTCATCGTCCCTTTATCCCGGTGAATTGCGCTGCGATCCCTGCCGCTTTACTCGAAAGCGAGCTGTTTGGCTACGAGGAAGGTTCTTTTACCAACGCGAAAAAGGGTGGGAAGACGGGGCTGTTTGAGATCGCAAATGGAGGAACGATCTTTTTAGATGAGATCGGGGAGCTTCCTTACGATTTACAGGCCAAGCTGTTACGCGTTCTGCAAGAGCGGTCAATTCGAAAGGTAGGGGAAGTCAGGGAGCGCGAGATCGATGTGCGTGTGATTGCTGCCACCAATCGAGACCTCAAGCAGCTGGTCGAGAAAAAGCTTTTTCGTGAGGATCTGTACTATCGCCTGCATGTCCTGTCCATTCATATTCCCGCTTTGCGTGAACGACGGGGAGATATTCCGGAGCTGGTTGCCTCTTTCCTAGGTGCATCCTCCGATCATGGGCAGCCTCGCTTTGTGGTTCAGGAAGAGGCTTTGCAGCTCTTGCAGCAGTACGATTGGCCGGGGAACATTCGGGAGCTGAAAAATACGGTGGATTACAGCATCTGTATGGCGGAAGGTACGCAAATCCAGCTGAACCATTTTCCAGCCTATCTGCAGCAGGTGAAGCGGTCCTTTCCTGACTTTTCCCAAGCTGCACCCAATCCTACTTTACGAGATGTAGTGGATGATGCGGAAAGCAATTGGATACGCGAAACGCTCAAGCAGTTCGGCGAGGATGTAGAGGACCGGAAGAATGCGGCAAACGTACTTGGTATATCTCTGGCCACCCTCTACAACAAGATGCGAAGATACAATCTTTCCTCCTCCAAGGATTCTAAATTTTTAGAATAACATTCTAAAAATGTGTAATGCGAGATTTCCTCAACTGATCAGTGCTTCTGTGCACATATTCCAGATAGCGATTATAAAAAAATAGAATTGCCTTAAAAAGAAAGCGCTTCATAAAAGCGTTTTCTTTTTTGGTATGCGGCTTGCATAACTAGGTAGCGAAAACAAACTAGATGGGAGGGTTGTAGATGTTAGCGTTATTTGGTTTTTTGACGGTTGGACTCTTTCTCGTTTTGATTATGACAAAGCGAGTGTCCGTCATGGTCTCATTAATTCTCGTTCCACTTGTTTTCGCCATCCTCGGCGGGTTTACTCCAGAGATGGGGAAGATGATGCTCGACGGAATCACGAAAGTCGCGCCAACGGGTATCATGGTCGGCTTTGCCGTCCTGTATTTTGGCTTAATGATTGATACGGGTCTGTTTGATCCGTTTATTTCGAGGATGATCAAGCTGGTCAAAGGGGACCCGATGAAGGTCGCGATCGGAACCGCCGTGATCACGATGATTGTGGCATTGGATGGGGATGGGGCATCGACGTTTATGATTACGATTTCCGCCCTGCTGCCGCTCTACAAACGCTTGGGCATGAGCCCTCTCGTCCTATCAGGTATTGTCTGTCTCGGGGCAGGTGTCATGAATATCGCGCCATGGGGCGGACCTACAGCGAGAGCGATGACAGTCCTGCATACAGACTCGGCTCAGTTGTTTAATCCGGTCATACCTGCGATGATCGCGGGCATTATCTGGGTCTTGTTTGCCTCTTATTGGCTTGGCAAAAAGGAGCGTACCCGCCTTGGGATTATCGATCTTAGCGATTCAGAGGCAAACGTACAATTGGGTGCTGAACATACCAAACGCCCACAGCTGTTCTGGTTCAACTTGATGTTGACGATCGTGCTGGTTGTGGCATTGATAAAGGTTTGGCTGCCGCTCCCGGTATTATTCATGATCGCCTTTGCGATCGCACTTTTGATGAATTACCCGAAGCCGCAGGAGCAACAGGAGAGACTGACCAGCCACGCAGGAAACGTGGTCATGGTCATTACGATGATCTTTGCAGCCGGTATTTTTACAGGAATTCTCACGGGGACAAAAATGATCGAAGCGATGGCTACAGCATTGGTCTCCATTATTCCGGATGCACTCGCCGGTTATTTACCTGTACTCGTGGCGATTACGAGCATGCCGCTCAGCTTGGTCTTTACACCGGATGCTTATTATTTTGGCGTTCTGCCGATTCTCAGTGAAACCGCCAGCAATTTTGGCATGGATCCACTGATGATCGGACGTGCAGCGATTTTGGGTCAGATGACGACGGGCTTCCCGCTGAGTCCATTGACAGCGTCGAGTATCGCTGGGCGAGCATCAGCGCTTTATTTTTAAATGGGCATTTGGCACGACCATCGTCATGACCATTGTCGCCCTCGCTACAGGTGCCATTACATTATGAGGTGATCAAAATGTTGAGAATCGGTTCTGGAGCAGGATTCGCCGGGGACAGATTGGAACCCGCCGTCTTACTGGCTGAACAAGGAAAGCTAGATTATCTGGTGCTGGAATGTCTGGCAGAACGCACGATTGCGTTGGCACAAAGGAGAAAGCTGCAAAATCCTGCCTTGGGCTACGATTCCTTGTTGGAAAAACGGTTGGAGCTGCTGTTGCCGATCCTAAAGAAAAACGGTGTGCGGTTAGTGACCAATATGGGTGCAGCCAATCCGGTTGCCGCTGCGGAGAAGATCGTCGAGATTGCCAAACGACAAGGCATTGCAATCAAGGTAGCGGCTGTGACAGGTGACGATGTGTTGGAGCAGATGCATCCCGAGCAGCGAACGCTGGAATCCAATGAGCCATTGTCTGTCTATGGTCAGCTGATTTCAGCCAACGCGTACATCGGAGCGGAGGCGCTCTTACCCGCATTGGAGACGGGGGCTGATATCATTGTTGCTGGACGCGTAGCCGATCCTTCTTTGTTTTTGGCCCCAATGATGCATCACTACGGTTGGTCGTGGCAGGAGCAGGACAAACTGGCGCAAGGTACGGTGATCGGACATCTGCTAGAATGCGCAGGACAAATCACAGGAGGATATTTTGCTGATCCGGGAAAAAAGGATGTGCCAGGACTCGCAGAGCTGGGTTTTCCTTTTGCCGACATCGACCAGGATGGAACAGCGGTTATCTCCAAAATAGAGGGTACAGGTGGAGTCATTCATCTGGGGACCGTGAAAGAACAGCTGCTATACGAGGTCACGAACCCTTATGCCTATCTAACCCCGGATAGCACAGTTGACTTTTCGTCTGTCAGATTGCGGGAGATCTCGCCAAATCGCGTCGAGGTATCCGGAGGAAAGGGCAAAGAGCAACCTGCCACACTCAAGGTAAGTGTCGGGTATCACGCAGGCTTTATTGGGGAAGGGGAGATTTCCTATGGAGGCTCTCATGCACGTGCCAGAGCGCAGCTAGCCGGAGAAGTCATATGTGAACGATT